>SECL01000005.1 GCA_004173455.1 Moraxellaceae bacterium | reverse complement strand
AGCCGTCACTTCAAGCACAAAATACTCAAGTAACTTTTTCTGTACTTTTTTGCTTAACTTACAATTCGTTATATTCATTTTTGTAGACTAACATAAAGCTAATCTACTACAGCCCCTAAAACTATTGCTTATAGAAATTTATATCAAGCAGGAGAAACTGAAAGATCAGATAACAGAGTAGGTTATACAGATTATAAACTCATAGATGGCGAATTTAAAAAAATAAGTTGGATGATCCACCAGCCATCTTTCACAGAAAAACCATTTTCAAAAAGTCTATATTATAATCAAAATGATGAAATGCTTTATTATCGTATCAATGATGATACAACCATTACTACAACGTATTTTGATCCAAATGATCAAGTCATAGATGATTTCTATACTTTTTCTGAAAAAAATCTTGATTCAGTCGAAACATACGACAGCATCAAAAGAGATTTACTGCAACAAGCTAGAGATAAATACAATAATACTCAATAAGCTACCACCTCAAATCCATACCCTGATCTTGCTTAGGTTGGGGCTTATCAGTTTCTCTTTGGTCGGTATGTAATGCAAAAATATGCTTTTGGTGGTTGTGGAGTAGCACCATGATAAATAATTTTGAAAAAATAATATCTAAATTACATGATGCAAGACTGTTTGGTTTTCTTCTAGACAGCAATCCGAATTCTATGGAAGTAAAGTTTATTTTATATGTGCAACTTTTTTCTGATTATGACTGTGAACTATATTCACTTGAAAAAGCATTACTTATTTTTGAAACACCATCTGTTACTAAATTAAGCATCAATGATGATTTATTTAATGGACAGTTTTTTATCACTGATATCCTCATTCAACAGTTAGAAGATAGAAAGTTTACTTTTAATTTTATATTTAATGATTCATCTATAGAGTTAGTCATAATTGCAGAAAATATGAATCTTATTAGCTCTGGAATAGTGGAAGAAAATAATATTCAATTTTTATCAACTAATTGGCGAGGGCTTCTTGATTAGTTTATATACAAATTTTTTGAACTTAATAAATAATATCTAAATAAACCCCAACCTAAGCAAAATCCATCCCCCGATCTTGCTTAGGTTGGGGTTTATCAATTTCTCTTTGCCGTTCTTTCATTTGGAGATTTAGTGTAAAAATCCCCGCACAAAGCAGGGATTTTTTACCGCACTATCAAATCTTAAACACGTTCGATAATGGTCGCAATACCTTGACCCAGACCAATACACATGGTGGCAAGACCGATTTGCGTGTCTTGTTGTTCCATCACGTTTAGCAGGGTAGTGGTAATACGCGCACCAGAGCAACCCAGTGGGTGACCCAATGCAATCGCACCACCATTTAGGTTGATCATGTCTTGCTTGTCTAAAATGCCTAATGCTTTCATCACTGACAAACCTTGTGCTGCAAATGCTTCGTTCAGCTCAACGGTTTGAATGTCATTGATGGTTAAGCCGGCGCGTTTTAGGGCTTTTTGGGTAGCTGGTACTGGACCATAACCCATAATTGCCGCATCACAGCCAGCAACTGCCATCGAGCGAATCACTGCACGTGGTTTTAAGCCCAAAGACTGGGCACGTTCAGCAGACATCAGCAGCATGGCAGATGCACCATCAGACAATGCAGACGAAGTTGCCGCAGTAACCGTACCTGATTTACTTGGGTCAAATGCAGGACGTAGGCTTGCAAATGCTTCAAGGTTGGCGTCAGGACGAATCACTTCGTCAATTTCGCACAATACTTTAAAGCCGTCAGCATTGTGGCCTTCAACACCAATAATTTCATTGGCAAAGCGGCCTTCTTGCGTGGCAGCCCAAGCGCGGCGATGCGATTCAACACCAAACTCATCCTGCATTTCACGGCTAATGCCATTCATGCGGCCTAACATTTCGGCAGTTAAGCCCATCATGTTAGATGCTTTGGCATAGTGCTTTGATGCCGCAGGGTTTAAATCAATCCCGTGCATCATGCCCACGTGACCCATGTGCTCAACACCACCAATGATGAAAATATCACCTTGGTTGGTGGCAATTTGGGCAGCCGCGGTATGAATGGCCTGCATGGAGGAACCACACAGACGGTTAACCGTTTGGCCAGCAACGGTCTTTGGCAAGTCAGCCAGCAAACCAATGTTGCGACCAATATTCATGCCTTGCTCTAAAGTCTGATTCACACAGCCCCAGATCAGGTCTTCAACGTCATTCACGTCAAATTGATTGCGGCGTACCAGCGCACGCACTAACTCGGCAGATAAAGAGTCAGCGCGCACATTACGGAACATGCCGTTTCTGGATTTGCCCATGGCCGAACGAACGCCATCAACAATCACAATATCGCGTGGATTTAAATTACTCATGCACGCAGCTCCTTAACCGTAAAATTTCTTGTTGTTGGCAGCCATGTCACGCAACATTTGTGGCGCTTCATAAGCTTTGCCAAGTTGGGCATACTGGTCGCACTTGGCTACATATTCAGCCACGCCAGTCTGATCGATATAGCGGCATGGGCCACCACGGAATGGCGGGAAACCAATACCCATAATCATCGCCATGTCGGCTTCCGCAGGGGTAGCCACAATGTTGTCTTCTAGGCAGCGAACGGTTTCGTTGCACAGGGCAATCATCATGCGGTCAATGATTTCCTGGTCGTCAAACGCACGTTTTTCGCCAGTCACCATTGGCGCGATCAGTTCATAAGACGCTGGATCAACTTTCTTGGCTTTTTTGCCTTTTTTGTCCAGTGCATACTGATAAAAACCGATGTCGTTTTTCTGACCCAGACGCTTGTTGTCATACATGATTTCGATGGCGCCCTTGTAGCTAGGCTTCATGCGGTCAGGGAAACCCTCCGCCATGACTTCAGCACCATGTACACCAGTATCAATACCCACCACGTCGATCAGGTAAGCAGGACCCATTGGCCAGCCGAATTTTTCCATTACTTTATCAATTTGCTGGAAGTCCGCACCGTCTTTAAGCAACAGGTCGAACGCACCAAAGTAAGGGAACAACACGCGGTTTACCAGGAAGCCTGGGCAGTCATTGACAACGATTGGGGTTTTACCCATTTTTTGTGCCAATGCAACAGTCGTAGCAACAGCTTCGTCAGAAGACTTGGCACCACGGATCACTTCAACCAATGGCATCATGTGAACGGGGTTAAAGAAGTGCATGCCCACAAAGTTTTCTGGACGTTGCAGTGCATTGGCCAGACGAGTAATGGAAATGGTCGAGGTATTGGACGCAATAATGGTGTTTTCGCGTACAGATTTCTCAGCATCTGCCAATACGGCTTCTTTGATTTTTGGATTTTCAGTCACGGCTTCAATGACGATATCCACGTCTTTGAATTCGTCATAGCTGAGCGTTGGACGAATACGTGCGAAAATTTCGCCCATTTTCGCTGGAGTCAAACGCTTACGTTCAACCTGCTTGGACAACAAGGCATTGGCTTCGCTCATGCCCAGCGCCAGTTGTGGGTTACCAATATCTTTCATGATAATTGGCGTGCCTTTGCTGGCAGACTGGTAAGCAATACCACCACCCATGATACCCGCGCCAAGTACGGCAGCCATGTTCACCGGATGGGCATTTTTCTCATGTTTCTTACTGATTTTTTTAACCAGCTGGTCGCTCATGAACAAGCCAATCAACGCACCAGATTGTGGTGTAACGGCTGCTTTGGCAAAGCCTTGTGCTTCTACTTTGAGAGCTTCATCACGGGTTAAGCCTACAGACGCCTGCAACGCATCTAGCACCAGTTTAGGCGCTGGATATTGCGCTGGATTGGCCTTGGCCAGAACCATGCCGCGAGAGCTGTTAAACGCCATCATTTGTTCTAATGGGTTTAGTTTTACAGGGTCTAATTTTTCCTGACGCTTAGCCTTCCAATCCAGCTTGCCAGCAAGGGCTTGCTTCACCAGATCAATCGCCGCATCTTGTAGCTTGGCAGGCTCAACCACCGCATCCACCGCACCATCTTTGAGCGCTGCTGCTGGTTTTTTCTGGGCGCCAGTGGCAATCCACTCAACCGCATTATCAATACCAATCACACGCGATAAGCGAACGGTGCCACCAAAGCCCGGGAACAAGCCCAGTTTTACTTCAGGTAAGCCCACTTGCGCCGCAGTTGACATCACGCGGTAGTCACACACCAAACACAGCTCAAAACCGCCACCCAGCGCAATACCATTAATGGCTGCAACTTTAGGAATGTCGAGGTCTTCAAAGCTTGAAAAAATATTGTTGACTGGACCTAACCATTCAGCAATCGCGGCTTCACCCTGCGCAAAATTGTCACCAAATTCAGTGATATCTGCACCAACGATAAAGCTGGATTTGCCGCTAGTGACGATCAAACCCTTGATATCGTTGTTGCCTTTTACTGCGGCAATCGCAGCAGCAAAGTCTTCAACGGTAGCGCGGTTAAATTTATTGACGGATTCGCCTTGTAAATCAAAGCGGAATTCTGCTATCCCGTCCGAAAGCATCTGAACGGTAATGGCATTGCCAGAGTGGATCATGCCTAATCTCCTGTTTTTGGAGGACTTTTGAGAAACGTAAAACGCCTTTGCCATTAAAGATGACGTGGGCGCTAAAAATTGCCCTAAGTTTACGCCAAGATGAAGGCAAAATGACAATAGATATTGCTTAGTTAATGACGCAATGGTCACGAATTGTTAAACCCAGCAAAATTTACATGACATTTTGTGTGACGCTTTGTAAAATTATGAAGCAATAATGAATAAATAATTTAACTAAAAGGGCTATAGCTGCCACTGAATTTCTTGTTAGAAAAAAGTGCCGGTGAAATCCTTTGCAATTTATCGCATTGCATTAATTTTAAATCATTTGAGATTGAACTATGAAAAAGCAGTTGGTGATAACGCCAGTTATTGGCTTGGCGTTGGCCTTAGCGGCATGTGGTGGCGGTGGTGGATCAGGGAATGATACAGCAGTGAGTGCCAAACCAACACTCTTTGATGGCGAAGCGAAAGTATACATGTATGAACTAGATAGCATGGATGATCAAGACCGAGAAAAATTATCCTTAACCCGAAAAAATGACCTGCTATATTTAAACAGTACTCGTCTTGGCGATAATTACAGCTCTTATTATTTGACTGATAAAGCACTGTATGAGCCTGAGACATCAAAAACCGTAGATATTTCTCAAGGTATTCGTGATAGCGTCGTTAAATCAATCAAGGGCAATACTTGGGTACTAACGCCATATAATCAGGCTGGTGCTACCGATCTTGAGTATACACATCAATTTAAAACCATAGATCTAAATGGGCAAGCCATTGCACCTGTAGTTGCACCTACGATTGCCGGATTGGTTACATACAGTGAAATAACACAAGCTGAATACCTCCAGCTTCCTTTGCCTGGCAAAATCTTGCTGAATAATGAAAAATTTCCAGAAGGTGCTCAGTGTCTACGCGCGGTAAGCACTGTAGCCAATAAAAATTATCTTGAATTTGATCCAGCTATTAGTGCTACTCAGGTTAAAAGTGCTAGAAATTTACAGGATTGGGCTAACATAGCCTTTGATGCAAATATTATTGCAGCGCCAATTGTTGATAAAGAACAATGGGCAGGCTATAACTGGGGTGCATTAACGTTAAAAAACTATGACGCCAATGGCAAAATCCAATATCTATTTGGCATTGAATATCAGGGCAAGGTATTTAGTGCTGATGCGGGCGGGGGTAAAATAACTGCGGCTGAATCAATTGCCGCAGGTAAAAAACAATTGTTGGCAACTGGCAAAGATCCGAAGTTGGTTGGTTTGGTGATTCATAATTTGGAAAATACCTGTACTTTTTATAATGAGGCAGCAGCTACGGCCATCGATAAAGCCGTTGAAAAAGCCAAAATCAAAACAGGGAATATTGATCCGGACATTATTGATGTAGCACAACCAGCTACGCCAAATTGCTATGGCTCTTTATCTTTTTGCTAACTAAGTAAGCAATACAAGCGGACTTCATTGTCCGCTTTTTTTATGACTTACATTCATCAAAGCGATAAATTTCTTAAATATCGATCAATCTTTAACTGCTGGTGTTAAAATTGCGCCAATTTTTAAGGCTGCGTTGAGCAGGTATGACATGATCAAGTGGATTATTCTGGCTATTTTTATTGTTTCTGCAATTTATGTGCAGCGACGTGGCAAGGTAAAACAACCGCTCAAACGCCAGATTCTGGATCATTCCACCATTATGGCACCCATCAATATCTGGATGTACCTGTTTTCCAAAGTGCCGAACCAGCCGTATATTGATGCCAAAACCAGTCACTTAAATGATTTGGCGATATTAGATGCCAACTGGCAAATGATCCGTGACGAGGCACAGGCATTGTCCAGTCAGGGAGAAATCAAGGCCTCGGATACTTATAATGATGCAGGCTTTAACTCGTTTTTTAAAACCGGCTGGAAACGCTTTTATTTAAAATGGTACGACAGCCATCACCCCTCAGCAGCGGAGCTGTGCCCTAAAACCACGGCATTGCTCAAAACCCTGCCCACCATTAAGGCCGCCATGTTTACTGAGTTGCCTCCGGGTAGCCGACTGGTACGACATCGTGATCCGTATGCGGGATCATTGCGTTATCATTTGGGCTTGGTGACACCCAATGATGACCGCTGCTTTATTGAAGTGGATGGTGAGCGTTATAGCTGGCGTGACGGACAAAGTGTGGTGTTTGATGAAACCTTTATGCACTTTGCTGAAAATGCCACTGACCAGAACCGGATTATTTTGTTCTGTGATGTGGAGCGTCCGTTAAGCTCGAAAATGGTAGCCAGTTTTAACCGCTGGTTTTCCAAAAATGTGATGACTGCCGCCAGTTCGCCCAATGAAGTCGGTGACCAAACCGGTGGGATTAACAAGGCATTTCGCTACTTGTATCAGGTTCGTTTACGAGCCAAAGCCCTGAAAAAAACCAATCGATCGCTATATTATTTATTAAAATGGCTGATTTTTGGTGGCATTTTTTATCTGATTTTCTTTGCCTGATTTTTAAAGTTTAAGATTGATGCCAACCTGAGCCGACTTATTTAAATAGTGGCTCAGGTTTTTTTATGGCTCATATTTTTATCATTGAGATTAGGCCTGTTTTTATCAAAAATTCGTTACCTACGCTTACGTGGGTTGCCTATTGTCATCACTAAAATGCCGCTAAGGTAAATCGTGATTTGGGCGACAATACAACCTGAATTTACGCTTGAATTTTAGCCAGTTAACCTCATTAATAAAGGATGATCGAATCCTTGAAGCTTCCGCAATCCAGCGCCGATATTACGGCCAATATCCGTGCCATTCTTGCCAACTTATCCAATCTGCCCGGTGTGTATAAAATGCTGGGGGCAAACGGTGAGCTGTTATATGTTGGCAAGGCCAAAAACCTGAAAAACCGGGTTTCCAGTTATTTTGTCAAAACCATTGACCATCCCAAAACGCGCGCGCTGGTGGCTCGCATTGTGCACATTGAAACCATGGTGGTGCGCAGTGAAACCGAGGCGCTGCTGCTGGAACAAAACCTGATCAAGCAGCACCGTCCGCCCTATAACATCATGCTGCGTGATGACAAATCCTATCTGTATGTGTTTGTGTCCAGCGACAAACCTTATCCACGGCTGGCGGCTGGTCGCGGCAAGGGGCAGCATCAGGCAGGCAAGTTTTTTGGGCCGTATCCCAGTGCCACCAGTGCGCGTGAAACCATGCTGGTGCTGCAAAAGCTGTTTATGGTGCGTCAGTGCGACAACAATTTTTTTGCCCAGCGTAAGCGTCCGTGTTTGCAATACCAGATCAAGCGCTGCCGTGCGCCATGTGTGGGACTGGTCAGTCCGGAAGATTATGCACAGGATGTGGCGCATACCATTCGTTTTTTGAAAGGCGACACCCGCGAGCTGAATCAGGAGTTGATTGGCAATATGGAGCGCGCCGCCGAGCAGCTCAAGTTTGAAGAAGCGGTATTTTATCGTGATCGTGTCGGGTTGCTACGTGAAGTACAGGCGCAGCAGGCGGTGTATAAAGTCAAAGGTGAGGCCGATATTCTGGCGATTGCCCAGCAAGCGGGTGTGGTGTGCGTGCAGGTGATGAATGTACGCAGTGGCCGTATGCTGGGTGGTAAGGCATTTTTTCCGGATCTGGCCTCTGCCTATCAGGAAACAGGCGATAGCCAAATCACGACTGATGAGCAACTAGGCTGCATGCTATCTGAATTTATGGCGTCGTTTTATTTCCAGTTTGCCGATGAGCTGCCGGAAGAATTGATCGTCAACATGCCATTGCCCGATGCTGCCAGTCTGGAACAGGGCTTAAGGCAGCATTTTGACCAGCGTGTGCAAATTAAAAACAAGGTACGTGAAACTCGCGCGGAATGGCTGGAACTGGCCGTGATGAATGCCGAAAATGCCCTGCATGCGCGCTTGTCCAATCATCTGGAGTTGCGTGACCGTTTTGCCATCTTGCAGCAAATGGTCGAGCGGCCAATTGACCGGATTGAGTGTTTTGACATTAGTCATACCATGGGTGAATCCCCGGTAGCGTCTTGTGTGGTGTTTGATCAGGGCGGCGCGCGCAAACGTGATTATCGTCAGTTTGACATTAAGGATATTACCCCGGGCGATGATTATGCAGCCATGCGTCAGGCTTTAACCCGCCGTTATAAAAAGGCGCCTTTACCGGATTTGCTGCTAATTGATGGCGGCAAAGGCCAGCTCAAAATGGCCATGGAAGTCATGCAGGATTTACAACTGGAAGCCTTTATGATTGGGGTGTCTAAGGGCGAAGGACGTAAGCCGGGATTGGAAACCCTGCACTTTACCGATGGGCATAGTATCCAGCTGGAAAGTGATAACAAGGCGCTGCATTTGATTCAGCAAGTGCGGGATGAGGCGCATCGGTTTGCCATTACCAAGCATCGCGCCAAACGTGATAAAAAACGTGGTGGTTCAGTGCTGGAAGTGATTCCGGGTCTTGGGCCAAAGCGCCGCCGTGATTTGCTCACGCATTTTGGCGGTATACAGGGAGTGCTGAAAGCCTCGGAAAATGAGTTGGCCTTGGTGCCCGGTTTTGGTAAGGCGCTGGCGCGTACGGTGTATAAAATCCTGCATGAATAAACTGTTTTAGCAGGCTTCCTGTTGTTGCACTGGCATGTACACGAAGTCTGTTAAAGCGGCGCGCAAAAATTTTTAAAGACAAGGTGAGTGCTTGCTCAACAAAGTAAAAACACCAAAAAGATAAGCATTTGGCAGAATTTAAAAAAAGCCTGAACGATTAGGTCATATTTTTTACTGTAGAAATGCATTATTTTCTCCTAAAACAGAACCCACTTTAGCCGCATTAATTGGCTGGCTAGGGCGGGTTTGTATTTCTTGAAAAAACGGAGAGCGTCATGCAACTGGATCAATTACTGGCACATGCCGCACAGCAACAGGATATTAATATCCCGGAAACGTGGGGGCAGGGTCGTGCGTTGTTTGGCGGACTGGTGGCTGGCCTAATGGTGGCGCATGCCGAGCAACGGGTGAATGATGCGGATAAAGTACTGCGTTCTGCCTTTGTCAGTTTTATTGGTCCAGTGGCGCCGGGTATAGCCAGCTTGAATGCGCAGGTATTACGCACAGGCAAATCGGTGACCAGCATTCAGGTGCAGCTATTACAGGAAGGTCAGGTACAGTCGGTGCTGGTGGCCAGCTTTGGCAAAGCGCGTGAATCCATGATTGATTTGCCGGGTAGCCATGCTGCACCTGTGTTTAAGGCACCGGAACACTGCCAGCCTCTGCCATTTATTCCCGGGATGACGCCGGAATTTTTCCAGCATTTTGATGCGCTGTGGGCGGAAGGCCAAATGCCATTTACCGCTGCAAAACAGCCGGACTTTGGCGGCTGGATGCGCCTAAAACCCACCGAGCAAGTGGCCAATATTAACCTGCCGCATTTGTTTGTGCTGGGTGACATGTGGCCACCGGCGGTATTGCCGATGTACAACCGCGTGGCGCCGGCCAGTTCCCTCAGTTGGAACCTTGAGCTGATTCAATTACCACCGCAGGCCAGTGGCGATAGCTGGTGGCAATATCAGGTAAAAACCGAATTTGCTGCCGATGGCTATGCTTATACACAGGCCAAAATCTGGGATGCGCAAGGCAAATTGGTGGCGCTTAGTCGGCAAACGGTCACGGTATTTATTTAAGGGTATGAGGCATATTTGCTGTAAAGTGTTGTGCTGGGGTGATGTAAGAATTTGCAGATGAGAAATGCTTTTTACGCGTTTTTATTTGCAGAACCTCGCCACTCAGGCGTAGCCTTCGTCTTGCGCTCAGGTAGCGATTCTCAATCGCTACTGATCTTCGCTCATGATATGATGCGGTGAATTCCTTATTCCTTCTAGTGGATTTTTCTATGGCAGGAACGATTTTAAATATTCCCAATATTCTGACCATGGCACGGATTGCACTGATTCCGGTCTTTTTGCTGATTGCCTACTGGCCGCCAGCCATTGGTGTGTATGGCCATGAAGGGGGCTGGACGCGACATATTATTTTAACCAGTGTGTTTATTTTAGCTGCCATTACCGATTGGCTAGACGGCTATCTGGCGCGGGTACTCAATCAAACCTCTGCTTTTGGCCGTTTTCTGGATCCAGTTGCCGATAAGCTGATGGTGGCCGCTGCACTGATTGTGCTGGTGCAATGGCAACCGACCATTACCATGGCGTTTGCTGCGATTGTGATTATTTCCCGTGAAATTACCGTATCTGCCTTGCGTGAGTGGATGGCAGAGCTGGGCGCGCGTACCAGTGTGGCGGTATCGACCATTGGTAAATACAAAACCGCCTTTCAAATGATTGCCATTGGTGTGTTTTTACTCAATTGGCGCTTACTTGATCCGGTGGCTTATACCTTGTTGTACACTGCGGTAATCTTGACGCTATGGTCGATGATTATTTATTTACGCGCTGCATGGCCATATTTAAAACAGCCCTAAGCCACTTCATACATATCGTTCAAACCCTGCATGTTCAGGGTTTTTTAATAACTGCTATAAGGAATTTACTCAAGTTTTAAGGTCTTCCTCTGGACTCAATGTCTTGGCAATCTTTTCAATATTCAGGCTTTTGGCCATGGCATCAAAAATCTCTTTATATACTTGCGAATTTTTATACAGTGCATGATGTTCGCCATGCTCGACAATGTGTCCTTCTTTCATCACATAGGTATAGTCGGCATCAATAATCTGCGACAGGCTATGCGAAATAATCACCACAGTGCGACCCTGTTTGATTTGGTCAAGGCTGTGCTTGATTTGTTCGCTGGCAATCGCATCCAGACTGGCCGTGGGTTCATCCAGAAAAATAATTGGTGGGTTTTTTAAAAACATACGGGCAAGGGCAATCCGCTGTTGCTGGCCACCAGAAAGCAGGAGCGCATCAGACGCATAGCCTTTTTCCAGTGTCATGATTTGCTCATGAATGGACGCTTGTTGTGCGGCCTCAATAATGTCTTGCATACTGGCATTCATCTTGCCGTAGCGAATATTTTCTTCAATTGTCCCTTGGAAAATATGGTTTTTTTGTAGAACAAGTCCAATATTTTCACGCAAGTAGGCAGTATCCATATCCTTTAAATCGACACCATCCAGCAAAATACTGCCAGAATCGGCCAGATAAAACTTGTCCAGCAAACTGATTAGCGTGGTTTTGCCTGCACCCGACAGACCGACCAGTGCGGTAATCTTGTTGGGGCGAATAATCATGCTGATGTCTTTTAAGGCATGGTGGCCATTGGGATAATGAAAATCCACATGCTTGAGCTCAAATTGACCACGAATGGCAGGTTTAAGCTGGCCGGTTGGTTCAATTTCGTGGTCGGCTTCCAGAATAGTAAAAAAACTTTCCGAATAAATCATGGCATCGTTGATTTCATCATAAATGCGGTGCAACTGACGAATTGGTGCCGACACATTATTAAACAGCAACACGTGATACATGATCATGCCAATGCTCATTTGCCCGTTGAGCACAAAATAGGCAGTCAAAATAATAATCAGCACCACGCCGATTTGTTCCAGAAAGGTTTTTAAGCCATCAAATAAAAAACTGACTTGCCGGGTTTGCATCTGGTTCTGGGTTAAATCCTTTTGCAGACCCAGTTGCTTGTCGGCTTCAATATTTTCACGGTTAAACGATTTAATCACCGTGATGGAATTAATAATACTCAGAATGCCCTGACTTTTTTGTTCACGACCTTGCCGCAGTTTACGGCGCCAGCCACCCAGCTTTTGCGCCTGCACATAAGTGAGCCAGAAATATACTGGTACAATGGCCAACGCCACGGTTCCCACCCACACATTGGCATAAAACATCAGGCCAAGTGCCACTATGGCACTGGTAAATAGCGGCAAAATATCAATAAAAAAGATTTGCACCAAGCGCGTCAGCGAACCAATGCCACGGTCAATGCGGGTTTGCAGCTTGCCCGCCTGATTGTCATCTTCGGTAAAAAAGGTCAGGCGATAGGTCAGAAATTTTTCAATAATATTTTGCGCTAGATCCTGCGACACCATAATCCGCAAGCGTTCGCCATAAAATTTCTGGCCAAATTGCACCACAGCATTAATCACTTCCTTGATCAGCAACACGGCGCTAATGGTGATTAAAATATGCCAGCCCTGTGCCAATCCCTGACCGGCTTTGATCAGATGGTTAATGCTGTCCACTGCATATTGCAAAGTCAGCGCATTGACCTGTGCGGTGAGCGACCCAATCAAGGTTAAAAACAGGGTGGCAATGACCAGCGTGCGATAAGGACGCACAAAAGGTCTGAGCTTCTGGAACAATTGCCAGAGATTCATAGAAAGGCGTTCAGTGGTTTAACAAGATAAATTCAGTGTAGGGATAGGCTTGTCGTGGCTCAAGTTAAAATCAGTTCAAGTTGCGAAAAACGACAAAACTGCAAACACTAAGCGACAATAACCAGCCAAGCCGAAAATGGATGAAATGGTTAAAAACAGTCAGCAAAAAAACTAAGGCGTCAGGCCTACAGATTCCCTAAACCAGCTTTCAATCAGCATCACCGCCGCCAGACTGTCGGCACTGGTTTTTTTGCTATGTCCCTGTTGCTGATAGGATTGTAAGGTGTGACGTGCCTCACGGGTAGTCAGTCGCTCATCAATCATCCAGACAGGCTTGTTGGTGCGGTGTTTTAGGCGACGGGCAAACTTGCGCGCGCGTGCTGACAGCTCAGACTCACTGTCATCCATATTTAAAGGCAAGCCTACCACGCACAGATCCGGTTGCCACTCAGCTATTATTTGTTCCAGCCTGTCCCAGTCGGGAATCCCATCACGCATCGGGAACAATGGCAAAGGCTGGGCAGTTGCGGTCAGGCTATTGCCTATGGCGATGCCCATTTTCTGGCTACCAAAATCAAAGCCCATGACATTTTGTAGCGGACTGTTCATTAAGCATGTCCAATATCGGGTGATAGCCAGTTGGTATCCAGCCCAATTTTGGCTGCAGCAGCCGACCAGCGCTGTTCATACGGCAAATTAAACAGCAGTTCCATATCCGCGTCACACACCAGCCAACTGCCTTGTGCCAGTTCATCTTCCAGTTGTTGCGGTTGCCAACTGGCATAGCCCAGCATGATCTGGTAGCGTTCAACGCCTTCATTGTGCGCAATCGCATCCAGAATATCCTTACTGGTGGTGACACACACATTTTCACTGACCGCAATGGACGACTGCCATACCGGATTGCCGGTGTGCAACACAAAACCGGCTTCTGGACGCACTGGGCCACCTTCGAGCACTGCATGCGGACGCACAATGTCCGGACTAATCTGCAAGTCAATCAGTAAATCCTTGATTGCAATTTCACTGGGACGATTGATGATTAAACCCTGTGCGCCCTGATCATCATGACGGGCAATATAAACCAGCGTCTGGGCAAAAAAATCATTATTCAGCTGCGGTGGCGCAATTAAACAGCGATGGGTTAAATAGGTTTTTGCCAAGATACGTGATGCTCCTAAACAGTAGACCGTGCAGGCACAACGGCGTCCTGCTGCTATGAGAATTGTAATAAAAATAGATCGGGGTGAAATGGGCAAATACAAGGTGCGCGGACTGCAAAATCCCAAGGCACCATCGCGCTGGCAGATGAGCAACGCATTGTCCAAAGTGGCGGTTTAAGTCATGCCAAGATCAGTAAGCGAAGGGCTAAGCCTCGCTTATCAATCAAGAATGTTTTAGATTCAGCAAATGACGGGCATGCTGCAAGGTGGTTTCGGTGATTTCTACGCCACCGGACATACGCGCCAACTCTACAATCCGTTGCTCGTCTGCCAGCGCATAAATGGTACTGGAGGCTTGGCTGGTTTGCTGTTTTTCCACTAGTAAATGCTGGTCAGCCTGTGCGGCCACTTGCGGCTGGTGGGTAATACATAAGATCTGGACATGCTGGCCAAGATCACGTAGCAGGCGACCCACAATTTCAGCCGTACCGCCGCTAATGCCCACATCTACTTCATCAAACACCAGCACATCCGCTTCGGTTTTTTCAGCATTCATCACCTGCATTACCAAGGCAATGCGCGACAGTTCCCCACCAGAAGCAACTTTGGCCAATGCTTGCGCAGGAATACCCTTATTGGCAGTAAAATATAACTGAATATGGGACAGGCCATCGGCGTTAGGTTGATCTAGTGTTTCAAAACCAAACTCAAAATAAGCTTCCGGTAGCGCCAATGGACGTACCTGCCGGGTCAGGTTTTCAGCCAGTGGCGTTGCCGCCGCGCGACGTGCCTTGTCCAGCTTTTCTGCCCGCGTTAAAAATTGCTGATGCGACTGCTCGACCTGCGCGGCCAGTGCTTCAGGATTATCCAGCAAATTCAGGCGATCCAGCTCGGTTTGCCAAGTGGCTGACAAACCATTTAGTTCTTCTGGGGTAACCCGGTATTTACGCGCCAAGCGGTGAAATACTTCCAGATGCTCATTCAGCGCGGTCATGCGTTCTGGATCAAAATTCTGTTGGTCAACAAACTGGCGCAACAGCGCGACCGCATCGGTGAGTTCACTTTGCGCATTAATCAGTCGTTCACTCACTTTACCCAATTGTGCTGAGCGGCTGGCCTGACTTTCAGCACGACGACTAAACAGCGCCAGTTGCTGCACCACATTATTGTCCTGTTCATCCAGCCCATCCAGCAGGGCAGCACAATCCTGCATCATGCTTTCAAAATGGCTCAAACGGTCATATTCCTGTTCAAGCGCCGTATAATCTAGCGTTGCCAGCGGTAGGATTTCTTCCAGTTGGGCTTCTAGTTCAATCATGCGGGTTTGTCGACTGGCTGCTGCTGCAAGTGCCGATTGCTGTTCTTTGAGCAAATGTTGCCAGTGCTGATATGCTTGCCGTAGCTCATGTGCCTGCGCTTGCAAGCCGGTGTAGCGATCCAGCCAGTTTTTAGGGTAGGGTGGCTCCAGCAATTGTTGCTGGCTATGCTGGCTATACAGTTGTACCAGCAAGCGTCCAGCTTCTTTAAGTTCACTCAGGCTGGACGGGCGGCCGTTAATCCATGCCTTGCTGCGGCCATTATTTAAAATGACCCGGCGTAAATGAATTTCACCATATTCACTCTGTGGTTCAGCATGATCATTCAGTTCGCGCTCAGCGAGCCATTCACCAATCGGATCATTTTTTTTATAATCAAAACTGGCGGTCACATCGGCTTTGTCTGTGCCAAAGCGGACATGCGCCACATCAGTACGTTCGCCCAGACACACTGACAGTGCATCCAGCAATAGCGATTTACCAGCCCCTGTTTCGCCAGTTAACACATTGAAACCACTCGCTAAATCAAGTGAAAGCTGTTCGGCTAAAGCAAAATTTTGTAGTGTGAGATTGGTGAGCATTCAAACCCTTTATGTCTTGAAATATGCTTGAATTAATATGGCGAAACGCGCTGATGAATCATATTGATAGTACACAGCTTGCCAAAACTAAAAAAGCCATTTAAACGGGTTTTTGCAGTTTTACTGGTAAAAGAAGCGGTAAAGAAACAGAAGCGGTAAAGAAACAGAAGCACTTCAAACTTTACGCCTTATCGAACTGCATTAAATTGCTTATTTAATGAACTGCACAGCTTAGATAGCTTTAACAGCAATAGGGCAATGAGTTGATGCGGTACTGGCAACGCGACAAGGGCAGCCCAAAAGCGAATAAGACGCTTTTTTATTATAAAAATAAACTACATTTTAGCGGGGTTTATTGTACTTAAGTTGCAGAATATTTTGCCAAATACTCTAGCGGGGTCACTTGTGCTTACGCTAAACTAGCATGGTCTTTTGCGGAGTGACATGATGAATCCAGCACAATTTGATCAAGTGACGGTAGTTAAAAAAGCCAACATTTATTTTGATGGAAAGTGCATTAGCCATACTGTGCAGTTTGATGATGGCAGCAAAAAAACACTGGGTGTCATTTTGCCAACAGAAAAACCACTGGTGTTTGAAACTCATGTGCCTGAGCGCATGGAAATTATTTCTGGTGAATGCCGGGTCAGAATTGGCGATCAGGCCGACAGTGAGCTGTACCGTGCCGGTCAGTCATTTTATGTGCCCGGTAGCAGCCGTTTCTTTATTGAAACCCAAGAAGCACTGGATTATGTGTGTCATCTGGAAGGCTAGATACCTGTACACATTTATCTTGCGGTTTTAGCGGCTGGCTTGCAGTTTTAATTGCAATGCATGTGCGCCTTCAATGGGCTGCTTAACCTAATCATCCTGTAGCGCTTGGCACTACAGGATTTTTTATTGTTATTTCTTTAACTCAAGAACGTGTGATTCGTTCTCATATACGCTGAACAATTATGGCTAAACCTGAATATCACTTTGGCTTGCACAGTGTGGAAGCGTTACTGCAAATCCAGCCTGAAAGTATTTTAAATCTATTTATTTTGCAGGGTCGTGACGATGTACGCCTGACGCAACTCTTAACGCAAGCGGCACCGCATGGTATTAGCGTGCAGCGTGCCAGCCGCGATACACTGGCAAAACTGGCCGGATCACCGCAACATCAGGGCATTGTGGCAGCGGTGCGTGCAGCGCCCAGCTTAAATGAGCAAGACCTTGAACAACTGATTCAACGTGAAGCCAATGTTTTTTTGCTGGTGCTGGATCAAATCACTGATCCGCATAATCTGGGTGCGTGTATTCGTACAGCCGCCGCTATGGGGGTGCATGCAGTGGTAGTGCCCAAAGATCGTGCGGCTGGACTGACACCAGTTGCGCGCAAAGTAGCAGCCGGTGGTGCTGAAAAAATTGCCTTTATTCAGGTCACCAATCTGGCGCGGACGCTGGCCAGTATTCGTGAACAGGGCGTACAAGTGATTGGCACCCTGCTAGATGAGCAGGCCAAACCAGTTTATCAATGTGATTTTAACGGCGCAATTGCGGTAGTAGTTGGTGCAGAAGACACCGGATTGCGCCGCTTGACGCAGACCCAATGTGACCAGATGGCGTATATTCCAATGTCTGGGCAGTTGCAAAGCCTTAATGTGAGCGTAGCAACCGGCATGGTGCTGTATGAAGCTTGCCGGCAGCGTGGCTAGGACATATCACCATGACCCGGATTGCCTCCACCGATACCAAAAAAGGTTATTTGTTCCTGCTGATTACCATGCTGATCTGGGGCAGCTTTACCCTGATGTCACGGCTAGGTGCCAAGCAGGATCTAACCGCATGGGATATTACGGCCCTGCGCTTTGCTACGGCATTTGTGGTGTTGGTGCCGATTCAACTGTGGCGACGAGAATTTAAGTTTTTGCTGGATAAGCGCATTTTGTGGCTGGCTTTATTAGGTGGTGTGGGTTATTCCTGCGCCGTGTATTCTGGTTTTAGCTATGCCCCTGCTGCCCACGCCGCCATCTGGCTCAATGGTTTTTTACCTTTAGCCACAGCGATTAGTGCCTGGGTCGTGCTTAAGGAACCTTTCGGTAAGGATACCTGGATAAGTCTGCTGTTTATGGCCGCAGGCCTAGGTGGCATGATGGCCGTCATGCAATATGAAGGGCAATTTTATCTGTCCATTGGCGATGCCTTTTTTGTACTGGGCGCTGCCTTTTGGGGGATTTACACTGTTTTTTTAAAGCGCTGGATGTTGCCCCCCTGGCAGGCGATGACTGGTGTTGGCATCTGGACGGCGATTGTTTATTTGCCGGTATATGCATTATTTTTACCCAAAAAGCTGGAACAGGCCAGTCACATGGTCATGCTGGAACAAGGTGTGTTTCATGGGATATTTGTGGTGATTATTGCCATGCTCACTTATATTGGCGCAGTAGAGCGGCTAGGGGCTTTTAAAACCGGAAGCCTGCTGGCACTTGCACCATTTTTAGCGGCATTAGCCGCTGTTCCCTTACTGCATGAGCCATTGAATCTTGCCATTGGTGCTGGCCTACTGGGCATGGGCATTGGAGCGTTGCAACCGTGGCGGCTGCTTCGGACGCATTAATCCGCCTTAATGATGTGCTTGCGCCAATGCCAGATATTTTTGGTGTAAAGGCATCAACTGCTTGTACAAATGCTCAAGATCGCCATCATTGACCACAATATCATCCGCATGGGTTTGGCGTTGCAAGCGGCGCATTTGCACTTGCATGATTTTGGCAATGGCATCACTGGTCTGACTGTCGCGCATGCTGGCACGTGATAACTGTAGGTGTTCAGGGACGTCAACTAACAAGACCCGGTCTACCAGTTCATGCTGCCGGCTTTCAATCAGCAGTGGCGACACCAGCATGCGATAGGGGGAAGTCGCTTTATTTAATTGTTCAATAATTTGCTGGCGAATACATGGATGGGTAATGCTTTCCAGCTTGGTGCGCGCATCGGGGTCATTAAAAATATGCTGACGTAAAGCGGCACGATCCAGTGCGCCGTCCGGTTGAATTACCCAGTCACCGAAGGTTTTTTGAATATCAAGTAGTGCAGGTTGACCGGGTTCAACAATTTCACGCGCTACCACATCCGCATCCACAACAGTAATATCCTGCTGGGCAAACCAGTCACTGGCCGCAGTTTTACCGCTACCAATGCCGCCGGTTAATCCAATAATTAAACTGTGGGGAATTAAGGACATAGCAGGTGTTTTCCTCAATGCAGCGCAGGAGCTTAAGAGTGACCCAGATACATGGTCATAAGCTGATTTCCCCAAATTAAGGCAATCCAGCCGGCAATGGCCAAAAAAGGACCAAAAGCAAAAGGCTGGTTTTCCTTGCGTATTTTAAGTAACACAATGCCAATAATTGCCCCTACTAACGAAGACAGCAGGATAATCAGCGGTAACATCAGTGGTCCTAACCATGCACCTAAAGCAGCCAATAGCTTAAAGTCGCCATATCCCATGCCTTCCTTGCCAGTCACCAGCTTAAAAATAATATATACCAGCCAGAGCGACATAAAGCCAATAACATAGCCCCAGATTGACTGAGCAGGGGAAGCAAATAAACTTTGGGTATTGACCAGCAACCCTAAACCGGCCAAAGGCAAGGTCAAGCTATCCGGTAAAAGCTGGGTATCAAAATCAATGCCCGTTAAGGCAATCAATATCCAGGTTAATGCCAACGCCGCCAGCATTTTCAAGCTAGGCCCAAAAACCAGCACGACTGCAATGGAAGCCAGCATGGTCAATAACTCAACCACCGGATACCGGATACTAATTCTGGCGTGACAGCCTGCACATTTTCCCCGTAAGAATAACCAGCTTAGCAAAGGGATATTTTCATACCAGCGGATTTTATGCTGGCAATGTGGGCAGGCTGAAGCAGGCTTGCTCAATGACAATGTCGGTTGAGCCATGGCAGTACTACTGCTCAAACCATCATTCAGTAAAATAGTGCATTCATAGCGCCATTCTTGTTCCATCATCTTGGGTAGACGGTAAATCACTACATTTAAAAAACTGCCTACGCATAAGCCTAAAATGGCAATCACCATGATCAATAACCATGGTGTGGTAGATAACAGCTGTAAAATATCCTGCATTAAACCACCGAGCCCATCTGGAAAATCGGCAAATACATGGCAATTACTAAGCCCCCAACCAACACCCCAAGAATTGCCATAATCAATGGTTCCATCATGCTGGTAAGACCATCGACGGCATTATCCACCTCATTTTCGAAATGAGTGGCCACCTTTTCTAGCATGGCATCCAAGGCACCGGATTCTTCCCCAATGGCCACCATTTGTACTGCCATGGAGGGGAATCGATCAGTACTGCGCATGGCAAACTGCAGTTGCTGACCAGTGGATACGTCTTCACGGATACGCATGACAGCATCATAGTAAATCACATTATTGGTTGCCCCAGCAGTCGACTCCAGCGCATCAATTAAAGGTACACCAGCGGCAAATGTAGTCGCCAGCGTACGACTATAACGTGCAATAATGGCTTTATATACCAGATCACCAAAAATCGGTGCTTTTAAGGCTGCTCGATCCAAAAAATCTCGGAATGGCTTGCTGCGTTTTTTTGCTTCCATTAAAGCGCCAATGCTTAGACCAATCACCGCTATCAAGACATACCAATATTTTTGGGTCCACTCTGACATATTCACCACCATTTGGGTAAAGGCAGGTAAATCAGCACCAAAGGAACTAAATAAATCTTTAAATACTGGCACCACTTTGACCATCAAAATGATGGTAACGATTAAAGCGACAATAATAACGGTTATGGGATATTTTAATGCTTTTTTGATTTTTTGTTTTAATAGCTCACTTTTTTCCTTATAAATTGCTACCCGATCCAACATGGTTTCTAGTGCACCAGACTGCTCCCCTGAACCGACCAAGGAACAAAATAAATCATCAAAGTATTGTGGATATTTGCGTAAGGCACCGGCAAAACTATTGCCGCCTTCTACTTCGGCTTTAATGCCCAACACCACTTCGCGCATGGCGGGATTTTCTAACCCTTCGGCAACGATTTCAAAGGATTGCACTAAAGGCACACCAGCTTTCATCATGGTGGCAAGCTGCCGGGTAAAAATTGTAATATCGAGTGTTTTAACTTTCTTTTTACTTAAGAAAGCCAGTAGGTCTTTTTTCTTTTGATAAATCTTAGCGACCGTAATGCCTTGTTTTCGCAAGGTTACTTTAGCCAATGCCATATTTTTGCTGGGAATTTCTCCCTTAACTTTCTGTCCTCGACGATCCACACCTTCATAAATAAAATTTGGTGGTAGTTCGGCTTTTTTGGTGGCCATGATTATTATCGTCCCTACTGTTTTATTCGCTGGTTATACGGTTGATTTCTTGTAGACTGGTCATGCCTTGCATTACTTTTCTGAGGCCAGAGCGACGTAGGTCAGCAAAGCCAGCCCGGGCGGAGGCATCGGCAATTTCAATGGCATTGCCATCTTCCATAATGAGCCGGGCAATCTCTGAATTCACTTTCATCACTTCATAAATCCCTACACGGCCTTTGTAGCCATCACGGCATTCAGTACAGCCAACGGGCTGATACACTGTAAAGCCCGTCGCAATATCCTCATCAGTAAATCCCATTTCCTTAAGGCTTTGCGCAGGAATATCCACCGGTTTTTTACAACTGCTACAAAGTCGACGGGCAAGACGCTGTGCAATTACCAAATTGACTGAGGTGGCAATATTAAATGATGGTACGCCCATATTGCGCAAACGGGTTAAAGTTTCTGGTGCACTGTTGGTATGCAAGGTAGATAACACCATATGACCAGTTTGTGCCGCCTTAATGGCAATTTCTGCAGTATCCAGATCACGAATCTCACCCACCATGATGATGTCGGGATCCTGCCGCAAAAATGACTTTAGGGCAGTAGCAAAGGTTAAGCCGACTTTGGGGTTAACGTTGACCTGATTGACGCCTTCAAGGTTAATTTCCACCGGATCTTCCGCAGTTGAAATATTATTTTCAACGGTATTGAGGATGTTAATACCAGTGTATAGCGATACGGTTTTACCCGAGCCAGTCGGACCAGTAATGAGCAACATGCCTTGGGGTTTATCCAGCGCATCCATAAATAAGGCTTTTTGCTCAGGCTCATAGCCTAGTGCATCAATACCCAGCATGGCACTTGATGGATCTAGGATACGCAATACCAGCTTTTCACCAAACAACGTAGGTAGGGAGTTAACCCGAAAATCAATGGCTTTATTCTTGGATATCTTAAGTTTGATCCGGCCATCCTGCGGCACACGTTTTTCAGAAATATCCATTTGTGACATGACTTTTAAACGGGCTGCCAGACGTGTAGCAAGCTGCACTGGTGGTTTGGCCACTTCACGCATGACGCCATCTACCCGGTAGCGTACCCGGTAACTTTTTTCATACGGCTCAAAATGCAAATCTGATGCACCCATACGAATGGCATCAATCAGTAATTTATTTACAAATTTGACAATCGGTGCTTCATCAGCAGCAGGTCCTTCGTCGTCGTCCTTGCCACTTTGATTATCGACGGAATCGACTTCAAGATCAAAATCCATGCCGTCATCGCCAAAATTGGCGAAATTGCTGGCACCGGCGTAGAGCTTTTCAATCAAACGCTGTAGCTTGTCTTCCTCAACCACCACCGTATCGACCATTAGCTTGCTGTTAAAGCGAATAGCATCAATGGCTTCTACACGGGTAGGGTCACTCATGGCAATAGAAAGACGGTTACCCCGCTTAAAAATTGGCAATACGGCAAACTGACGAATTATTTTTTCTTCAACAATATCGCTGGGAATGGCGTCGTTATCTAGCGCATCAAGATCAAACAGCGGATCACCAAATTCTTGGGCAATAATATTGGCAATCTGACGAGCAGATACACCAATATTGGTCACTAACGCTGTTACTAATGTGGTTTTATCGCGTTGTGATTCGCTAATTGCCCGCTGCATATTGGCAGCAGTGACCACCCCGTCATTGACTAGTCGTCGTGCCAGACCACCAAATGAAATCGTTGTTGTTTGTTCAGCAGCCATGGACATCCCACCTTAACAGATACGCTGTCATATATAATACGTTGACCATCCCTGATAATTAAACACTATAACTCAGGCACTCTAGCAGCACAATCGACTGTTAAACTCTGTTTGAGCTTGCAGTTGTGAACTCAGTGGCAATTTCTAGTGCAAAGCGTGGCACCATTTCACCATTTTCAAGCCTGACCTGTTGGGTAAAAAGAGTAAATGGTCTGACCCACATCGAAAATTCGCCATACAAACAGCGATATACCACTTGCCACTCTTCGGTTTCACTATGTCGGGCGCAATACAGTACCTGATAGCGCTGACCTTTATAATGACGATAAATCCCTGCTGTGATGTGTGCTTCTGACATGTTTGCCACTTCAGAGGTCGATGGCTGTTTAATTAACATATGTGTTTTTACTCTTTAAATTTCAATTTATTCTTTATGGTAATTGATCCAAAGTATTTTGCAGTAATAAAAAGTGCAGTTTAAAGCTGTTCTGCTAACCTGTTTAGTTGCTGAAATATTGTCCAGCAATGCATTCATGTTCATAGCGCGAGGCGAGAGTCTGCGCATCTGAAGCTTTGTTGCGTTTCGCAGATAAATGATCTGGTTGTTGGTGAAGCTGCTGACGTAATTGGTCACAATGACCAGTTGGCGCGGGACTTGTAGATCTGGCACTATATTTTTTTGTGGATTTTCTCGCGCTGACTCTTCTGGATTTAGGACTTGCTTTGATGCCGCCTGCTATCACAGGTTGTTCGTTTTTAATAATAGAAATGGGTGTGGTCACCAAAACTGGCTTGCTGGCATGGCCTTTGGCTGCAGCCTGATCGCCAAAATGCCATTGACCTGAGCTGTCCTGCCAGCGTTGTACGGTTTCAGCCCATAGACTGGTTGAGTATAGAGGCAAGCCCATGAGTAACATCTTAAAGATTAATCCCCAATGACGTTGGGTTTTTAAGGAATTAGCCAACATAAGAAGTAGTATATAACCGATATTATGGATAAATTTTAGGGATATAAATTGTGGTGTCATTAAAATAATCGATCGTTTTAAGTTAGAATGCGCGTAGTTTTACTAAATTGGATTAATCTTGTCTATGCTGAGCAGCAAGGCTACACCCTTTACGCCCTGGGTGATTGGAAACTGGAAAATGAATCCAGCAACGCCATTAGAACAACAACAGTTAACCCAACAATTAATTGATCAGGTTGCTCAGGCACAAATAACCGATGTCAATCTGGCCATTGCGCCTACTTTTTTGCACCTGCTGCCGGTTCAACAGCAGCTCCAGCAAGCAAATAGTGCTATTCAGCTGGTGGCGCAGGATATTTCCCGTTTTGCAGATACCGGTGCCTATACCGGTGACCTATCAGCACAATTGCTCGCGAAGGCCATGATTGGCATAACCCTAATCGGCCATTCAGAACGTCGCAGCCTGTATCAGGAAGATGCCACGATTTTACGGCAGAAACTGCAAGCTGCTATCAATGCCGGATTGAAAGTTATTTTTTGTGTGGGCGAAACGCTGGCTGAGCGTGAAGCAGGGCAGGCAGAGCAAGTGGTGTTGCAGCAGATTGATGAGGTGTTTGACAGTCTTTCTTTGCAGGATTGGCAGCAACAACTCATTATGGCGTATGAGCCGGTCTGGGCCATTGGAACCGGCAAAACCGCGAGTCCGCAGGATGCTGAAACTATGCATGCTGCGATTCGTGCCGGTTTACATCATCATCATCCGTCGCTTGTTGATGTGCCAATACTTTACGGCGGCAGTGTAAAACCGGATAATGCCGCATCTCTGGCTGCCTGTGCTAATATCAACGGTGCACTGGTGGGTGGCGCATCACTGGATGCAAGTTCATTTATTAAAATTGCCCAGGCTTTTAGTCATAACAGCAAGGTCGGGTAGGAGAAAACAGTGGAAACGCTTGTACTGGTGGTTCATATTTTGGTTGCCCTGTCCATGATCGGCCTGATCCTGATTCAGCAAGGCAAAGGAGCGGAAGCTGGCGCTTCATTTGGTGGCGGTGGTGCTGCTACGGTATTTGGTGCGTCGGGTGGTGCCACTTTTTTAACGCGAGCCACGGCCGTGATGGTAGCCATTTTCTTTATTACCAGTGTAACGCTGGCGATTTTTGCTAGACATAATGTTTCCCGTTTGTATGAATTGCCGGGCAGCCAGCCTGCACCGACGTTACCTACGGATTCTGCCAAACCAGTGGTTGAAACTTCATCAATCAATGCAGCAGGTTCAAAAACCCCTACAAATTAACTTCCTTTTTATGCAGAGGTCGCATAGAATGGCTGCCTTGCTGCGGGGGTGGTGGAATTGGTAGACACGCTACCTTGAGGTGGTAGTGCCTAACGGCGTGAGAGTTCGAGTCTCTTCCCTCGTACCATATATCGAGTTGATTTTTATGGATATATGGTAAATAGCAAGTAATGCATTGTGAATGGTTTTTAAAATTAATCATTGACAAAAGCGAAGGCCGGTATATAATACGTGCCTGTTGATGCGGGATGGAGCAGTCTGGTAGCTCGTCGGGCTCATAACCCGAAGGTCGTTGGTTCAAATCCAGCTCCCGCTACCATATTTAAAAAAGGCTCACATGGTTGAGCCTTTTTGTTCAGTACTATAAATATGTTTGGTAGTAAACAATCAGGTTTATAGGTATTGATAAAGTGGGCGATGTCGCCCATTTTTTATTTGTCATGTAGTAGCCTAACGGTGATGGATAAGCAAAAAATCAATTGCTGCCGCGGCCTGAAACTTTCTTAAACTCAGGTGTGGCGCATGAACGCTTGCATCGACTTCTGATGACCCATCAAGTTTCTAACCTACCTGTTTTAAAGAAGATAAATGAAGTTTTCTGCAAAAACTCAAGCCTTGTATGATTTGATTGCTCCTGCTGTCGCCGCCTGTGGTGTAACGCTGTGGGGGATTGAATTTACGCCTCAGGGCAAACGCTCGCTGTTACGTATCTATATTGATAAGCCCGAAAATCAGGACGACACAACTGCGGCTGAGCCGTTGGTTGGCTCGACCGATGCCCCAATTTCTGATGCTGCTGAAGCAGAGGAGGAGGTTGGTCGTGGCATTGGTGTTCAGGACTGTGTGAAGGTTACCCATCAGGTGAGCGGCGTACTGGATGTGCATGATCCCATTTCTGGGGAATATGCGCTGGAAGTTTCTTCTCCGGGTTGGGATCGGCCATTTTTTGACCTATCGCAAATGCAGCCTTATATTCACCAGAAAATCGCCCTGCGCCTGATTTCGGCGGTGGCTAATCGTCGTAAGATGGTTGCCACCTTGCTTGAGGTGACTGGGCAGGATATTACGGTAGAGGTTGAAGATCAGCGTTTGACGATTGATGGCGATAATATTGATAAAGCCAATCTGGTGTATGAGGATTGATCCGCCGCAATTCATGTGAATGAAGCAAGCCGCCTTTAGGATGCATATAAAGCAAACTGATTTATAACAGGTTTAATTGATTAAAAGGTGACATCATGAGTCGCGAAATTCTTACCGTTGTTGAAACGGTTAGTAACGAAAAAGGTGTACCCCGCGAAGCAATCTTCGAGGCGCTGGAACAGGCGCTGGTGGCGGCTACCAAAAAGAAATTTTATGAAGGTACTGTAGACGAAGAAGCTGAGCTTCGGGTGTCAATCGACCGTAAAACTGGTGATTACGAAACTTTTCGTCAATGGGAAGTGGTTGCGGACGAAGATCATGAAATGCCTGCTTGTCAGGATGCCATCACTGATCTGGATCAAAACGAATGGAAAATTGGTGACATTCGTGAGCAACAGGTTCAGTCCATTGATTTTGGTCGTATTGCTGCGCAGATTGCCAAGCAGGTGATTGTTCAGAAAATTCGTGAAGCTGAGCGTGCCATGGTAGCTGACCAGTACGCCTCACGGGTAGGTGAGCTGATTTACGGTGAAGTGAAAAAGCAAACCAAAGATGGCTTCATTATTGATCTGGGTGACAATGCCGAGGGTTATCTGGCCCGTGAGGAAATGTTGCCCAAAGAATTGTTGCGTCCTAAGCAGCGCATCAATGCCATTTTGTATAATGTCAACCGCGAAGGTCGTGGCGCTCAGCTACTGCTTTCACGGGCACGCCCGGAAATGCTGATTGCATTGATGCGCAAAGAAGTGCCAGAGATTAGCGAAGAAATTATTGAGATCAAGACCGCTGCTCGCCAGCCCGGTGTGCGTGCCAAGATTGCCGTGAAAACCAATGATCACCGGATTGATCCGGTAGGTGCCTGTATTGGCATGCGCGGTACTCGTATTCAGGCGGTACAGCAGGAATTGAACGGTGAGCGTATTGATGTTGTGGTGTGGTCTGACGATCCGGCACAATATATTGCCAGTGCGCTGGAACCGGCCGATGTATCCAGTATTGTGCTGGATGAAGATACTAAAAGTGCTGATATTATTTTTGCTACCAGTGATCAGTTGGCGCGTGCCATCGGTTCACAGGGTCAAAATGTGCGACTCGCCTCTGAGCTGACCGGCTATAAGCTGGATATGATGCTTGAAGACGAATATCGCGAACGTCAGGCTTCTGAGGCGCAACAGTATATTGATATGTTTGTTGAGCGTTTACAGCTGGATGAAGACATGGCGATGGCGCTGGTCGATATGGGCTTTACTTCCATTGATGAAGTGGCCTATGTACCCGCTGAAACCTTTGAAGAAATTGAGCTGGATGAAGATACGGTACAGCTTTTGCAAAGCCGTGCCAAAGAAGTAGCTATCGCAGATGCCCTGTTGCAGCAGGAAAGCATTCAGGATCCAAGCGAAGAGCTACTAAATATGGAAGGCATGACCCGGGAGTTGGCTTTTGCACTAGCCGCACTTGGTGTTGTGACAGTAGATGATTTGGCCGACCAAGCAATAGATGATATTGCCGATATAGAAGGCCTGGATCCCCAAAGGGCTGGTCATTTAATTATGAAAGCCCGTGAATCATGGTTTAACTAGGGGTAGAGCATTATGACGGACAAAACCGTAAAAGAATTGGCAAAAAATGTGGGGCGTCCAGTCGAGAAGCTGCTCGAGCAATTGACAGAAGCTGGCTTGCCCGGCCGCAATGCAGACGCCATTATTTCTGAATCAGAGCAAGAGCAACTGGTCGCTTATTTGAAACGTTCCCATGGTCAGGCACCTGCCAACACCAATATTACATTAAAGCGCAAAACCACCAGTACGGCGAAGGTTGCCAGTACCAGTGGTAAGGCCAAAACCATTAATGTTGAAGTGCGTAAAAAACATACGTTTGTAAAACCTGATCCAGCAGCACTGGCCGCCGAAGTTAAAGCCAAGTCTGAAGCTGCCGATAAAGCGCGTGCGGATATGGTGGCACGCGAAAATGCTCATAGCCAGTCACGTGTGGAAGCAGATGCGCGCCAAAAGGCCACGCTGGATGCCATGCGTGCTGCCCATCAGTCGGATAACAAGGCGGGTGGCAGTGCCAAGACTGAGGTAGTAGTAAGAAAGCGCAATGGCGATGCTATTGTCAGTGCACCTGCTAAAGCGCCTGCCAAACCGGAAGGTCGCAAGGCAGAGTCACGCAAAACTGAAGTTCGTGGCAAGTCCGAGACTGCGGAAGAGAAAAAATCCCGCGAGATCGAAGAAGCGCGTCTCAAAGCCACTGAAGAAGCTGCACGTCGTGTGGCCGCTGAAGAAGCACAAAAACGAACACTGGAACAAATGCGTCAAATGGCGACCAAGTATGCCAGCGATGACATTAGCATTAAAGTGGTTGAGGACAATACACCACTGGCCGCTGGTCTGGTTGGTCGTGCTTATGAAGAGTCATTTGACAAAGAAAACCGTGAAATCAAGCGTGGTGGTGCAACAACCAATTCACGTGGTGGCAAGAGCCGTGGCAAGAGTCGTGGTCAGGAAGAGCAAAGCTTCCAGCCCAACAAACGTGGCTTAAAGTCCAGCCAGCCCAACAAGCATGGCTTTGAAAAACCAGTTGAAAAGCAGGTTTATGATGTGCAGATTGGTGAAACCATTGTGGTTGCTGATCTGGCGCAGAAAATGGCTGTGAAGGTACGCGAAGTCATTAAAACCCTGATGAAAATGGGTGAAATGGTGACGCAGGATCAAAGTGTTGATCAGTCTACCGCATCGCTGGTGGTTGAAGAGTTAGGCCACAATCCAGTGCTGGTCAGTGATACCGCCATGGAAGACAACCTGATGGAAGCTGCGCGTAAAGAGCGTGGTGCTGAAAAAACCCGTCCGCCAGTAGTGACTATCATGGGTCACGTTGACCATGGTAAAACATCCCTGCTGGATTACATTCGTCGCGCCAAGGTTGCGGCTGGTGAAGCAGGCGGGATTACCCAGCATATCGGTGCTTATCATGTCGAAACTGACAAAGGCATTATTACTTTCCTTGATACCCCAGGCCATGCGGCATTTACCGCTATGCGTTCACGCGGTGCCAAGGCAACCGATATTGTGGTACTGGTTGTCGCAGCAGACGATGGTGTAATGCCACAAACTGCTGAAGCCATTGACCATGCGCGTGCTGCCGGAACGCCAATCATTGTTGCCATCAACAAGATGGACAAGGAAAGTGCTGATCCAGACCGCGTATTGAATGAACTAACTGCCAAGCAGCTTGTGCCTGAGAAATGGGGTGGTGATGTACCCGTTGCGCTGGTATCTGCCCATAGCGGTCTAGGCGTTGATGAGTTGCTGGATCTAATTTCCATTCAGGCTGAATTGCTGGAACTGACCGCATCTGATGAAGGTGCAGCGCAAGGCGTGGTGATTGAAGCGCGTGTGGACAAAGGCCGTGGTGCAGTAGCCAGCATTCTAGTACAAAAAGGTACCTTGAATGTGGGTGATCTGGTACTGGCGGGTGCATCCTATGGTCGTGTGCGTGCCATGAGCGATGAAAATGGCAAGCCCATTAAATCGGCTGGCCCATCAATTCCTGTGGAAATTCTGGGTTTGCCAGAAGCGCCAAATGCCGGTGATGAAGTGCTTGTAGTTAGCGATGAGAAAAAAGCCCGTGAAGTGGCTGATTTCCGTGGTGCCCGTGAGCGTCAAAACCGTCTGGAACGTGCTAGCGCCATGCGTCTGGAAAATATCATGGCGTCAATGGGCAAGAAAGATGTGCCAACCGTTAATCTGGTCTTGAAAACCGATGTGCGCGGTACACTGGAAGCTATTAGTGCAGCCTTGAATGACCTATCCATTGATGATGTGCATGTTCGGATCATTAGCTCAGGTGTTGGTGCGATTACCGAATCTGATGTGTCACTGGCAGAATCTTCTGATGCCGTGTTACTGGGCTTTAACGTGCGTGCCGATGGTGCAGCCCGCATCAAGTGTGATCAGGACGGTGTAGACTTACGTTATTACAGCGTGATTTACGAGATGATTGATGACGTCAAGGCCGCTATGAGTGGCAAGCTGGCGCCAGAACATCGTGAAACCATTCTGGGCGTGGCGCAGGTTCGTCAGGTATTCCGTTCTAGCAAGTTTGGTGCAGCAGCAGGCTGTATGGTGATGGAAGGAACGATTTACCGCAACAAGCCAATCCGCGTGCTGCGTAATGATGTGGTGGTATTCCAAGGTGAACTGGAATCACTGCGTCGTCATAAAGATGATGTGAACGACGTGCGTGCAGGGATTGAATGTGGTCTGGCAGTAAAAGGCTATAACGACATTCAGGAACTGGACAAGATTGAAGTGTACGACGTTCAACAAATTGCACGGAGTCTTTAATGGCGGGTAGCCAACGATTAAAACGCATGGGCGATCAGGTGCAGCGTGAGCTGTCTGACCTGATCCGCTCAGAGTTAAAAGATCCACGTCTGGGCGGTCTGGTCACTATTTCCGGCATTAAGGTCAGTCCGGATATGGGCTATTCTGATGTCTATGTGACTGTGATGGGCCGTGAACTGATCAATGATCAAAACGCACAGGCACATCAGGATACACTGGATGTGTTAAACGGTGCGGCTGGCTTCTTGCGTCAGGAACTGGGTCGCCGGATTAAAACTCGGATTACCCCACGTTTACGTTTTCATTATGACAATGTGACGGCACATGGCAATTACATGATGGATTTGATTGCCAAGGCAGTACGTCCTGATGAATCAAGCGATGACGTCACCGACAGTTCTGGAATTGACAATACAGACCAATAATTAGCACTATTGCTGTTAAATATCTGTATAAAAAAGCCACGATAATTCGTGGTTTTTTTGCTTATTGCAAGGATTAATAGTAGGCATTACTGTTCGGTAGCAATGACAGTTTGCGCATGCTCTAGTGTTTGCTGTTGATTCTGTGTTGCCTGAATGACAATTTTACACGGTAGTTTTTCCTCAGGGATCACCCGCTGTAAATCCACCTTGAGCAAGCCATTTTCATAAACGGCTTGTTGCACTGCAATATACTCATCCAGTTGTAGCGCCAGCTTGAAGGCGCGCTGAGCAATTTGATTTGCGTCATCAACCATAAAAATCAGTAAGGACTATTCTGCATCTTGAAGCTGATTTTGCTAGAATGCGCGCTGATATTTGCCTGAACATTGTATTGCCCATGAAGCAGCCTCGCCAGAAAATCCAGCGCCGACCCGTGAATGGCATTATTTTACTGAACAAGCCGCTGGGCATTAGTTCCAATGCCGCCTTGCAAAAAGTCCGCTGGATTTTCAGGGCGGAAAAGGGCGGACACACGGGTGCACTTGATCCACTGGCCACCGGTTTGCTGCCGATTTGTCTGGGTGAGGCCACCAAGTTTTCGCATTACCTGCTGGATGCCAATAAAACCTATCAGACCACCATTCAACTGGGAGCGACCACCACCACTGCTGATGCTGAAGGTGAGGTGGTGGAGCAATTTGCCATTCCTGCTTTATCAGAAGCAGTGATTGAGCAGGCGTTATCGGGTTTGCGTGGCCCAATTATGCAAGTACCCCCAATGTATTCCGCCTTAAAAAAAGATGGCAGACCCCTGTATGAGCTGGCACGTGCGGGTATCGAAATTGAGCGGCCAGCGCGGCCAGTGACAATTTATCAGCTAGAGTTGCTGGGTTTTACCCAAGATACAATTAGCCTGCAAGTGCGCTGTAGCAAGGGTACTTATATTCGCACGCTGGCTGAAGATATTGGCAAGGCGCTGGGTTCTGGAGCGTATGTCAAAGCCCTGCATCGCACCACCACTGGGCATTTTACATTAAATGAAGGCCCAGATCGTAATGGCATTAGCATTGAGTATCTGGAAAGCCTGACCGAGCAGCAACGGGATAGCTTGTTATTGCCGGTGTATGAATCTGTGAAAGACTTTCCCCGTGTCAACCTTGAGCATGGTGAGGATGTGTATTTTTGCCGTGGGCAGGCTGTGATGCTGAGTGGTTTGCCGCAGGGTGAAATACTGGTATTTGCCGGTGAGCGGTTTTTGGGCTTAGGTGTAGTGAATGATGAGCAGCAGTTACAGCCCAAGCGCGTGGTCAATTTATAAGTAAAAAACCCTAAATCGTCCACTGGTCATGCACTACTCCCACCAGATACCAGTGTTTGATGCGGTTTTTAGTGACAGGCTGAAACACCAGTTTTAAGCTTGCCCAGTCCATGCTGTTTGCTGTAGTAGCAGGTAGGTATATTCGCCAATTGGTGTAAATTTAAAATTTAAAGAAGCATTAATTAAACAGAGAAATTTAAAAAAAACAACAGGCAAATGGCAAAAAATATTAAAAGAGTAAGTTATTCACTTGTTTTAAATATGTAACAAAGTTACAATGTGCAAAACATATGTGAGATAATTTTATGAGTAAGCCTATTCGAATATCTAATGAAGTATATTCAAGATTGGAAAATTTACGCGATGGCTTTGATACTCCAAGTGATACAATTTTAAAAATTTTAAATGATTATGAGTACACAAAATCTTATAAAATAATAAATGATTGTGTTAGAGGAAAAATAGCTATTTTTATAGAAGAGAAAGTTATTAAAGACCAGACTATTAATGTTTTGATGCATTATTGTCCACAAGCTATTACGAGTGCAATACAGGCTATAATTCAAGAAAATAAAAATTATGGTTTTAATTATCAGTTACATCCGATAGGTATTACTATTGATATTTTTCGGCATTAAGAATTAAGGAAATTGATTAATGAAATATTTTATTATAGTAGTAACTGGGCTTTTTTTTAATTCAATCGCATTAGCTTCTACTTGGATGGATATTGGTAAAAATCAAGGTGAAATATTTTTTGATTTTGATTCTTTTACCCTTTTGTCAAGTCCTAAAAGAGTGGCATATAAATACAAAATCGTAACTTCAGTTGAAATCATATCTAATACTGTCATTTTATGTGATTCAGCAAAATACTACTTAGATTCACTAGCTACTTACAGTTTAGATGGTAATATTCTTAGTTTCAAAGATGAAGACAGTCCAGAGAATATAGTTCTAGAGAATACATTCCAATATGCTGTATATAAAAAATTTTGTTAATGGAGTTTTTAGCGATTAAAGCAAGCATTAGAATTTCAATTTTTTGAAAGGCTACCTTTGCTTAATGCTTGCCCTAACTGAAAAATAACGTTAAGCCGCTGACTTGGCCAGATAGTTATTGGCCTTATAAATAAATACCGGCGCACCGCCTACCGTGGGTAACAGATCCGAATAAGGCAATGATTTGCCAATTTTGAGTAAAAACGGTGCGTTATCACCAATCTTGCCAGCACTGGTCATACTTAAAAAAGTTTGCGGACTGGACTGTGTACCGGGGAGCGGGCTAAATTGCATCTGGCCTTGCATGTATTCAATATCACCGCCATTGGCTTGATAATACAGCTTGTTGTTCGGTTCATTGTAATAACGCAGGTTAATCTTAAAGGGAATGGCAATCACGCCAAGACCGACTTTAACCGTAACTGCGGCTTCACTGGCCTGATTGCCGAGCGGTTTTACCTCGACTTTACTGACCTGACTAAACATATTTTTGAAGTTGGCCGGTGAACCCAATACCTGTGCGCTGCGTGCTGTGGATGCTCGCAAGGTGGCGTAAGTGCTGACAAATTGCAGTGCTTCCGCTCGGTTGCTGTACGGCATGTTCACTGGGCGATGAATAAACATGACCGGACTGCCGGAGCGGGCATTGAGTTGTTGTACCAGTTGAATTTCATCCTGTTGCAGCTTTTTGTAAGGCAATTGGCGCGGCCCTTGGGTAGGCAATTTGCCATCTGGATCAAATTTGCGTTTAAGGGTTTCTAGCACAAAGGTGTCTACACTTTGCGGAATGCCCTGTTTGACCTCAGGAATGGCCTTTAAAATTGTACTGACCAAGAAACCCTTGGGCTTATCCAAATCACCCCATTGGGTCAGTGTGACCAGCGTATGGGTACTATCGACCGGAAACCACTCAAACTTACCCATGCCATACTGGATAGGTGAATCTAAAATCAACGTTTGAATACTATTGGCATTGACCTGATGCTGCATCACCACGTCTTCATTGAAGCTAAGGATCGGAATGGGCACTGGCACATGAATGCGATATTTCATTTGGGTCATGTTGCCAGATTGCTCAATCACGGTAGCTTTGGTTAGGGTCGGGAACAGGCCAGCATAGCCGGAATATTGCGCCAGTAGCTGTTTTACCTGTTCCGGTTTGGCAGGTACAATGATGGCGGCTGAACTAAAGCGCGCATTGTTATAATGCAATATGCCTTTTTTGCTGGGAACATTCAGTGATTGGGCAGGATGGCTATACACCATGATGTCATTGTCTACTAGTCGTGCCAGTTGTGCGGCATTGCCTGCAAAAGGTTTGATGGACGAGGGCATGGTATCTTGCCAGTTCACCATCGCGGCGTGGCTGCTCACACTCATCATTAGACCTAAGCCAATGACTGGCGCAGCTTTATTCAACATGGCTTTTTTTATCATCGTATGCATGTGATATCCTAATCGACGTGTTCCGTGATTGGTTATTCTAGAGCAAGATCGTGCAGAAAAACGGCAGAATTGTGCTAAAATCCATTCATATTTGTGTTTCCGCTTTATTGCTTATGCACTGTCATCCGCTACACCAGCCTACGTCACCTTAATTTTCAAAAATTTAAAAATTTTATTGGTCTGTCTGATGCAGGCTTTTGCAGATTTGCCCTGCGTTTTTCATGTGATGAGTGTGGCGCACTGGCGTTCACCGGTTATAGGTTTAGTCAGCCTAGCCAGATTTTCAGTTTTATTGAGTTTTTAATATGTTTGCTTCCATTCAACAGCAATGGTTTTCCAATGTGCGTGCCGATGTGCTGTCCGGTATGGTTGTGGCGTTGGCGCTAATTCCAGAAGCCATTGCCTTTTCGATTATTGCCGGGGTTGATCCCAAAATTGGGTTGTATGCCTCGTTTTCCATGGCGGTGGTAATTTCATTTTTTGGTGGCCGGCCAGCCATGATTTCAGCAGCTACCGGTGCGATGGCGCTGCTCATGGTCACGCTGGTCAAGGAACATGGCTTGCAATATCTGCTGGCTGCCACCTTGCTGACAGGTTTGATTCAGGTGATTGCCGGTTTCTTAAAACTGGGGTCACTGATGCGCTTTGTGTCGCGTTCGGTGGTGGTGGGCTTTGTTAATGCGCTGGCGATCCTGATTTTTATGGCGCAATTGCCGCACCTGATTCATGTCACATGGCATGTCTATGCCTTAACAGCGGCCGGACTGGGCATTATTTACCTGTTTCCCTATGCCCCTACAATTGGCCGTATTATTCCCTCGCCACTGGTGTGCATTTTGGCCATTACGGCGTTTAGTGTACTCATGGGCTGGCACGTCAGTACGGTCGGGGACATGGGTGAACTGCCGGATACACTGCCAATTTTTTTATGGCCACAAGTGCCGTTGAACATGGACACCTTGCTGATCATTTTGCCGTATTCGCTGGGCTTGGCGGCGGTGGGCTTACTGGAATCGCTGATGACCGCAACTATTGTAGATGACATGACCGATACCAACAGTGATAAAAACCGTGAGTGCAAGGGGCAGGGCATTGCCAATATTGCCACAGGATTGCTGGGTGGTATGGCAGGTTGTGCCATGATTGGCCAGTCGGTGATTAACGTTAAATCCGGTGGACGCACCCGGTTGTCTACCTTTCTGGCGGGTTTGTTGCTGCTGATCATGGTGGTGTTTTTAAGTGACTGGATTAAAATTATTCCCATGGCGGCGCTGGTGGCCGTGATGATTATGGTGTCCATAAGCACCTTTAACTGGCAGTCAATTACTCGCATTCGACAGTATCCATTGTCCAGCAATATTGTCATGCTGGTGACTGTGGCGGTCGTGGTGGCTACCCATAATCTGGCGCTAGGTGTGTTTTGTGGCGTGCTGCTGGCTTCAGTGTTTTTTGCCAACAAGATTGGTCATTTTATGGCAGTCAGTAGCCAGCTGGAGGATGCAGGCCAATGTCGCATTTATACAGTCACTGGACAGGTATTTTTTGCTTCTAGTCATCCGTTTATTCAGTCATTTGATTTTAGTGAAACCTTGCCCCACATTATTATTGATGTGCAGCAGGCGCATTTTTGGGATGTGACAGCGGTAGCGGCACTGGACAAAGTCGTATTCAAGTTGCGCAAGCAGGGCAGTATGGTAGAAGTGCTTGGGCTGAATGCAGCGAGTGCTACCATTGTGGATCGTTTTGGCGAGCACCATAAAACTGACAAGGTGGATGATGTGGTTTTGCATTAAAACCTTAAGACTGAATTAAGCCCGTTGTTATACGGTCGGTAAATGAGTTCATATGACCGCTGGGCAGTGGCCTATGCGTATCAGCCGTGTTTTAAAGATGACGCAGATCCCTATAGTTTGGTTTTAGTTGAAAGGTGTCCATTGCTAGGTTTGAATCCCGATGTTTAAATGTCTAAGTTTCAATTGACAGCTTTGAATGAGCAGACTTTCACCCAGTGGCTTAAACAATCAGGGAGACCAATATGACGATGCCTCAACCCGAGCGCCAAGCATCCAATGCAAACTCATCATTGTCCACACAGGCTATTGCTGCCTTAAGTCGTGGCCGTAAGATAGAAGCTATTAAGATAGTACGCCAGCAAACTGGTCTTGGTTTAAAGCAAAGCAAAGAACTGGTGGAAGCATATGAACAACAGCATATGCTGTCCGCTACTAGTGCGTCCATTGGTATTACGGCCAATAAAAGCCGCCATAGTCTGGCTATCGGTATTCTGGTTTTGCTGCTGGTGGGATTGATGCTGGCACTAATGTTTTTTTAGATTTTTCTCCCTGCGCATAGTTTTCTAAGTGCCTTAATAGATTTCTTTCATCAGTCAACAAGATTAATTTTTGGGCAAAACGGCTATTCAGGCAATCCATAGCCGATTACATTGATACTGTTTAAAGCCGTAGGACGCTGTGATGAATCCGCTAAGTACCCAGACCAATTCTCCACTACCCAGCAAGATTGTTTGTGTAGGCCGTAATTATGCCGAACATGCCCGTGAACTGGGCAATGACGTGCCAGAAACGCCCGTGCTGTTTTTAAAGCCGCCCAGTAGTGTGATTGGGCTAGAGCAGGGCATTGCATGGAACCGTGATCTGGGCGAATGTCATTTTGAGTGCGAGCTGTCGATCCGCATTGGCCGGCGCCTCAAAAATGCCACGCGTGAACAGGCACAGGCTGCTATTGCTGGGGTGACGCTGGGTTTGGACTTGACCCTGCGTGACCTGCAAAACCAGCTTAAACAAAAAGGCCAGCCATGGGAACGTGCCAAGGCCTTTGATGGTGCTTGCGTGCTGGGTCAGTGGCTGGCGCCCGATATGCTGTGCGACCTTGGCAAAACCAGCTTTGAGCTCAGTGTCAATGATGAAGTGCGCCAGCAGGGCAACACCGCCGACATGCTATTTGGCGTGGTGGAATTGCTGGTGGATATTAGTCAGGTATTTACCTTGGAAGTGGAGGATGTGGTCATGACCGGAACACCAGCAGGTGTGGCCGCGCTGGCATCCGGTGATGAGCTTAAAATGACCTTGCACACGGTGCTGGGCAGCGTCACGTGGCAAACGTTTGTGGCTTAACGAATGAGAGTTTAAGCGGCATGCGTTTACATTGATATGCCGTGTTTTTATCGCTGCAAACCGTGCTAAACCTCTACCTTATAGTTCAGGCTTAACTCATCACCGCATTGCCCGCGAATGCCCCAGTTGTGCCGCGGTGTTTCACTAATGGTGATTTCAACATCCTGCGCTGCAATGCCGCAGTGTTGCGCAATATTGGCAAAAATTTGCTGAATAAAGGCTTTTTTACTGGCAGTACTGCGGCCTTCAAACATGCAAATTTCAACAATGGTGTACTGCTCGCTACGGTCAGCCGGAAAAATGAAATCTTCTGGCGCTAAAGCAATAAACCGCTGAAACTTCTTTTCAACCGGATAGTTTAGCGTGCTTATTAGTGCGGCATGAATGGCTGTTGATAACGCTTGCCGATGCTGGGTAATTGTAGTTGCCAAGGCATAAATTTTAATTTGAGCCATGTGATTTTCACTTTCTCTAAGGGTATTAATAAATGCTGATGACTAAGTTTTTAGGATGAATAGTTTAAATTTTCTTTAACGATAACTAACTATTTGAAGGATTATTGCACAAAGGGTTTATACCAGTGCAGGCTATCTACCGTGACCCCGGACGGCCGGTATTCAGCGCCAGTATAGCCAAAATAACTGGAATTCTGGATAAACTCAAAAATGGCACTAAAGTTAATTTCACCTGTGCCGGGTTCATGGCGGTTGGGGTAGTCGGCAAACTGGATATGCCCAATGTGATACATATTTTCCTGCAGGCTTTGCAGGATCGGTTCATGCATCATGGCCAAATGATAGCAATCAAACTGTATTTTCAGGGCGGGATGGTTCACCGCCTCCATCATCTCCTGTGCCTGCGCCACGGTCTGGATTAAAAAACGGGGCATATCAATGCCATTGATGATTTCAAACACCGGCGTAATGCCAGCCTTACTCATCTCATGACAGGCAAAACGCAGGTTCTTGGCCATGGTTTCAAGGCAGGGCAGCAAATCGGCATGCACCGACTGGCGCCCAGCCAGAATATTGACACAAGGCACATTCAGCGCACTGGCATAACGGATGGCCTGAAATACGGCTTGCCGGAATTCATGTTCGCGACCCGGCACACAGGCCAGCCCGTCACCGCCCTGCATCAGGTCACCTGCCGGAACATTGATCAAGACCAGTTGTTGCTGGTGCTGCTTTAATTGCTGGGTTAGTTCATCAATATCAAGTTCATAGGGAAACTGAATTTCCACCGCATCAAATCCGTGCTGTTTGGCCAGCGCAAACCGCTCAATGAGGGGCACTTCGGTAAACAGCAGGGATAGATTGGCAGAAAAATGCAGCATGGACTAAGACCTATTCAGGAATCTGTACGCGAATTAGCGTGATGTAGTGTGCAGCAAAATAAGACTGGATAAGTCATCTTCACTATGCCCGTGTTGCTGATGTTTTTCAACCCGGGAAAGTGCCATGCTAGCTACCGGAATATCTAACTGATGACTGCGCGCCAGTTGCACTGCATTGTTCAAATCTTTGGCTAAAGTTTGAACTTTCCATTGTACCGGTGTAAATGACTGGGTTGCCATGCGTGGTGCTAAAATCTGCAAGGGTTTGGAGTCGGCAAAGCCACCCGCCAGTGCCGGTGCCAGCAACGTGGTATCAACGCCAGCACGTCGAGCCAATTCCACGGCTTCGCTAATGAGCGTACTACTGGCCGCGACAATCAATTGATTACAAATTTTGGTGGCCTGACCCGTGCCATTGTTGCCCATATAGGTTACGCGCTGCGACAGGGGGGCCAATACTGGCTGCATCGCTTGTACCTGTTGCTGATCGCCACCGGCAAAAATCACCAGTGTGCCGGTTTCAGCACCCATTACGCCACCCGATACGGGCGCATCAATCCACGCCACGTGTTTTGCTGCCACCTGACTGGCCATTTGCACCGTGGTTGCTACAGATAAACTGGAAAAATCAATAATCACCTGACCACTGCGCAAGTGGGGTAGCACTTGCTGGACAACGCTCTGCACCGCATGGTCATCGGCCAGACATAGCATGATGATGTCAACTTTGCCTATTTGTTCAAGCTGTAATGCATTTGCCCCCCCTTGCAACAAGGGTTCGCAGGCAGTAGGCGTCCGGTTCCAGACTGACACCTGAAAACCCGCATCCAGCAGGCGCTTGGCCATGCGTGTGCCCATCAGGCCGAGGCCTATGAAGGCGATTTTTGTGCTATGAATGGCTATGGTCATAGAGTTATAAAGTACTATAAATTTTTAGGCTTAATTGTATCGGCTTAATTGTGCAAAAACAAAAATTAGCACGGCCACTTGGAGCTTTTAGAATAGATAAGAAAATATATTTCAATGGATACGTTTAATATTTTGCTAATATTTAAAAATTACCGGCTTACAATCTGGTTTTACATTGATGAATTACTAGAACTCTTTTTTAGATCCGCTTGAAGATAAAATATGTATTTAAATGCACTGTATGCAATAGCTGCTTCTGAATATTGGACTTTGGAAGAGTTACAGGGTTGGGCTGACGCAATTATCGCTCAGGTTAAATCACCAAAGCCCTGGCTGTGTTCATTAAGTTTAAGCCAGTCATTTCCTGAAGCAAAATCAGCAATTGTTATGGAGCTATCAGGTGTAGGTGATTATGACTCTGAGCTGGTTATTGGATTTTTCTACTTAAAATATTTAAAAGCCCCTTTATTAAAGGAGGTTTATCACATGAAAATTTTTAATATCTATGATGCTCGTTTTGCACTTGAAGAACATGAATTAGAAACTGAAAAAAATAAAGTGTATGCGTCTTGGAGTCAAAAGGAACTGGATTATCTTGTTTCTCCAGAGCTTGTTTCAAGAGAGTTGGATAGTTTAAGTTATTAAAAATAAGTTTTTGATTCAAAAATATTAAATTTGCCAAGAAAATAAGGATCAAGTTTTTTGCTTAATCCTTGCAGTATTGTCAAACCCATCAGTCAAATTGGCGGGGCTTAAAACTTACTTCCGGCTTTCTATCTTTAAGACAGATGATTTTGCTGTAGGAGTATTTACAGGTAGATTGCCTAATATTATGAAAAACCGTGGTGCTGGAGGTGGCTGGTAATGCGTTATTTGTATAGCTTATTATGTATACCAGTGTTAGTGGCATGCTCTGGTATAGTTGATTTGCTTGTTTCTGGGAATGCCAATACAGGAATTGTATTTGAGCTATCTAAAAGTGATGCCAAAAGGCTCGATAATGTTTTTAGGTTTCATGTAATGAATAATAGTGCTGTTCCTGATGGTGCGTTGAAACAGACAGTATGGGAGATTAAGATAAACAAGAAAATAAGTTGGTTTAATTTTAAAAATGATTACACCTATAAATGGACTTACGGCGTTAAACCAAGCGGATTTGAAGAGATTGTAAAACCCAAGCAATTAAAGTTAAATACTCAATATCTTTATTCGATTGATGGTGGCGCAGGCTATCATGGTTCAGGTTGTTTTTATTTAAATGAGAACAAAATGGTTATAGATAGTAAGAGCTGTTGAATCTGGTGGTGTTCAGAACTCTGGTCTTATGATTCCTATAGGCATCAATGCGCATTGCTGGGCAGTATTTCGATGAGCAAAGTGGCTTGGATTACACCCATAATCGCTACTACAACCCTGAGCAACGAATAGCAAAGCACTGCTTTGCCGTTGCGCAAGGGGCCGTTATATGGAGCCTGATCCTGAGCGAGGAGAAGCAACGATTAATAATCGTTGCCCGAGCGCAAGACGTAGTGATAGCGAAGTAGGCTTGAGGGTGGATTAAATCCGTATGCGTATGCGGGTAATAATCCGGTGATGAATGTTGATCCCACTGGGCTGGATGCGCTTAATATCAACTGGCCTAGCTTGGCTTCAATGGAGAGCCAATTCAAAAGCCTGCCTTCAGATTATTTTATGGGAGATTTTCCAACAGTTAATCAGGCAAATGCGAACTTAACCTTTAATGGGGGTATAGGTCGTGATTTTAATATTAATGCTAATCGTCTAATGGTAGAACCAAACGGTTCGGGTATATGGGGGAAAACTCCTGGAGGAAATATAGGTTTGGGTGTGCGAGTAATAGCATATCGTAATGATATAGGTAACTGGGTCGACTCAAAATGGAATACATCACCCACTAGTGGAGATAGAGGTTATTGGGTATATGGTGAATTATCCATGAGATCAAATGGTACATTGCGTAATGATACGTACAACTTTGAACCACATAAGTATAAAAATGCTTTTAGCAATGATGCAGGTTTTATATCTACCGTGGTATCAAATGGTTTAACAATAGGTAGAAATGCATTAACACAAATAGGTGCAGTGAAGGCTGGAGGGATAAGCAGTTTTGATATAGGTTCAAGCACATTTAGAATAGATCAAGGCTACAAAATGAATTTCTTTAATAAACCCTATTGTCCAAGTTGTCCTCCAGCTCCATAGGAAAATATATGTATAAATCAGGCTTATTTATTATTATGCTTAGTCTTGTTGGCTGTAGCAATGATTGGCTAGCTAAACTAGGGCTGGGTTGCTTTATGGAAGGAAAACTTTGTTATGATTATTTTGAGTATTCTAATAGCGTACAAAAATCTTTAGTTCTTACATTACCAAAAAATATAAAATATAAAATTGAGGAGCCTTTTGGTAAAAAAGATGGAACTTGGATAGATTGTATTGCAGTTAAATCAGATCATACTGTTTGCAGTTTACAAGTTCTTAAAACATCCTTAAAGTGCGCTGATGCTAATGATATAGTCACTTATGAAGCTAATAAATGGCAATTGCAATTTTATGAAATAACATTAAAGGAAAACAGTATTCCTCCTTATATAGTTAATAAAATTGATAATAGTCGGCTTAATCAATTGGATATTTTAAGCTGGGCAAAACAGCAAAAAATAAACGCTAAACAAGAGGTGTTGTGTTCATAACTTAAAAAGTTAGAATAGAGTTTAGTTTAATCAGCAGCCTGCCAAGCGGCTACAGCTTTAACCTGCGCTTTCCGGGTCAGTATTATGACAGCCACAGCAAGCTGTTTTACACCCACAATCGCTACTATAACCCTGAGCTGGGTCGGTATATGGAAGCAGACCCGATAGGGTTAGAAGGTGGCTTGAATCCGTATGCCTATGTGGGTAGTGATCCAGTGAATCATGTTGATCCCAGTGGGTTGTCGTTCAATGGTGGTGGCATGATTTCAATGAATGACGATATGCTTTCTAATGCATGGATGAACAATCTGAACAGCATTGATCTCAATTTTGCGCAGATGTCATTTGAGAGGGCATCATCGAACTTTATAAACAATAGCTCTAGTGTTTTCTCAAGTCGGTCGGTTAATACATCATCATATGAAAATATGTTGGCTTGGACGGTCGCAATTTCTGGCGGTGGAGATTCAACACCAATAAAAGGTTATGCTGCATCCTCGTCAGTATATCTTTCAAATGATGGCGGTGCAGGATTAAAAGTTGGTACTAGTGGAACTCGTTTAGAAACGATTGGATTTGGAGCTTCTCTCGGCGTAGGTATTGATCTTTATAAAGGTAATCTTAACGAGTAGTATCGAGGAGCTTCGCAAACCCAAGAGGTCTGCTTCTTGGTTGCATGTGGTAGATATCACCAAACAACCGATGGTAAATCATTGGTGTGGGGTATAAGCCCTTTAACGGAATTGGGGGGTGGTTCAACCCATTTCTTTAACAATACGGAATTATATCATGCACCAATTGTCATCAAGAAAAAGTACTAATCTCAAGGGTAAATGCTATTTTCTAGTTGCCTATCAATTAGGGTCAATTGCACTACTCATACTATCGGGAATAATATGGGAAACATACTCTAATGATTATGTGATTTTTATAGCCCTGATGGTTTTTATAGTTTTGAGTTGTATTGCAGTTTATAAGTTATACGTTAATTCAAGCTGTCCTGAATGTGGGAAAAATTTCTTTTATAAAGGAGATAATCCCGTTAATTTAGGATTCTCACTTTATACACATAAATGCACAAATTGCGGTTATAAGATTAAAAAGGGGGAGTAAACATTGTGTTTACTCCATCCACTACGTTTCTTACGGTTCCACCGCCGTTTGCCATCGCTATGCTGTTAACATAACGTGTCATTATGCGCCCACTACGCGACGCTGCGTTACGCCTTTGGGCACTCATGCCCTTTGGCGTTCCTGTGCTGCTACGTGGGTCAAACCCTTCGGGCGCATGAGCAGCACTGCTGCGCAAGATGCTATATTAAACGCCAAAGGCTATAAGGCAGCATTGCCGCAAAAGCCCTTTTTATGAATAACTATTTTTATAAGCGATTGCCCAGCCTTTATACCAAAATATAAATCAGCCAAACTGCCGAGGCTTAAAATTCACTTCCGGTTTTTTGTCCTTAAGCCGGGCAATCTTACTGTTTTGTCCCAAAATCAGCTTAAACTGCCACAGCTTTTCGAGGCGCAAAGCCCGCTTGGGTTCATGTGCCATGGCATCCAGCACGCGCTTGCCAGCCAGTAAGGCATCGGGTGAACGCTGAATCATTTCCTCAGCCAGTTGCATGGCCTGTGCCACAGGGTCTGCATTTAAGTGTGTGACCAAGCCAATTTCTTTTGCATAATTTCCATCAAAAATACGGCCGGTCAGAGTCAGTTCCTTGGCCAGATCCAGCGGGATAATATCCTTGATCGAGCGGGTCAGCCCCATATCCGGCACTAGACCCCAGCGGCTTTCCATAATCGACAGCTTGCAGTCAGGGTGGCAAATACGGATGTCCGCACCCAGTGCCAGTTGCATACCTGCACCTAGACAATGGCCATGCAAAGCGGCAATCACTGGCACGGGCAGGGTTTGCCAGATCAGGTTGGCTTTTTGAAAAATACTTTGGCCGGGTTTTAGTAATTCCCAGCCCGCATACAGCATGTTTTTGGGATTGTTGAGGTCGCTTAAATCAATCCCGGCACTAAATGCTTCGCCCTGACCCGATAGGATGACGACACGGATACTTTTGTCCTTGCGGATATTGTTGGCAGTGTTGACCAGTTCATGCAGCATGGCAAAGCTCATGGCATTGCGTTTGTCGGGACGGTTTAACTGGACGTGGGCAATTTCGCCAACTCGGGTCAGGCTAACCAGTGCCATTATTTACCTCATGGATGTGCTTGTTTGAGCTGATCATACGGACTAATGCCGGTCAAAAGTTGACTATTGGGTCAGTAAAAATTGAATAAATGGCCAATTTAGTCTGGGTTCAGGATTTTGCGGGCTTCGTTGTCCAGATCACGCATGCTATCTACCAGTTGCTGATAATACATTGCAACATCTTCGATAAAGCCTGTATCAATGGCATTGCCGGATTTACGCTGGTCGGCCAATAGTTTTTCAAACGCACGGCTTAGGGTTTGCAGAGTCGGCAGGCCAATATAACGGGTTGCCCCGTACAGGCGATGAATGCGCTGCTCAAGCTCGGCATAATCCTGTTGCTCAATCAGGGTGTGAAGCAACGATTTTTCATTGGCAAAACTGGACACCAGCATTTGTAATAGCTCGGTGGCAAGGTCAACTTTACCATTGGATAGCTTGATGCTTTCCGGCCAGTCCAGAATATGCGATTGCAGTTCTTGCTGCATGGCACCGCTCACCGGCTTGTAAAATTCTTCCGGTGAAAAGTCATCGGGATAAAAATTGCTGCTGGATGCCTCGCTATGATCCTCCGTTGTTGAAGAAGCAGAGTAAGGGGCTGTGGTCATCTCTGTTGAGATGCGATAGTCTAGTTCGTGTTGTTCTTGTGGTAGTGGAGGGTGCGAATGTGTCCATTGTTTGAGAATGCGCACCAGCTGGTCAATCTGGATGGGCTTACTGACATAGTCATTCATGCCAGAGGCCAGCAGGTTGGCTTTTTCATCACTCAAGGCATGGGCGGTGAGGGCAATCACGGGTAAGGGCTGCGGGCTATTCCACTCGTGTTCCAGCAGGCGGATGGCCTGTGTGGCCTCCAGTCCAGACATGCGTGGCATTTGAATGTCCATAAACACCAGATCAAACGGCGCACGACCCTGTTCATGCCGCAAGGTCAGCATTTCGATAGCCTCAATACCACTATGCGCATTGGTCACTTCCACGCCCAGATCATTCAGCAGTGCTTCAAGCACCATCAGGTTGGGCAGGTGATCATCCACCGCCAGAATGTGCAGCCCCTGCCCCGAAAATTCGGGCTGGTTACGAGTAAATTGCTGTTCATGCTGCAACATGGCAATCAGTGCCGAGCGGCTCATCGGTTCATACAGCGCCACGGCGTCATAGCGTTTGAGAATGTCAGGATCAATCGCCATCTGGTAGCCATATACTGCCAGTGCGCCATGATAGCGGGTACGGATCTCGCGCAGCAGGGCTTCGGTATCGCCACCACTATCGACAATCACCCAGCTATGCGCATGGCGTTGTGCCTCAAAGGGGGTCAGTCGGCCAAACAAGTCAGGGATGGATTGCGCTTCCTGCTGCCGGGTATCAAGCTGGCTTAAATAACCGCGCAGGACATTGGCACTGGCTGGATGCTGAATACAGGACAAAATATTCCAGTCATCAAGCTGTGGCCATGACATTGCATCACCCGCCACTTTGCCCAGTTGTACGGTAAACCAGAACGTTGCGCCCTTATCGGTCGGATGGCGTTCCTGATTGTCCTCAAAGCCAATTTTACCCTGCATCAATTGTACTAGCTGGCGTGAAATGGCCAGCCCAAGTCCCGTGCCGCCATATTGACGGGTAACCGAAGGATCACCTTGCGAGAATGATTCAAACAGGCGTTTGCGGTCTGCACCCGTCAGGCCAATGCCGCTGTCCTGTACCGACACATGCACCAGATGCTGGCCGTCCTTACTGTCTTCCAGACGCGCCCGCACAATAATGTCACCGTCCGGGGTAAATTTGATGGCATTGCTCACCAGATTGGTCAGGATTTGCTTGAAACGCAGTGCATCGCCATTGACCTGTCGCGGCATGTCTTCGTAGTAATACACTGCCATGTCGATTTTTTTCTCGCAAGCCAGCGGCGATAGCATGTCAATCACGTCAAACACGGCCAGTTCCAGATCAAACGGTGCCTGTTCCAGTACCAGTTTGCCGGCATCAATCTTGGAAAAATCCAGCACGTCATTGACCAGTGCCAGCAGGTGCGCCGATGATTTTTGAATGGTTTGAATATAAATGGTTTGCTGGTCGGACAGGTTACCTTTGCGTGCCATTAGGTTGACAAAACCGTCAATACTGTTGAGTGGTGTGCGCAGCTCATGGCTGATATTGGCCAAAAATACCGACTTGGCCTGATTGGCGGTAATAGCCTGATCACGTGACTTTCGATAGGTAATATTCTGAATTTCCAGTGCATCCAGGGTTTTGCGCAGGTCATCCTCGGTTTGTTCGGTATGCTGGCGCAGCTCTTCAAAACTTTCATGCAGGCGGCGCAGTAATACCATCAGGTCAACCTGTAACAGGCGCAGTTCACCCGTGCCATTGATTTGAATGTCGTGTCCCAGCGTATCGGCACTCAGGCGTTGCAGTTGCAGGCGAATTTCATAAATGGGCGAAATCCAGCGCCGTGAATAAAAGTTCAGGCACAGCAGCAATAGCAGCAAGGTCAGCAAACCGGTAATGGCCAGCACCAGCCACACCCGATACCGCGCCAGTTGCAGCGGCTTGTTGTCCATGTCCACCACCAGCCACACCGGACCGTCGCTGGTATAACCGGCACGCAGGCCATAGGTGGTGCCAATGTCCGAATGCAAGGGGCCAAAGGTTTCGCGGTGCGCCTCAAACACCGGCCAGGCCAGATTGCTGCCATAACCAAATGAAATGCGCGGACGACCCTCACGGTCAATCATGGCCACGCGTAGCAAGTCGGATTCATTCAGCATATTTTGCAAAATGGAACGAATTTTTTCATGTTGCTGCGGCTGATCCAGCAAAAGGTTTAGGCGCTGGGCGGTAGGCTGGTAGCGTGCCAAAATGGCAAAGGCCGCATTGCGCTGTTCCGAACGTGACGAACGCGCAGTTTCCATCAAGACCAGACTGGCACCCACACAGGATAAAATCATGATGGGCAAAAAAATTAGCGCAATCAGTTGCCCGTAGGCATTGGTAATGCGTAAGCGTTGATACCAGCGTAGGCGTTGTACAGACATGGCGTTCAGGGGCTTGGGTTTTGACCGAGTATAAAAGGAAATTCTGCAAATTCACATGCTTTGCTGACAATGGCCTGCAATCTGCTGTACTAAGGCAGACCTTGCAGGACGTGTTGCGGATGTTAATGATCGAAGCAGCAACAGCATCAGGCAAAAGTCTCAAGCAAAACTCACTCACAGAGAAGATCGTGCAGCAGGCAGGCTTTTTCATTACAATAGACGCACTTTTGGGCAGGTGATGCAAAATGGCCGATGTAAACAACACAATGACTAATCCTGATCCGCATGCCTTGGATCACTATGTAGGCAACACGCCACTGGTGCGCTTGCAGCGGCTGGCCAGTCATACCGCCGCAACAGTGTATGCCAAGCTCGAAGGCAATAATCCCGCCGGTTCGGTCAAGGATCGTCCGGCTTACAACATGATTTTGCAAGCCGAACGGCGCGGTGACATCAAGCCCGGTGACACCCTGATTGAAGCCACCAGCGGCAATACCGGCATTGCATTGGCCATGGTAGCAGCCATGCGTGGCTACAAAATGATCCTGATTATGCCGGACAACATGAGTCAGGAACGCAAGGATGCCATGGCGGCCTATGGCGCAGAGCTGCTCGAAGTGCCTGCCAAGACAGTGGGCATGGAAGGCGCACGTGATCTGGCGTTGCAAATGCAAAAAGATGGCAAAGGGTTCGTGCTTAACCAGTTTGGCAATCCCGACAACAGTGAAGCCCATTACCTGACCACCGGCCCCGAACTCTGGCAGCAAACTGACGGTAAAATTACCCATTTTGTCAGCTCCATGGGTACTACCGGCACGATTATGGGCGTGGCAAAATACCTCAAAGAAAAAAATCCCGCCATTCAAATTATTGGACTGCAACCTTCGGAAGGAGCTGCTATTGCTGGGATACGGCGTTGGAATAAAGAATATTTACCCACTATTTTTAATCCGGCACTGGTAGATCGCACCATTGATATTCCCCAGCATGAAGCTGAAGTCACCATGCGGCAGTTGGCGCGGCAGGAAGGAATTTTTGCTGGCGTATCATCGGGTGGCGCGGCATGGGCTGCCATTCAGGTGGCCGAAAGCATTTCTCAGGCGCAACCGGATGCAGTGATTGTTTGCATTATTTGCGACCGCGGTGATCGTTATTTGTCCACTGGCCTGTTTTCAGTACAGGATTGATGGCGTTGCTTGCTTGAGTTGCTAAGGAGAATGAATATGGATAAGGAAAATATCACGTCCTCGCTGTTGTGTTATAAGCAAATGCCGGTCTGGACCAAGGCAACACTGCCAAAACTATTCCAGCAACAGCACAACACCAAGGCAGGCACATGGGCGCAACTGCATATTTTCAAAGGCTCGCTCAAGTTTGCTCTCTTAACTGAACAGGGTGACATCCTGTCGTCGCATGATTTTTCAGTGCAGCAGCAACCCACGCGCATCGAGCCTCAGGCATGGCACAAAATTGTATCGGCCAGTGATGATCTGGAGTGCCAACTGAGTTTTTATTGCCAGCCTGAACAGTATTTTGCCAAAAAATACCAGCTTAGCCCCACGCATTCTGAAGTGATCGCGGCTTTGCCGTATGTGCAAGCCAGCGACAATCATCCACTTACTGCGCTCGATGTGGGCTGTGGCAGTGGCCGTAATGCGCTGTATCTGGCGCAGCAGGGTTTTACAGTAGATGCCTGTGATGTCAACGTGCAGGCTATTGATAAATTAAAAGAAATTATTGCAGCCGAGCACATTCAAACCATCAACGCCACGGTTTGTGATTTAAACCAGCCTGCGCAAGCCGCTGCCCAGTTCACCGCATGCTATGATTTTGTCTATAGCACGGTGGTGATGATGTTTTTGCAACCCGCGACCATTGCCACTTTAATTGCCCAGATGCAACAGGCCACCCGGCTACACGGCCACAACCTGATTGTATGCGCCATGGATACTGCCGATTATCCGGTACAGCCTGATTTTCCCTTTAGCTTTAAGCCCGATGAACTCAGCCAATATTATGCCGGCTGGAAAATCATCAAATATAATGAAAACGTCGGTGAGTTGCATCGGGTCGATGCGCAAGGCCAGCGCATTAAGCAGCGGTTTGCTACCTTGCTGGCACAAAAGATTAGCGACAGCCACCCGACCGATCCCATCGCGGGCTAAAGGAGCAGACCCATGTTTAAGCTGCCCGCGCTGGTGTTTGATATTGAAACCGTACCGGATATTCAGGCCGGAGCACGTTTTTATGACTTAAACCTGTCGGATGAAGACACTGTACTGGCCATGAATAACCTGCGCCGGCAAGAGTCCAGCAGTGATTTTCCACGCTTGCCCCTGCATGAAATCGTGTGTATTTCCATACTGTGGGTGACTGAAAGCGGCATTAAACTATTTTCGTTTTGCCGTAATGAACTGAGCGAAAAACAGATTATCGAACGGTTTTTACGCAGTCTGGATCAATATTTTCCCTGTCTGGTGAGCTGGAATGGCAAGGGCTTTGATATTCCGGTCATTACCCTGCGCGCCATGCTGCATGGTCTGACTGCCAAAAATTTGTTGGATCAGGGTGAGTTTGACGATAAACGTAAATATCACAATTACCAGAACCGCTACCATCATTGCCATATTGATGTGATGGATTGTCTGGCACAGTTTAATGCGCGTAATTTTCAAAAACTGGATGATATGGCGCTGCTGCTTGGTTTTCCGGGCAAACAAGGCCAAAGCGGTTATAATGTCTATGATTATGTGAAAAACCAGCACTGGGCAGCGCTATGCCAGTATTGTGAAAGCGATGTGCTAAACACCTGGCTGATTTACTTGCGCTGGCAATTGCTGCGCGGTCATCTCACGTTAGAGCAGCACCAGTCTTGGGTGCGCCTGACGCATGATTATATTGCCGAACAGGTGCCCAACCAGCATGAATTTCTCGCCAATTGGCAACAGCAGGCCATGGCCACACCTTTTAATCCACTGGGCTAAATCTAGTCATTTTTAATCTATTGTTTATTTTTTCATTTTTTAAAGCCCGCTTCAGATTTTTATTTTAAAGTCTGTCTGCCAGTCAGGAATACCGTTTTGAGACACACAGCATGAGACGTAAACAGCGTGACAAACTGCGCCAGCAACCTCCTTTAACTTTTGCGGTTGAAACATTAAGCCACGAAGGCCGTGGTATTAGCCATTATGGCGAGCAACCAGATCATCCCACTGATAAAACTGGCAAAAAAGTATTTGTGGCTTTTGGTTTGCCGGGTGAAATGGTCACAGCCAAGGTGCATGAAACCCACAAAAAATACGAAGAAGCCGATTGCGAAAGTGTACTGGCCAATCCATCCCTTGACCGCGTGGTGCCAGTATGTCCACACTTTGGAGTTTGTGGCGGTTGTAGCCTGCAACACATGCAGGTGGATGCACAAATCAAGTTCAAGCAGGACGTGCTGGCCTCGCATTTCCAGCATTTTGGCGGACTCGCGCCAGAACAGTGGCTAGCGCCTTTGCGTTCTACCCGTACCGATTATCGCCGTAAGGCACGACTGGGTGTGCGCTGGGTCATCAAGAAAGACAGCATGCTGGTGGGTTTTCGTGAGCGTAAAAGTGGTTATCTGGCCGAGCTGAGCGTTTGTAAAGTACTGGATGCGCAGATTGGCGAGCGGCTTGAGCAACTCAAGCAATTGCTGACAGGCCTTGCTGGCCGTGAAACCATTCCGCAACTGGAAATTGCTGTGGGTGATGAGGTTGCGGACGGACAGAGTGTCGCCATGATTGTCAGGCACATGAAACCGCTCATTGACAGCGATGTGCAGCAGTTACTGGATTTTGCCCGTGATGTGAATTGGCAACTATATTTGCAACCGGAAGGTTATGACACGGTACACCGCATTGATCAGCCGGATGCCCCGATGCGTCTGCACTATGAACTGCCGGACTTTGATGTGCGTTTTGCTTTTTCGCCGCTGGATTTTACTCAGGTCAATCGCGATATTAACCGGCAAATGGTCACATTGGCCTGCGATTTGCTTGACTTAAAACCCGGCGAGCGCGTACTGGATCTGTTTTGTGGACTGGGCAATTTTTCCCTACCACTGGCGCGCCGGGTTGGGCCGACCGGACAGGTGATTGCAGTGGAAGGCAGTCAGGAGATGGTGGAGCGCGGGTTTGAAAATGCCGCATTAAATGGCATGAGCAACCTTGAATTTTACGCGCAAGACCTCACCAAGGACTTTTCACATCAACCGTGGGCAGCGCAGGGTTTTGATGCCCTGCTAATAGATCCACCACGCTCAGGTGCCGAAGAAGTCATGCATTATTTGCCCAAATTTAATGCCCGGCGAATTGTTTATGTCTCGTGTAATCCAGCCACCTTGGCACGTGATGCAGGTATACTCGCGCAATGGGGTTACCGCATGAAAAAGGCCGGGGTGATGGACATGTTTACCCACACCGGACATGTAGAATCGATTGCCCTGTTTGAAAAAAACTCGGCTTAAAAACTGGCAGTTTGTAAGGCTTTAGGTCAGTTGACTGTTGAAAAGCACAAGGGGAATGTAGCATGGTCACCGTACGCGAAGAGTTACCCAGACGGCTTGACGATGCTGGTGTTGCTCACGCTGATATGCTGGCCTTTGGCGAAATTGATCTGGAAATCTGGCTGGAGCGCTTGCGTACCCAGCTGGATGATAACGATTTAAGCCATCTATCCAGTGCCTGTCATCTGGTGATGGAGCGCACGCTGGCACAAAAAAAAGCCCATCGCTCCAATGCATTTTCCACCGGTGTCGGCATGACCGATATTCTGGCGCATCTTAAGGTCGATGAAGACACGCTGGTTGCGGCGCTGTTGTACCGTAGTGTGCGTGAAAAAATCATTAATCTGGATGAAGTGCTCAGTCTGTTTGGCGACAATGTGGCGTCACTGGTCAAGGGCACGCTGGCCATGGGTCGCCTGTCTGACCTGATTGAAAACAATAAACGGCTGGAAGATCATTTTGAAAATAACCAGCGCGAGCATTTGACTGGCATCTACAAGATGCTGATTTCTGTCACTGAAGATGTGCGTGTGGTGCTGATCAAACTGGCCGAACGCACCTTTGCCTTGCGTGAACTGTCCAGCGCCTCGCGCGAACGGCAAGAACGGGTAGGCCGCGAGATCCTGTCCATTTATGCCCCGCTGGCGCATCGTCTGGGAATTGCCCAGCTCAAGTGGGAACTGGAAGATCTGGCGTTTCGTTATCTGTCGCCTGAACGTTACAAGGAAATTGCCACCCTGCTGAATGAAAAGCGGCTGGAGCGTGAGCAATATATCCAAAATGTCACGAGCCTGCTCAAAACCGAACTGGGCGCACAGGGCATTAACGCAGAGGTGACGGGGCGCGCCAAGCACATTTATTCCATTTACCGAAAAATGCGCAGCAAGGCATTAAGCTTTGACCAGCTCTATGACATTCGCGCCTTGCGGGTGCTGGTTAACACCGTGCCGGAGTGCTATCACAGTCTGGGTATTGTGCATCAGTTGTGGCGGCATATTCCCAACCAGTTTGATGATTATATTACCAACCCCAAAGCCAATGGTTATCGCTCGCTGCACACGGCGGTGATTGCTGAGCATAAGTCACTAGAAGTGCAGATTCGCACCTTTACCATGCACCATGAGGCTGAGCTTGGGGTGTGTTCGCACTTTAACTATAAAGAAGGCACCAAGCGCACCGACCAGTCGTTTAACCATCGGTTGCATTCGTTGCGTGCTGTGCTGGAGCATTATCAGGAACGATTGGAAGATGAAGACGCCAATCAGGATCCTAATATTGATGACATCGAGCAGTTGCAGGATATCGATGGTTTTGAGCAGATTTATGTGTTTACCCGTGATGGCGATATCAAGGAATTGCCGCGTGATTCTACCGTACTGGATTTTGCCTATCATGTACACACCGAAGTCGGTAACCATTGTTATGCAGCACGGGTCAACCAGCGTTATGTGCCATTAACCTATCGCTTAAAAACCGGCGAGCAAGTTGAAATCCTGACCAAGCGTGACCGCGAGCCCAATCGTGACTGGCTGGTGAACTCACTGGGTTACATTAGCACCTCGCGTGCGCGTGACAAATTGCGCCACTGGTTCCGCCAGCAGGATCGCAGCAAGAATCTGGAAATTGGCCGGGATATTCTCAACAAGGAACTATCACGGCTGGCGGTGCATCCCAAAAGTATTGACCTGAGCGATTACTGTCAGGTGTTCAATGTTAAAAGTGGTGATGACGTGCTGATTGGACTGGTGACTGGCGATATTGGCCTGCACCAGCTCATGAACCAGATCAACCGGCAGATGCGTCTTGATCAGGACGAGCCGGAACTGGTGCTCAAGCCCACCTTAAATCCGCGTGCCAGTCATACTTTGTCCGCGCACGGCATTTTGATTGATGGGCTGGATAATGTGGAGCTACACGTGGCGCAATGCTGCCAGCCGGTGCATGGGGAAGCGATTGGCGGTTACATTACCTTAAATCGGGGTGTGAGCATTCATAAACTGAGCTGCCCAGAATATGGCCGCATGATCAAGCATGAACCTGAACGGGGTATCGAAGCCGATTGGGAAATGCAGCCTACACGGGGTCAAAGCGTGCAAATTGTGGTGGAAGCCTATGACCGCCGTGGTTTGCTTAAGGATTTAACCCAAGTGATTTTTTCCGATCACATCAATATCCGTCAGGTGAATACTATTTCAGAAACTGATGGCATTGCCAATATGAAATTATCCATAGAAGTTAAGGGATTGGCGCAATTATCGCGCTTGCTGGCACGTCTTGAGCAGCAGCCGGGGATTATTAGCGCCCGTCGTCTGGTGTTGGGTAATGCCTAGGCTACTTTGCTCATTTTGTATAAAAATCAGCCTGGTTGGTGGTGGCTTATGGATAACTTTGCATTGATCAGCAGCATGATAGATTGGGATTAATTCAATAAAACCTGCTTCATCACATAGGCTCAGCATCTCTGATTCGGGAAGTTATACCTACAAAAATTAAATGCAATTCAAAAAAAATAGCGCAATATCTGCGCTATTTTTTCAATTAAGCTTTTATATTATTTACATTTTTTATGTTTTTGATATACCTTGATAGTTTCAAGATCGGTATTGTATTTTTTAGCCAGTGCCAATTGAAGATCAGGATTCATGCTGTCTGCAACTTCACCATTACCGCCAAGCTGCTGAGCCGCTTGTGCATATTCACCAGTTTTGCCGCCTTTGCCAGCCAGCAATCCGCCCAAAGCCCCAATAGTGCCGCTTACTTTCTTTTGTTGCTGGTAATTGGCATCTTTGCTGAGTGCATCGATCTGTTGCAAATTGGCTTTAACCGTATCCAGCTCACGCTTGGTACTTAATGTCGTAATTTCCAGTGTGGGGCAATCCATAACAGCCACAGTATCTGTTGGCATAGGAGTCACATCATACTGCCTGGTTTCGGCAGATGGTGTGGTATTGGTGGTTTTTCCAGTAGCAGAAGCAGCCACCTGACTCACCGCGTTGAGGGTATCAAACAAACCTGCATAAGCAGGCAGACTGGCAGCAAGGGCTGAAGCAATTAATAATTGACGTAACATAAAATTCACCTTTATAAATATTCTACCTTGACCGGATCGTTATATTGGCCGAGGCGCGGCGATTAGATATAAATTAAAATTTATTGTCAATAATATTTTGAAATTAAAGCAAAAATTGATTTTTTGGTGAAGTTAAACTAAAAACTGGCAGGCTGGATAGTAATAAAATTAAATGATTTAAAATCTGCCACATATTCGCATTGTGCTGACGCTACGCTGTGACCGATTTGAGACAACAATACAGTCAGCAGCATAAGGTCAACTCACACTGCGGTTAGGCAGCAATGCAGTTAAATAGCATTAATCTTAAACCATCACGAACATTTTTTATGTTTTTGATAAATGCGGATATTATCCAGATCACTCATATATTTTTTGCCCAGTGCCAGTTGGGTATCCAGATCCATATCGGGGGATGTCGCACTTGCTCCGCCAAGTTGCTGGGCAACCTGTGCGTATTCTCCGGTTTTGCCGCCTTTACTGGCCAGTAAACTTCCCAAAGCACCAATCGCACTACTGGCTGCTTTTTGCTGCTGATACTGGGCATTATTGTTCAGGCTATCAATCTGCTCGATATTAGCCTTGACCAATTCTAGCTCGCGGGTACTGCTGAGGGCAGCGATTTCCAGCGCAGGACAGTCCATTTGGGACAGGGTGCTGGTGGCTATGGGCGTGGTTACTACGCTATTGTTCGTTGGGGTCGTAGCAGTCGCTGGCGTATTATTGGTGACGACTTTGCCCGAGTTGCTGACATTGGCGGCAATTTGGCTCACAGCGTTAAGGGTGTCAAAAATGCCGGCCTGTGCAGTAGAAACACCCAGCCCTAAAGTCAGTGCAAGTAATGCTAAACGCATAAGGCGCTCCTTGTATGATTTATGGAAATTACATTATATTTTGTAATCTATTGAAACTATTTTGCAAGGTCAATCCATTTACTGCTCAATTCATCTGATAGTTGTGTCAACTCAGTATTTTTGTGTTTAATGCGCCAGCCCTTTAACGACTTTAAGACAGAGCATGACCACCTATCAGATTGATGACCTATTGCAGATCATGCAGCGCTTACGTAATGAATGCCCATGGGACAAAGCGCAAACGCCCCAGAGCCTGACTCGCTATGCCATTGAGGAAGCCTATGAAGTGGAAGCAGCCATTCAATCTGGCAACCATGCCAATATTCGGGATGAGTTGGGTGATCTGCTGCTACAGGTGATATTTCAGTCGCAAATGTTTAGTGAGCCTGATTTTAGCAATGATCAGTTTGGTAAAGATCAGACTTTTGACTTCCATGATGTGGTGAATGGTCTAGCACACAAGCTGATTCGCCGCCATCCGCATGTGTTTGGCGAGGCCAGTGCAAGCAGCCAGACAGAGGTTAATCAGCTCTGGGAACAGGTCAAACAAAGCGAACGGGTTGATCAGGGCAAAAGCAGTCGCCGCCGTCTGGATGAAGTCAAGCCGGGGCCAGCACTGATGCAGGCACAGGACTTGCAAAAACAGGCAGCCAAACTGGGCTTTGACTGGCCAGATATTCAGGGTGCCAAAGATAAGTTAAATGAAGAACTGGCGGAGCTGGAGCAGGCCATTGAGAGCCAGCAAGCGGCACAAATCGAAGATGAACTGGGCGACTGCTTTTTTGCCCTGATCAATGTAGCACGCAAGCTGAATATTCAAAGTGAAATGGCTTTACTGGGCACGGTAACTAAGTTTCGCCAGCGCTTTGCCTATATTGAAGACCAACTGGCGGCACAGGGCAAAACGCCTGAGAAAAGCAATTTGCAGGAAATGGATGTGTTGTGGGAGCAGGCCAAAATTTATTTGAAAAAATAAGCCAGTAATAAAGCCCAAGTCTGATTTTTTAGACTTGGACTTTATTACATTTGGTTTTTTTGAGCTTAAAAGTGAATTAATGGCTTTTTAGACCGATGATGATTCACCAGCCAACTTTTCGTACATTTCAAATAAAAATGCCACTCGCTCTGCTTCTGTCGCAAACTTGGTTTGACCGTAAGCTGCATCTACCGCTTTATCTACGGTTTTATGGGCTTTGAGCAAATCGGCTGGCATCAGCAATGGATCATACAAATCCGCTAGCGAACTGTCTGGATATTTTGCGCGTGCATCACGGACTGCTTGGGCTGCTAGTTCAATGGCAGATTTTTGTTTGTCAGTTGGATTAAGCGGCCACGGGAAGTTGTTATAAACAATGCTTCCAGAATAACGGTAATCATTTTTCAAGCGCCCACACGTTGTACGCATCCATGCATTATGCATGATTGAAGTCATGACACCAAATTCATATAAAGTAGCGTTTGGTAAGCCGTAAGCTGAATCTCCCAATATAACGGATGGCTCAAAATAGGCAATTGGTAAGTATATTCTGCGTTCAGAAGATACCCGAGGGAACATTAAATAATTTGTAATCGGTTGCCTAATATCTCCAAATAATGCAGGGGTATTTGCTTTACTTTTCACAGATTGTCCTGCTTTAGGCGACTCTCTAAATTGTTTTGTTTGTGCCACTCTTTGCATAATAAATTTATTTTTTGAGTATAAGTGTGGTGGTATATCATGCAACCAAATACAGTACCGCCACTGATTTGAAAGCATTTCTCTTGCTGCACCATATTTTCTTATTAAACTAACATCGCTTGGATAATTTTCACTAAATTGATTGAACTCATCAAATGTCAAAGTTAAGTGACCATCATCATAAGGAATACTACCGCGTATAATCGAATTGGTAGAGGAGAGGGGAATTTTTCTACTTTCAATCAGCGTGTTTTCTGCATCAACCAAATATGGATTAATGTTTTTTGCTTCAATCAGAACAGGTGTACCCTTAATATCAGGATAATCAAAAATCACTTTATTACTATTATTTCTCAAAGAAAATCCAACAATTACACAATGCACCGCAGCTTTGCCTTTAGCAGGACTTTGCCATTGAAATGTACGGTGAGCAAAGTTAATAAAAACACCTTGATTAAATAAATGTGACCATAGAATAGGTACTTGTTCACCTTGAGTGATTGAGTTGGTTGATACGAAAGCTGTTTTCACTTCTGGATTTTCTTGCATCAAAAGTGCTGCTTTAATATACCAAGCCGTTACAAAATCTAGTGTCCCTGATTTTGGTAAAACTGACATTACAATATCGAAGCTCTGCCGCTGCTCTCTGGTAATGAGTTTTGCACCAATAAAAGGCGGATTTCCAAAAATATAATCAACTGCTGGCCAGTAGGCTTCCAAGGCATTGGCATGCTGAATATCTGCGGCAATTTTGAGAGGAATACGCGCAAAGTTTGTGCCGTAATGCTGTGATACCAGCATATTCATTTGATGATCTACCAGCCACATGGCCACACGCGCAATCTGTACCGGAAACTCATCAATCTCAATCCCATGAAACTGACCGATATTACAACGCACAATGGTAGATACATCCAGCAACTGGTCTTTTTTATAAATAGTTTCAATCACATCCAGCTCAAGCAAACGTAACTCACGATACGCCACAATCAAAAAATTACCACAGCCGCAAGCAGGATCTAAAAAGTCGAGGTTGGACAGCTTGTCGTGAAAAGTATCTAGAGCTGCGGTTCGAGCTTTGCCACGGCCTTTCTTTTGAATCTCCTGAAACTCAGCGCGTAATTCATCCATAAACAGTGAGTTAATCACTTTTAAGATATTGTCCTCACTGGTGTAATGCGCGCCTAAAGCTCTGCGCTCTGCCGGATTCATGACAGACTGGAACAATGCCCCGAATATCTCTGGTGATATTTTTGTCCAGTCGGTTGCACAAGACTCAAGCAGCAATAAGCGCATGTCCTCATCAAACGATGCAGGGGGAAGAAGCTCGGCAAACAGTTGCCCGTTGATATAGACAAAATCCGCTAAGTCTTTATCCAGGTTTTTAAGCCGTTGTTCATAAGGTTGGTTAAGAACATAAAATAGCTGTGATAGTTGTGCGGCTAAGTCTGAACCATCGGGTCGGGTCTTTTGCTCAATAAACTCTCTAAACTGATACTTTGCAAAAATGCCGGAATCTTCTGCAAACATACAAAACAGCAAGCGAATCAAAATGACTTCGAGGGCGTGGCCTGTATACCCAATGGCTTTAAGCTGGTCGTGCAGCTTGCCCATTCTCTCGGCGGCTTCAATATTTGCCGCTTCATCGGCTTTTCTAATTTGGGTAACTTGATCATGAATAAAGTTGAATAGATGAATATTATCGGCTAGATCAGCCACTAAAATTTGAGTATAAGCGTCTTGGGTTTTGTTCTGATTTTCTAAGTCGTACAAGCGCAAATATTCAAAGTCACAGACAATGACATAGCGTGGCAACTGGCTCACATCCACTTTTGCAGTGGCTTCCAAATAAGCGACAGCTTGGCTAAAAGCTTTGTCTAAATCTTGCCCACGACTTTTTTGCTCACATAGCAGCTTACCCGGCCAAAACACATCAATAAACCCTTGATAGCCGCTAGCTTTGGTCACTTTGGCTTCAAATATACCCACTAGCCTACGGTTAACCCCAAATACATCAAAAAATTCATTCCAGAAAGTTTGTGACTCGGCTTTTTCACTACTAATATCTTGCCAACTTTTACTAAATTTACGGGCATTTTTTTGTATTTGATTGCGTGAAATTGTCATAGACCCATTCCTGAGAAATTAGTTTTTAATGTGCAAGAAGAAACTGCCGTAATAGTACGGTGAATTAAATACTTTTTCTAACGAACTTTAAAAAACTTAGAGGAGGCTAAGTAGGAGTGGACTTCAAATGCCAAACTATTTATAAGACTGGCTTTACTGGTTGTTTTTTAATTTTTCAACAACAAGTCCTCAAAACAAAAGGAAATCAATCGTGATGAACAAGAAATTTTATAAACCAAACCATAACTGGGCGAACCTGTTTACGCTACTGGGTTTATTGCTGGGTTTGTTAATCATGACCAGTCCAGCGCAGGCCGATCCGCCACGTGAATTGCACACCAGTTTTGATGACTATGCACGTCAGCAACAACTCCATGACCAAAGCTTGGTACAGCAGCGCACTAACACTCACCAATCGACACCCAGCCCTGCAAAAAACAGCAACGCAATTAAAAATCCTGCGGCCAGTACACAGGCGGCAACTGGCAAAAAAGCAGCTTCACAAAAAAATAGTACGCCAGTCAATATCAATAGCGCCGATGAAACCAGCCTGAGTAATACGCTGGTGGGCGTTGGCCCCGCCAAAGCACGTGCTATTGTGGAATATCGGCAACAAAACGGCAAATTCAAACAGCCAGAAGACCTATTGGCGGTCAAAGGAATTGGCTCCGCTACGCTTGAAAAGAACCGTGACCGGATTCGCCTGAACTAGTCGGACTTGAGTAGGCATTTACCCTGCATTTATGCCGCTGTAATGCTGGCCAATGCTGGACGGTTAAGAAAAAAAACTTAAGCATAATTGCTCATTACCGGGCAACAGGCTATTATCAGCCGCACTATTATTTGCTGTATTTGCCTTTAGGAGCTTGCCATCTGTGCAAACTTTGCGCGCGTCTGACTATGGTTTATCAATTGCCTTATTGTCACCTGCCATTGTGGAAGTTATCGACACACTGACCAAAGCAGGATATGAGGCTTATATTGTTGGCGGAAGTGTCCGTGATTTGCTGCTGGGCTTGCATCCCAAGGACTTTGATGCGGTCACCAATGCCACACCGTCCCAGATCCGCGACACTTTTGGCCGCCGTTGCCGTATTATTGGCCGTCGTTTTGAGCTGGCGCACGTGTTTATTGGCCGTGACATGATTGAAGTGGCGACCTTTCGGGCACCACCACGGCAGGCACAAACCAGTGCCAGCGGTATGGTATTGCGTGATAATGCCTGGGGTACGATTCAGCAGGATTATGCGCGGCGCGATTTTTCGATCAATACGCTGTATTACCATCCACAAAAGAACATGTTGCTGGATTTTTGCCACGCACTGGATGATATTCAGGCTAAAAAACTGCGTTTGCTGGGTGATCCGGTGCAGCGTTTTGAAGAAGATCCGGTTCGCATGTTGCGCGTACTGCGCTTTGCGGCCAAGCTCAACTTTAAGATTGACCAGCCTATTCTTGATATTCTGACGCCAGATATGACGGTGCTGCTGCGCGAAGTATCGCCGCACCGCTTGTATGATGAAAGCCAGAAAATGTTTAGCGCCGGGCATTTAACCGAACTGCTGCCGCTGCTGATCAAGCATCATATCTGGACACAGTTATTTGCTGATGTGCCGTTACAGGTCAATGCCTTTATTGAACGCGCTGCTATCAATACTGACCAGCGTATCAAGCAGGGCAAAAGCATTAATCCGGCATTTTTCTATGCAGTATTGTTGTGGGAAGCTTATTTAAAACGCCTACAACTTCTAAAAGACAAAGGTTTGCCAGATGTAGAAGCCCGTACGCAAGCAGGCATGGATGCGCTACGGCGGCAGGCATTACGAACTGCCATTCCGCGTTACTCAGAAAACTTTATCCGCGAAGTCTGGGAAATGCAGCCCCGACTGATTGAACCCAGAACCCGTCAGATTCCAGCCTTGGCAACCCATGCCCGTTTTCGCGCCGCTTATGATTTCCTGTATTTGCGTGAGCAATCAGGCGATACCGGCACGCAAGGTATGGGGCAGTGGTGGCATGATTATCAGGAACTCAGCACTGATGACAAAGAACGTGCGATCCAGAAATATAATCGTCAACTGATTCGTGACAAGCGTAAGCGGGTTGCTGAAGGCCATGTGGTAGAGGATAGTCCACATAACAGCGCCGATGATACCGATGAGGTGATTTTATCAATTCCTGATTTGGCATCGACCCGTCCAGCGGCGCGGCGGCGCGCCTCAAAAAATGCCGAGGTTGCCCGTTCTATTGATAATTCACTGGATCATGCAGTCATTGCCTCTGGTAAAACCGTGCAAAATGCCAATCATCCCATTACACGTCGTCGTCGCAAGCCACGCGAGCAGTTTCAGGTGGAAATGGGTCGCAACAAATGAGTCTGGTGGCAAAGCATTTGTTAACAAAGAATCGGGTTTATATTGGCATGGGCAGTAACTTGTCCAATGACAGTGGCGATTCCAGACAGATTTTGCAGCAGGCCGTTTGTGCGCTAAATACACTGGCCACAGGCACAGTTCAGGTGTCGGGCTTATATCTGAGCAAACCGATGGGGCCACAGGATCAGCCGGATTATTTCAATGCGGTTGCGGCCTTTGAAACCACGTTAAGTGCCCCTGAACTATTAATTGCGCTGCAACAGATTGAACAGCAGGCTGGCCGTATTCGCGTGCGTCGCTGGGGTGAACGTACGCTGGATCTGGATATTTTGTTATTTGGCGATCTCAGTATAACGACGCCAGAACTCACGATTCCGCATAGTGGCGTCCTGCAACGTAATTTTGTGGTGATGCCATTGCTTGAGTTGGATGCGCAGTTGCAAATTGGTGGGATGCTGCTCAAGGATTCTGCTGCTGCCCAGCAAACTGCGGATATTGGCCGGATTGCGGATTCGTGCTGGGTCACTATTTCTTAAGTAGCCTTGTATTAACAGATTTGTACTACTGATTTTGTTCTAAGCAGTTTTGTTCTAAACATGCGCTGAAGCAAAACCACCGTTACCGCACGCAGTATTGCTATCGTTTGCTGTTATTTCCTTATCGGGCCACGGAGAATATCTCATGATTAGTCTAAGCAAGTTGCAACAATACAAGGCGGAAGGCACGCGCTTTTCCTGTCTGACCTGCTATGACGCAACCATGGCTAAGGCAATGGAAGTAGCGCAGATTGATACCATTCTAATTGGTGACTCACTAGGCATGACCATCCAAGGGCATGATTCTACCTTGCCAGTGACCGTGCAGGACATGGCCTACCATACTCGTGCAGTACGGCGTGGCAACCAGCATGCGCTGATTATTGCCGACTTACCATTTATGAGCTACAGCACCGTGCCAGAAGCGATTGATGCAGCGCGTCAGGTGATGCAGGCCGGGGCGCAAATGATCAAGATTGAAGGCGGTGCATGGTTGGCAGATACCGTGCGGGTGCTGGCACAGGGCGGTGTTCCAACCTGCGTGCATCTGGGCTTAACGCCACAATCGGTCAATGTGTTTGGCGGCTATAAAGTGCAGGCCAAAACCCGCAGTGCGGCTGATCAGTTGCTGGCGGATTGCGAAGCGGTGGTCGAAGCTGGTGCGGTTATGTTGCTATTGGAATGTGTACCGGTACAGGCAGCCCGCGAAGTACAGTCACGCTTTGGTGTGCCGGTGATTGGCATTGGTGCTGGCGTGCATTGTGATGGTCAAGTTCTGGTCATGCAGGATATGCTGGGCTTGAACTTCGGCAAATCAGCGCGGTTTGTGCGTAACTTTTTACAAGAGCAGCAGGGCGAAAATCCGATTGTTGATGCCTTTAAAAGCTATCATCAGGCGGTTCGTGATGGATCCTACCCTGCGCCTGAGCATACGTTCCAGATTGAGTTATAACGTGAAGCACAAGCAGCTATCATGCTGTACTTAGCAGGGTTAAAGTATGGCAACTTCCATATTACTGAACATCGAAACAGCATAACGGGTGTAGTTTTTAACCCATCAACAGCCCTTTGATTTAACATTGATTCAGCATTGCCATCAAAATTAGCCAATAAGAGATAGAGTCATAACAATGAGAACTGAAGTTACCTTGCAAGGCCTACAGGCCGCGCTAAACCCCATTCGTCTGGCGCGCAAGAGCATTGGTTTTGTGCCCACTATGGGCAATCTGCATCAGGGTCATCTTGCCTTGGTCAAGGAAGCCAAAAAATACTGTGATGTAGTGGTGGTGAGTATTTTTGTCAATCCTACCCAGTTTGGTGCCGGTGAGGACTTTGAAAAATACCCGCGCACGCTGGAAGCCGATAGCCAGCTACTGGCTGATGCAGGCTGCGATATGATTTTTGTGCCCAGTGTGCAGCAAATGTATGGCAACAAGCCGCAGCTCACTACGGTTCAGGTGAATGACATTGCCAATGACCTATGTGGCAAAAGCCGTCCGGGTCACTTTACTGGCGTGGCTACAGTAGTGACCAAGCTGTTTAATATGGTACAGCCCAATGCCGCCTTCTTTGGTGAAAAAGACTGGCAGCAATTGGCCGTGATCCGCCATCTGACCACAGACCTGTGTTTTTCTATTGATATTATTGGCGTACCGATTGTCCGTGACGCGCAGGGACTGGCATTAAGTTCACGCAATGGCTATTTGTCACTGGAAGAAAAACACACTGCCGTTCAGATTTATAAAACCTTGAAAATGGTGGAGCAGGAGATCAAATCTGGTCACACCAATCTGGAAGCCATTTTGCAACAGGGGCGTGATAATCTGACCGGTCAGGGTTTTATTTTGGATTATCTGGAAGCTCGCACGCCTGACCTGAAAAAGGTCACTGATATGACACAGGATATGGTGATTCTGGCCGCCGCCAAGCTGGGCAATACCCGCCTGATTGATAACCTGCACGTTAAGCAATCTCACTAAATCAATACACCTAGTCTACAACTACTGGCATGGTTTCGTATTTAGATAGACATTAGGGCTAACTATTAAAATATCAGTGACTTAATCATGAGGGGGAAGGGTGAAAAGACTGCTTATTGTATCAGGGCGATCCGGTTCTGGGAAAAGTTCGGCACTGCATATTCTGGAAGATATCGGTTATTACAGTATTGATAACCTGCCTTTATCGCTATTACCCGAAATTGTGGCCAAACTGGATCAGGAAAACCATCTGGATATGCTGGCGCTGGGTGTCGATGTGCGCACACCGCGTTCTGACCTGATGGAATTTGAATCCATTTTAGAGCAGCTTAAAGCGCATGGCGAAGTTGAGGTACTGTTTCTTAATGCCCGTGATGATATTTTACTGGCACGCTTTGGGGCAACCCGTCGCCGTCATCCGCTGGCTGACCGGCACAGTACCTTACAAGAAGCTTTGATTGCCGAGGAAGCCTTGCTGGCACCGGTTGCCAATCGTGCCACCCTGATGCTTGATACCAGCAGCCTGAATGTGCATGAACTCAAGCAAACCTTGAGTGTCAAGATGGGTCAGGGCGACCAGATGATTCTGATTTTACAGTCATTTGGCTATAAGCATGGTATTCCGCTCGATGCTGATTTTGTCTTTGATGTGCGCCATTTACCAAATCCGCACTGGCAAGCGGCATTGCGTCCCAAAACCGGACTGGATAAAGACGTGCAAGATTTTTTAGGTTCTGATAAAAATGTAAATGGGATGTTTGATGACATTTACCAATTTTTGAGCAAATGGATGCCAGTATTTGCCGAAAGTCATCGCCATTACCTGACCGTTGCCATTGGCTGCACCGGTGGACAGCACCGGTCTGTTTATCTGGTAAACAGACTCAGCGACGCACTTAAGCTACAATGGCCCACCCAAACCTTGCATCGGGAAATGAAGCACTGGTCATGATAGATACCACCATCGATGTCATTAATAAACTGGGTTTGCACGCCCGCGCCTCTGGTCGCCTGATTGAAGTGACCACCCGCTATCGTTCCGATATTCAGCTGGGGCGTGGCAGTAACCTGATTGATGCCAAAAATATCATGTCATTGCTCATGCTAGGTGCCGGCAAGGGAAGTACCCTACGTTTAGTCATTAACGGCCCAGATGAAGACAAAGCGCTTGAGGCGATTCGCGACTTATTTGCTGCCCGTTTCATGGAGGCAGAATAGCCCATGTCACACAAAAGTTCATCACGTAAAACCATTGAAGAAGAATGGCAAGCCCTTGATGGCAGACCCAGCAAAACCGAGCAAAAAAAAGCAGTGCAGCGCTTTGCTGCATTAGGGGAGCAACTGGCCACCCTGTCAGCCAATCAGGTCAAAAAACTGCCGATTGATGAGCTGTTAAAAGATGCCCTACTGCAACTAAAGGATATTACTGCCTTTGAAGCACGGCGTCGGCATTTTCAGCGTATCGGCAAACTACTACGCCATGAAGATGAAAGCGTGCTAATGGCGGCACTTTCACCTAGGCAAGGCGCCAAAAAACAGGCACAACTGATGCGCTGGATTGACCGCTTGCTGGAGCAGGGCGATCAGGCGGTCAATGATTTTGTGCGTCAGTATCATGCCGCCGAACGCCATACCCTGCGTCAGCATATCCTGCGTTTGCAACGTGATCTGACTCAAAGTAGTGATGAAAACATTCAACAACAATCACGCCAAAAACTGCTCAATTATGTTCAGCAAGTGGCGCTCCTTTCCGATGAGAGTAAGTAAAGCAACTTGCTAAAAGCCAGTTTATAAAGCTGGTTTTATAAAATTTAACTTATACAACCAAGCACATCGAATAGATGTTTAGCGCAACAATAAACAGGATTGATCTCACCCGTTTTGATCAATCCTGTTTGAAAGCACTGTTCTGCTCAATCACAAAGCAGCCATTCATTTACTAAATCCCGTATAATCCCTTAAATTTTTTAGGGAATAGCCCATGACCTTGCCAGCCTGCCCCCAATGCCAGTCTATCTATACTTATGAAGATGGCAGCCAGTTAGTTTGCCCCGAATGCGCACACGAATGGAGCGCCATTGATGGCTCAACTGCTGAGGCGGTTCAGTCCATTAAAGATGCCAATGGCAATCTGCTCAATGACGGCGATACCGTGACAGTGATTAAGGATCTTAAAGTCAAAGGCTCTTCACTGGTGGTCAAAGTGGGTACCAAGGTTAAGAATATCCGCTTATTGCCCGATGCCAGTGACGGCCATGATATCGACTGTAAAATTGATGGCATTGGTGCCATGAAATTAAAATCTGAATTTGTTAAAAAAGCCTAAACCTGTTTTGAATGTTACGCCAGTGTCAGGCGTTGTATTAGCGACTTAACCGGCAGCAAGCCAACCAATGAGTTAGGCTGAATCAAAAATGCTGTCGGTAAAAACACAACAAATACAGTTTGTTATTTTGGATAAGGCACAATCAGTTAAAACATAAAATGAGACGTGAGAAACGTTATGGTAACCCTGACTACTGAAGAAAAAGACAGTTTAGCGGCGGCACGTGATCGCATCCAGATTGATCTGCAAAGTGTACTGGATCAACAATTATTGCCATCACCGCTCAAGGAAGCCGTACATCATGCTGTCATGCTGGGTGGTAAGCGCATTCGTCCAGCACTCACCTATGCCACTGCCATTATGCATGAGCCAGTCCTCAATATTGCGGCGCGGCGTGCAGCTGTCGCCGTGGAGCTGATTCACTGTTATTCGCTGGTGCATGATGACCTGCCCTGCATGGATGATGATGAGCTACGCCGTGGCCAGCCCACCTGCCACAAAATGTTTGGTGAAGCCACTGCATTGTTAGCCGGTGATATCCTGCAAACGCTGGCGTTTGAGGTGCTTAATAGCAATCATTTTTCTCAGGACACCGACAGAACACCACGCGACATGGTGGTGAGCAGCCAACAAACCTGTGTGCTGGCGCAGGCGGCCAACCGCATGGTACAGGGTCAGGTTTTGGATTTAAGCGCAGAAAACAAAACCATCAGTGAACTGGATCTGGAAGCCATTCACCTCAACAAGACAGGCGCGCTCATTCAGGCTGCCATTGGCATGGGGGCGTTAAGCGTGGGTATTGAAATCCGCGATTCGCTGTACAGCCAGCTCACGGAGTTTGGCGGCTTTTTGGGGTTGGCTTATCAGGTACAGGATGACATTTTGGATGTCACCGCCAGCACTGATGCGCTGGGTAAACCAGCGGGCAGCGATCAGCGCCACCAAAAAGCCACCTATCCCTCAGTTATTGGGCTGGATAAGGCGACGGCACTGGCACAGGACTTACATCAGCGTGCCTTTAGTGCCCTAAAAAACCTGCCTTATAGTGCCAAGGATATCGAGCCACTTGAAGGACTGGCCCGCTTTTTATTGAATAGGGCGCAATAGGCGTTAGTGGTGTTAAAGCCGTCATCACAGGTTATTTTAACCTTGATTTAGGCCAAAAAAAGCGACCTTATTGCAGGTCGCTTTTTTACAGCAATTTATTGGATTAACCCAACCTTTACAGCTTTAAGGCTTGCCAATAAATCCGCGTAAGGTATTCAGTAAATCAGCCGGCAATACCACGGTTTTGCTGTTGGGTGACTTGGCAATGTCCTGCATGGCTTTGACGTACTGCTCACCCAGAATATAGGTCACCGGCAGCTCTTTTTCACCAATCGCTGACGACACCAGATCAATCGCTTCCTGACTGGCTCTGGCCAGTACCACCTGCGCTTCAGCATCACGGCGCGAGGCTTCCAGACGGCCTTCTGCTTCCAAAATAGCGGCCTGCTTTTCACCATCGGCGCGAGTAACCGTTGCACGGCGGGTACGTTCGGCGGCAGCTTGTGATTCCATGGCTTGCTGCATGGTGACTGAGGGACGAATATCCTGAATTTCTACGGTTTTGAGCATAATGCCCCAGTCGGCAATATCTTCAGAAATAGACGCTTTTAATTTGGCTTTAATATGATCGCGTGAAGACAGCGCATCATCCAGATCCATTTCACCAACAATAGAACGCAGGGAAGTTTGCACCAGATTTTGAATCGCCCACGTATAGTTTTCAATGCCGTAAACTGCTTTTTCCGGCGCAACCAAATTGATATAAGCCACAGCATTCATGATCAAGACCGCATTGTCGCGGGTGATCACTTCCTGAGACGGAATATCCAGCACAATATCCTTGGTGGTGACTTTATAGGCCACTTCATCCACATAAGGAATTACAAAGTTAAGCCCCGGATTAAGCGTGCCGTGATATTTGCCCAGTCGCTGTACAATCCATTTGTTACCTTGAGGAACCAGACGCACCCCTTTGGCAATGGTCACCGCCACAAAAATCAGCAGCACCACGACCACAATAAAACTACCCGACATATTTTTTCTCCTTGTTCTACTGGCTGTACAATAGCCTAAATTTTGGTAACGATCAGTTCATTACCCAGAATATCAACTACAGTCACCCGGTCACCTACCGTCAGTTCCTGCTGCGAGCGACAGCGCCATTCATCAGTGCCCAGCAGTGGAATAGTAAAACGCACCACCCCAGTATGCTCGACCAGTGGAATAGCGATAATAATGCCCACCTGTCCCAGTATTGCCTCGCGGGCAAGCCCGGCCTTGGTTTTATCGCGTGCCAACGGTTTAAGAAATTTAAACCACAATACCGTAAAAGCAATCGACAAAATAATCCAGCTAATGAACTGGATCTCTATACTTAGACCCGGAAATATCCACAGCAGCACTGCTACCACGCAGGCTCCCACGCCAAACCAGAGTGCGGTAAAAGAAGGCAGAAAAATTTCAAAAATAATCAGCACCAGCCCAAGAACCATCCAGTGCCAGGGTTGAGGGATCAAATCCATAGTTTTCTCCTGCTTGCTGTTTATTGCTGGTTGCTATGAGGAATCAACGTGCGTGCGGTGACGTTATTGTTTTGATCATACCGCAAGCCGCCACAGCATGGGCGGCTATACGATAAAATAAGTTAAAATTACAGCTTGGCTTAAGTTTTTATTTTTATTGGTTTTCTTGTTAAAGCACTAACGGGCTGCCGGTTGCCGTGCTCGCGCAGACTGCTTGAATTGCTGAATTTTCAGGTCAATGGCGGCCAGTTGTGCCTGTGCAGCACGTTCACCCTCCAGAATGCTTTGATGACGGGATTTTAAATCCATAACACCCAAATTACCGACAGCTGGCTTAATCACAATATCGGCCTGCGCCAGCTCCTGATTAATACTTTGCTGTCCCATAATATTTAAGGTCTGATCCAGTAAGCCCCATAAATTGGTGGATTGACCCGCTTTGGGGCGTGCTGAAATATCAATGGCAATCACAATATCTGCACCCATATCACGCGCGGTTTGCACCGGAATTGGACTCACCAGACCGCCATCGACATAACGCTTGCCTGCAATGGTTGCAGGAATAAACACATTGGGAATACTGCATGAAGCGCGCACCGCCTGACCGGCATTGCCCCGGTTAAAGGCCACTTTTTTACCATTGTCCAGTTGGGTGGCAATCGCTGCAAAGCGAATGGGAAACTGCTGGATTGGCCGGTTACCTACATTTTTGTTGACATAATCCTGCAATTTCTGACCCGCAATAAAACCCTGCTTGCTGATGGTTAAGTCACGAATGTCTGATTCTTCAAGCTTTAGCGCCAGTTCCTGTAGTTGAAAAGGCGTTTTGCCACTGGCATACAGGCTACCCACAAAACTGCCAGCACTGGTTCCTGTCACAATCTTGGGCTTAATGCCATGCGATTCCAGTACCTTAATGGCACCAATATGGGCAAAGCCTTTGGCGCCCCCACCACCGAGTGCCAGTGCAATCACCGGTTCACGTGGCTTGATCACTGGTGTTACAGGCGTGGTGGTCTTGCTGCTTTTATCACAGCCAGCCAATACCGTACAGCTCAGCAGGAGCAGGAAAAAACGGTTCAGATAAGAATTTAGCGACAACATAGCGGCAAACAGGTGCTTAAAATAAAGCCGTTATCATAAAAGCCTGTCTGCTAAAGGCAAGCGCAATTTTGTCAACTCATCGAATCATAGTAGGAGTTGAAGTCTTAGGCTAAAGCGGTGGATTGCAAAGCGGTCTTGCTTAATAAGTCTGTTGTCACCACTAAACAACCTTAAGAATGAGCAACTAAATGGCATTTTGAAAAACTTTTACCAAACAGCATTGCAAATGAAAACACTTCTCATTTATTATACCACTTCACAACACTTGCATTTTGTGCAGGGGAGCAGGCAGCTCGGTATTGCAAACTGGCAATAATTTGAAGGGAACGTGTCAATCAGGCATATTTTATTGAAAAATCCTCGCGGATGAGTAATTGTTTATGACTGCAATGATTCAGGCAGATCGCACGCCAGCAAAGAAAAATTCTGCCAATCCCCGTATATTGGTTGCCGTGGCTATTGTGCTGGTGGCGCATGTGGCTGTACTGGCTGCCTTGGCCACCATGAAGCCAATGACGCTTAACCTGCCTGAAACACCAAAACCGGTCGAAGTACGCTTTATCCAGCTTGAACAGCCAAAGCCCAAGCAGCCTGAACCTGAACCGCCGAAACCTGAACCCAAGCCAAAACCGAAACCCAAAGAAGTTAAGGTGGTTAAACAGCAGCCCAAGCCGCTGCCAAAACCCAAGCCGGTACTGGCTACGCCAACTGTTTCCGAGCGTCCCCAACCGGTAATTGCGCCACAACCTGAACCTTTACCCGAGCCGATAAAGCCAGTAGTACCAGAACCGGCGCCTGTACCACAACCGGTTGCCAAGCCTGAGCCTAAGCCGCAACCGGCGCCGCCTGCCACACCACAATTGGTCGAAGGCATATCTTATATCCGGCCACCACGCTTGCAAATTTCCGACAGTGATCTTAAGGGACAGGCGCGTACTGTAAAACTAAGAATTTCTATCTCGGCCAGTGGCAAGGTTGATGATGTACAAGTGGTCAGCAGTTCTGGTTTAACGGCGCTGGATCAAAAAGTGGCTCGTGCCTTAAAGCGCGCCACATTTACCCCACATCGGATTAATGGTGTGGCAGTGCCTGTTTATACCATTCAACCGTTTGAACTGAATTTATCCAAATAATGAGGAGCACCCGCTCATGAATTTTTCAATCTACTGGCAACATGCCGATGCCATCAGTAAGACCCTGTATTTTGTTTTGCTGGCCATGTCGATTGCAACGTGGTGCATTTTTATCCTGCGTGTAATGGCCACCCGTCAAGCCAAAAATACTGCACTGCTTGCATTGACTCAATCGGTAGATAACCTGAAAAGCAAGTTTTCTAGCTTAAGTGCCGAACAGCGCAAAGTGGTGGCAGAACAAGCCTTGTTGCAGCAAATGGCGCGTAGCCGGGTAGATATTGAACGTGGATTGCCGGTGCTGGGAACGATTGCTTCGATTGCCCCGTTTGTTGGCCTGTTTGGCACAGTCTGGGGTATTTTTCATGCGCTGGTGGCCATTGGTAACAGTGGGCAGGCCGGTCTGGCACAAGTGGCTGCGCCAGTTGGTGAAGCATTGATCATGACAGGTCTGGGCTTGGCCGTGGCGATTCCTGCGGTACTGGCCTACAACATTTGTACGCGCATGAACCGTGTACTCACGCATGAGTTGCATGATCAGGCGCATAGTATCTTAATTGAAAACCTGCTGCCGGGTGCCACTACGCAAGACACTGCACCATTGCATAAAACACCGGCCAGCACACTGGTGGGAGGACAGGCCTAAATGTCCTTCAATCTGGGAGAAGAAAACGAGCAGGGCATGAATGAGATGAACCTCATTCCCCTGATTGATATTATGCTGGTACTCATGATCATCTTTCTGGTTACGGCCACTGTCATGAACCCCAGTATTCCACTGACCTTGCCTAGAACCGATGCTTCAACGCCACCACAACCACCAGAAATTGTATCGGTAAATATCAATGCACAGGGGCAAGTGTATTGGAATCAGGATGCGGTGAGTCTTGATCAACTGGTTGAGCGGATGAATGCTGCGGCTCAGCAAGCTAAAAAACCGTCTGTGCAAATTCGCGCCGATAAGGATGCCCGTTACGATACCGTGGCGCAGGTCATGGCACGCGCTAGCAAGGCCGGTTTAAGTGATCTGGCGTTTGTCAGTGATGCGCCTGCTTCCTGATTAGCCTGGTCTTACTCGTCCAGTTGTACTATCTCAGCCTTTAAAGTGTCTAAAAATTTAAAATAACAGTGCAAAACGCGGCCTGATGAGGATGTTCAGGCCGTTCTTTTTTGCTGGACAACATTTTATTTTTCTATAAACATTAATAATTGCGTAGTGTCAGCCCGCGCGACTGTAGAGCAATGGCACATACACCCTTTAAACGCCCAACAAAAAACTCCCTTTCGGGAGCCTTTTGCATTGCAGTGTTAATTGATGAAATTAACGCTGGTCTACTTTTACAAAATCACGCTGGGTCGCGCCAGTGTACAACTGCCGTGGACGGGCAATTTTGTAAGGCGCGCTGTGCATTTCTAACCAATGGCTAATCCAGCCAACAGTACGTGCCAGTGCAAAGATTACCGTAAACATGGCAGTAGGAATACCAATGGCTTTTAGGATAATGCCAGAGTAAAAATCAACGTTTGGATACAGGTTACGCTTGATAAAGTATTCATCACTGAGCGCAATTTTTTCCAGTTCCATCGCCAGAGCCAGCTGAGGATCATTGATACCCAGCGCTGCTAGCACTTCGTCACAGGTTTGTTTCATGACTTTAGCACGTGGGTCAAAGTTTTTGTAAACACGATGACCAAAGCCCATCAGCTTCACTTCTTTGCGTTTTACTTTTTCCATGAACTCAGCCACGTTTTCAACGCTGCCAATTTCATCCAGCATTTTCAGAACTGCTTCGTTGGCACCGCCATGCGCAGGACCCCATAGTGCAGCAATACCGGCAGCAATACACGCATACGGATTGGCACCGGTAGAGCCAGCCATGCGTACCGTAGAGGTAGAGGCATTTTGTTCGTGGTCAGCATGCAGGGTAAAGATGCGATCCATGGCTTTTGCCAGTACTGGATTCACCTTGTAGTCCACATCAGCCGGGGTAGCAAACATCATATACAGGAAGTTTTCAGCGTAGTTTAGGTCATTACGCGGATACATGAATGGCTGGCCGATGGTGTACTTGTAGCTCCAAGCCGCGATGGTTGGAATCTTGGCAACCAGACGGATTGCTGTGATTTCACGGTGCTTTGGATTTTCAACATCCAGACCGTCATGGTAGAACGCAGACAGCGCACCGACCACACCACACATCACCGCCATGGGATGCGCGTCACGACGGAAGCCGTTAAAGAAACGCTGAACCTGATCATGCAGCATGGTGTGGTTGCGCACCAAGCCATAAAATTCTTGCTTTTGTTCTGCATTCGGTAACTCACCGTGCAGCAACAGATAGCAAACTTCCAGATAATCAGCTTTTTCAGCCAGCTGATCAATCGGATAGCCACGGTGTAATAAAATGCCCTTATCACCATCAATAAATGTGATTTTGGATTCACAGGCAGCAGTAGCCATAAAACCAGGATCAAAGGTGAAATGTCCCTGGGCTAACACATCCTTTACATCAACAACGTCTGGCCCGAGTGTGCCGCTGTAAATTGGTAGATCAATTTGTTTGCCATCAAGCGAAAGAACGGCTTTTTTGCCAGTTGCGTCAGACATTCAAAAACTCTCCTGTCCTGGTGTTATAGGATGCGATTGTGCGGAAAAATAACTACTCGATGAGCTAATTGTAAAGTTCCGTTAACGCCATGTAAAAAAATGCGCTATAAGCTTAGTTTGAACTCAGATTTTGTCAATCATACTTCACGCTAAAATGCCAAATTAATCAAAAAAAGTCATCATTACGTAGACTTTGATCGATTGCTTTGCTGATTCGGCACTTTTATCAAAGTGACAGCTAATCAATCAAGGCGCTATAGCATACAATAGGCCAAAGTTATTTATAGCAATCCGATTTGTAAGCAGATTTGTAAAACTAAAAAATTCATCGAATTATTTTTTTAATTGATGATGGTTAAATGTGTGCAAATCTTGAATTTTTAAGTAAAAAACTGATTTTTATATAAAATTTAAAAAAATAAATAAAAGAAAAAAATTTTGGCTATCACCCTATAAAATATCTAGACAGCAAACAAATTTATCGGCTATTGGCCAAATTGGCGTATAGCTTCACCCTATAGCTGTGATTCATACCAGGAACGTTTTAATCCAAAGCTGCTTTGATTTCGCTAGTCCTATTTATGATTATTTTAATGATATTCAATAAATTAAACGAATATAGGCCTTGTTTAATGGGATATAAAACCAAAAACCGGAGAAATCCATAATCCTGATTATATTTTTAATTAATTCTCATTTGCGATTCTAAAAAAATAAGCTTCATTTTTTCGCTTAGTTTGTAATTAAGTCGTAACAGCACTATAATTTGATGTCGTTTTTAATAGGCTAACTGCCTATTTCGCCAGCTTTCCTTTTCGAATTAATACAAACTCCAATGGGAGTTTTTGCCTACAGGATGCCCGCTGTGAAAAGCAACAGACCTGTCAATTTGACCATGGGACAAGTGTTAGCGGTAAATTTACGCTCTCCCGTGGCTATTGCTTCGATTCTACACCGTGTGTCTGGAATCATCATATTTCTTTTAATTCCTGTGTTGCTTTGGCTATTGCAGGGTTCCCTGACTTCCCCAGAACGTTTTAACTATGTGCATGACCAGATTTTCGGCAACCTGCTTGTCCGTCTGGTGGTGTGGGCATTTGTGGCTGGCCTGATCTACCATTTAATTATGGGTATCAAGCATTTGCTTGGCGATATCGGTGTTGCTGAGGGTCTGCAAAGTGGACGTGCTGCTGCAACGACTGCACTGGTGCTTTCTGCCATTGGTATCGTGGCGTCATTTATCTGGTTGGTGGTGCTGTGATGAAAAGTGCAACAGGTTTGACCGGATCAGGTTCCCGTGACTGGATTGTACAGCGTCTTAGTGCTGTCATTCTGGCGGTATATACCATTTTGATTCTGGGCTGGATTTTGCTCCATCCCGGTTTTGACTTTACTGCATGGTATGGCTTCATGATGACATTACCCATGAAGATATTTAGCCTGCTGGCTATTTTATCGCTGGTAGGTCATGCGTGGGTTGGTATGTGGACAGTATTTACTGACTATATTACCCCCGCTCAGGTAGGCCCTTCAGCAACCGCATTTCGTCTGATTTTGCAGTGTGCAACCATTATTGCAGTAATTGTGTTTATGGTCTGGGGTATCCAGATTTTCTGGGCACACTGATAGGAATATATCATGGCAGCAACTGATCTTAATAAATCAACCCCTCAACAAGATTTTACCAATATTGAAACCCTGAGCTTTGACGCCGTGATTGTTGGCGGCGGCGGTTCAGGCATGCGTGCATCCTTGCAGATGGCAGAAGCCGGACTGAAGGTTGCCGTACTCACCAAAGTATTTCCAACCCGTTCCCACACGGTTGCCGCGCAAGGTGGTATCGGTGCGTCACTGGGTAACATGCAGGAAGACAACTGGCACTACCATTTTTACGATACGGTAAAAGGCGGTGACTGGCTGGGCGATCAGGATGCTATTGAGTTCATGTGCCGCGAAGCGCCCAAAGTGGTGTATGAGCTGGAACACATGGGTATGCCGTTTGACCGCAATGCGGATGGCACTATCTATCAGCGTCCGTTTGGTGGTCACTCTGCCAATTATGGCGAAAAGCCGGTTCCTCGTGCCTGTGCAGCGGCGGATCGTACAGGTCATGCGCTCTTGCACACGCTGTACCAAAAAAACTTGGAGCTGGGGACTCAGTTCTTTGTGGAATGGATTGCCCTTGACCTGATTCGTAATGATGACGGTGATGTGATTGGCGTGACTGCGATTGATCAGGAAACTGGCAACGTGGCGGTATTCCAAGCCAAGGCAACCTTGTTTGCAACGGGTGGGGCAGGCCGTATTTTCCGTGCATCTACCAACGCTTATATCAATACCGGTGATGGTTTGGGTATGGCTGCGCGTGCAGGGATTCCATTGCAGGATATGGAGTTCTGGCAATTCCATCCTACTGGTGTTGCTGGTGCCGGTGTGTTGCTGACCGAAGGTTGCCGTGGGGAAGGTGGTGTATTGCGTAACAAGAGTGGCGAGCCATTCATGGAACGTTATGCTCCAACCCTAAAAGACTTGGCACCGCGTGACTTCGTTTCCCGTTCTATGGATCAGGAAATTAAGGAGGGTCGTGGCTGTGGTCCAAACGGTGATTATGTGGTGCTGGATCTGACCCATCTGGGTGCAGAAACCATCATGAAGCGCCTGCCATCGGTGTTTGAAATTGGTAAGAAATTTGCCAACGTCGACTGTACCAAAGAGCCCATTCCAGTAGTACCAACCATCCATTATCAAATGGGCGGGATTCCAACCAATATTCATGGTCAGGTGGTTGTGCCTCAAGGCGACAATCCAACGCAAGTGGTCAAGGGCTTTTATGCTATTGGTGAGTGCTCGTGCGTGAGCGTTCATGGTGCTAACCGTTTGGGCACCAATTCACTGCTGGATCTGGTGGTATTTGGCAAGGCTGCCGGTGAACATATTATTGATTATGTCACCAAGCATCATGGCGATGAATACATGCCATTGCCAGCCCGCGTTATGGAAGCCACTCGTACTCGTTTGAATGCTTTGCAAAATTCAACCACGGGTGAAAACGCGCAGGATGTTGCCGATGCCATTCGTGAAGTCATGCAGCAGCATGCAGGCGTATTCCGTACGCAGGCGCTGATGGATGAGGGTGTTACGAAAATTCTGGCACTGGCACCACGCGTGCGTAATCTGCATTTAACTGACAAATCCAAAGTGTTTAATACCGCGCGTATTGAAGCACTGGAAGTTGAAAACCTGTATGAAGCAGCCAAAGCAACCATGATTTCTGCTGCGGCACGTCATGAATGTCGTGGTGCCCATACGGTTGTTGACTATGAACTGCCAGGCGATGATCCAAATTATGCCAATGGTCGTCGTGATGATGAGTGGATGAAGCATACCCTGTGGTATTCAAGCGATAACCGTCTGGAATACAAACCGGTACGTCAGAAGCCGTTGACAGTGGAAGAAATTCCACCAAAACCACGTACGTTCTAAGTCAGGAGTTTGCAAAGATGAGTAGAACCCGTATATTCGAAATCTATCGCTATGATCCTGATAAGGATAAAGCGCCCTACATGCAAACCTACAAGCTGGAACTGGCTGATGGGGAGCGCATGCTGCTTGATGCATTGCTCAAGCTAAAAAAAGTAGATGAAACCTTGTCGTTTCGCCGTTCATGCCGTGAAGGAATCTGTGGTTCCGATGGCATGAATATTAATGGTAAAAATGGTCTTGCCTGTTTGATGAATCTTAATGATTTACCAGAAAAGATTGTGATTCGGCCATTGCCGGGCTTGCCGGTCATTCGTGATCTGGTCGTGGATATGAACCAGTTCTACGTTCAGTATGAAAAGGTACGTCCTTATCTGATTAATGATCAGCCAGCACCGCCAAGAGAACGTTTACAGTCGCAAGAAGACCGTGAAAAACTGGATGGCCTGTACGAATGTATTTTGTGTGCATGCTGTTCTACGTCATGCCCATCATTCTGGTGGAACCCGGACAAGTTCTTGGGGCCTTCTGCGCTGATTCAGGCTTACCGTTTCATTATTGATTCGCGTGATACAGATCAGGCAGAGCGTTTGTCCCGTATGGATGACCCCTTTAGTCTGTTCCGTTGCCGTGGCATTATGAACTGTATTTCGGTTTGTCCAAAAGGCTTAAATCCGACCAAAGCCATTGGCCATATTCGTAATCTGGTCTTGGAGCAAGCAGGCTAAACCTGAATTGTTCTGTCTATAAGAAACGCGTCTATAAGGCGCGTTTTTTATTTTTTGGAGTGGATTTGCACTATAAGTAAAGCGCCTGTTCATTTTTGGTGCTAACAAGCTTCAACTTTGGTCTTAATGGAGCTGAAACTGGTGCATAAATCACATATGCTATTCATTATCTAAGGGATTATTTCACGGCTTAATAATAGCTATTGAATAAAAAAATCCAGATGTTTATGTAACTCATGATACGATTTGTCACATGAAATACAGATGACGAAGGGTCATAATAATCGTCATTATTGATAACAACTTTTATCTGTAATGAAGTGGTTTATCAGACCTTAACCCTAAGTCGCATTCGCCAAGCCAATAGATCTAGCCCGACCCCTATCTTTTGTTTTGGCCAATTCGATTTGCAAAAAATTGCCTGTCTTTGGACAGGTACGGTGTACGGCTAGATAAGCTGGTCAAGCGGGAGCGCGTGTTAAACACGTTAGTCTGCTTGACTGATTTTTCTGGAAGCATGCATAGGCCAGTTAACCTGGCTTGGTTGTGTTGTCGTCGTGTGTGAAGGATAGCTGTCTTCGGACGGTGGTTACTTACGCAGCATTAAGGTTTTGTATCCAAAACCTTAATGTCATGTGGCTTGTTTATCCGGCAGGCTATTATTTTTGCAATTGAAAAATGGGTCGTCTCATGCAAGAAGTTGTTGACGCACAGCGTCTAGACACAGAATTATCCGCAGAAAACGCGGCATATATTGAAGAGCTTTACGAGTGTTACCTCACTGCACCCGACACAGTAGGAGACGACTGGCGCGCTTACTTTGACCAGTTCCCTAAAGGGGATCAACCCCACCGCAATGTTAAAGAGCAGTTTTTATTGCTGGCGCGCAATAGCACCCGTGTGCAACCGATGCCGCAAAGCTCAGTCAGTACCGAACATGAGCGTCGGCAGGTTGGGGTACTACAACTGATTGCCGCTTATCGTAACCGCGGACATCAGAAAGCCAAACTCGATCCCTTGCATTTAAGCCATCGCGAAGCTGTTCCTGATCTGGATCTGGCTGCGCATGGTCTGTCGCGTTCAGACTTTGATACGGTCTTTCAGACCGGTAATCTGGCCATTGGTAAAGCAGAAGCCACGCTGGGTGAAATGGTAGATGCCATGGAAGCCATTTATTGTGGTTCGATTGGCTCAGAGTACATGTATATTGTCGACACCAAAGAAAAACGCTGGATTCAACAGCGGTTAGAAGGTGCGCGCGGCCAGTTTAATTTCAGCAATGAACAAAAAAGAAGTATTTTAGAGCGAATTACTGCTGCCGAAGGGTTGGAAAAATATCTGGGAAGCCGCTATGTCGGTGCTAAACGCTTTGGTCTTGAAGGTGGGGAAAGCTTTATTCCCATGATCAATGAGCTGATCCAGCGTTCCGGTAAGGTGGGGACTAAGGAAGTTGTTATTGGCATGGCGCATCGCGGTCGCCTGAATATGCTGGTCAATATTCTGGGTAAAAATCCCACGGAGCTGTTTGAGGAGTTTGAAGGCAAACCCTTTAACAAAAAGGGCTCCGGTGATGTGAAATATCATCAGGGGTTTTCCAGCAACGTCATGACACCCGGTGGTGAAATTCATCTGGCGCTAGCATTTAACCCTTCGCATCTTGAAATTGTCAGTCCAGTCGTAGAAGGGTCGGTGCGTGCGCGTCAGGTGCGCCGCAGAAGTATTGGCGGCGATGATGTGCTGCCGATTATTGTGCATGGTGATGCTGCTTTTGCCGGTCAGGGTGTGGTGATGGAAACCTTCCAGATGTCACAGACTCGTGGCTTTACGGTGGGTGGCACGGTTCATGTGATTATTAATAATCAGGTGGGTTTTACTACCAGTGCGCGTGAAGATGCCCGCTCTACCGAATACTGTACTGCTATTTCCAAAATGGTGCAGGCTCCCATTTTTCATGTCAATGGTGATGACCCTGAAGCCGTGGTATTTATTACGCAGCTTGCTTTGGATTTCCGTCAGGAATTTCGTAAAGATGTGGTGATTGACCTGTTCTGCTACCGCCGTCGCGGTCATAACGAAGCTGATGAGCCATCAGGTACTCAACCCTTGATGTACCAAGTGATTGCTAAACTACCCACTACGCGTACCTTATATGCTGATCAACTGGTCAGGGAAGACGTGGTGACGCGGAGTGAGGTCGACACACTGGTTGAGGATTATCGCAATGCGCTGGAAGAGGGCAAGCATGTTGCCAATGCGCTGGTGCGTGAACCCAATAAAAAACTGTATGTGGACTGGTCGCCTTATGTTGGCCATCAACTGGTGGATAGTTGGGATACATCCTATTCTAAAGAGCGCCTAACAGAACTGGCGCAGGCCATGTATCGATTACCTGAAGGGTTTGTGTTGCAGCGTCAGGTCAAAAAAGTGGTTGATGATCGCCTGCAAATGCAAACTGGTGAAACGCCACTCAATTGGGGTGCGGCTGAAACCTTGGCCTATGCCACTTTAATTGACGAAGGATTTTTGGTACGTCTGACTGGACAAGATGTCGGACGCGGGACATTCTCGCACCGTCATGCCAAGCTGCATAATCAAGTCAATGGTGAAATTTATATTCCACTGTGTCATATCAAAGAAAATCAGTCGCGTTTTGCGCTGTATGACTCGCTGTTATCGGAAGAGGCGGTTCTTGCATTTGAATACGGCTATGCCACCACCATTCCCAATAGCCTGATTATCTGGGAAGCCCAATTTGGTGATTTTGCCAACGGCGCGCAAGTGGTGATTGACCAGTTTATTAGCTCGGGCGAAACCAAATGGGAGCGCTTGTGCGGTTTGACCTTGTTGTTGCCTCATGGCTACGAAGGACAAGGTCCTGAGCATTCCAGTGCGCGTCTGGAGCGCTACTTGCAACTGTGTGCAGAAGATAACATGCAGGTATGTACGCCAACCACGCCAGCGCAAATTTATCATTTGCTACGCCGTCAGGCCGTGCGTCCAGCGCGTAAACCACTCATCATTATGTCACCTAAGAGCTTGCTGCGGCATAAGCTGGCGGTTTCCAGTCTGGATGAACTGGCCGATGGTCGTTTTGAAACTGTAATTGATGAGCTGGATAATCAAGATAAAAATGCCGTAAAACGTGTGGTGCTGTGTGGCGGCAAGGTCTATTACGATTTGCTGGAAAAACGCCGCGAAGAAAATATCCAAGATGTTGCCATTGTGCGCATTGAACAGCTCTATCCCTATCCACAAACCCGTGTGCGTGAAGTTTTGGCGCAATATCCAAATCTGGAGCGCGTGGTGTGGGCACAGGAAGAACCACAGAATCAGGGGGCATGGCTTTTTATTGCACATCTTATCTACAGTGATGTGGCCAGCTTGCGTCCTGATCAATTGATTCCAGTGAGCTATGCCGGTCGACCAGCTTCAGCGGCACCAGCAAGCGGTTCACCTTATTTACATGCAAAACAGCAAGCCACTCTGGTTATTGATGCCCTAGGTATTGACTCAACAAGTGCAAAGCCTGATCAACAAGGAGAAGCCTAATCATGGCAACCGAAATTAAAGCCCCTGTATTTCCAGAGTCAGTTGCCGACGGTACTGTTGCGACCTGGCACAAAAAAGTGGGCGAGCCTGTTGCCCGCGATGAAGTGATTGCTGATATTGAAACCGATAAAGTGGTTTTAGAAGTGGTTGCTCCCGCTGATGGTGCTTTGAGTAGTATTGTTAAACCAGAAGGTGAAACAGTACTTTCTGGTGAAGTGATTGCCACGTTTGAAGCCGGTGTAGGTGCAGTTAGCGAGCAACAAGTCGCTCAAGACGTTCAAAAAACTGAAGCGGGTGCCACAGCGATTGTAAAACGTGATGAGCCACCAGCCAGTGCGCCAACCCAAGCTGCTCAACCAGCGCCGTCATCGACTGATCAAAGCCCTGCTGTGCGTAAAACAGTTTCCGAGCAAGGTCTGGATATCAAGGATATTTCAGGGACTGGGCGCGGTGGTCGTGTGACCAAAGAAGATGTCACCAATCACGTGTCTAATCCTAAGGCCGCGCAAACTGCGTCAGCGCAAACTGCTGCCACACAGATACCCACTGCATTGAGTCAGGCCGTGGGTGAGCGGGTTGAAAAACGTGTGCCAATGACCCGCTTACGCAAGCGTGTTGCGGAGCGTTTGTTATCCGCGACCCAAAGTACCGCCATGCTGACCACATTTAACGAAGTCAACATGAAACCGATTATGGATATGCGCAAGCTGTATCAGGAGCGGTTTGAAAAACGCCATGGCACCAAACTGGGCTTCATGTCGTTCTTTGTAAAGGCCGTGACCGAAGCCTTAAAACGCTATCCTGCGGTGAATGCGTCAATTGATGGCGATGATATTGTTTATCATGGCTATTATGACATTGGTGTTGCGGTATCTAGCGACCGTGGTCTGGTAGTGCCAGTGCTACGTGATACCGACCGTCTGAACCATGCAGAAGTTGAAAAAAATATTATTGAGTATGGCAAAAAAGCCCGTGACGGAAAACTGTCGATCGAAGACATGACTGGCGGTACTTTTACCATTTCAAATGGTGGGACGTTTGGTTCATTGCTGTCGACACCGATTTTGAACCCGCCCCAAACTGCTATTTTGGGCATGCACAAGATTCAGGACCGTCCGATGGCTGTAAATGGTCAAGTGGTGATTTTACCCATGATGTATCTGGCCTTGTCGTATGACCATCGCATGATTGATGGCAAAGAAGCGGTTGGTTTTCTGGTTGCCATTAAGCAGTTTATTGAAGATCCGGCGTCCTTATTACTGGATCTGTAACTGCTCAGCCTAATGATGGAATGTAAGGATTTGCTGCCTAAACTGATTTTGGGCAGCAGTCAATGATGATATTTTTTTGCCTATTCTTAGAAATTTAAGCCACTTGTAAGTGTATTCAGACATTACAAGTTCAGGAGTAAACACATGGCACAACAGTATGACCTCGTGGTCATTGGCGGTGGACCAGGCGGCTATGAAGCGGCAATTCGTGCAGCGCAACTGGGCTATAAAGTGGCCTGTATTGAAAAACGCATCCATAATGGCAAGCCGTCCATGGGCGGTACCTGCCTAAATGTGGGTTGCATTCCTTCTAAAGCATTGCTGGATTCATCACATCGTTATGAATCGACCCAACATGATTTACAAGTGCATGGCATTAGCACAGGTGATGTCAGCATTGATGTTAGTACTATGCAAGCGCGCAAGACCAAAGTGGTTGAGCAACTCACTGGCGGTGTCGCCCAGTTATTAAAAGGTAATGGCATTGACTGGTTACAAGGCACAGGTAAATTGCTGGCGGGTAAAAAAGTGGAATTTACGCCACTTGAGTTAACCGCAAATGACGTGCAAATCCTTGAACCAAAGTATGTGATCTTAGCATCGGGTTCTGTGCCAGTGAATATCCCGGTTGCGCCGGTTGATGAAGACAGTATTGTAGATTCTACCGGTGCCTTGGCCTTTGAGCAGGTTCCGCAAACGCTCGGCGTGATTGGTGCCGGTGTGATCGGACTTGAGCTAGGTTCGGTATGGCGTCGTCTGGGCAGTGACGTGGTAGTGTTTGAAGCACTGGACAGCTTTTTGCCGATGGCGGATAAAGCACTGGCCAAAGAAACCTTAAAGGTACTGACCAAGCAAGGTTTGGACATTCGTCTTAATGCCAAAGTAACGGCAACCGAATGCAAAGATGGCAAAGTCACGGTGAAATATAACCAAGCTGGCGAAGACAAAGAACAGGTCTTTGACAAGTTGATTGTGGCGGTTGGCCGAAAACCGTATGCCGAAGGCTTGCTGAGTGACGATGCTGGCATCAAGCTCACTGAGCGTGGCTTTGTGGAAGTAGATGAACAGTGCAAAACCTCACTAGACGGCGTGTATGCCATTGGTGACTTGGTGCGTGGCCCAATGCTGGCACACAAAGCCATGGAAGAAGGCGTGATGGCCGTTGAACGTATGCATGGTCATGCCGCACAAGTGAATTATGACACCATCATTAGCGTGATTTATACCTTCCCTGAAGTGGCGTGGGTTGGCCTATCTGAAGAAGCGGCTAAAGAAAAGGGCATTGAGGTCAAAACCGGCCAGTTTCCATTTGCCGTGAATGGCCGTGCGCTGGCTGCTGGTGAACCGGCAGGTTTTGTCAAATTTGTAGCGGATGCCAAAACCGATCGTTTGCTGGGTATGCATGTGCTGGGCAGTAATGCCGGTGACATGGTGCATCAGGGCATGATTGCGCTGGAGTTTGTGTCCAGTGTAGAAGACTTGCAGTTGATGACGTTTGCACATCCAACCCTGTCTGAAGCAGTGCATGAAGCAGCATTAGCGGTAGATGGTCGTGCGATTCATGCCATTCAGCGTAAGCGCAAGTAACAGGCTGCATTGCTGTGCTGGCATATGCCATAAAGAAATTTGACATGCAGTAATTTGAAATGAAGTAAGCAGGATCACTTTTTAGACTAGTGTGTTGCGGGTCATAAAAAGTGGCTGTGTGTGGAATACGAATGCGTTGCCGGATCATCCTCAGTGAATGATTATTGTGGATGATCAGACAGGGCAGTATTTTAATTAACCAACGATTATACGGTTAGGTCTATCAATGAATTTACATGAATATCAAGCAAAGGCGTTGCTAAAGCAATACGGTATGCCGGTACAAGAAGGCATTTTGGCCACCACGCCAGAAGAAGCAGCCGCAGCGTTTGAGAAAATTGGTAACTTTGCCGTCATTAAGGCGCAAGTTCATGCCGGTGGCCGTGGTAAGGCTGGCGGTGTAAAAATTGCCAAGAGCAAAGAAGAAGCTGCTCAAATTGCCCGTGACTTGATTGGCACGCGTTTGGTCACTTATCAGACTGATGCCGATGGCCAGCCTGTGAATAGTGTACTAGTGTGTGAAGATGTTTATCCCGTAGAGCGTGAGCTGTATCTGGGTGCTGTGGTTGATCGTTCTACCCGCCGTGTGACCTTTATGGCGTCTACCGAAGGTGGTGTGGATATTGAACACGTTGCGGCTGAAACACCCGAAAAAATCCTCAAAGTCACGGTTGACCCATTGGTGGGTTTACAACCTTTTCAGGCGCGTGATGTAGCGTTCCAGTTGGGTTTAAAAGACAAGCAAATTAATCAGTTTGTTAAACTCATGATGGGTGCTTATAACGCATTTATTGACAATGATTTTGCGCTGTTTGAAATCAATCCATTGTCGGTACGTGAAAATGGCGAAATCCTGTGTGTGGATGCCAAAGTGGGCATCGACTCCAATGCCCTGTACCGTTTGCCAGCTATTGCGGCCTCACGTGACAAGTCACAGGAAAACGAGCGCGAGCTGAAAGCCTCGGAGTTTGAATTAAACTACGTGGCGCTAGAAGGCAATATTGGCTGTATGGTCAATGGTGCCGGTCTGGCCATGGCGACCATGGACATCATCAAGCTGTACGGTGGTCAGCCCGCCAACTTCCTGGATGTGGGTGGTGGTGCCACCAAAGACCGTGTGATTGAAGCGTTCAAGCTGATTTTGGCTGATAGCTCAGTGCAAGGTGTTTTGATTAACATTTTTGGCGGTATTGTACGTTGCGACATGATTGCCGAAGCGATCATTGCGGCAGTAAAAGAAGTGAATGTGACTGTTCCTGTGGTAGTACGACTGGAAGGTAACAATGCCGAGCTTGGTTCCCAGATTCTGGAGCAATCAGGTCTTAAACTTATTCCTGCGCAAGGCTTGGCCGATGCTGCGGAAAAAATTGTTGCAGCCGTCAAAGCCTAAGGAGCATTAGCATGAGCGTATTAATTAATAAAGACACCAAAGTTCTGGTACAGGGCTTTACTGGTAAAAACGGCACATTCCATTCTGAGCAAGCCATTGCTTATGGCACCAAAGTCGTGGGTGGGGTTACGCCGGGCAAGGGTGGTTCAAGCCATCTGGACTTGCCTGTGTTTAACACCATGCGTGAAGCGGTAGATCAAACCCAAGCCGATGCAACGGTCATTTATGTACCTGCACCATTTGTACTTGATTCCATTATTGAAGCAATTGATTCCGGTGTTGCGCTGATTGTGGTAATCACTGAAGGCGTACCAACCATCGATATGCTCAAAGCCAAGCGTTATCTGGAAACCAATGGCAATGGTACACGTTTGGTGGGTCCAAACTGCCCGGGTGTGATCACTCCAGGCGAATGTAAAATTGGCATCATGCCAGGTCATATTCATTTGCCAGGTCGTATTGGTATTATTTCCCGTTCCGGTACGCTGACTTATGAAGCTGTGGCACAAACCACCAAGCTGGGCTTGGGCCAGTCGACTTGTATCGGTATTGGTGGTGATCCAATTCCGGGTATGAACCAGATTGATGCACTGAAATTATTTCAGGATGATCCAGACACCGATGCCATCATTATGATTGGTGAAATTGGTGGTTCTGCTGAAGAAGAAGCGGCTGAATATATCCAGTCCAATGTGAGCAAGCCAGTGGTGGGTTATATTGCGGGTGTGACTGCACCTAAAGGCAAACGCATGGGTCATGCTGGTGCGATTATTTCTGGTGGTAAAGGCACCGCAGAAGAAAAATTTGCAGCGTTTGAAAAAGCAGGCATGGCGTATACACGTAGCCCTGCCGAGCTGGGTTCTACCATGCTGCAAGTGCTAAAAGACAAAGGCATGGCTTAACGCTATCGTGTAGTTTAGGTCAAGTTTAAAGAAGGGCGCTTAGGCGCTCTTTTTTTATGCGATAGCGGTTTTTTGAAGTATCGCACCACATAAAAGGTCAAAAAGATAAAACGAGAGATTTGAAATTACAAATTTGCCTCAAAAAAAGGCGAACAAATTATTTTAATTTACACGAAAGCAGCGTGTAGTCTACGTTTTTGCCTGTTTACTTACGCGAACTTGCCAATATAGACTAATTAACACACTGAAGCTTTGCAATAAATATAGACAATAAGCGCACAACGTAAGCCGGTCATTTTATCCGCATACTTTGATTTTTTTCTTTTTATTTTTGGAATAATTATGGGGCGATCTTACCCTGATCCATTAAAAAATAAACTTTATCTGGGTTGTTTATTCTTTCTGGAAATAGGCTGTTTTTCGGTATCTTCTACCTTATATGCCAAGCCGGCAGGCACCGCATTAAGTATCAGTCAACAGCGTGAACATGCGGTACAACTGGCCAGACAAGGCCAATTAAAGCCGGCTATTGTGGTTTTGCAGCGGTTGCATCAGCGATCACCTCACGACATCAAAGTGACCGCTGACCTGATGGTGCTCTTACGGCAGGCAGGTCGAAATAAAGACATTGCTGTATTGACCCGACGCGCCACACTGCAACAGCAGTCATTACGCATGCCAGCTTATGCCGTGATAGCGTGGATTGGAGGATTAAGGGATAGCCAGCAACCCAAGCTTGCCTATCAGGTGGCACAGCAGCGTACAGCACAAGGTTTAGCTCCTCAGATTGATCCGCTATATTATGCCACGCTGGCCGCTGAAGCAGGTCAGGTCAGCGCTGCACAGGCTATTTTACAGCACCTTAATCCTGCCAGCCTGCAAAGCGCAGATCAATATGCACAACTGGCTTATATCTATCGTCTAACGGGAGATGAGCAAAAAGCGTTGGTCAATGCAGATCAGGCTTTGCGTATGCAGCCTGCACAACCGCTGGCTTTGTCACAACAACAGCAACTCATGCGTCAGCAAGCCGTCAAACTGGCCAGTCAGCAACAGTTTGAACCGGCACTTGCCACGCTCCACCAGTTGCACCAGCAAAATCCTGACGATTTCAATATTACGGCTGATTTGATCGTGGTGCTGCGCAAAGCTGGCCGCAATGCCGATATTGTGCAGCTTAGCCAACAGGAAAAATTACCGACCAAACTGCAAAATCTGCCCGACTATGCCTATAAATCATGGCTAGATGCTTTGCGTGACCAGCGCCAGTTCCAGTCTGCTTTTGACATTGCCCAGCACATCAATCGTCAGACGGATAATTTGCCACATCACCCAGCGCGTATTGATCCGTGGTATTACGCGACATTGGCTGCTGAAGCTGGACAAACCACGGTAGTGCAGCAACTAATACCATCATTGCAGCAAGGTCAGCTTGATGCGGATCAATATGCACGACTGGCCTATATTCAGCGGCTGGCTGGTTTTTCAGAGCAAGCCATTGTTTCCAGCCAGCGGGCACTGGCCTTAAATCCCCAGCAGCGGCTGGCGCTGGAACAGCAGTTTGTCGCGCTGAGCAATCTGAACCAGACCGAGGCAGCCTATCAACTGGCTCTTCAGCATCCTGAGGTTTTTTCGGAAAATATGCTTTGGCCGGTTAAAGCAGATTGGCTTAGCCAAAATTTACAGGCTGCTTTAAAACAAAAGGATGCACTGGAAGCACAGGGTCAGTATCAGCAGGCACGCCAGCGCATTGACCAAAATATTCTGGCGTTACGGCAGGCACTTGATCAACTGGATAAAAGCAGCGAACAATATCCGCCGCTGTTTAATGATTATCTGTATGCCTTACGGGTGAATGAGCGGTTGCCCGAGCTGATTAAGCAATATCAGCAACTGTCGGTGAGTGAACAGTTCCAATTGCAGCCCTATGCCAAGCAGGCTGTGGCCGATGCCTATCTGGCACGCAAGCAGCCACAAAAAGCGCATGAAATTTATCAATATTTATTGGATAACGTCCTACAACCGGATGCCGAGCTGTTAATTGCCGATTATTATGCCTTGCTGGAACAGGAACAATACCCGCAAGCCAGTGAGCGACTGGCCGCACTGGATCAGCAATTTCCAGCAGTCACTGACAGTAAGACCGATGTGAATGCCCACAATACTCGCGTGCGGGTAGAACAGATGCTTGCACTGGATGCCGCATACCGTAACCGACTGGATATTGCCGCACCTAAGCTTCAGCAACTGGTTGCGCAAAATCCGGACAATATTAATCTGGCCAATGATTACGCCACGATTTTGAACTGGCGTGGTCTACCGCAAGCTGCGGATCAGGTGGTGCAGCAGGCCTATGAAAAAGCGCCTTATAGCGTTGCGCTGGATTTAACCACCACCAGCAATGCGCGTGACTTGCAGCACGACGTAGACTGGAAAAACGCACTGGACAAGGCCAGTCAAAAAGCCCCCAACAATAGTGGTGTGCTCAAGGCACAGCAGGAATGGCAAGATCGCCAACGTGTGACCCTGCAAAGTGATCTGAACATTGGTCGTAGTCAGGCTGATGAGAAAACACTGAACAGTGTAAATGGCAGTCGTGACCGCGAGTGGCATACCCGCATCAACAGCCCATGGCTAGATGGCCTGATGATTGGTCACTGGCGCATGTTTGCCGATCATCAGGATCGCTGGGCTGATCTGGAGCCAACCCATCAGCGTGATCAGCGACTAGGGCTGGGCGCCGAGTGGCAACAGGATCGCAAAAGTGCTTGGGTTTTAATCAATCAGCAACTGGGTAATCAGGCCAGCCAAGCTCAGAGTGACCGGCAAGCTGGCCAACATAAAACAGGGGTTAGCGCAGGCTGGGGACACTGGCTGAACGATCACTGGCGTTATCGGTTGGGTTATGACTATAACAGCGCACAAATTCCGCTGCGTGCGCTGGAAGCAGGGCTAGATGCCAATGGTTATCAGGCTGGTGTGGACTGGCGGCAGCATGAATCACGCAACGCTTCGTTTAATTATCAGGCATTGGACATTAGCGATGGCAATTTGCGCCAGTCGCTATCGGGTGCCTTTAACCAGCGCCTGTTTGCCAATGAAAAACACATTACTACCGGTGGACTGGAAGCGTTTTATGAAACCAACAGTCAGCCCGGCGGCAGTTACTTTAATCCTGACCACAATCTCAGCTATGGCATCAATATGCAACATGACTGGATGACTTGGCGCGGTGATGAGCAACAGTCCTTCAATCAGCATTTTGAGCTGGGTACGGGCATTAACCAGCAAGCTGGCTTTTCTGGAAAATCCTATGTCAATGCGCTGTATCAGCATGAATGGCAGTTAAGCCGGACATGGCAAGTCAACTATGGCGTGGGCTGGGGCAGTCAGGTCTATGACGGCAACCGTGAGCATCGGACGTATGGCGTGCTAGGGTTGAGCGGCGTATTTTGATGAATAACCACAATAAAAATCATGCGAGTATGACCTATGTTGATTGATGCCCTAAACTGGCTACAGAATTTATCCGTGCGTAATGCGCTGTTTGCTTTTGCCTTTTATTATCCCTTGCTGATGGCATGGCTATGGATGATTGGCGGTATCTGGTTTTATGTGCGCCGCGAATTGCACCGGCCAGCCTTGCCGCAATTCGATCAGACTGCACCGGGTTGCAGTATTTTGATTCCCTGTTACAACGAAGAACAGCATGTCACCGAGACCTTGCGTTTTGCGCTGGCTAGCCGTTATCCCAATATTGAGGTCATTGTGATTAATGACGGCAGTACCGACCAGACCGAGCAGATTGTTGAGGAACTGGCCGCGCAGGATTCACGTATCCGCATCGTGCATTTGACCAATAATCAGGGCAAGGCGTTTGCTTTACGCGCTGGTGCGCTGGTGAGCAAGCATGAATATCTGGTATGTATCGATGGCGATGCCTTGCTGCATCCGTACACGGTACACTGGATGATGGATCATTTGCTGAGTGGCCCCCGGGTGGGCGCAGTGACAGGCAATCCGCGCATCATCAATCGTTCCAGTTTGCTGGGCAAGATTCAGGTGGGTGAGTTTTCTTCCATTATTGGTTTGATCAAGCGCGCACAGCGGACTTATGGCCGTATCTTTACCGTGTCGGGTGCGATCGCCGGCTTTCGTAAAACCGCATTGCACCGAGTGGGTTACTGGAGTGAAAACATTGTCACCGAAGACATTGATATTTCATGGCGCCTGCAACTGGATCACTGGGATATTCGCTATGAGGCGCAGGCCTTGTGCTACCTGTATATGCCAGAAACGCTAAAGGGATTATGGAGCCAGCGGTTGCGCTGGGCACAGGGCGGGGTCGAGGTATTGCTCAAGTATGGCAAGGCGTTATTTCACTGGAAAGCGCGCCGCTTCTGGGGCGTGGCGTTTGAATATTTGCTGAGCGTGGGTTGGTCGTATGCCATGCTGATTATTTTTATCTTGTACTTTATGGGCTTATTTATTGACCTGCCTAAAAGCTGGTACGTCGCCAGTATTTTACCGCAAGTGTATGGCCTGTTCTTGGGCTTGACCTGTCTGGTGCAATTTTTGATTAGCCTGTGGATGGATCGTCGCTATGATCAGGGGCGCTTGTTGCGCAACTATATCTGGGTGATCTGGTATCCGTTGCTGTACTGGATTTTGTCCATGCTCACCACGGTGGTGGCGGTGCCCAAAGCCCTGCTCAAGCGGTCAAAAAAACGCGCACGCTGGGAAAGCCCGGATCGTGGTATTAGTGTGTAACGCAACGGAAACGGGCGAGAGTCCATTGAGTATTGAGCACAGAAAGAGAGAACACCATTGAATAAATCCAAGATAGGCATTGAAACGATTCTGGACAAAAACTTTAAGCATGAAGATGTGGTGTTACCGGCCTTTATTGACCGGCCGGATTTGCAAAGCTGGTCACAGCGCGGTGTGTTTGGCACGATTGCAGTTATTGGCCTGATGGTGTGGCTGTACCTGTTTGTGCCACTACTGAGCCTGTTGGCATGGTGGTTTGGCTGGCACCGCTTTGACCAATATATCGTTCATGATTACCAGCACGGGTTTACCCAGAACATGACGGCACTGGTGGCTCTGGTCATGATTTTGGGATTAATGCTACTGGCGTGGGCGTCTTATAATATCCTGCGTTTTTATAACAACGAACGTCGTCATGCCATGCCGGATGTGCAGCCCAGTGATGCCGCGCATTTTTATGAGCTGGAAACCGGTATGGTAGAGCAGGCACAGGCCGCACAGATTAATCTGTTCTTTTATGATCGGCATGGCAAAATTGTCAATATGGCCTTTCCAACATTGCCGTCTGTGCCATTACCTGATGATAAACTCGTGTAAGTTATTTTCAGTTAAAATACTGATTAAAATAAAAAAATAAGCTTGACCAGCGTTCATCGGCAACCTGCCGTTTAAAAGCGCTTAGGCTTGCTGGATATGATGAACGCTCGAACATGCTTTGGGATCAGGCGGATTCAATACGCACAATATTGCCGTGATCATCATGATGCACCACACAGATATTTTGCGCGCGACCCGCTTCAATCTGAATGGGCTGCATCTTAAAATGACGGGCATAGTCGTCCAGCGTGCGGTTTGCCGGATTTTGGACTTTATCTGACGGCAGCGTACTCCACAGTAGCAACGCGGCAACGGCTGAAAACAAGGCTGTCATGGCGTCCTCAAAACTGGCCATGCTGACCAGATGTAGCAGCGATGCCGGATGATGAATGCTGACCACCCAAGTAAACACCAGCACCGGACGCCACAACAGCAACCAGACACCCCACATCATGGCAGTTGAGGTATCGGAAAACAAACGCTGATGCCAGTGCAATTGCTGGCGGGCATCGATAATTAACGCATGATTCATGTGATTCACGACCATTTAGATTTAAGGTTAGAGGTAAAGCTGTATTTAAGGCTGTAGTTAAAGATTAGGACGAACACCACGATCGGGACTAACCCAGCGTGCCCGCTTGCCGTCGCGGCGTAATAACACCTTGGGAAAAGCCACAATCGTGGAGCAAATATTGATCATCCAGAACACCAGTGGATACCAGATCATCCAGTAATAATTGCGACCCAGACGCGACTCATAACGACTGTCCATCCATTTGCTTAAGGCAAACTGGATCAGGCAGGTTGCCCCCAGAAAAATACCTGTTCCATGTGGCACAAACGGTGAGCCAATCACAGGCAGGGTATGCACGGGCAGGATAAAACTGATTAGCCACAGCACGGCCACCAGCAGCATCAGGTATGACCACACCAATGACAGACAAAGTTCCAGCATGAGTGGCCACAAAAAGTTTTGTTTGGGTTTAAAAAACACATCCAGATTTTTGAGCAAAACCTGTGCGCCGCCCATGGCCCAGCGCAGTCGCTGTTTCCACAAGCCATTGAGGGTTTCCGGCATCAAAATCCACACCAGAGCATTGGGTTCAAACTGGATGTCCCAACCCGCACGCTGTAGTTTCCAGGTAATATCAATATCCTCAGTGAGCATATCGGCCGACCAGTAACCTACGTCATGCACGGCACTTTTGCGAAAGGCTGTAATCACCCCCGACACGGTAAACAGCCGACCAAAACTACGCTGCGCCCGCTTGATCATGCCGACAATGGAAGAAAACTCACCCACCTGAATCTTGCCCAGCAAGGTGGTACGGGTACGGATGCGCGGATTGCCGGTGACGGCCGCAACGCTTGGGTCTTTTTCAAAATGCCGCACCATCCAGTGCGCTGCATGCGGGTCAAGCAGCGCATCGCCATCAATGCCAATCAGGTACTCGGCTCTGGCCAAAAGACTACCGGCCTGTAATGCCATGGCCTTGCCCTGATTGCGTGCCAGATGCACCACCTTGAGCCTGTCGTGCTGTGCGGCCAGCCGGTTTAGCACATCAGCGGTGTTGTCGGTGCTGCCATCGTTAATGGCAATGACCTCAAAGTCCGGATAGTGCAGTGCCAGTGCATGCCGGATGGTTTCTTCGGCATTGTCACCCTCATTAAAGCAGGGAACAAGCACACTCACCGCCGGCGGATTGGGCAATAAAGGCGGCGTGTGGTACGCTGGTTCTTTGCGTTCGCGCCGGTAAAATAGCAGTGCGCCCATCATCCACAGATACGACATAAACAGGGGATAATAAAACACAAAACCCAGCAGCAAGTGCCATAAGTGTGCAAGGTGATTGAGCAAGAGAGTCACCATTTAGGGCAAGGCTGCACTGGATTTACTGTCAAATACCCGGCGCAACATCAATGGATCGGGGTGATCCTTGATCGGGTCATCCGGATAGTAGCCTACATGGCGCACACCCTGTAAATACAACTTGCTGATGGTGTTGGCCAGTTCCTCGGTCGATACGGGGGTGTTGGTGCGCCAGTCGGTTGCCTGCAATTCAAACACGGTTTTTTTCAGCCCTTCGGGATAGCTTTTGACCCGTTTGACGATACTGGCATAAAACGCATCCGGGTCTTTGGCCTGCTCCATATAAGGCATGGCCATGATGGCGGTAAAATCATAATCGCGCAATGAGTTTTCCAGCGATTGCGCATACCAGTTTTCTGCATAGGCTTTGAGCGCGACCTGCGCATACAGGTTACGTGCCGTAAGCAGACAAGGCTGCTGCTTGCGGACTTCGGCGGCCAGTGACAGCGCAAAATCATCCAGAGTCTGGGTTTTAAGCGCCGTCCATTTTTGCAGTAATTGGTCGTTACTCCGAATAGCATTTAGATCACTGGGCAAACCCCAAGCTGTATATTGGGCTTTAGCCTTGGGGCTGGCATCTTCGTAATCTGACATGGTCACATCATCATGAAACAGAATGCCATCAAACGGCACTGACTTGGCCAGATCCTGATAAATTTCAGTAATGGTTTGGCGTGCCAGCGGTGAAAATGGCGATAGCCGATGATAGCCCATGTTCAAGTGCTGACTGTCGTTAGCCTGTTCAGCCATCATCACATCTTTGGACGCGGGATCATTGTCGGGCAATTCCCACGCCAGCAAAGGCATCCATGCATAGACTCGTTTGACCTGCGTGCGGGTACGGATTTGCCATGCAACCCGGTTAAACAAGTCCGCCCGCATCGGTAAATGCCGGTTGGGAAAATACACCATATCGGCTGAACCATTGGCATCTGGGTCGGAAAAGGCTTGCAAGTACACCGTATTGACATGCATGGCCGCAATCCGATCCAGCAAATGCCCCAGATTACGCTCCTGCTGCGCGGGGTCGGGATCATAAATATAATCCAGATCGACATGCATGATTTTTTGGGCACGGTTATTGTCGGTCAGCAACTGCTCGCGAATGCTGATTTCCTGACCGAGATCACTGGGCGTCATGCTGCTGTCCACCAGAATACGGCGCAACACGGAAAGCGGCGTAGAGGGCAGGTTGGGGCCATCATCGAGTGTAAAGGTAATCGGCATGCCAAGCTGGTTAGCAATGTCCAGTGCTTCATTATTATAGCGACCGTATGGCCAGACCATAATCCGCGGTTTTTTTAAGCCATGTTTAATCAACAGGTCATTATTGGCCTTAAAGTCATTATACAGGCGCGTGTGATAGGCCAGATCAGACTCATAGCTTTGGCTGCCCGGATCATAGAGGCGCGCGGTCACGGCAGGCTGCATGTTGCCTTGTGGATTGGCCAGAATGCCATCATGCAAATCAAAAGTATGGCTGGCAATTTCCACCAACCCACTGTCATTCATTTCCTGCAATTGCGTCCAGCTAAACATAGTGCTGCGGTCAATGTGCTGGCCATCAAAATCCACTGGCTGCGTATCGTCAGGGGCGAGCCAGTTGCCGACCAGCGCCAGCACCACTGGAATGTTATATTTTTTTATGAGCGGATACGCGTGCTGATAAAACGATTCATAGCCATCGTCAAAACTCAGCAATACAGCTTTGGCGGGCAGGGCTTGTTTACCGGCCCGGGCAGCCAGCACCTCATCCATACTGACAAAATGAAAGCCATGACTTTTGAGCCAGAGTAATTGTTGTTCAAACTGCTGCGGTGCAACCGCATAATCGGCAATCAGCGCTTGCTTGGATGCTACAATTTCATGGTAGCCAATCACAGTGAGTTCGGCTGGCAAATGTGCAGCAACCGGATTAGTTGATTTATTAAACGTGATGGATTTGGCATAGCTGGTCGGGGCAATCAGCATGCACAATATCATCGACAATAAGGAGAAAAAACGCGTCATGTGACACACTCAAAAATGCAAAAAGCATCACGCTGCCACAGGACAGGTGAAATAAGCTTAAAGGGTTCAGGGCACGGATTGCTATACATCAGGCTGCTGGCAAAACCATCAGATGAATCAGCGCATCATATACCTCGGCGTCAAAAAATAATGATGAATTTTTGAAGAAACCGCTGGCTTATGGTAATTTTTTCTCCATCAATGTGTACTGCGGCAACAGTATCTATCGTGTGAAAACTCCTTTTTAAATATTAAAATTTAACATTTATATAGAAGCAGATGTGCAAGTAGCCATAAAATCCATTCATCAACACGCATAAAAAAGCCTTAAGCAACAATAGACTTAAGGCTTTTGATAAGGTCAACTGCTTTCCAATTAAAAGCGGAATAAACCCAGCGAATTTTTTACTTCATTCAGCGTTTGCTGGGTGACCAGTTGCGCTTTTTGCGTGCCGTCACGGAGCACGTCCATTACATAGGCCGGGTCTTGCGCAAACTGGTTGCGGCGTTCGCGGATGGGTGCAAGCATGGCCACCAGACGCTCATACAGGCGTTTTTTCAGCACGGAATCGCCTAGGCCGCCACGCTGGTAATGGGCTTTTAGCTCGGCCACTTCTTCGGGAAACTCATCAAAGGCATCCAGATAGGTAAACACCACATTGCCTTCCACCTGACCGGGATCACTGACTTTAAGATGATTGGCATCAGTGTACATTTTGTTGACGGCTTTTTTGATGTCATCATCGCTGGCATTCAGCACGATGGTATTGCCCAGTGATTTGCTCATTTTGGCCTTGCCATCAAATCCGGGCAGGCGTGCTACGTTGGACAGCATGGCTTTGCATTCTGGCAAAATATCCTGACCCACCTGCCGGTTAATGCGTCGTGCAATTTCATTGGTTTGCTCAATCATGGGAATCTGGTCTTCACCCACCGGCACCAGCGTGGCTTTGAACGCGGTAATGTCTGCCGCCTGTGCCACCGGATAGCACAAGAAACCCGCCGGAATATCACGTTCAAACCCGCGCAGCACAATTTCCTGCTTAATGGTTGGGTTACGCTCTAGCCGTGCTACCGTCACAAAGTTCAAATACAGCATGGTCAGCTCGGACAATGCTGGCACACAGGATTGCACAAAAATAGTGGTCTTGGTGGGATCAATACCCACTGCCAGATAATCCAGCGCCACTTCCAGCACGTTGCGCTGTACTTTTTCCGGGTTATCAAAGTTATCGGTTAGAGCCTGTGCATCAGCCAGCAGCAAAAACTGGTGATGGCTATCCTGCAAGGTGGTACGGGTTTTTAATGAGCCAGCATAGTGCCCTAGATGAAGTTGTCCTGTGGTTCGGTCACCAGTTAAAACAACGGGACGCTTGTCGGTAGTACTGCTCATAAATCCAGTTCCGCTTTCATAATAATGAGTGATTGTGGCAGGTAAGGGCTGCAAATAGGCGGATATTGTAGAGAATTCAACCCATTTTTGTTGTATATAATCTGATCGAATTGTGAGTTTTACCAAATTAAATTAAAGTAAACCATGCGCATTAAAATGATGCTGCCCATTCACAAGACTTTCATTATGACAGCCATTAAAAAAACAGTCCTTACGCTGCTTGCTTTGAGCGTTGGCACGATCGCCAGTTTACCGGCATTGGCCGCCACCACATTGCTGGCCGCCAGTGTAAAACCGCAACCTGTGCCAACCCCACGGGTTATTTATCAAGGTCGGGTCAAACCTGAACCGCTGCCTTCACCTTACCATCGGCAAGTGCTGGGTGAATCGCCGGGCTATCATCGCCAAGGGGCATATCCGCGTCATCGCCGTAGCGAGAGCCAGCGACCAACCATCGCTGCCCGACTGTATTATCAGGCACCCAGTAGCACCGTCATTAACCGGCAAGTGCAGGTCATTGCTCCACAAAATGCCACTAGTGATACCTATTTTAATCAGGACACTTATTATTTATATCCTTCCAGTTCACTGTCGTATCATCCGGCGCGACGCTACTACCCGCCAGTAAGCCGCGTGACGATTGATCCGCAAGATACTGAGAACCGTGCCAAGCAATGGACTGACAGGACTGATTTTAATCGCTGATTTTAACGAATAGTTACTTGTCGGGTATGACCGCACTATCTATTGATCGGCTATGGATCATGTGGTTACAGCACAACATTTCAGCAAAATTTTGCATCTTTGCCCTAACTGATTGGCAATTGTGGAGGCTAATGCTGAGGCGATTTCAGGTAGAGTTTGCAAAAAATAATCTTTTTACAGCAATTTATGGATAGAACTACAATTTAAAATTCCGTATGTTACCGCTAATTATTGTATTGGGTAGAACAAGATGGCTGGAGCCAGTTTACTGACTTTACTGGATGACATCTCCACAATTCTGGATGATGTGGCGTTAATGAGCAAAGTGGCCGCCAAAAAAACTGCTGGAGTACTGGGCGATGATTTGGCACTCAACGCCCAGCAAGTCAGTGGTGTACGGGCAGACCGTGAAATTCCGGTGGTCTGGGCTGTGGCCAAAGGTTCCCTGATTAATAAAGTCATTTTGGTGCCGCTTGCCTTGCTGATTAGTGCGTTCTGGGAAAAGGGCGTGTTGTTGCTGCTGATGCTGGGCGGTCTATACCTGTGTTATGAAGGCGTTGAAAAGCTGGCACATAGTTTGTTTCATCGTAAGGATAAAACCAGCGCGAATGCCAATGCTACTGAAAAAAAGGCCGAGCTGGATATTCAAAATCTGGCGCAATTTGAAAAAGAAAAAACCAAGGGCGCTATTCGTACCGATTTTATTTTATCAGCAGAAATTATTGTGATTAGTCTGGGAACCGTGGCCGATGCCCCGTTACTGGATCAACTGATCGTGCTCAGTATTATTGCCGTGATCATGACTGCTGGTGTGTATGGACTGGTAGCCGGTATCGTGCGGCTGGATGATGCAGGCTTTTACCTGCTCAAAAAACCAAGCGCATGGGCTAAGCGAATCGGGCAGGGCTTAATCAGCTTTGCCCCGTATTTAATGAAAACCCTTTCCATTGTTGGGACTGCGGCCATGTTTCTGGTTGGAGGCGGCATTATTGCGCATGGCATTCCGCTGTTTCACCACTGGATTGATCACCGTGCCGAGCAGGCGGGTGGCATTCCGGCTTTTGGCCAGTTGTTTGAAGCCTTATTACCTACACTGCTTAATGGCCTGCTGGGTATTGTGGCTGGTGTTATTGTATTGATTGTGATTAGTCTGGGTCAGAAAATCTGGACGACGGCCAAGTCTTAGGCTGGGCTACAACAAGCATTATGCAGCGTTGCTAAGCTTTATTAAGCGTAATTTTTAAATATTATCCCCAGACAAGAGGTGCATCATGCGCTGGAAAGGACGTCGTGAAAGTAATCAGGTTGAAGATCAGCGCGCCAGTGGCGGTAGTTTTGGCGGTGGCGGTGCCAGCCCACTGGCGCTGATGGCGATTTTTTCCCGACTGGGCGTGAAGGGCACCATTGTGGTGGTGATTCTGGGTCTGATCGTCTGGAAGGTTTTTGGGATTAATCCATTGGCGGTTGTGGGTGGCCAATCACTCAGCCAGCAAACTGCACAACCCTATCAGGAAACCGCGGAAGATGCGCAAACCCGCCAAATGGTGCAGGTCATTTTGGCGGATACCGAAGATACTTGGCAGCAGATTTTTGCCAGTTCCGGCCAGCAATATCAAAAGCCAACTTTAGTACTGTTCCGTAATGGCGTGCAATCTGGGTGTGGCACGGCACAATCGGCTATGGGGCCGTTTTATTGCCCCGTCGATCAAAAAGTTTATATTGACCTGTCATTTTTCCAGCAAATGCGGCAGCAAATGGGCATTAGCGGCGATCAGCAAAACAGTAGCGAAACCACCCGTAACGATCAGGCAGGCGACTTTGCCGAGGCTTACGTGATTGCGCATGAAGTGGGCCATCATGTACAAAACCTGCTGGGCATTTCTACCAAAGTACAGCAAGCACGCCAGCAAGCCAGTGAAAGCCAAAGCAATGCGTTATCTGTGCGGCAGGAGTTGCAGGCCGACTGCTTTGCCGGGGTCTGGGCCAATCACAACCAGCAACGCACCCAGTTCTTGCAGGCGGGTGATGTAGAAGAAGCCATGGATGCCGCGCATAAGATTGGTGATGACTATTTGCAAAAACAGGCAACGGGTCATGTGGTTCCTGACAGCTTTACCCACGGTACCAGTGCGCAGCGCTCACACTGGTTTAATACCGGTCTTAAAACAGGTGATATCAATCAATGCGATACATTCAATGCGTCGCAGTTGTAACAATATATGTATATTTGACGCCTGTTTTACTACTGAACTACACTGAAAAATAGCGTATATTATAATCAATGGATCGTGTGTATCACCGATCCTTTATAGAAGGAGTGGTTTGATGAAAATCAAACATCTGTTGGGGATGGGGCTTTTGATGCTGGGTATGTCACAGGCGTGGGCTGCACCAGTTGAATACAGCGCAGGTAGCGCCCATCAGGGCAACGTTCAGGGCGATAACATGGATTGGCGTTGCAATAGTGGCAGTTGTAAGGCAAGCGGTAGTGCCGATGGCAGTGATGCTGATATGAAAGCCTGTCAGGCACTGGCCAAACAGGTTGGCCCATTGGGTTATTTCAAAACCAATGCAGGTACTGACTGGTCACCTTCCAAAAACTCCAATCGCATGGCGCTGTGTAATTCAGCCGTAGCGTTTAAATAAGCTATAGATCACGGCTAAGTTTAAAGTCGACTCACCGCAATACCGCATAAAAGCACTCATGTTGAGTGCTTTTTTTGTGCCCAAATTTATCAACTATTGCTTTGATTAAGCAGTAGGGTAAGCAAGAGTTAATTTCAGGGATGATTTCAATTATTTTGCAGCCTGATTGCATATCATTGCTATCACCCGCTGGAGGAATTAACTTTAATTAGCGTGTTGTCCCTCAATTGGGGCATACTTTGCAGCAATTATTTTGCAACATTCATATAAAGCCCAATGTCTGTTCCCCATGCTGTACCTGACCATTTATCCCAAGAAGCCTCATTAAGTCGTGGCATGATCATGCTGATGGCATTTACCACCGGTATTGCCGTGGCCAGCAATTATTATGCCCAACCCCTGCTGCACAGTATTGCCGACTATTTTCAGTTGTCGTATGCCAGCGCTGGTGTGATTGTGACGGTGGCGCAGTTGTCCTATGCCTTAGGTTTGGTACTACTGGTGCCACTGGGTGACTTGTTTGAGCAGCGTCGTCTCATCATTACGATGTTGCTATTATCCACCAGTGGTTTACTGCTCAGTGCGTTATCCATGAATATCTGGATGCTGTTTATTGGTACCAGCATTACCAGTTTTTTCTCGGTGGTGGCGCAGGTGATTGTGCCACTGGGGTCGGCACTGGCCAGTCCGCACCAGCGCGGGCAGGTGGTGGGCACTATCATGAGTGGCCTGTTGCTGGGCATATTGCTGGCGCGGACGGTGGCAGGCTTTTTATCGGATCTGGGCAACTGGCGTACCATTTACTGGTGTGCGGCTGCCATGCTGTTGCTCACCACGGTGGTGTTATATCGCAACTTGCCCACCCGGCATCACAGTGCTGGCTTGTCCTATCCGCAATTGCTGGCGTCTATTTTCACTTTTTTTAAAACTGAAAAAATATTCCTGTGGCGTTCGGTCATTGGTGGGCTAATTTTTGCCTGCTTTAGTATTTTGTGGACACCGCTGGCTTTTTTGTTGTCCGAAGCGCCCTTTGGCTTTTCGGATTTTATGATTGGCCTGTTTGGTCTGGCTGGCGTTGCTGGGGCACTGGCTGCAACCAAGGCCGGTAAAATGGTCGATCAAGGCAAATCAGGACAAACCACCACCGTAGGCTGCATTTTGCTGATGCTGTCGTGGCTGCCTGTATATTTTGGCGCACACTCGGTGATTGCATTGATCATAGGCATTATTGTGCTGGATCTATGCGTGCAACTGGTGCATGTGGTTAACCAGAATATTATTTACCAGATTAAGCCGGAAGCCCGTAACCGCTTAAATGCAGGTTATATGCTCAGTTATTTTATTGGCGGGGCTTTTGGTTCGCTGGCTTCGGCATGGATGTACCAGCATTATGCGTGGGCTGGTGTTTCCGCGCTGGGGTTAGTGCTCAGTGGCGTGGCGCTGATAGTCTGGCTGGGCACGCGACATCATGAAAAAGCAGCCTGAAGGATATATTAGCGTGATCTTGATGATGATTGCCGATTAGCCATTTTATTAAATAAACTTAAAACTTTAGGGTATCGCCTTTTTGCTATAGACAGGATATTAATGAGCCAATCCATAAGACTGAGAAGCACATGACGATTAACAATATGCCAGTTCAAAACAGGGAAAAACTAGCACAACCGCCTGTACCTGCGCCATGGCAACTGATGGGGGATGGCTATGTGGTGGCTGTCTGGATGCCAAACCTTAAAAATACAATCGAACAATCTGAACATACGCTGGCACGCAAAGCTATCAACAAAGCCAGCAGGCTGTGGTCACAGGGTCGGGTTCAATTGCTGATTTTTGCCCATTACACCCAGAGTGATGTGGGGCCTTATGATGAATTGCTGCATATTCCACAGCTAAGCCATGGCGTAGTAGAGGGCTATCCGTCCATTGACAGGATTTATGTGTCAAGCATGGCTTCAGTCATCAATGGCCAGCAAAACTGGGGTATTCCCAAAGAGTTGGCGCTGTTTGACTACCAACCAGCCACCGGATTACAGGCTAAATCCATCACCGTCACGATGCCAGACCAGCAGCCCATTGCCCGGATTGAGCTACAGGCCAGCCGGTTCAAATTTCCGGTCAATACCGCACTTATTCCGGCACGCTTGCGGACATTGGTGCAGGACTGGCGCGGCAAGCGCTTTTATACCGCGCCAGAAGCTAGCGGGCGCGCCTGTTTTGCCAGCGTCAAACACTGGTGGTTTGATCCGGTTTATTTTCCGGATTTAAGCGGCGGCAAAGTGCTGGCAGCGTTTAAAATGACAGATTTTAAAATGACCTTTCCACTGGCAAAAATTACCCGACTGGATTGAATCATTAAATCCTGCGTTATTGAGCAAGGACAAATTTTTAAAATTAATCCGTTAAAAACCACCCATCAAACAAGGAATATATTGTGCAAAAAAACCGGCTTGAAGCGTTTAGTGACGGTGTGCTGGCTATTGTGATTACCATTATGGTGCTGGAGCTAAAAGTACCGCACGGCTCAGACCTGCATTCGCTCATGCCGCTGATTCCGGTGTTTTTAAGCTATATCTTGAGCTTTTTATACATTGGAATTTATTGGAATAACCATCATCACTTGCTGCACGCCACACGTCACATCAATGGCCGAGTGCTGTGGGCCAACCTGCACTTGTTGTTCTGGCTGTCATTATTGCCGTTTAGTACCGGCTGGATGGGTGAAAATCATTTTAATGCGCTGCCCACTGCGATTTACGGTATCAATCTGGCAGCCTGCGCGGTGGCGTACTGGCTTTTGGTGCATAGCATTACCTGTGCCGATGAAGACAATAACACCTTACGTTTTGCCATTGGCCGCGATTATAAGGGCATTTTTTCAGTAGTTGGTTATTGTCTGGCAGTACCGCTGGCGTTTTACCATGAGTGGATTTCCCAGCTCATTTATCTGGGTATGGCACTGTTGTGGGTCATTCCAGACAGCCGGATTGAAAAAAATACAAGCAAGATTCCGGTTTGAATAGTTTGGCTGTAATAGGCCAACTGATTTTTGAGTTTAAGTGTAAACTGGCCTATTACAGCCAGTTTAGGATTTTTTATTTCATGGCTCTTCATTCACAGTGTTTGCTAAATCAGTCTGACTAAACTTGCCACGTATCAAGTTGCTGCGCTAAATTTTTTAACTGCTCAACCAGACCAGTGGAAGCAGTTAGCAGTGGGAACCGTAACTGATTGGCAATATGCCCCTGGTGTGCCAGCAAACCTTTGAGCGGGGCAGGGTTCGGTTCGGCAAACAAGTGCTGGATCAATGGATTGACACTGGCAAAAATCTGCCGTGCTCTGGCCAGTTGGCCTGACTGAATGGCATGCATCATGCTGGCATACAAGTCCGGCCGGATATGGGTTGCGGCTGCAATGGCACCATGACCTCCCATACACAGCGTCGGAAAGATATTCAAATCTTCACCGGCCAGTACCTGTAAATTCCTATCGTCAATCAGTGCCTGTGTAATAGTCACCGAACCCGCACAATCCTTGATGGCCTGAATATTAGGATGGCGTGCCAGCGTGAGCAAGGATGACAATTCCAGTCGAACACCAGTCCGATAGGGAATTTCATAAATCACCAGTGGTTTTTCACTGAGATCGGCCAGCCGGATAAAATACTCAACCAGTCCCTGCTGCGATGGCCGGATATAGCTGGGTGAGCTGAGCATGATGCCTGCAATGTCATACTGGTTAAGCTGGTGGATGCGCTCGCAGGCTTGGCTATAAGTGGCAGCAGTTAGTCCCGCAATGACGGGTAAGCCCTGGGCTGCGGTTAAGGTCGTTGCAAGCACAGCATCTTGTTCGGCAAAGCTCAGTAACGATGCTTCACCGGTGGTGCTTAAGCTGGCAAAACCACGGATGCCGCTGCTGCGATAAGTGTCAACCAGCTGCGTCAGGGCAGTATGATCTACGCCCATATCCGTACCTGTATCATCAGCTTGCAATGGGGTAATCAGCGGAATCCAGATCCCGGAAAAATCAAAAGTCATGGCTGTTCTCTAAGCAATACTGACCGGCTTAGGGGACATCAGATGGGTGGGGATTGGTAAAGCAGGGCATTGCGCTGTTCCGTCACTCATCTGACGGAACAGTTGCCCCGATCAGATCAGCAACTGTTTCTTATGTTTAGGCTGGCTCATGTGCAGGCAAGCGTGTTCGCCACAGTATTGTGCGTGGTTAAAAATGGTCTGGTCGCAAAACATGAAATGAGCCATGGGTTGAATATAGGTGTTTCATTGAAAAAGAACAAGCTGGTTTTTTGAATGTATGTTTGTCATGGTATAAGAAAAAAGGCCACCTACTGGCAGCCTTTGTAGAAGTGTGAAATATCTTGAAATTAACCAATATACTTCACACTCATGATTTCATATTCAACTTCACCCTTAGGTGTCTGAATCTTCACTTCATCGCCTTCGCGCTTGCCAATCAGGCCACGCGCAATCGGTGAGTTAATAGAAATTTTATTGATCTTATAGTCGGCTTCATCATCGCCCACCAACTGATAACTGCGGCGTTCTTCGGTATCCAGATTTTCAATTTCAACTGTTACCCCAAACACCACACGGCCATCCTGCTGTAATTTAGCCACCTCAATCACGTCAGCCGCGCCCAGCTTGGCTTCAATTTCCTGAATCCGGCCTTCACAAAAACCCTGCTGTTCCTTGGCAGCATGGTATTCAGCATTTTCCTTCAGATCGCCATGCGCCCGCGCTTCGGCAATTGCCGCAATAATACGTGGGCGATCTTCCGATTTTAAACGTTGCAGCTCTTGTTTCAGGGCTTGCTCACCCTGGGGAGTCATGGGATAGCGTTGCATAATCATGTCCTTTTAAATGGTACAGCACCTGTGCTAATTACAGAAAAAAATAAATCAAGGCCTAAAAAAAAAGCTCCGCCACTAAAATAGTAGCGGAACCCTTTAGACGTTATTAAATGGTTTGCAGGTCTTGCAAACGATAAACGTCCATTGGTAGTTGAATATTAACGGCTTGGCAAACCGCATCAGCCCCACTTAAAGTCGTGGTGTAATACACTTTGCCTTGCAGGGCACTGCGGCGGATCGAGAACGAATCCTGCTGTGCCTGTTTGCCTTCAGTGGTATTGATAATGAGGTGAATCTCGCCATTTTTCAAGCGATCCACGATATGCGGACGGCCTTCGGTGACTTTATTCACGCGCTCGCACTCAATACCCTGATCCCGCAACATGCGATAAGTACCGCCAGTGGCCACCAGCTTAAAGCCAAGGGCACGCAGCTTTTCGGCAACCGCAGCAATATGAGGCTTGTCGCTATCACGCACTGACAGAAAGGCACGCTTGATTTCACCTGCTTCTGGCTTGCCCGGCAGGCGGTCATTACTGCCCAGCACTGCTTTGTAGAAAGCTTCGCCAAAGGTTTTACCCACGCCCATGACTTCACCGGTAGATTTCATTTCTGGCCCAAGGATCGGGTCAACACCGGGGAATTTGGCAAACGGGAATACTGCTTCTTTTACTGCAAAGAACTTGGGTACAATTTCAGTGGTAAAGCCCTGTTCGACCAGCGTTTTACCAGCCATGCAGCGCGCGGCAATCTTGGCAAGACTTTCACCAATGCACTTGGACACAAATGGCACAGTCCGTGAAGCACGCGGGTTGACTTCCAGAATATAAACATCGTTGCCTTTGACCGCAAACTGCACGTTCATCAGGCCAACTACGCCCAGTTCTTTAGCCATGGCAACGGTTTGCTCGCGCATCACGTTTTGAATGTCATCAGACAGTGAATAGGGTGGCAATGAACAGGCAGAGTCACCAGAGTGAACACCGGCTTGTTCAATGTGCTGCATGATGCCGCCAATCACCACGTCAGTGCCGTCAGACACGCAGTCCACGTCCACTTCAATGGCATCGTCAAGGAAACGATCCAGTAATACCGGTGCTTCGTTGGAGGCTTGTACCGCTTCACGCAAATAACGCTTGAGTTCATCCACGTTATAGACGATTTCCATGGCGCGGCCACCCAGTACATATGACGGACGTACCACCAGCGGATAACCCACTTTTTCAGCTTCCACAATGCCTTCTTCAGCACTACGGATAATCCGGTTTGGCGGCTGGCGCAGGTTCAGGCGTTCAATCATTTGCTGGAAGCGTTCACGGTCTTCTGCACGGTCAATCGCATCCGGGGATGTACCAATAATAGGCGCGCCAGCTTCTTCCAGTGCCCGAGCCAGCTTCAGTGGCGTCTGGCCACCGTACTGCACAATCACGCCCTTGGGTTTTTCAAGGCGGATAATTTCCAGCACATCTTCTAAAGTGACCGGTTCAAAGTACAGGCGATCCGAAGTGTCATAGTCGGTTGATACGGTTTCCGGGTTACAGTTGACCATAATGGTTTCATAACCATCTTCGCGCATGGCTAACGCCGCATGTACGCAGCAATAGTCAAACTCAATACCCTGACCAATCCGGTTTGGCCCGCCGCCCAGTACCATGATTTTGTCACGGTTGCTTGGATTGGCTTCACACTCATCTTCATAGGTGGAGTACATATAAGCTGTGCTAGTGGCAAACTCGGCAGCACAGGTATCCACCCGTTTATACACCGGATGAATACCCAGATCCCAGCGACGCTTGCGCAATTGTTTCTGGCGAATACCGAGCAGGTTAGCAATACGCAAGTCAGACAAGCCCTTACGTTTTAAGCTGCGCATGACATCGTAGGTTAAGCCAGCAAAGCCCAGTTGTTTAACCTGTTCTTCAGTTTTAACAATGTCTTCGATCTGCACCAAGAACCATGGATCAATGGCGGTGTATTCAAACACTTGCTCCATGCTCATGCCATGACGGAATGCATCCGCCACGTACCAGATGCGATCTGGGCCGGGGACTTTGAGTTCAAGACGTAGCTTGTCTTCTGCGCCTTCAGCACCCACCGGAATTTTTTCATCAAAACCGGACGCACCCACTTCCAGACCACGCAAGGCTTTATGCATGGATTCCTGAAAGGTACGGCCAATCGCCATGACTTCACCCACAGACTTCATCTGGGTGGTGAGGATTGGTTCGGCCTGCGGGAATTTTTCAAAGTTAAAGCGTGGAATCTTGGTGACGACATAATCAATGGATGGCTCAAATGACGCCGGGGTAGCACCGCCGGTAATGTCATTTTTTAGCTCATCCAGCGTGTAGCCCACTGCCAGCTTGGCGGCAATCTTGGCAATCGGGAAGCCCGTAGCCTTGGACGCCAGTGCGGATGAACGCGACACACGCGGGTTCATTTCAATGACCACCATACGGCCATCAACCGGGTTAATGCCGAACTGAACGTTGGAACCGCCAGTTTCTACCCCAATTTCACGCAATACCGCAACCGATGCATTACGCATCAATTGATATTCTTTGTCGGTCAGGGTTTGCGCAGGCGCTACGGTAATCGAGTCGCCGGTATGCACACCCATCGGATCAAAATTTTCAATAGAACACACGATAATGCAGTTGTCGTTTTTATCACGAACCACTTCCATTTCGTACTCTTTCCAGCCAATCAATGACTCATCAATCAGCAATTGTTTGGTCGGGGAAAGATCGAAACCGCGCTCACAGATTTCAATGAATTCTTCACGGTTGTAGGCAATCCCGCCACCTGAACCACCCATGGTAAACGACGGGCGGATAATGGCCGGAAAACCCAAAGTCGCCTGAATCTCAAAGGCTTCTTCCATAGTGCTGGCCACGGCAGCGCGTGGGCATTCCAGTCCAATACGGCGCATAGCCTGATCGAACAGCTTGCGGTCTTCGGCCATTTCAATGGCTTCTTTACTCGCACCAATCAGCTCGACATTGTATTTTTCCAGCACGCCATTGGCATCCAGCGCCAGCGCACAGTTCAGTGCAGTCTGGCCGCCCATGGTCGGTAGAACGGCATCAGGACGTTCTTTTTCAATAATCTGAGCAACCGTCTGCCAGGTGATCGGCTCAATGTAGGTTGAGTCGGCCATGCTGGGGTCGGTCATGATGGTGGCCGGGTTGGAGTTCACCAGAATAACCCGGTAGCCTTCTTCACGCAGCGCTTTACATGCTTGCGCACCAGAATAGTCAAACTCACAGGCCTGACCAATCACAATCGGGCCAGCACCAATAATCAGGATGCTTTTTATGTCTGTACGTTTAGGCATTTTGACCTGCTCCAATATTTGATTTGCAATAGTCAATTACTGAACTATCTAAAAGAGCATATTTAGTCTTAGCCATCACAATTTCTTGTGTTCCTAGGCTAAATAATACTCGATAAGGACGAATATCGTTTCGAGCAAGTGTATTGGCTACTTGATCAGTATCGACTTTTGGCATATCTATTAAAATTGATGAAATTTCTTTTTTAGAAATTTCATCAAGAGAATCACTTCTTGATTCTAAGAAATTCATAAGACTGTATCGGTGGTAATAATCAGTAATGCCATTCTTTAATAATAGAATGAACTGATGAATTTCATCTTGAGAATATTCGGAATACAAAAAAGGCAGCAATTCTAAATTACTTCTGAATCCATTCTCAGCAGCTGATTTACTTAGATAGCAAGATTGAAGAGGTTCAGAAACTTTTTTTACACCATAAAATTTCTGATACTCAGGATAACTCCATGCATTTAAGATTAAAGGAGTTAATTCTGAATATGTCTGTGTATCCCACGTTTTTGCTTTTTTTGCATGTGCAGGAGCTATGCTTGCAATAGATGAAAGTATCAAAGTAAAAAAATATTTACCTCTCATAGCTAATCTACTTCCTAGCCTGCTGCATCAATTCGACAAAATGGTCAAACAGCGGCGCACAGTCATGCGGGCCGGGACTGGCCTCAGGGTGACCCTGAAAGCTGAATGCTGGCTTGTCGGTACGGTGAATGCCCTGATTGGTGCCATCAAACAGCGAGCGATGGGTCACTCGTAAAAAGTCGGGCAGGGTGCTTTCATCCACCGCAAAACCGTGGTTCTGACTGGTGATCATTACCGTGCCATCGTCCAGATTCTTCACCGGATGGTTGGCACCATGGTGGCCATGCGACATCTTGATGGTTTTGGCACCCGAGGCCAGCGCCAGAATCTGGTGTCCCAGACAAATGCCAAACACCGGAATTTCAGTGTTATCGACAATATTTTTGACCGCAGCAATGGCGTAGTCACAGGCTGCCGGATCACCGGGGCCATTGGACAGGAAAATCCCATCAGGATTCATGGCCAACACATCCGCAGCAGGTGTTTGCGCCGGAACAACCGTCAGGCGGCAACCACGATCCGCCAGCATACGCAGGATATTGGTCTTAAAGCCATAGTCGTAAGCCACCACATGAAATTTTTCTTCTGGCTGGCTAAAACCTTTATTCAATTCCCACGAGCCGGCTGTCCACTCATAGCCTTCCGGGTCGCAGCATTCCTTGGCCAGATCCAGTCCATCCAGTCCGCCAAATGCACGTGCTGCTTCCAGCGCCTGTTGTTCGGTAATGTCGTCGCCTGCCAGAATACAGCCGTTTTGTGAACCCTTGTCACGCAGGATACGGGTCAGTTTGCGGGTATCAATATCGGCAATCGCCACGATATTTTGTTCTTTTAAATATTGATCCAGCGGCTTGGAAGAGCGGAAGTTACTGGCAAGCAACGGCAAGTCACGAATCACCAGACCACTAGCCCATACGCGGCTGACACGGCCGGATTCATGATCTTCGTCATTGGTGCCGGTATTACCAATATGCGGATAGGTCAGGGTAACGATTTGTTTGGCATAACTGGGGTCAGTTAAAATTTCCTGATAACCGGTCATGGCAGTATTGAAAACGACTTCACCAGTCGTACTACCCGTGGCTCCGATAGACGTACCATGAAAGATCGTTCCGTCGGCGAGGGCTAAAATGGCAGGGGTGCGCAAAACTGAGCTCCTGAGCTTGAACCAGAAAATTGGGGCTGTAAAAAAGCGAGTAGACGTGCCAAATGATAGACAGTGTTGAGGTAACACGGTCTCCTTGAGTCTTCTCGCTTGAATTAACCGCATATTGTACGGATTTGTCGGTCAAAAGTCTATGTAAAACGACTGGTTTTCCCACAAAATCGATTCGCGTTACATTAATTGCCCGTTTCGCTGACGTTAACTGCATGATTTGCGTGATTGCTACATATCACACACTCTCACCAAAGCCTGATTACACAAGTGTCACATTAGATAATTGCTGTATAAAAACATCACAAGAAACGCTTGGTTATCGCCAAATGAACTTTATATATTAGATTGGAATTATGAGTTTTTATTTTTAACATTTTAATTTTTGGAGAATACCATGGCGAATAACAACGCAAACGAATTTCAAGAGCATACTAAGAATCTGGTTGAAGCAGCGCTAGAAAACGCCAATAAGCGTGAGGCAGCACAGCAGGCAGCCGAAGACAACAAAGGTGTGGTTGAGCAGGTTAAAGATAAAGCTAGCGATTTAAATGATCAGGTCAGTGCAAAAATCGATCATTTAAAAACAGGTGCCGCCGATCAGGTTAATACACTGAAAGACAAAGCTACTGAATTAAAAGATCAAATGACTGAAAAAGCCACTGCGCAAGCTGATCATCTTAAAGATCAGGCTTCTGAAACACTAGATCAGAATGCTGACAAACTGGCTGATCTCAAAGCGCAGGCGATGGAAAAGCTTGATGAGCTTAAAGCCATGGCCGTTGGCAAGCTTGAAGACAACAACATCAATGTCGAAGAGTTAAAAGCTCAGGCCATGGAAAAATACGAGGAACTAAAAACCAAAGCGCTTGAGAAACTTGAGGAAAACAACATTAATGTTGATGACCTAAAAGCACAGGCGCTTGAGAAGCTAGAAGAAATTAAAACCAAGGCAAAAGAAGCACTGGAAAAAATTAAAAGCTAAGGTTTTAAAAGTTCTTTAGTGATTAACCACACAATAGACGGGTTATACCGTTTGAGCAAAAGCACTACTGGTTCAAAGCAGTAGTGCTTTTTTGTGCTTGTTCGGATTTTGAATGTTTAATTTTCTGGTTTTGATTTTCTTAAGCATTGGTTAACAAACCGTTAATCTAAAACAAATAATTGTCGGACAGTTTGGCTGAGTAAAATTGGGCTTTGTGTCATATTGCAGCAACATTATTCAATTCTATTGGAGCACCATGATGACCAGTAAAAACGCCAATACCAAAACCAGCGCCAACAAAACTAACGCAACCAAAAGCGCGGCCAAGACGCCTGCTGAGCAAGTAAGCCAGCAAATTGACCAGCTTAAAGAAGATACCAGCACCACGTTAAATGAAGTCAAGCAAGTGACGAGTAGTGCGCTCGGCCGTCTGGAAGGACAAGCTGAAGCAGCATCAGAAACCATTCAGAAAAATGTAGCGGGCTTGCAGGAGGAAGTTAATGCACGGGTTACTTTCGCCAAAGAACATTTAAACACCACGCGCCAGAACATTACTGATCTGTTTAATGCCTTAAAAGCTGAAATTACCGACACCTTTAATGAGCTGCTCAATGATGCTCAGGGCACCATTGGTGAAGTAAAAGACGTATTGAATAAAGCCAAGGATGATGCCTTAGTTAAACTGGATGACAGCAAGAAAACCACCCTCGATGCATGGCAGAAGTTTAAAGGCTAATAAAAACTTGTTATGGGTTGAGTCTTTAACTATTTGAATTTTTAGTTAAAAGACACGCTAAAAAGCAGGCTGCCAGACTATGACAGCCTGCTTTTTTATTTTATAGCCTTGCCGAAAGTCAGGCTATTGCGTTGATTTTGGTTAAAAGTCTGCTTGTCATACCGTTTACAGATTAGTACGCGCCTTGCTCACAGCCTGATGCCACTGGTATAAATGCTGCTGGCGTTCGTCATCATTCATACAGGGTTCAAAACTTCTGTCAAGCTGCCATAAATGTGCAATATCAGCGGTAGAGCCAAACAAACCAACGCCAAGGCCTGCCATCAGCGCCGCGCCCAATGCTGTGGTTTCCTGAAGTTTTGGGCGTAGTACGGGTACACCGAGGAGATCGGCCTGAAACTGCATTAGCATGTCATTGCAGCAGGCACCGCCATCTACACGCAGTTCTGTTAGTGGGGTCGGGGCATCTTGCTGCATGGCCACCAGTACATCGGCCACCTGAAAAGCAATAGCTTCTAGTGCGGCACGGGCAATATGACAGCGATTCGTACCTCGCGTCATGCCGGTGAGCATTGCGCGTGCCTCACTATCCCAGTAAGGCGCGCCCAATCCAGTAAATGCAGGTACTAGCACCACGCCATCGGTATCCTTGACTTGCCGAGCCAAGCTTTCCACCTCATTGCTTTGTCGAATGATGCCTAAGCCATCGCGTAACCATTGCACAATCGCACCGGCCATAAATACGCTACCTTCGAGAGCATATTGCGGTTGCTGATTCGGTGCTTGCCATGCCAGCGTAGACAACAACTGATGCTGACTATATTTGAGTTCGGTGCCGGTATTCATCAGCATAAAACAGCCAGTACCGTAGGTGTTTTTGGCCAAACCAGCATTAAAGCAACCTTGACCAAATAGAGCAGACTGCTGATCACCAATGGCAGCACAAATAGGGACTTTACGGCCTAGTAATCCATCGGCGGTATAACCGATCAACCCGCCCGATGGCACAATTTTTGGCAATGCACTAAGTGGAATATTAAAATAGTCCAGCAGTTCCTGATCCCAGCTCTGGGTTTGCAGATCCATCAGCAGGGTGCGAGATGCATTACTCATATCAATCACATGCTGCTCACCACGGGTGAGATTCCAGATCATCCAGCTATCCACGGTGCCAAATGCCAAATTGCCTTCATCAGCAAGGGCACGTGCTTCGGGCAGGTTTTCCAGCATCCAGACCAGTTTGCCCGCACTAAAATACGGGTCAATGCGCAAACCGGTTTTTTTGCATAGCTCACGTTCATCCATCAGCTTGCGTTGCTGCTCACACCAGTCTACCGTGCGCCGATCCTGCCAGACAATTGCGGGAGCAACGGGCTTGCCGGTTTTTTTATGCCAAACCACAGTGGTTTCACGCTGGTTGGTCAGGCCAATCGCTGCAATGTCCTGTGCCAATAGGCCAGCAGCAGCCATCGCTTGCTGGGCAACACCAATCTGGGTATTCCACAGTTCTTGTGCATCCTGTTCTACCCAGCCCGGATGCGGTGTGCGGATGGTAATTTCACGCTGGGCACTGGCCTTGATTTGGCCTTTACTGTCAAAAATAATGGCGCGACTTGATGTTGTTCCCTGATCCAGAGCCAGTAAATAATCCATTTTACTTAAGATTCCTGCTTGAAATTATTGGTTATTGCCGCATTATATACGTAACGCGATGATAACTTGATATGTTATGAATTGGTGAAGTGAATAGCACTAAGTCACACAACCTGTTATAATTCGTGTTGTTACTGGGGATGTACTGGCTTCGACGCTGGTGATGAAACTCAATGATGCATGCCGAGAGCGCATTATCTCTCGTAAATCAATCTTGCATTTTTATAGTCGCAAACGACGAAACCTACGCTCTAGCAGCCTAAGGGCTGCTTGTCCGCCGAACCAGCCTGTTCGTTGGGCTGTTAGCGGTTAAAGCAATAGACGATAACTAAGCATGTAGATTCGTGGGCGTAGTGCTGGCGGACGCGGGTTCAAATCCCGCCATCTCCACCATATACCTAAATTTATAGACCGCTACATAGCGTGATATGAGACTGAAACCCTTAACTAGCAATGGTTAAGGGTTTTTTTATGCCTGTATTTATTGGACTAAACTTTAAAGCGCTTGCGATATTCGGTTGAAGTCAAACCAATCACTTTGGTAAAAATTTTGTTAAATGACGAGCTGTCCTGATATCCCACCTGCCAGCAGATTGCTTCAAAACTCAAGCTGGTGGTTTCCAATAACTCTTGTGCTCTTTGGATTCTTAAGTGTTGGCAGTATTCAATCACCGTCATTCCGGTGGCTTTTTTAAAGCGTCTGAGCAGGGTTCTTTTTTCCATGGCAATTTGCTCTGCAAGTGCTTCAAGCCGAATTTTGGTCGCATAATTGTTTTGTAGCCAATGCTGAACCTTAACTATGGTGGCATCGCCATGATCAAATCGTGGTGAAAACGCATGATAAAAGGACTGTTCACGTGAGGGTGGATCAATCAGCAGATACCTGGCAAAGTCCCGCATGGTGGCACTATCATAGGCTTTTTCTACAATCTTTAAAGCCAGATCCATCCACGACATCAGCCCTGCCAGTGTAATAATGTCATGATCATCTATAATCAGCTTATTGTTATCCAGATTTACGTTGGGATAATTTAATGTAATCGCGTCACGGTGCAGCCAGTGTGCTGTCACCGTCCGGCCTTCTAGTAGTCCTGTTTCTAACAAGGTAAAAATGCCTGAGCAGATCGCACAAAGTATTGCACCGTTTTTATGCAACTGATTTAGCCATCCTGAATAGCCCTGTGCATCGTGTTTGGAAATGGGTGGCTCAAAGCTCGGTGGAATCACTACAATATCGACTGAATTTTCGGACTCAAACTGCGTATCGAAAGTCTTGACAACATGACCATTCTGTTCTGTCCAGTGACTAATTCTTAACGCTGGATATTGGCGCGTACTCACAAAAGTACTGGCATATTTTAAGAGATCAGTCAGTCCCCACACTGATGGCAGGTGTGCAGCAGGATATATAACAATACCTATTTCCATGGCTTTGTCCTTATGTCGCTATCCACCATAACAATGTCATTAACCACTGTTCATATTTGTGTCTAGCTTTGTCAAGCTTACTCCTTGTGCAGTTTTGAATAAAGTTGACTGGTCGTAAAAAAGTGACTTTGGTCGCAAAGTTGTAAAATACTTGATTCTAGGTCACCGTCAAACAGCAACGATACCCAGCTGCATGTTCCGTACAATAAGCATGTGATCAGCGCGACTGCTTGCAGTGACGCTATGATGATTTTTTAATTGATGTTTCTATATTTTGAATCGGTATGACTGTCAAAAAAAACCATATTTTACAAACGGCTTTATTTCTTTTTCATCATGAAGGTTTCAGTAATGTCGGCGTAGATCGGATTGTTGCAGAATCAAAAACGGCCAAGATGACGTTTTATAAGTATTTTCCCACCAAGCTACGCTTGATTGAAGAATGTCTTGAAGCGGAAAGTTTGGATATGCAGCAGGCTATTTGTGAGCAATTAAGCCATGTTCAACATGCAGATCAACTGCAAAAAATAAAGACTATTTATCAATGGCATCACGATTTTATCCATACAGAAAATTTTAATGGTAGCCTGTTCCATAAAGCAGCCAGTACTTTTTTATTAGATGATGGCTTGATTTTTGACATTATTGATCAGCATAAAAAATGGTTATTTGATTTGATCCAGCAGCAGCTTATTGAGTTTCACATCAAGCAACCTGAAGTGTTTGCCAGTGTCATGATGAATATGCTGGATGGCATGTTATCCAATGCTCGACATGACTATATGATCTTTCAAGGTACTTGGCCATTTTTTGAAGCCTCATTACTGTGTCATAAGACATAACTTTGTGCATAAGAAATAGCATGACTTACTGTTGAATACTGGCTTAAATTATCACAGCGTAGACTATTACAGGTTGAGTTTGTTGACAAGGTAGTGATTTATATTACATTAATTTACATTTTCTATAATCTATTGTAATATTTGATGAATTGCTGCTTATTATACAGGTTGTCATGTCTTCCGCAAAATTGAATGTGCGTCATTTGGTCATTGATTTGCTTATTGCATCTAATGGCGCAGCACTCACGATCCGGCAGCTCTTGCTGGCCGCCAACCTGTTTGAGTTTAGCGATAACAGCATCCGGGTTGCGGTGACTCGCTTATCTAGCGATGACATTATTGAGTCGGCAGGACGCGGCAAGTATCAGTTGACGGCGCAGTGGCAACACTGGGCCAGCGACATGCGCAAGCGTAAGCAGGAAATGCAGCCAATCAAACCATGGACTCAAGGTTATCTGGCAGTATTTACAGGCGCACTAGGGCGGGTAGATCGTACCGCGCTCAAACACCGCGAACGTGCCTTACGCCAGTATGGTTTTCGTGAGCTGGAAATGGGTTTATTTATTCGTCCTGATAATCTGGCACAAACTTTTGAGGAAACTTTTAGCCAATTGCAAAGTAACGGGCTGGAGCCAGAGGCAGTTATGTTTCAAATCAGCCATGTCGATACAAACACAGGTCGAAAAATTACCAATCTGTGGCATAGCGAAACCCTGAACCAGACGTATAGCAGCATTAGCCACAAAATTCAGATCTGGCTTGCGCAAGTTGATCAGTGTGATGTAGAGCAGGCTGCACGTGAGTCGTTGTTGCTTGGGCGAGAAGCTATTCCACTCTTGACCCATGACCCATTATTGCCACCGCCTTTTATTGATGAAAACACTCGTAATCAGTTTGTTCGCGATGTGCAGCAACTGGATCAGATGGGTCAACGATTATGGCAGCAGTTTTATGGATTGGCGCAGGTTTGATCCCTGACGTGATGTTTTGGTCTTATAAACTCATTAGATTTTTTGCTATTAAATGTTTAAAAAACCTGATGATTAACTTGAAAATGCTCTCATGAGAGAAGGATTTATCAGGTAAGCTAAAGGCAGTAATAAGAAGGTTTACAACATGAGTCCATGGCACTTTGACAGCTTTGAAAGCGCTGGTCAGGCAATCTTAAAATTTCTGCACCAACGTTTAAGGTTTGATTTATGGATGATTACCCGGACTGAGGGTAATGACTGGATTGTATTGCAGACTGAAGATCATGGATACGGCGTGCAGCCAGGGCAAGTATTTCAATGGACAGATTCATTTTGTTCACACATGGTTAAAGGTGATGGACCTTGCATTGCGCCATGCTCTAACGATATTGAGTTATATGTGAAAGCTCCGATCGGCAGACAGGTTAATATTCAGGCTTATATTGGCCAGCCGCTGTTAAAAAGTAATGGTGAACTGTTTGGTACTTTATGTGCCATTGATCCCTTGCCCAAAGCAGATAGTTTAAAAGAAGAAAAAGACCTGATTGAGTTTATGGCGGCGCTGCTGACCCATATTTTGCAAATTGAACTTAACCAGACTGAGCAGGCGCGCCAGATTGAACGTCTGCAAGCAAAGGCCATGACTGATGAGTTGACCCAGCTTTACAATCGTGGGGGTTGGGAACATTTTATTGCGCTAGAAGAAGAACGTAGCCAGCGTTATGGCAATTTGTCTGCTGTGTATGTGATTGATCTGGATGGCCTAAAAGAAGTCAATGATACGCAGGGTCATGCCATAGGCGATCAGCTAATCCAACGTGCTGCTGAAGCCTTGCGTGAGGTTGCGCGCAAAACAGATATTGTGGCGCGGCTAGGCGGGGACGAGTTTTCTATTTTAAGTGTAGAGATCGACCATGACGGTGCGCAAAGTTTGTTTGAACGCATTGGGCAGGCTTTAAGCGAAGCACAAGTTAGTGCATCCATTGGGTTTTCCTTGCGTCATCCTTCTTTTGGCTTGCAGCAGGCCATTTCGCAAGCGGATCAGCAAATGTATTTTCATAAACGTAGCAAGAAGGCGTCTAGTGCTGAGTTAGAGCTGGATCGTCAATTAAAAGCTAAACAGCAGCAAGAATAAAAACGTTATCCCTAATAGCACGATATTAATCATCATAAAAAACTTGGACCAATCCCTGATATCAGGACAGCCACAACTTGGACATACTTTGGCCTGTCGCGATAAGGCAGCACCACATTCCGGACATAGACTCAAGGTAAAAAACATAAATGTCCAAGGACTAGGGAGAGAAAAATAGTGTGGCTTAAGTGGCGCAACAATGAGTTGGATTTATAAGACAATCCAGTTAAGTAATGCTGTCTATATAGGTGTTGTGATGGGTTCTTTGCAAACAATAGTAATGTCAAGGCATGGATAGATAGCACATCTGCAAAACGCCCCTGCATCCCATAAAGAAACAATCGTAGCCATAAAATATACAATGCATATTATTAGATTTTCATGCTTGTAATGGTGTAGCCATACTCAGCAGTTGAGTGGCAATAAATGGATGAGATGGCATTTTAGTTACATAAAATGTGACACAGTTCACAATATATTCAACGTTATTGGTATAATTTGTTTAAAGGTTAATGACGGTAAAACATATCATGGAAAAATTAGTTGAAACTATTCGTGGTGCTCAGTCCGACACCGGACTTAATATTATGGTGATTTGTGACCGGACGAAGGCATTTTATACGCAGAACCCCAAACAGGTACAACGTCTGCCGAAGCAAGAGCGTGCATACTGGTACTGGTTTTTAAAAAACCATAGATCAGATGCCGCTTAAAATTAGGTAGCCTTAATTGTTGGCTATCTATCATATTAGCAATTTATAACTCATTTATTCGTCATCAGTTTTCACCGTCTACCCCAGACGGTTTTTTTATTGTATTTACTGCATTGGCCAGTTACACCTTGAGTGGACGAAGTGAGGTTGGTTAAATACTGCCAGCATTTACAAAAATTGCTACACAGTGCTGATTAGGCGTATGATGAGCCTTATATTCAATCGGGATGGTTATTTGCATATTATTATCAGAGCACAGCTGCAAGAACTGGTGATAATAATAGCAAGGAGTAGTTACAATGAATAATTATATTCGTCTCACTTATGCCAGCACTACCACCTCCAAGCCTGCCATGATTCGTCAGCATCTGGTGGCTATTTTGAATGAAGCCCAATTGCATAATTCTAATAATGATGTTTTTGGGGTGTTGTTCTATGGCAATAACTATTTCTTTCAATGTATTGAAGGCAACAAAGCCAAAGTTGATATGTTGTACGAGAAGTTGCTTAAAGACAAACGCCACAAGGATATGGTGCTGTTGTCCTATACACCCATTAATAAGATGCGCTTTATCGGCTGGAACATGAAATATGTACTGCATGAGCCGGACATTATGGAATTTTTTCAAAGTAATCATTGGGAAAAATTTAATCCCTATGCGCTAGATGAAGATTTGATTGAGCCTTTTTTAAATATTCTGGTTAATCATAATGAAAGTACGCCAGGAGCACGTGAAGAGGTGGTTGGTCGTGAAACAGCGCGTGGCCATGTACTCAATTATAAATATGCTGGATTTATTGTGGTGATTGCCCTTATGGTTTTGGGCGTTATTTACCTGCTCACTGGATTTGGTAGCTCAGCACCAGTACCGCAAATTTCTTGGCATTAAAAATTTCTTGGCATTAAAAGATGCTCATCATCTAAAGTAAATTTGGCTTATTGTGAGGTGTAGCGCCTAGCCAAAAGCGAACTGGATTCGCAACGCCTAGTACACAAATTACTGTCAGAGAACACGATGTATTCACCTGATCCATGGATTAAAAATTAACCATTAATCGGATAACGTCTACCAGTAGCCATATTAATGCAAAAACTCAACATTGGATTGCATATTCTTTCAGTACACACTGAATGTAGCTGATATAATCAATTCAGTATTTCAATGAGCAGAGGATATCATGATGAAAACAATTGACAACACTGTCAAAAATGCCGCTGCCCCTTTTCAGCGCAACATTACGGTCATTTGCCAGCAAAACAAGGAATTATATTTGACCAATCCAAAATTAATTCAACGTCTGCCTAAAGAGCAGCGTGCGTATTGGTATTGGTTTTTAAAGCATCATAACGATACTGAATCTAGCTCTAGTACTATTCATTAAAGCTGCCTAAAAAAGATGTGCCACTTATTAAAGTCCATCTATAAAGTCATCCGGCATGATCGCAGTAAGTTTAGTTTAGGCTAATGAATTCAGGCTTACTTAGATGAGCTAAGCTGATGATGAGTTAAGACCAAATAGATTTTTTAAAAAATATCAGTTCCTCACCGCCTTCGGGCGGTTTTTTTAATGCTGTTTTTAATTCTTTTTTGATCTCTTATATTTGTTCTACCTTAGTCATGGCGGTTTCAAACAAGCAGTTCATGCTGTTGTGATGTAGCCTTTTTAAATTACTAACGCCAGACTTGACTCATAATCCGGCTGACTGCGGCAATCACTGGATCATTGGGTTTGGCAGTTTTGAGAGGCGTGGTGAAATAAATGGCCACAATAATCGGTGCCTGCTGAGCTGGCCAAATAATGCCAATATCATTACTGGTGCCATAGGCGCCAGTGCCGGTTTTGTCACCCACGACCCAATCCTTGGGAACACCCGCCCGAATGCGGGCATTGCCAGTGGTATTGTTTTTGAGCCAGTACAACAATAGCGCACGCTGGGTATCAGCCAGTACATTACTCACTAATAGTCGTTGTAAGGTATCGGCCATTGCTGCGGGGGTTGAGGTATCGCGCACGTCATTGGGCAGGGCAGTATTGAGTGCCGGTTCCCAGCGATCCAGCCGGAATGCCGGATCACCAATACTGCGGGCAAATTGGGTCAAGGCGGCTGGCCCACCCAGAATTTGAAGTAACAGATTGGCTGCCGTATTGTCACTGTAGCTGATACAGGCTGCACACAGTTCACTGACGGTCATGCCCGTGTCAACATGCTGGCTGGTAATGGGCGCATAACCGGAATCCTTGACCTGCTGCATACTGTATTGCATGCGCTGTTGCAACAAATTGGGGCTATGCATGCTTTTATGCAAAATTGCAGCCACGGCGATGAGCTTAAACGTGCTACACAAGGGAAAACGCTCGCTGGCGCGATAGTCAATCCGTTGCTGAGTAGCGGTATTGATGGCCGATACCCCAAGCCTGCCTTGTGCCTGAGTTTCCAGTTGTGCCAGAAATTCACACACGTGTTGCAACTTAGCTTGCTGCACATTGGAATGGTTGGATTTATCGGCGTGTTTTTGGGCTGGCTTGCGGCTTGCTGGTGCTAAGCCAGAATGCAGTCTGCTACAGGCAGGCAGTAATGGGCTGGCCAGCATTGCCAGCACAACCGAGCGGCGTGATAGAGGAGACTGCATAAGGCGGATTCCATTTCCAGATGATGGATTATCGGATTTTTTATTACACTTCGAATCAGGCATAGTAGCAAATCCAAATGAGCCGCAAAGCAATAAATGTATATTGCTTTGCAACCCGATGCTTACATTTTTAGTGCAGTCTTAGCAGTTAAGTTATTTAATAAAACTGACTCAATACAAAGCAATATTTACCCTTGCCCGTGAATGCGCTATAACCAAAGACTGTGCCTTTTGTACCGGGATAACTATGGAAGATCTCGTCAGAATTACATATGCCAGCATGGCCAATCCCAGCGCGGCAGGTGTGCAAGGAGACCTGATCGATATTTTGCATCAGGCGCGGCACTTTAATGCCAAACAACATATTCATGGTGTATTGTTTTATAATAATAACTATTTTTTTCAATGCCTTGAGGGTGAGCGAGAACAGGTTTTCAAGCTTTATCATAAAATTGCCAAAGACTCACGCCATATTAATATTGTGCAACTGACCTGTGAGCCGATTGAAGCGCCGGCTTTTAACCGCTGGCAAATGAAATATATTCTAGAGGATGTGCGAATCCGCCATTTTTTTACCAATCATTATGACCAGCCGTTTAATCCCTATTTGTTGAGTGATAGCGCAGGGAGCGCATTGAATGAGGCTTTTATGCAGATATTGCTCACGGGGCAAGAAGCACCGATTAGCGATACCATGACTCATTTTTCACGTCCCGTGCCTACCAGTGTTCGTTATAGTCCTATTTACGCTTCGGGATTTTTTACCCTATTTGTCATTATTCCTATCATTGTTATTTGTCTGATGATTTATCTGTCTTAACGGGCTATTTTGTCCATTCAATCTGCATTTATCAGGCTGGTATGACAGGGAAATAATGAGCAATATGCGGTATTCATGCACCCGATTTTATCCCTTGCGCTTGAGTGGTTACAAAGTAACCAGCTGCATCTATTTAAAAAAACCAATGCTGTAACCGGTTCTCTGCTATAATTTCGCGTCCAAATTTTTAGTTGCTTGCATTCAGATGGGTGCTAGTAAAATAAACTGTGTACATCTGTTATGTACAAACTACCGGATTTAATTGAATGTCATCTAATGCAAGTGATTCAAGTGTAAAAGATTTACGTAATATTGCCATTATTGCGCACGTTGACCATGGCAAAACCACGCTGGTTGATAAATTGTTGCAACAGTCCGGCGCACTGGGCGACCGTGCTGGTGAAATTGAGCGTGTGATGGATTCCAACGCGCTGGAAAGTGAACGCGGTATTACTATTTTGGCCAAGAATACGGCGATTAAATGGTTAGATAAACGCACCGATCAGGAGTACCGCATCAACATCGTGGATACGCCGGGACACGCCGACTTTGGTGGTGAAGTAGAGCGCGTGATGTCGATGGTAGACTGTGTGTTGCTGCTGGTTGATGCGCAAGATGGCCCAATGCCACAAACCCGCTTTGTGACCCAAAAAGCCTTTGCCCGTGGCCTAAAGCCAATTGTTGTACTGAACAAGATTGACCGTCCGGGCGCGCGTCCTGACTGGGTGATGGATCAGGTATTTGACCTGTTTGATAATCTGGGTGCCAGCGATGAACAGCTGGATTTCCCGGTGGTGTATGCGTCTGCGCTAAATGGTATTGCCGGTAATGACCCAGCGGATATGGCTGACGACATGACCCCGCTATTCCAGACCATTGTTGATATTGTTGAGCCACCAAAAGTTGATATTGATGGCCCGTTCCAGATGCAGATTTCCAGTCTGGATTACAACAGCTTTGTGGGTGTAATCGGGATTGGCCGTATCCAGCGCGGTGCGGTTAAAACCAACACCCCAGTGGTGGTGGTGGACAAAGAAGGCAATAAGCGTAATGGCCGTATCCTGCAAATCATGGGTTATCATGGCCTTGAGCGTGTTGAAGTATCCGACGCGTCTGCTGGTGACATCATTTGTATTACCGGTATTGATGCCCTGAACATCTCTGACACGATTTGTGATCCGAAAGCAGTGGAAGCGTTGCCGCCATTGTCTGTGGATGAGCCAACCGTTTCCATGACCTTTCAGGTCAACAACTCGCCATTTGCCGGTAAAGAAGGCAAGTTTGTGACCTCGCGCAATATCCGTGAGCGTCTGGAACGCGAGCTGATTCACAACGTGGCATTGCGTGTTGAAGACACAGATTCTCCAGACCGCTTTAAAGTATCTGGTCGTGGCGAGCTGCATTTGTCGGTACTGATTGAAAACATGCGCCGCGAAGGCTTTGAGCTGGGTGTATCGCGTCCTGAAGTGATCATGAAAGAAATTGATGGTCAAATGCAGGAACCGTTTGAAAACGTGACCTTTGATGTGGAAGAACAGCATCAGGGCGGCGTGATGGAGCAAATGGGTAACCGCCGTGGCGAGCTGACCAATATGGAAGTAGACGGCAAAGGCCGTATCCGTATTGAAGCCACTGTGCCATCGCGTGGCCTGATTGGTTTCCGTTCAGAGTTCCTGACCATGACCTCGGGTTCAGGCATCATGACTTCCAGCTTCTCGCATTATGGCCCGGTTAAAAGCACCACAGGCGCATCGCGTCAAAACGGTGTGCTGATTTCTATGGCCAATGGTACTTGCTTGGCCTATGGCTTGTACTTCTTGCAGGATCGTGGCCGTCTGTTTGCCGAGCCGCAGCTTGAAGTGTACGAAGGCATGATCGTGGGTATTAACTCACGTGGCGATGACATGGTGGTGAACCCAACCAAAGCCAAACAGTTGACCAACGTACGTGCTAGCGGTACGGATGAAGCGCTGACTTTAACCCCAGCCATTAAATTTACGCTGGAACAGGCGCTAGAATTTATTGCAGATGACGAACTGGTTGAGGTGACGCCAAAATCCATTCGTATGCGCAAAAAATTCCTCACTGAAAATGATCGTAAGCGTGCTGGTCGTAAATAAGTAGCCATACATTAACCAGAGCAAGCGAATGGCTGAACAAAGCAGTTCGCTTGCCGAGTGTTAAATGACTTTGATATGACTGAAGTCAGTAAAAACCATCTGTTTCCCGGTGAGGCAGGTGGTTTTTTATTGTGTTGCAAAACTGTGTGAGCCAATGTCTTTTTTGAGCAAAAACAGTACAGTACAAAAAGTGGTAGCATGAAAACTATTGTAAATTTAATAACCTATTGTTATCGGTTAAATTTTTAACTGACAATGAGATAAACCGGAGTGATTGCATGAGCATCTTGCAAGAATTTAAAGAGTTTGCCATCAAAGGCAACATGATTGATCTGGCGATTGGTGTGATTATTGGTGGGGCGTTTAGCAAGATTACCGATTCATTGGTGAAAGACATTTTTATGCCATTTATTTCATGGATTATTGGCGGTGATGTGGATTTTTCCCAGTGGTTTATTGTGCTGGGCGATAATCCCAATAATTTGACCTCGCTGGCTGAGTTGAAGGCGGCTGGGATCAATGTGCTCAGTTATGGCAGCTTTTTGACCGTGCTGATCAATTTTCTGTTGCTGGCGTGGATTGTATTCTTGATGGTAAAAGGGATTAACCGTTTACGCCGCCTGAATGAAAGCAAAGAAAAAGCGCCAGAAAAACCTGCTGCTGAGCCAGAAGACATCAAGCTATTGCGTGAAATTCGTGATCAGTTAAAAACCAAAAATGTTTAAAATTTGCAAGAACGGTCAAAACGGTTGAGTCATCAGCCGTTTTTCACCGCATCGCGTTTTTATTTTAAAGGCTGGCACTGTGGGCAAAATACACTGGCGCGCTGCCCCAGTTTCAGGTTTTCAAGCGGTGTGTCGCAGTTCACGCACTTCTCGCCCGTGCGGCCATACGCCATCAGGGTTTGCTGAAAATACCCATTCTCGCCCATGGCATTGCTGTAGTCACGCAAGGTGGAGCCGCCCAGATCAATGGCCTGTTTTAAAATGCGCTTGATTTCCAGCACCAGCTTTTCAATTTCAGGCTGAGTGATTGAGCCGGCTGGACGTGCTGGATGAATGGCGGTATTGAACAGGCTTTCGGTGGCATAAATATTTCCCACGCCCACCACCACGGCATTGTCCATAATCGCCACCTTAATGGCGGTATTTTTGCCGTTTAGTTTGCTGGTCAGATAGCAGGCGTCAAAGGCGTCATCTAGCGGTTCCGGTCCCAGTTTGGACAGCAGGATATGTGTGCCATTTTCCAGCCAGAGCATGCAGCCAAACCGGCGCGGATCATGATAGCGTAGTTCACTTATGTGATTGTTTTCATCAGTAAACTGTAAAACCACATGATCATGCTTGCGTAATTGCTCACTGCCCGTACAAATGCTAAAGCTGCCAGACATGCCCAAATGCAGCAGTAGCGCGTCCTGATCGAAGTGCGCCAGAATGTATTTGGCACGCCGTTCCAGCTTGCGCAGTTTTTGCCCAACCAATGTCGATAAATCATCCGGCACTGGCCAGCGCAGGCTGGATTGACGCACCTGCACCTGCGTGATCGTTTGGCCAATTAAAGGCGCTAGGCTGGTTTTGGTGGTTTCAACTTCGGGTAATTCAGGCATCGCAGAACTCAATACGTGGTTACAGGATTATCAACAATGGGCTTACAGATAAATCTGTTAATGCGTTTAATATTGGCCTTAACGTCGATAAAACAAGGACACTGCGCAAAAAGATGCAAAAATCTCCTACTGTATTGGTTGCGCCAAAAAACCTGCCAGAGCCGTCAAACCTTATGCTGGATCATGCCTGGTTTAAGCGCCCGACTGCGGTAGTAGCTGCTGATTTGATTGGCTGCTATCTGTGCCGTCGTATGGAGGATGGGGAGATAGTTCGTGCCATGATTACTGAAACCGAGGCGTATCTGGGCATTGGAGATGCAGGCTGCCATGCGTTTGAAGGTCGCCATACGCCGCGTACCAGCGTGATGTACAAGGAAGCAGGCACGATATATGTGTACCTGATTTATGGACTACATTATTTGCTCAACATTGTGACCACGGAAATTGGCCAGCCGGAAGCTGTGCTAATTCGTGCAGTGCATATCGAAAACGAACCGATCAGAACTGGCGCAGGGCCTGCCAAGCTGACCAAGTATTTGCATGTGGATAAGCGCTTGAACAATCACCTGTTGGGTGAAACAGTGGGGTTGTGGGTGGAAAACAAAGTGCAAGATTCTGTTCCGGTGAGCGTGGCCAAGCGGGTAGGCATTGATTATGCCGGAGACGCGGCACACTGGCTGCTGCGGTTTTACTGGACGGGGCATGGTTCGGTGTCCAAATAAGACAAGTCAACCAAGCCCCTTTATGACTGTGCTACCCTAAACCCACGAATTGATTGATGTATTGAGAAACAGGCGAGGGCGCTATGAAACAACTATCCTCAAACCGCTGCTTTAACGGTGAGCAGCGCATTTATGAGCATGAATCCAGCGTGATTGGCCTGCCGATGAAGTTTGGAATTTACCTGCCACCACAGGCTTTAACAAATAGCGCAGCGGCCAAAAAATGCAAAACCCTGTTTTATCTGGCGGGACTGACCTGTAACGAAGAAACCTTTGCCATCAAGGCACATGCACAAGCCATGGCTGCCGAGCTGGGCTTTATTCTGGTGACGCCAGATACCAGTCCGCGTGGTGATGCCGCACAGGGCGACCACTGGGATATTGGACAGGGTGCTGGTTTTTATATTGATGCCACTCAAGCCCCGTGGACACCGCACTATAAGATGGAAAGCTATATCACGCAGGAGTTGTATGCACTGATTCAAGCCCATTTTCCAGTCGATTTAGAACGCCTAGGCATTTTCGGCCATTCTATGGGGGGCCATGGCGCGCTCACACTGGCGTTTAAATATCCCAAACTGTACCGCTCGTTGTCTGCCTTTGCACCAATTGCAGCACCAGTGGATAGTGCATGGGGGAAAAAAGCCTTTAGCCAATATCTGGGGAATGATCAAACCACATGGCAAGCTCATGATGCCAGCCGGTTGATTGCCCAAAAAGGTAAGCAGTTTGACAGCATATTGGTGGATCAGGGTATGGCAGACCAGTTTTTAAACCAGCTCGGTATTGAGCAGCTTGAACTGGCCTGTCAGAACGCAGGCCAGCCGCTCACTTTACGCCGTCATTTAGGCTATGACCATGGCTATTATTTTATTCAAAGTTTTGTGCAGGATCATTTGCAGTTTCATGCGGAACAGTTGCAGTAAAAACAAAAGTTAATTGCTATGATCGTGCAATAAATCGCGTTGAACAAGCATTTGAATGGTTGCACTTGAGCAAAAACCGCTTGAGTGCATTTTTACGGTCACGTGCATAAATACTTTAATTGTCACAACAACCGCAATTTGCACCACAACTTTAAGGGATTGAATCAGTAAACCAAGTAGCAAAAGACGTGATAAAACGTTAAAAGCAAAAGTATTTAGCAAAATAAGGCATTTATAATTAAGGGGAGTTTATGAGCCAGTATCCTGCCAGCCCAGACGCCGAGGGTGGTCGTGAGATTCATTTTCCACAGGTGCCAGATCCGGCATCACCACCTGCAATAGCATCACCCTCAGTAGCACAAGCACCAATAGCGCCACCACCATTCTCGCCGGTTGATGACATGCCACCGCCATCAGGTTTTATGCCACAGCAACGCTTTAGCTTTCATGGCAACGGCAGCGAGTATTTTGGCATCTGGATTGTCAATCTGGTGCTCACCATTATTACTATCGGCTTTTATGCCCCTTGGGCCAAAGTGCGTCGCCTGCGTTATTTTTATGGGCATACTCGGCTGGCCGATCGTGCGTTTGATTTTACCGGCATTCCTACCAAAATTTTGGCAGGTCGCATGATTGCCGCTGCGGTGTATTTTATTTATGCCTTTGCAGGGCAGTATTCGCCCAAGATGGCTATCGCTGGTTTTATGTTATTGTTTCTGGTTTTGCCGTGGCTATTGCGCGCCACGTTTCGCTTTAATGCCCGCAACAGCAAGTACAGCAATAGCCGTTTGTTTTTTTCTGGTTCAACGGCTCAGATTTATAAAACCTTGCTGCTGTGCCTGCTGATTATGGTGTTTACGCTGGGCATTATGACGCCGTATGCGATCTGGCTTTACAAGCGTTATCAGTTTAATCACCTGCATCTGGGGCAGTTGGATTTTAAGCTAGATGTGGATGTTGGCCGTTATTTTAGCGCGATTTATGTGCCGTATTTTATGCTGCTGGGCATAATGGTTGTTGGCGGACTCCTGGTTGGTTTGACTGGAATGAATTTTTCTGGCGGCTTTTCGGCTGCAACGATTGCGTTTATAGCGGGCATTTATGTGATGATGCTGTTAATTGTGCCACTCATACAGGCACGACTGTACAAGGCCACTTGGAACCATGTGTCACTGGCCAGCAATCGCTTTGCGTGTGACATCAATCAATGGCGTTATAGCTGGATTGTAGTGAGCAACTGGCTGGCCAAAATTGTCAGTTTTGGCTTGCTATCAGCTTGGGCTGCGGTACGTATTTATCGCTACAAGATTGAAAGCCTGAGTGTGCATCTGATAAATAGCCCCAATGATTTGCTGACCATGGCGCTGCAGGATCCTTCAGCCTTTGCCGAAGAACTGACCGATATTCTGGATATTGATGTATCGCTTTAAGAGATAAAACCTGATGACGCCATCTGTTCCGGCTGCCAGTAATAGCAGTGCTCACGCTTGCATTGATATTGTTTTTTATGATGGGATTGTTGCTAGGCCGCAGCAAGCAGTACTGAGCCTGCAAGAAAATACATTGAAAAATACATTGGAAGAAACCCACGTCACTGTCACGACCAGTACCCAGCAGTTTTGCTATGCCTGTGCGGATATGCAATTAATTGGTGCGCTGGGTCAGATCAATCCAGTGATTGAGCTGCCGGATGAAGCCCGTATTGAGTTCTTACAGCCACAATTACCTACATGGCTTTCGCTTCAATCCAAGAAAATCAACCAGCGCATCTGGGCTCTGGAGCGTAGTCCGCTATTGATTGCCTGTAGCCTCATTGTAATGGTGGTCATCATGGGCGCCTTAGTCAAGTTTGGGATTCCCTATGGTGCCCAACAGCTGGCGTTGCATTTGCCTGCCAATACTTTGGATTCCATTGGTAATCAGGCGCAGGAAAACATTGAACAACTCACCGAAAAAAGCCAGTTGCCTCTCGCACGCCAGCAACAAATTCGTCAGCTTTACACGCGCTATGTGGCGGGGCAGCATCCGGCAAAACTGATATTTCGGCAGGGCGATAATCTGGGTGCCAATGCACTAGCCTTGCCCAACAATACCATTGTCATGACCGATGAGCTGGTGCAACTGGCACAGGATGATCGTGAGCTGATTGGCGTGCTGGCGCATGAACAGGGACACTTGACCGAACGGCATACCATGCAGCAGGTTCTGTCAGCACTGGGCATGACTGTCGTGATTACCTGGATCACTGGCGATGTGTCTGATCTGGTGAGTAATGCACCGTATGCTCTGCTGAGCTTGAGCTATTCACGCAAGTTTGAGCGGCAAGCCGATCTTTATGCCATGCAAACCCTGAGTCGCCAGCACATTCCGGTTAGCTACTTTGCGCGCTTTTTAAGCCGTATGGAAAAGGATGATCCCAGCATCGAATTGCTCAGCACGCATCCAGCCACCACGGCACGCATTGCCGCCGTAGAGGCGTTTGCACGTCAGCAAAACACCGTGCCAGCCAGTCAGGCGTTAGCTAAGTCAGACAAATAGCAGATTGTTGGATTTTCTGCTAAGGTTGCGCTGCTTAAACCAGCCCGTTTTTAACGCCCCTGTTGCGGAGACCAGCCATGTCAAAACCTTATCTGATTGCCCCGTCCATTTTATCAGCCGACTTTGCACGTCTGGGCGAACAAGTGGACAAGGTGCTAGAAGCCGGTGCCGATGTGGTGCATTTTGATGTGATGGACAACCATTATGTGCCCAACCTGACCTTTGGTGCCGGTGTGTGCAAGGCACTCAAAAACTACGGCGTTACCGCACCCATTGACGTGCATTTGATGGTCAGTCCGGTAGATCGCATGATTGGTGATTTTCTCGAAGCCGGTGCCGACATTATTACTTTCCATCCTGAAGCATCCGATCACATCGATCGCTCGCTACAACTGATCAAATCCGGTGGTGCCAAGGCCGGTCTGGTATTTAATCCGGCAACGCCTCTGCATTATCTGGACTATGTACTGGACAAGGTCGACCAGATTTTACTAATGAGCGTCAACCCCGGTTTTGGGGGGCAAAAATTTATTCCCATGACATTGGAAAAACTACGCCAAACCCGCAAAATCATTGACGACAGTGGCTTTAATATCCGGCTGGAAGTGGATGGCGGTGTGACTGAACAAAACATCCGTGAAATTGCCGAGGCGGGCGCAGATATGTTTGTGGCAGGTTCCGCGATTTTTGGTAAACCAGACTATAAAACCGTGATTGATGCCATGCGTAGCGAGTTGTCGAAAGTCGGCAGCTTCACTGCCTAATTGGTTTATTGCATCAATGACCGATGGGGATAATCAGCAAGTTATCCCCAATTTTTAGGGATAACTCTGTGGATAAAGCTGTGGTTAACTTGTTTTTTAACCAAACAGATCTTAAATATAAAAATTAAAACCTTATAAAATAATAACTTAAATTTTAAACTGTTGCTGCAATTCATTCAAAAGGTTGGTTTGCACACTTTTTTGAAATTTAAAAACCTTAAAGTGTGCTAGAGCATTTCAATGCATACACAGTTTTTGTCATGTGCTCAATGTCAGGTTGGCCATCACCACTATTTAAAACTTGATAATTCTTTCACTAGCATTGGCCAAGGGGCTGTACAAACATTCAATGGCATGGCAATTGTTAGCTATATTTGTGCAAAGAAGTTAAACAATAACGCATAGACTGCTGAAAACAATATGTTAGCTTATCCAGAAGCTTAACAATAATTTTGTCAAACCGCAGGAGCAACCATGAAAGCAGAAACTATCGCTATTCACGCAGGTTATAGTCCAGAAGCAACTACCAAGTCTGTTGCTGTACCAATTTATCAAACCACCTCGTATTCATTTGACAACACCCAGCATGGCGCCGATTTATTTGACCTCAAGGTTCAGGGCAATATTTATACCCGCATCATGAATCCCACCACTGCTGTACTAGAGCAGCGTGTGGCAGAGCTAGAGAGCGGCATTGGTGGTGTGGCACTAGCGTCTGGGATGGCGGCCATTACGTATGCCATTCAGACCATTACCGAGGCAGGCGATAATATTGCTTCAGTATCCACCCTGTATGGTGGCACCTATAACCTGTTTGCCCACACCTTACCGCGACAGGGCATTGAGGTGCGCTTCTTTGATTACTTGCAACCCGAGCAACTAGAAGACCTGATTGACGCAAAAACCAAGCTGGTATTTGTTGAATCCATTGGCAATCCACTGGGTAATATTATTGATATTGAAAAAATTAGCGAAATTGCGCATCGGCATGGCATTCCAGTGATTGTCGACAATACGGTGGCCACACCCATTTTACATCGGCCGTTTGAACATGGCGCGGATATCGTCATTCACTCCTTAACCAAATATATTGGTGGGCACGGCACCAGTGTCGGTGGCATTGTGATTGATAGCGGCAAGTTTCCGTGGGGTAAGCATGCCGAGCGCTTTGCCGTGCTGAATACGCCAGACCCCAGCTATCATGGCGTGAATTATGTCGAAGCCTTAGGGGCAGCGGCTTATATTGCGCGTTTACGAGTCGTTCCGTTACGCAATACTGGCGCTGCTATTAGTCCGTTTAATGCTTTTCTAATCTTGCAAGGATTGGAAACACTGGCGTTGCGAATGGAACGGCACAGTGACAATGCCCTGAAAATTGCCCAGTATTTAAAAACCCACGCCAAAGTCAAATGGGTGAATTATGCGGGCTTAACGGATCATCCGCAGCATGCGCTGGTGGACAAATACTTAAGCGGCAAAGCTTCCGGTATTTTAACCTTTGGCGTGCAGGATGGTCGTGACGGCGGTACGCGCTTTATTGATGCGCTGCAATTGTTTACCCGTCTGGTCAATATCGGTGATGCCAAAAGTCTGGCGACCCATCCGGCCACCACGACCCATCGCCAGCTCAATGATGAGGAGCTTAAAAAAGCTGGGGTGAGTGACGATATGGTGCGGCTGTCGATTGGTATTGAGCATATTGACGACCTGATTGCCGATCTGGATCAGGCTTTGGCTGCGGTATAAGTTTTTAAAACACATTGTTAGGAATGTTTCTAAGCATGATCAGCTAACAGGTCATGCTTTTTTATGTTTAACCACGCTAACTTTTAACTTCGCTTCCAATTTAGCCTTAAATAGGCTCAGCAATCTCAAATACCTGCCGCAAATACGCCAGAAATGTTTTATCAGTACTCATGGTTTTGCCCGGACTATCCGACAGCTTGGCTACAGACTGCCCATTACATTGCACCAGTTTCAGCACAATATTTAAGGGGACATGACCCATGTCATTGGTTAGGTTGGTGCCAATACCAAAACTGGTCTGAAAGCGATCCTTAAAATACTGGTACAGGTCCCATGCCCGTTCCAGCGTCAGGCCATCGCTAAAGGTCAACATTTTGGTTTTGGAGTCAATGCGCAAGGCCAGATAGTGCGCATAGGCTTTGTCACCCCACACATACGGATCACCACTATCGTGCCGTAAGCCATCAAACAGTTTGGCAAAATACAGGTCAAAATCGCGCAAGAACGCATCCATACCCACCACATCAGTCAGCGCAATCCCTAGGTCACCACGATACTCATGCACCCAGCTTTCCAGCGCCGCTTTTTGAAAATTACGCAAGCGCACATCCAGCGCCTGAAACGCCTGCAAAAATTCATGCGCCATCGTCCCAATCGGACTAATATCCAGTTGCATGGCCAGATACACATTGCTGGTACCGCGAAAAACCTGTGGCGCAGCGGTGTGCAAGGTTTTAACCACATACTGCTGCCACGCATAACTATAGCGCCGCCGCGTACCAAAATCCGACACCAGAAACGGCGGCTCACCGGGTTGTTGCTGGGCAGCATAGTGCTGAATCAATACTACCTTGGCTTGCAGGCGCTGTTCTCCCTCTATCAGCACAGCAGGGGTTTCCAGCCGCCGGAAATACAGCTCATTGACAATGGCCAGCACAAAAATTTCAAAGAACATGGCTTGCACCATCGGGCCTTCCACCACAATATCCAGCGATCCCTGTTCATTGATTTGAGTGTTAATAAAACGGCGCTTCAGTTGAAACAGCTCCAGATAATCCACCAGATCACTTTTGATAAAACGTAAACTGCGCAGATAATCAAGCTCAGCAGGCTTAAAAGTAATGTCACACAGTCGATCCAGCTCACTATCCAGCTCGTCCTTGATGTCACGCAGCGGATAGGCAACTTTGTCTTCATTGCGACAGCGAAAATGATAAACGCTATGGGTTTCTGGAAACTGATGCAGCACCACTTGAAGCATGGTGAATTTATACAGATCAGTGTCCAGCAATGACTGGATAATGGGCGGACAGGTATGGATTGCCATTGAATAGGCCATTAAAAAACGGGTTTAAATTCTATTAAAGCATGCAAAATGAGCTGCTTAACAATACACCTTAAATTTTATAAAAGCCGTGCTGAGCATCGCTGCAAACCGTTGATCTATCTCTAGTGCATTTGGCGGAAAATAACACAAAAAATAGATTGTAAGTGAATTGTGATTTTATGTAATTAGTGTAAACTGAGTCTAAGTTTAGGCGAATACCGCGACATGGTGTAGCGATGTTGCCGTATAAATTTAAAGATGAGTATCAGCTTATGCAGCATGGAATCCTTCAATTGGCGCGGCAAGCCATCACGTTTTTTGGCATTAGTTTATTCTGGTTTGCCTTAAGCGCAGGGCTGATGCATTTGTCTTTAAATGGCCTGTATGCCCCCGAAATTTCACAGCAAACCACCGTAACGTGGTATGGCTTCCTGTTTCAGGTTAGCCTGTTCTGGTTGAGCCTGATTGCGGCAGGTGTTGGCCTTGCGCATGTGACCGTTACCCGCCAGTGGTATCACTCGCTACGCAACATCATTAGCTTATGGCAGGGCGTGATCAGCCAGCAATGGCAACTGGTCAGTTTTATTTTGGTACTCAGCTATACTGCACTGGCGTTTATGGTGTATGTGGTGCAAAAAAATATGGGCTTTGATGCTCAGTTATTGCTGGCTGTGACTTCGGCTGCACTGGTCATGTTTAGCCGTGAGATCAGTCAGAAAGCCCTTTATATTGTGGCGCGTGTTGCACCCGATTCTACGATCTAGTTAATTCCTTCTCTTGGTTTTGCCCGCACTCTAGCGGGCTTTTTTTGCTCAAAACGAAAGTGATATACGCTTGCGGACTTACCTGTTGACCACATTAGTTGCCAAACCCTTGGGTTTTGTTACCAAGGCAAACTGTAAAATGTAGCCTGAGTCAGTACTCTGGAATCTGTTTTCAGCGGGGCGGCCAAGCGGTGAATCAAACCTCTTATCCGTTCGTGTTTCGCCTCACTGGGTTATAAATGCTGCACACAGGAGAATACGAATGTCAGTTGCACGTAATTTTGAAGTTTCCAGTACCTCTAACGTCAGCTTTGAAGATGCCATTAATAAGGGCATTCAGGGTGTTTCTGATGATATCAACAATATCAAGGGTGCGTGGATCAAGGAACAAAAAGTGGAAATTAATGGTGGCAAAATTTCTGCCTATAATGTGATGATGATTGTCACTGCGATTGCCGGTGATGTCGGTAAGACAGGCTGATATTTAAAATAAAGTTGAAAGCCGGCATTTGATGTCGGCTTTTTATTGATTGTAATATTTTTGAGTAAATCTAAGAGATACTACATACACCATTTAATTCGGCCATTACGAACCCAGAAGTGAGATTTACAACCTCCCTTTAAGAAAACAGAAGGCTGTAGTGTGGGAAGCCCTTTGTCATCAATACGGATATCCCATCGAGGCTTTGCCTCTGAAATAACAAGTAATTCAATTGTGTATCCGCAGCCGCATGGACATTTCATTCCTATGCACCAGTCCTCGCCATCATCTTGTGCGAGAACTAAATTTCGGTATGGCATTTTTTTAGGTAGAGAGTCCCCTTGAATAACTTCCAATTTTCTTGTGGGAGATATATAAGACCATGCGACTCTGAATAAATTTTTAATAGTCATACGCTTGTCCTATTCACTGGTTTTAGGACAGGGAGTCCTAGTAATGGTTCTTTATTACCTTGAGCTAGATGGTAGTTAGGCTTAACTGTAAAACTACTTTCTTTGAAATAGTCTACTTCTCCAGCAGCTAAGCTGAATTTTGTTCTCGCGTAACTGTTATTGGGTTCTTGTCGGTAGGGGTAAGCTCTTGCAATAAACTCATTAACACAATCTGCTGCTGCGCGCATATTTAATGTGATAACAGAGGGGGCTTCTTCGATTACACCTTTAAAGTAACCATCTTCTAGTTCCTCTATATATGACTTAGGACTATTGTTACGGAGATATTCAGCTCGTAAATTTGCAGGATCATAGACACCTCTGTCACTTAAAGTTGCTCCTCCAGGTTGAACATAGTCAATTCGTCCACATACCTCTGTAATCGCTGTTATGCCTGATTTTGAGTTATGGGTTGGGATAACAACTCCGACATCTAGTAATGGAGTTAAGAAAGTAGAGCTAATTAAATCTGCAATATTCCGCGCTTCAAGAGTGTCAACACAGCAAAAAATAATATCTGTTTGACTGGCTGCAATAACAGCCTCTCGAGATAATATGGATGATGCAACAGTAATGATATCTGTGTCTTGTGCCCTGTATTTGGATACTACCTCTGCAAAAGCTTCTACTTTGAGCTGATTGGCATTAGCACCACCAATAGTAGAATTTAAGATTCGATTCAAGTTTCGATGCTCAAGTTTATCGGGATCAATTAATGTTATCGATCCAAATCCTAGCCTTGCAAGTTGTTCCGCTACAATAGAGCCTGTTCCTGAAACCCCAATTATGGTCGCGGTTAAACAATTTAGCTCACGTGTCATGTTCTGACTGAATGCTAAAGGCCTCTGACCTGGATTTGCTTCATTATTCCACCAGTAGTGAATATTTTCACCAGCGACAGTAACTACATCGATTCGTACTACATCCATAGATTGAGTATAACAACGTGCCAGAATTGCTCCATTTGGAATCATAATTGCGGAGCCATGCAACTGGTTATAACCATGGTATAGGCATGGAATTGTTATCTGGTCGCTCTCATTATCTGTATCAGAGAAAAAGAATTGTCCTCCTGGATGCGAGTGAATAAGAATGATCGATAATTGATCGGACTCTGCCTTATCAATAGCTGCTTCTAAAAAGCTACCTGACCACGTTATAGAGTTGCGAGCTCGATTTTTGCAATCCTCGTTGTTTACAAAAATGACGTCTTTTGCAATGAGTCTTAAACGTGAGCCCGATGAGTGGCTGCATAATAAAATTGCTGCTGACTCTAAGCCGTCTCCAGAAAATAAGTGACTTACAAGCTGCTTGTGCATATTAGCTGCTATTGCTAAGGCAGAAATTGGTTTCATACCTCTACCTCCTTGATCAATGCGCCTTCAACTAAAGCCAAGTGCGTTCTCACATTGTCCAAAGTCGGATTCCAAGTGGAATTAGCACCACGGTGACGTGACCACCGCTGGTATCCTTTCCCGTTAATATCGGTTGTAGTTTCCGTACACCCAATTGGTTGTCCAGTTTGTAAATTTAATGCTGGCAACACATAGAACATATCAATTTGCGCCTGAGGATATGTGTGAGGTATCTCCAGTGCCAAACTAATTTCTTTAGCGTTATATCCATCTGGAATATTGTAGTTATGGATGAGAAGCCAACGTTGACCATTACTAATAACGGTCTCCCAAGGCAGGTTCATTTGATTTAAGTGATCATAATCTGTATCAAGCAACTCAAATGTTTTCTGCAAAATAGCGGAAGATTCACCATTATTTACTTCTTGAGGTGTTAGTCGTAGCTTTTCAATTCCAGGAGTCATTAGATCAATTACATCTGCTAACTGTTTCTCCTGCTTAGGCTGTCCTTCAATTTTTAAGAAAATTTGCCAGCCCTGATTTGGGTTTAATCCAGCTCTTTCAATAGCGTCTCTAACGATGATTGACGGGGTATCAACTTCAATGATGGTTCCTTGAACGTTGATCTGCCATGTATTCTTGATGATTCGAGTTACAAAGCTTTCGGTACCGATTTGGTCTAAATTAACGACCTCTCCTGATGCTAGAAGAAGATCCGCTTCATTTTTCCTTTCTAAAGAGATTGCCTTGCTAGCGTCAATTTTTCCAAGCTGACGAATTGTAATTTCTGAAATTACTTGTCTAGGCCAGCTAAAGCGAATGCCATCAATCATAAAGTTAAAAGTTCGATCACTTTCAATAATGATAAATCGATTGATCTGTTTATTCAGATTAACGGTTTCTTCAGGGCGGATATCTTCTAACCCGCCATGTTCTAACTCTTGCAAAATAATTACATTCTGTACTGGTTTAAAACCAGCAGCTATAGCGATTTGATTTCCTGTAGGAGTTACATCATCAATTACGATAGAGCGATAGCTGAGTGTTTCATCAGCTACTTCAATAGAGTGACGGGTGATGCAATGGTTTACATTAGCTTGATTTAAGCTGTTCATGGTGCATGTCCTCATTGGATTGGATGTTTGCTTGACTATTTTCTCATTAAATTAATCTGTTTAATCAGATATTAAAAAAATGAAAACTTACATCATGAGTATAACAAACAAATCTCCTTCATGTAAACTGTTTAATCAGAATCTTTCACAGGAGTATAAATATATTCTTTACCACCAGACTCAGCCGATACTTCCTTTCGCAAAATGTATCCATCGTCCACAAGTTTTTTTAGTCTTGTGCTTGCATTCTGTACTGAGATATTGAGTTCTTTTGCAACACTTGCTGTCGTTGCTATTCTTTTCTTTAAAACTATTTCAAGTAGGGTAAGGTTAGGGAGACTCAAAGGTTCTCCTAAAATTTTATAATCATTATTTGCCCAGACAAGAAGGGGCTGATTCTTAGCAATACAAGCAAAATGTAAATTTTCAATGATATCGTCATTTTCGACATTAGTTATATAGATACCTTTTTCGCCTTTATAGTATTTTGCGAATGAAACAACGGCTTCGCGAGAGTAGGAAATATCAGCCTCCTCAATATCAGCAAATGAAATCCTGATCAATGATACATTGAATAGTTGGTTAATATGATCAGTAATTTTAGAAAAAGTAGAACGTCCCTGAACGTTTCCGTACGGGCGTGGACTTTCGGTAAAATCGCGCAGTTCAATTTTATATGCATTCTGTTTCATGCTAGTCTTTTAATCGGTTTACTGATCGTTTGTCAAGAAATAATCTAGACTAATATGTGTTCCATCAAGTTCCGTTAGATTTAGATTCCATGAACTTATTGGATTCTCAGAATTTTTATAATCTAGAATAACTTCAAAATTACGTTGCCGTATTGTTACAACTGAGCCAGTAAGTCTTTTTGCGACTATATTACTGTTTATAAACCCTCGACCACGTTCAGACTCGCCCGTGCAGGAAATTTTTCCATCCAGAAATACTTTTATGAGAAGTTTAGGGTCGTTGTCAGCAGCTAGTGAGTGAAATTCTTTGGCTAATTGTGGGTAGTATAACGGTAATATTGGTTTCAATGTCCCGCAGATACCCTTGCCTCCATCTGAAATAACAATACTAATTTTCTTTCTCCCTAGAGGAGCCGAATATCTTTGGAGGCCAACAAGTGAAGGCGTTTCTGAGCTTGCATGATCCTCTACATTGCTAACCAACTCACCTAAAAAGCCATGAAGTCCAGAGCGCTGACCATTATTTATATTTTGTTCGTAACTGGTTTCTAGCTTATAAGGTGCCTGATTAGACGTCCCATCTTTGTTGTAGATAGGAAGTAGCTCTAGCAATCCAATATTGTTTTGCTGATAAGTCAACGCTCTGGAGGATGTTGGACGCTCTGGTCTGACAATGACTTGAGGGTATAACTGATCAAAGAAACCTGCCCGATCTAAATAAGTGTAAGCTGGATCTAAAGTCGAAGAAAAATTGATAGCAATGATTTTATTGGTTCGGTGAGATAGTTGGTTGCAAAATGCTAAAAGCTTAGTGGCGGCATTCAGTAGTACTTTCTTGCTTCCCAATGAGAAAATGATTTCATTCTGCGAGACCTCAAACAATGAAGAATACTTTTTCAAATAATTCTCTAAGTCGGAGCTACTAACCCAATTTCCTGAGCTGTCATCAAGTGAAATAAGCAGAGAGTCTTTCATTATCCAAGTACAACTAGCTGTTTGAGTAAATAAGTTTGGATGGTCATGTAGGATCTTATTTACATCACGTGTTGTTAGACCAAGTTGTTTTGCAATCTCTTTTGCTTTGCGATCAGGGTGCTGTTCGAGAGATTTTTTTATTTGTTCTAGCATTATTATAGAGACGAGTCTTCCTAGTTAAGAAGTGAGGCAATAGATGAATTATTCATCTGTTGCCTAATGACAACTTATGTGTCGTTGAGTTTACCTTACCAGCTTAACGCGCCACCAGTCTGATAATCCGTCACGCGCGTTTCAAAGAAATTCTTCTCTTTACGCAAGTCCATCATCTCAGACATCCACGAGAATGGATTGGTCACACCCACATACTGCTCCGGCAAGCCCAATTGCGACAAGCGACGGTTGGCAATAAACTTCAGGTATTCTTCCATCATGGCAGCATTCATGCCAAGTACACCACGTGGCATGGTGTCACGCGCATATTCGATTTCCAGCATCGCGCCTTCCAGAATCATCTGAATCACTTCCTGCTGGAACTCTTTGGTCCATAGGTTTGGATTCTCAATCTTGATCTGGTTGATCATGTCGATACCAAAATTCAAGTGCATGGATTCATCACGCAAAATGTACTGGAACTGCTCGGCAACGCCAGTCATCTTGTTACGGCGACCCATGGATAAAATCTGGGTAAAGCCACAATAGAAGAAAATCCCTTCCAGCACGCAGTAAAACGCAATCAGGTTACGCAGCAGAGTCTGGTCATTTTCAGGCGTGCCGGTCTTGAACGTAGGATCGCCCAGACTTTGGGTATATTTCAGACCCCAAGCGGCTTTGCGCGCCACACTAGGCACTTCACGGTACATGTTAAACACTTCGCCTTCATCCATGCCCAGCGATTGAATACAGTACTGGTAAGCATGGGTGTGAATGGCTTCTTCAAAGGCCTGACGCAAAATGTACTGGCGGCATTCAGGGTTGGTAATATGGCGATAGAGCGCCAGCACCAGATTGTTGGCCACCAGCGAATCTGCGGTAGAGAAGAAGCCCAGCGAGCGCATTACAATCAGGCGTTCATCTTCGGTCAGGCCATTTTCAGACTTCCACAGCGCAATATCTGCCGTCATGTTGACTTCCTGCGGCATCCAGTGGTTGGCACAACCATCCAGATATTTCTGCCATGCCCATTCATACTTGAACGGCACCAACTGGTTTAAGTCAGCGCGGCAGTTGATCATGGCTTTATCATCCACTTCAACACGGCCAGCGCCCATTTCCAGTTCTTCCAGACCCGGTGCAACGTCTAGATGGCTTAAGGATTCTGCGGCTCTTTCCACAGCACTGCCGGCAATAGACTGAGCTGGTGCTGGGCTAGGGGATTGAGCAGTAGCCACTGGCGCTTTTGCTGCTGGTGCAGCAGATACCAGCGGTGCAGAACTCGTTTGCGGCGCTTTGACTGGCGCAGGTTTGACTGCGAGTGGCGTATTGTTCGCATCATCGTCTAAATCATCCCAGCTTAAAATGGACATTTAACCATACCTCTTTAAATATTAAATTCAATATCGTGTCTGAATGCTGCTTTTTAGCCTGCTACAGGCTCTGTTGTTTTGTATAGCATCCTTCAACCGATTTTATGACTGCATAGATAACAACTGCTATTTATGGCAGTTGTTGCTGCATCTTACTCATCATGTTCTGCAAAATCCTCTGCTGCTGGCTTGGCTTTGTCCTGCCTAAACATGGCCATAAAAATATAAACCATGGGTGCATAAAACAGCACAAACAAGCCGATCAGGATACCAAGCCCCAGATCATAGCCAGCACTTAGCGAGGAGGGTGCCATTACTGGCACGCTTCACAGTCAGGATTATCAATACTGCACGCCAACGGTACAGGCGCGGCATTGGCAAATGCATCATCTTCTACTGCCGGACTTGGGGCAGTCGCTGCCGCCGCGAGCGCACTGGCTGCTGCAACCTGTTCAGCACTTCCAGTATTTTTCACTGCATTAAGCGCACCAGTATTAATGGTGGATTTTTCAGCAGAAGTGGCACCCAGCGCACGCAGGTAGTAAGTGGTTTTTAAGCCACGTAACCATGCCATTTTGTAGGTGATGTCCAGTTTCTTGCCATTGGCGCCGGCAATATACAGATTAAGTGATTGTGCCTGATCAATCCATTTTTGGCGACGGCTAGCTGCATCGACAATCCAGCGCGGTTCCACTTCAAACGCCGTGGCAAATAGGGCTTTAAGGTCATCTGGAATGCGGGCAATTTTTTGTACCGAACCTTCGTAGTGTTTCAGGTCATTGACCATCACCACATCCCACAAGTTACGGGCTTTCAGTGCATTAACCAGATGTGGATTAATCACGGTAAATTCACCGGACAGGTTGGACTTCACATACAGGTTCTGGAACGTTGGCTCAATCGACTGCGCCACGCCACAAATATTGGAAATGGTGGCAGTCGGTGCAATCGCCATCACGTTGGAGTTACGCATGCCATCTTTTTGCACTTTTTGACGCAACGCATCCCAATCCAAAGTCTGGCTACGATCCACATCAAACATGCGTTCAGGACGTGATTTGGCCACAATATCCAGCGAGTCAATCGGCAAAATGCCCTGATCCCACAATGACCCTTTAAAGGTGCTATAGCTGCCACGCTCAACCGCCAGTTCGCTGGAAGTATGAATCGCATGATAGCTAATCACTTCCATGGAGCGGTCGGCAAACTCTACCGCTTCAGCGGAACCATAAGCCACACCAATTTCATACAGCGCATCCTGAAAACCCATGATGCCCATGCCCACCGGACGATGTTTCAGGTTAGAGGTTTTGGCTTGCGGCACCGCGTAATAATTAATGTCAATCACGTTGTCCAGCATGCGCACGGCAGTTTTGACCGTTGCCTTTAGCTTTGCACCATCAAGCTGGCCATCTTTAATGTGCTTGACCAAGTTGATCGAACCCAGATTACATACGGCAATTTCATCTTTGCTGGTGTTCAGGGTAATTTCGGTACACAGGTTGGATGAATGCACCACGCCCACATGTTGCTGTGGCGAACGCAGGTTGCACACGTCTTTGAAAGTAATCCATGGATGACCAGTTTCAAACAGCATGGACAGCATTTTGCGCCACAAGTCCTGCGCACGCACACGCTTGAACAGCTTGAGCTTGCCATCACGGGTTAGTTGCTCATACGCCTCATATTTTTCTTTAAATGCAAGGCCGGTCAGGTCATGCAATTCTGGTACGTCCGATGGACTGAACAGCGTCCATTCGCCATCTTCAATCACGCGCTGCATAAACAGGTCGGGCACCCAGTTGGCGGTATTCATGTCATGCGTGCGGCGACGGTCGTCACCGGTGTTCTTGCGCAATTCCAGAAATTCTTCAACATCCAGGTGCCAGCTTTCTAAGTAAGCACAGACTGCACCTTTGCGTTTGCCACCTTGGTTTACGGCAACGGCTGTGTCATTGACCACTTTCAAAAATGGCACTACACCTTGTGATTTGCCGTTGGTTCCTTTAATGGAGGAATTCAAGGCACGTACCGGTGTCCAGTCATTGCCCAGACCGCCTGCCCATTTGGACAGCATGGCATTGTCCTGAATCGCGCCATAAATCCCGTGTAGGTCATCTGGTACGGTAGTCAGATAGCAACTGGACAACTGAGAACGCAAGGTACCTGCATTAAACAAGGTTGGAGTAGAGGCCATGTAATCAAAGCTGGACAACAAGTTATAAAACTCAATGGCACGGTCTTCACGATCCTCTTCCTGTAATGCCAGTCCCATGGACACACGCATAAAGAACAGTTGTGGCAGCTCAAAACGCGTGTCTTCACTGTGAATAAAATAGCGGTCGTACAGGGTTTGCAGGCCCAGATAAGTAAACTGGTTGCTGCGTTCCGGCATAATGGCTGCCTTGAGCTTTTCCAGATCAAACGTCAGCAGTTGCGGATCAATCAGCTCCAGTGCCACGCCCTTTTCCAAAAAGGCTTTTAATGCTTCATTTTCAGTTGTATCCAGCGGCAAGCCAAGGAACTCAAGCCCTTCTTTGAGTAAATCGTCACGCAACAGGCGCGCGGTCACATAAGTATAATTAGGCTCTTGTTCAATCCGGGTACGGGTGGCCATCATCATGGTGGTAGAGATGTCACTTTCATTCACGCCGTTATAAAGGTTACGCACGGTTTCATCGATAATATCCGGTACGTCAATGCCTTCGAGACCTTCAGCTGCTTTTTCTACGGTTTGTTGTAATGTACTCAAATCTAGTGGTTTAAGTTGACCATCAGCTGCCAGAATTTGCAGGGTAGGGTGATGGTTCACATCGTCCTGCTGGCGCAAGTTGGCTTGTTTTTCACGATAAATTACATAGGCGCGTGCGATTTTATGCTCACCGGTACGCATCAGCGCCAGTTCAACCTGATCCTGAATTTCTTCAATATGGATGGTGCCACCAGATGGCAAACGACGTTTGAAGGTATTTTCAACCATCTCAGTCAGCTGGGTTACGCGGTCACGAATGCGGCTTGAGTTAGCACCTTGCTGGCCTTCTACTGCCAAAAAAGCCTTGCTAATGGCAACCGCAACTTTATCAGCATCATAAGAAACTACGCCACCATTACGTTTGATGACCCGTAATTGTCCGGGGGCTATAGAGGCTTGTCCAATTGGCGCATTCATGACGGCTTTTCTCCCTAACAGGCCAGTGTCGTCACATAAAAAGCAGCAATTTCAATGTATGCCTTATCTTATGTAAAACACTACTGATTGTGTTGATTTGGTTTGATAGGCACAAGATAAGGGATTTTGTTGTTTTTGGCAATCTGAACTTGCGTAATTTTAGACAAGTTGTGATGAGGTTTTGTTGTTCAAAAAAAGTACAATTGTGGATAACTGTGCGGATAACCTTAGGGATAACTTTGTTGATAAGTTGTGGATAATAAATTAACAACACGAATGCCCCAAACTACTTTATAGCGATGCACTACATAGTCATTTGAGAATCAACATAATATTGACCAAACACCTATCTAAAAAATGCTAAATGTAACTTTAAGTCGAATTTTTAGCTAAGCCAATAACTGATGTAACAAATTTGCATCAATAAGGGGGCTTGCTGTAGCAGTTTGGTGAATGGCATATTGTTTACAATGTAAACGGTGTATATTGGCGCAAGGTTAATTAGACCGTATCTATTTTATTTTTAACAGATACTCAGCTTATTTCGGGGAAAAACAAATGACGCAAGAAGAGAAATTGCCAAGAATTTTAATTGTTGAAGATGACGAACGTCTGGCAACACTAACACAGGATTATTTGATCAGAAATGGTCTGGAAGTAGGCGTTGAAACCGATGGTAACCGTGCCATTCGCCGTATTATTGCCGAACAGCCTGACATGGTGGTACTGGATGTGATGCTGCCGGGTGCGGATGGTTTAACCGTTTGTCGTGAAGTTCGCCCGCATTATCACCATCCGATTTTGATGCTGACTGCCCGTACTGAAGACATGGATCAGGTACTTGGTCTGGAAATGGGGGCTGATGATTATGTGCCAAAACCAGTACAGCCGCGTGTATTGCTAGCGCGTATTCGTGCCCTGTTGCGTCGTACTGATAAAGTAGTGGATGAAGAGGTTGCCCAGCGTCTTGAGTTTGATGATCTGGTGATTGATAACGGTGGCCGTTCAGTAACCTTGTCTGGCGAACTGGTCGATTTTACCAGCGCTGAATATGACCTGTTGTGGTTGTTGGCATCCAATGCAGGCCGCATCCTATCGCGTGAAGACATTTTTGAACGTCTGCGTGGCATTGAATATGATGGTCAGGATCGTTCGATTGATGTGCGTATTTCGCGTATTCGTCCAAAAATTGGCGATGATCCAGAAAATCCAAAACGCATTAAAACCGTGCGTAGTAAAGGCTACTTATTCGTTAAAGAATCTACTAGCGGTTTATAATTACTAGATAGCGCAATAATATTTATAACGTTTTATGCAAGCACACACTGTTTAATCTGTTTAATACAGCGAACAGTGTGTTTTTTGTCACTTTAAATTGTGTTTCGCAGAATTTGCCTTAGAATGTGTCGATTTTTCAAAAAACACGCGCAAAAACACGCGCTCTGATAGCTAGCGTTGAATAATGAGGTCTAAGGTTGCGGCATAGTATATTTTTTCGTATTTACGCAAGTCTTGTCTTATTATGCGTGGTCGTGGCGCTCATCGCCTACTTGCTGGTGCAAGGTGTAAATTATAAGCGCGCACAAGCCTACCGCGAGGAAATGGCTGCTGGGGTATTTTATATTATTACCCAAGGTATCGCGCGCCAGACTTCGGAGCAAACCCGCCAAAACTGGTTAGATGATGCCAGTATTTTGCTTAATTTACCGCTTAAGCTGGTTGCAGGCGATTCGGTTGATTTTAGTCGTCGTGAACAAGAATTATTAGCCCATGACAAATCAGTAGTTCGCTACAATAGCGATAAAGTTCAAGCAGATATCTATACTAAAGTTCCAAAAGAAAATTTATTACTCTCCACGCGGGTAGACAAGGCGGGCGAACAGCAAATCAAGGCTATGGCTGTTTTTATGCTAGATGATCTGGTGTATTACCCCGGTCAGGAGCAAAAACGCCTTAAAGAAATTCGCCAGCATTTTCCGTATGCTATTACTATTCAGCCAGTCAGCAAGCTGGGTCTGGACATTGACCAGTTGTCTCGGATTCGCCGTAAAGAAGTCATTATGCTACTTCGGGATGGTGCTTCGTCAACCGGAGCCAGTATTTCGGTAGTAAGTCCAACCGGCAATGGTAACGAAGTGCTGGTCATGGGACCCATTCCCATGTTCAACTGGCTACCGTTTCATTTGTTTGCTAGCGTAACCCTCATTGGCCTATTACTGATTAGCCTTGGGGTATATTCTCTGATTTTGCCGCTGGAACGAAAAATCCGTCTGGTGCGTAATGGTCTGAATCAGGTACGTACTGGTAATCTGGATGCACGGGTGCAAGTGGATGGTGAAGATGAAATTGATACGCTGGCCTTAAGCTTTAACGGCATGGCGGAGCATATCAAACGCTTAATTGAAGCACAGCGTGAACTGACCCGAGCTGTATCGCATGAATTGCGCACACCGGTGGCACGGGTACGTTTTGGTGTAGAAATGCTGGCTGACACCGATGATTATGACAGCCGTCTGGAACAGCAAGGAATGATTGACAAGGATATTGAAGCACTCAATACCCTCATTGATGAAATTCTAACCTATGCCAAGCTGGAACAGGGCACCCCAACGTTGAATTTTGAAGAAATTCCCCTGTATAAGATGGTACGTCAGGTGGCCGAAGAAACCCGTAATTTGGGATTAGAGCCGCAAGTGCTTACCCTAGAGCCAGACCATGAACTGCTAGTGACGGCAGAAAAGCTGTATTTACATCGGGTCATGCAGAATTTGGCTGGTAATGCCATTCGCCATGCCAATCGCAAAATTCGTATTAGTGGTGGTGTGGAAAATGGCAAGGCTTATATTTGTGTAGAAGACGATGGCTCCGGCATTCCAGAAAAAGATCGTGAAAAAATATTTGAGCCATTTTCGCGTCTGGACGATAGCCGGACGCGCGCTGCGGGAACTGCGGGTGGCTACGGTTTGGGGCTTTCGATTGTGTCTAGGATTGCCTTTTGGTTTGGTGGTCACATCAGTGTCGACCAAAGCCCAGATTTGGGCGGGGCACGTTTTAAAATGTGCTGGCCAGTCAAGCGTCCCCGTCCTTAAACCTACTATAACTCGGCTAAAAAAAAGCGGCTTAAACAATGGCCGCTTTTTTTTATGCGCTGGACTGACTGATATACAACGCCAGCGTAACCATGCATTTAGACTTTCAGTTTTTTTAAGCCTTTTTTAATGCCATTTTGCAGACTAGCCTTAACAATCGGACCAATAAAGGGCAGACGACCTTTAAATTCAATGGTGTAATCCAGACGTGAGCGGTTGCCCAGATCAATAAATTTCATAATACCGTAATGGTTTTTGATCGGTGCTAAACCTTGGGTAATAGCATATTCAATCAGCTCATTTTCGCGATATACCAGTGTGGTTTCGACAAAGGATGGTGCAAGCGGCAGTGACATTTTGCGCGCTGAACCGACGCCATTACGACTATCCTTACCATCCTGAATACGCTGGATATTCATGGGAGCAAAAATCTGGCGCAGGTTTTCATGCTCACTTAAGGAAGCAAATAGTTTAGCAACTGGAAAATCAAATTCCTGAACGACATGGACTTTTTGTGTTTTTAGCATGTTGATCACCTGATCAAAGAAAAATAAGTGCTTGCATAGTAGGCTACTGGAATTTTTTTGACAACAAGGATTGTCAAAAAATGTCGCTCTAAAAGCGTGAACAGTCTGAGAGGGCAAATTGTCAAAGGTATTATTTATTTTGGTATGACGATGGATCAAGGCGGTGTTTGAGGATTTTTATTTTGCACGCACGAATAGTAATGCTCTGCTTTAGCTATGTGATTCAAACATAGCTTGCGTCTTGCGGCGGCGCGGTGACGATTATCAATCGTCACTTTATCGCGCCACTCAGGCATAGCCTTCGCCTTGCGCTCGGACGAAGCAATGCTTCGTTATTTCCTCGCTCATGCTATAATCCGCGCCTAATTTTTTGGTCTGTTTGGATTGTTGGTTATGACTGATTTTGCTCAAGAGCTGGCGCAGCAAGTGGCGCAGCGCAGAACCTTTGCGATTATTAGTCATCCGGATGCTGGCAAAACCACCATGACTGAAAAGCTGCTGCTGTGGGGCAAGGCCATTCAGATCGCCGGCACTGTCAAAAGCCGCAAGTCTGACCGTGCAGCGACCTCCGACTGGATGGAAATGGAAAAAGAGCGTGGAATTTCCATTACCACCTCTGTGATGCAGTTTCCCTATAAAAACCATATTATTAATTTGCTGGATACACCTGGACACGAGGACTTTTCCGAAGATACTTATCGCACGCTCACCGCGGTAGATTCGGCACTCATGGTGATTGATGGTGCAAAAGGGGTAGAGGAGCGCACCATCAAATTGATGGATGTGTGCCGGATGCGTGATACGCCCATTGTTTCTTTTGTCAACAAAATGGATCGTGAAATTCGTGACCCACTTGAGTTGCTGGACGAAATTGAAAAGGTTCTCAAAATTCGCTGTGTTCCCATCACGTGGCCGATTGGAACCGGTAAGGATTTTGCTGGGGTGTATCATCTCGGTCAAAACAAGACCTACTTATACCAGCATGGTCAAGGCTCGCGCATTGTCGAGCTAGAAGTACGTGATGGTTATGATTATCCCGATATTCGTGAGAAAGTGGGCGTACTGGCATTTCAGGGCTTTGAGGAGTCGCTGGAACTGGCACAAATGGCGCATGAAGATTTTGACCAGCAGGAATTTTTAACAGGGCAGCAAACACCAGTTTTATTTGGCACTGCCTTGGGTAATTTTGGCGTGGATCAGGTATTGGATGCGTTTGTGAACTGGGCGCCTGCACCCAAAGCACATCCAGCAAAGGAACGTCAGGTTGATGCCAACGAAACCGGATTTAGCGGTTTTGTATTTAAGATTCAGGCCAATATGGATCCGAAACATCGTGACCGCGTGGCATTTATGCGTATTTGTTCTGGCAAATATGAAAAAGGTCTGAAAATGAACCACGTGCGGCTAGGCAAGGACGTGCGTATTAGTGATGCACTGACTTTTCTGGCTGGAGAGCGTGCCCATTTGGAAGAAGCGTGGCCGGGCGATATTATTGGTTTACATAACCACGGCACCATTCAAATCGGCGATACCTTTACCAGTAGCGAAAACTTGCACTTTACCGGTATTCCTCACTTTGCCCCAGAAATGTTCCGTCGCGTGCGTTTAAAAGACCCGCTCAAATCCAAGCAATTGCAAAAAGGCTTAAAAGAGCTATCGGAAGAAGGCGCAACGCAGGTCTTTATGCCGCAAATCAGCAATGACCTGATTCTAGGCGCAGTTGGGGTGCTCCAGTTTGACGTGGTGGCCTATCGCCTAAAAGAAGAATACAAAGTGGATTGTGTGTATGAACCCATCAGTGTGAATACTGTGCGCTGGATTCATTGTCGTGATGAAAAAATCCTCAATGATTTCAAGAAAAAGGCGCATGATCAATTGTCAATAGATGGTGGCGGACATCTCACTTATCTGGCGCCTAGTCGGGTCAATCTGCAAATTATGCAGGAACGCTGGCCAGATATTGAGTTCAGGTCAACCCGTGAGCATTAAGCCAACACGAAAAAAAAGCCATGGTCTACCATTAAAGTCCATTGTCAGAATATCGGCAGTGGCTTTAATAGGGCTATTAATGCCGCGTAGTCTGCACCGCACTAATAAATCAATGGCGTTTCAGGCAGATGGGCAAGCGCAGCCAGTTAATCAACACACAGCTACAGATTGTGGTCAAAACCCATAATAACTTACAGATCAACCATAAAATCACCTTAGCATTACTGATAAAAAAATTAAATTAAGCTTTAAAATCAAATCTATTTCTTATTAAAACGCTCTTGATGTTATGAAAAAAATCCTGATCATTACCACACTTGCCGCGAGCTTGCTCAGCCTAACCGCTTGCCAAAAGCCTGACCAAAGCACCGAACAAGTGAAGGCCAGCCCCGCAGCGACTTCAGCCCCACAGTCTGTTACCAACCCGTTGGATGTTAAAGTACTTAAGGCCAGTTATAACTTACCTGCCTGTAGCGGAGAGGGCTGTGTGCAAGTGGATATTCAGCGGCTGCAAACCAATAAGCCTTGGATCAACCAGTTTCTGGATCAAAAAATCCTAGCGCTATCCAATGTACAGCTAAGCGAAAAACAGCCCACGTTGACCACACTACAAGCCAACGTCGATCGCTTTGTGCAAGCAGCCAAGCAGGACAGTATCGCCCGAGGCGCACCCGTACCGTATACCATGCAAGTCACGCCTGAGTTTTTAGGTGAAAAAGGCGATATTGGACTGTTTAAGATTAGTGCCGCGTTTTACAGCGGTGGCGCGCATGGCAGTGCCTTTGATAATTATTACAACTTGGATTTAAAACAAAAAAAACAGCTTCAACTGGCCGATTTATTATTGCCAGAGCAACAGCCTAAACTATATGAGTTGGTACATCAGCAATATGCAGACTGGGTAAAGCAAAATGACCTGTCTGCCGATCTGAGCAAATATGAGCAAGACTGGCCATTCAAGCTCACCGATAATTTCACCTTTAGTGAAGATGGTTTAGTGCTTGCTTATGGCCAGTATGAAATTGGCCCGTATGCAGTGGGTATGCCGGAATTCACCATTCCTTATGCACAATTAGCTGGCATTATCAAACCTGAATATCTGGCAGCGCCTTTGCAGCTACAGAAAATGCAACTGCAAGACCCACAACCGGATGTAGAAAAAGATGCGTCCCCTCGCGCTGATTGATACGCATACGCATTTTGATGTGCCAGATTTTGAGCATGATCGCTTGGCACTGGCACAACTGGCTTATGAACGCGGTGTCGAAGCGTTAGTGCTGATTGGCTTTTTGGCCAAACGTTTTGATAGGCTAGTACAGGTGCAGCAACAAATTAATCAGGCGGCAACGCCACATCCGCAAGCCTTACTTGCGCCAGGGTTGCATCCTTTTTATATCAATGAGCATGCTGAGCAGGATTTGCAGCAACTGGAACAACTGATTAAAACTAAGCACGTGATAGCCATAGGTGAAATTGGTTTAGATACTTTTACGGCTGAGATGAAACAGCCCACAGTGTTTGCGCGGCAACAGGAATTTTTTTCGGCTCAGTTGGATTTAGCGCAACAATATGATTTACCTGTCATGTTGCATATTCGTCGTGCGCATGCAGAAACACTGGCAATTTTAAAAAAACATAATTTTAAGCAGGGCGGTATTGCCCATGCATTTGGCGGTGGCGTTCAGGAAGCCAAGGCCTTTGTAAAAATAGGCTTTAAGCTGGGTGTTACGGGGCAGGTGACCAATCCCAATGTCAAGCGCCTGCATCAGGTCATTCAAGCCGTTGGGGCAGCCCATCTGGTACTGGAAACCGATTGCCCAGATATGACACCCTTGTGCTGTCAGCAATCGCATGAGCATCGCACGCGCAATACGCCGGCCAATTTGCCGTATGTACTGGATGGTTTAAGCCAAATATTAAAAATGGATCAGCAGAAATTGGCAGCTCAGATATGGCAAAATAGCTGTGATGCCCTTAATCTGGACTGGAACTATCTGCATGTCATCCCACACTAACCATTTGCCCGCTGAAGCCAACCTTGAAAACGATGAATACGAGCGACGCTTTGCAGGCGCTGCCCGTGTGTATGGCGCACAGCCGTTTAGCCAGTTTGAACAAGCGCATGTAATGGTCATTGGGATTGGTGGGGTTGGAGCATGGGCAGTTGAGGCGTTGGCACGCAGTGGCATTGGTACGCTAACACTGGTGGATATGGATGTACTGGTGGCATCCAATATCAATCGGCAACTTCCTGCCTTAACCGAAACTTTCGGCCATGGCAAAATTGATGTGATGGCTGCGCGTGCCAAAAGCATTAATCCGCGTATTCAGCTTCATTTAGTCGATGATTTCTTAACGCCAGACAATGTAAAAACACTGATTGGGCAATACCAACCCGATATTATTTTAGATTGCATTGATGATGTCAAAGCTAAAATAGCGCTGATTTTGCATTGTCGTTTTAATAAAATTCCGCTCATTGTTTCAGGTGGTGCCGGCGGTAAACTCGATCCCTTAAAAATTCGGGTCGCTGATTTGTCTAAAACAGAACAAGACCCAATGCTGGCCAAAATTCGTAGTGAGCTGCGCAATAAAGGTATTTGCAAAAAGCCGAAAGACAAATTTGGGATTACCTGTATCTACTCAATTGATAACCCCTTTAGCAATAATACAGTACATGAAGCGACAGTAAATGCAGGCGCTGGACTGCGCTGTGGGGGTTATGGTTCAGCTGTGGCAGTGACGGCCACCTTTGGTATGGTAGCGGCAGCTGAAGTGTTAAAGAAATTAAGTAAAGTCTAATTTTACAAAGCTTATAGCTGTCCCATTAGCATACTTCGTTCAGTTGGTTCAACAGGATCAACAATCCTTTGATCAATGACCATTGAGTTTTCTAATAACTTTATTTTTTGACTGACATTTGAATTGGGGTATTTATTTTTAATCCCTGCAAAAGCTTGTTTTGCTTCGTCATTAAAGACAGGTGAATTTTCCTGTTCATCAAAAGACTCTACCGTCATTGAGTTACCCATACCGTGTATAAAATAATATAGATAATAGTTTGCCAACACTTTTGCGTCTTTTGAAAAATAAGCATGAGGATATTGCTGGTTATAGTTTTCCCAAAAAATAGCCCGTTCGCCTAATTCCTGCCAAGATATATCAATCGTAGCATCATAATAAAACTGCTGTTGATTTTGCTGGGCAATGGCCTTAATAAAAGCCTGATCAGCATGCGGCAAGATAGGTGCAAAGTGTTTTACCAGATAATTTGGATTTAATCGAATAACGTAAAAACCTTCGCCAATGTCCAGTATGTCAAAATCATAATTTATAGCCTGACTAAACCATGTCTTTTGTTCCGACGGCAACACAGTAAGCAATCTTTTAGCCAGCAAGTGTGGCTGATATTCTTCTGGTGTAGTCTCGAGAAAGAAATCATTATGACCAGTTAATGCTCGTTTTTTGCCATCTACATGGGAAATATGCTGATCGACTGCACGCAAAAAGTTATCCATTACTTCATAGCGCTGAGCGAGTGGTAATTGATTGAAATACTTTTGGATAAGTTGATCGGTCTTAATAAAATCACCAAATTGCTGACTACTGGCGAGTGTATTAATAGAGTTTTTTAAGAACACATAAGCGTTGGGCTTTAATTGGTGGGCGGGAGCCAAAGAAGAATTGGGTAATAGGTTAGGAGTTGTTAATACAGGATAAGAAGCTTTATTAATATCATGCTGATAATAATAAAGCCCTGCACTAATACTCACCAAAAAAACACTGCTCAATAGGATGCTCAAAACGGTTTTTTTCATTTTTTATAGGCCAATAAAACGGATTTTAAATCTACAGAACTGTGAAATAACTTAAATTTTTATATGGTTGCACTTGCAGCTATCAATAGTTTTTAGGTATTGATAACTGCAATTCTGAATTTATTTCATTTCTGCTAACTGATTCATACGATAATCAATCCATTCATTGACGCATTTCTTAAAGCGAATTTCCTGATCTTTATTGCTTAATTCCTGCGTCCATTCTTCAGTATTAAAGGCATATTGCTCACGATCTCTTTTCGCAATATCATCATAGGGTTTTTGTGATTCGATCTTGCATTCAATATCACGTTTTTTAAACCACGCTTTTTGATTATCCAGATTGGCTTGCTGAAATTCTTTGGATTTGCTTTCCCATAGCGTATTTAACTGTCCGGTTCTTTTAGCCAGTGCCTCATTAATTTCATTGAGGCGAATGTCCATGGCATCGCCAATCAGTTTATATTTGGCATCTTGTTCTGCATTGATTTCCTGATTTTCTTCTCTAGCTTCTGCCTCTTCTTCTATATAAGCTGCCAAATACAGACCATAGGTCATCATGTCGCGCAGGTAACTGCTTAAAGCTGGGTCAGTATTACGGCTAATTATTGATTCACCATTGTCTGTTTTGGCAATGGAATAATTATAGCTTTGACTAATTTGATTGCCTTCAATAGCCAATTCTTGTTCGGTTAATTCCGCTTCAAGGCTTTGTCGCATGCAGGCATAATCAATATCCTGACAAGCATTATAGTGACGATTTTGCGCCTGATAAGAATGAACCAGCATCGACAGCGGGAACTCCGCAGTTAATATAGCAGTACAGTACACTTTATTATCGGTTGAGCTGGTTTTATCGGTGCGAATACCGGATATTTTAAAATGAATGGATTGGTTCCATTGCTTAAATTCGCTACTGTCATAGCTGTGCTCACTTGCATTGAGATTAGCAAGGGTCAATGTCGTGAATTTATCTTTTAGGTCAGTTTGTAGTGAGTCGCTCCATGTAGTATTGGTACAGTTTAAATCTGTAGTGAGTGGCGCAGGCGTAGTGCTTTCTGTTTTTACCTCAGGTTTTTGTTCATTGACTGGAGTTTTCTTGCTACAGCCTGTCAGAATTAAAGCGCTGGAAAAGGTCAGCCAAACAAGGCATTTTGTATTAAAGTTCATGTTGTAAAACCATTTTTTGTAGTAGAAAGCTTTGTATTTAAGATATTTAGGGTATTTAAAGATTTAGGAAAAACATTCTAAAAAAGGATAGGCAGTCAAATCTACCTATCCTTTATGTCACATTTTAGATCATGAATTAATCCAAAAAATTTACATCAATTCAATGGCAACGGCAGTTGCTTCACCACCACCAATACATAGGGCTGCAATGCCTTTTTTACCGCCAGTGCGTTTTAGCGCATGAATCAAGCTCAAGATAATACGTGAACCGGTAGAGCCTACTGGATGACCCAACGCACAAGCACCACCATGAATATTCACTTTTTCGGCATCTAGTTTGTAGTTGTCAATAGCCGCCATAGTCACCATGGCAAAAGCTTCATTGATTTCCCACAGATCAACGTCTTCAGCTTTCCAGCCTGCCTTATCCAGTACTTTCTGGATTGCGCCAACCGGGGCAATGGTAAATTCACTCGGGTGCTGGGAGTTGCTGGATGTAGCAACAATGCGCGCCAATGGTTGCAAGCCTTTAGCCTGTGCATTGGATTCCGAGGTTAGCACCAGTGCAGAAGCACCATCAGAAATAGAGCTAGCGTTGGCGGCGGTAATGGTTCCGTCTTTAGCAAATGCAGGTTTTAAGCCAGCAATTTTGTCCAGCTTGGCATTCAACGGTTGTTCATCTTGGGCAACAGTTTCTTCACCTTTACGGGTTTTTACCGGAACTGCCACAATCTCGTCTTTGAAGTAACCTTCATTGATCGCAGTTTGCGCACGCTTTAAAGAACGAATGGCAAAGTCATCCATTTGTTCACGCGTATAGTTCATTTTGTTGGCCATGTCCTGCGCAAAAGAACCCATCAAACGGCCAGTTTCGGCATCTTCTAAACCATCCAAGAACATATGATCTTTGATTTCACCATGACCCATGCGGAACCCACCGCGGGCTTTAGGCAGCACATACGGTGCATTGGTCATGGATTCCATGCCACCTGCAACCACAACATTCGCGCTACCAGCCTTGATCATGTCAGTGGCCTGCATGACTGCTTTCATACCAGAGCCACACAGTTTATTGATGGTCACGGCACCTGTGTTGTCCGGTAGTCCAGCCTGACGCATGGCCTGACGCGCAGGACCCTGCTTTAAACCACCAGGTAGCACGCAACCCATAATGACTTCTTCTACATCAGTCGGTTGCAAGCCAGCACGCTGGACTGCTTCACGAATAGCTACTGCACCGAGTTCTGGCGCAGTTACGCTGGCCAGTGAACCCTGAAAACCACCCATTGCGGTACGTGCGCCATTAACAATCACAACTGATTCAGACATATTCCACTCCTAACATGGGCACCCAGAATAAAAAGTAACAGGCGCACCTGATATAAAATGGGCATAGTATACAAAAAATATAGGCATTCACGGCAATAAATCAGGAAATTGACGCCATGCTATTGATTTAGCAACTGATATTAGTACCACTTGCAGTTTCATGAATTCCATCACCGTTACTGTCTTTTGATGATCTTGCATTACCAATTTTGGGTAAAATAATCATCCGGTGCCAATAATTTTCTTGAGCACAATACTGGAAACTGCCATTGCTCATATCCAGACGTCCACGCTCAGCGGTATACAGTAAAACTTGTGAATGGCTTGTTCCTGCACCGCGCCAACTGACCTGTCCGTATTTAATATTGGTCGGATAATAGTTAAGAATAGTTTCGTTGTTATCCAGTGCCCGATTCTGGTTTTGATCAATAAATAGCAACGCCCCTTTATTCCAGTCGTCATCACAAGAGGCCTGATCACTACTGCCACATAATCCAACCGCATAATGCAATGTCGCTGCTTGGGTACGCGCATCGCTAAGTGCTGGATAAAAACGGTTAAATACTTGGTTTGATTCAGAACTTCTTAACAAAGAATTAAAAAAAGGTGCTGAAATGACAACAAGAATAGAAATAACTGCTATCACTGTAACGAGTTCTACCAAGGTAAAAGCCGTCATTTTTTTAGAAAAATGCATTTTAAATGTTCTCAAATAGATATTATTGGCTATCAAATAGAAATCATATTATTGAATTAATTCACTTATTTGATTTTTTGGAGTATAGCTTATTCGCATTTGCAAGCAAACAAAATAAATTTCTTTAAAGAATACAAAGTATTGACTCTGCAACGTGAAACTTACTAAACTGCAACGGAAGATGTAAAAATTTTTATCAATACTTCGCTCTATGGAGTTACTTCGGAACACACCTGTGAAGCGGGTACTGGGTAATGAAGTAATCTTAGTGTAGCATGAAGACTTAAAAATGCTGGAAAAATAGTTATTTAACTATTCCAGCGAGCCGAAAATTCGAGTAGGCTAAAGACTGAACAACAAATTTTTTAAACATCTGGAGGAATCCATGAAACTGACTCGTATTGCGCTCGCGCTCTTAGTTGCAGCCCCATTTGCTGCCGCAAATGCAGGTGTAACTGTAACTCCATTAATGTTGGGGTATCACTGGTATCCAGAAGATACTCAGGACAAAATGCGTAACGATGCATTAACAGACCGTAATGGTACTAACCAATTACCTGGTACTATTCCTGGTGGTGTTGCGCTGGTTGATGACCTATCTGTTGGTGCTGCTATTGGCCTGGAACTGACCCCATGGTTGCAGGCAGAAGTTGAATATCAACAAACTAAAGCCGATGCCCAGCATAATGAACGCAATTCTGGCCCTATTGCTGGTGGCCCAGGCTATGACGGCGTTCCTTACGATGCCAAGCATGAAACCTTAAGCGGTAACCTGATTGCAACGACTGACGTGTTCACTGGTAACTACGATAGCAAAGTTAAGCCGTACGGCCTGATTGGTGCTGGTTATAGCCGTATCACTGTAGACAATCCTGGTTATGACTATCGTTCATATGACACCATTGGTAATCTGGGTGCCGGTGTACTGTGGCAATTGAATGACGCACTAACCCTTCGTACTGAAGCGCGTGCAACCCACAACTTTGATAACAATTGGTGGGAAGGTCAGGCTATTGCAGCCCTGCAAGTGGTACTGGGTGGTCACCTGAAACCCGCTGCTCCAGTTGCTCCGGTTGAGCCAGTTGCTCCACCACCACCAGTAGTGGTTGAGCCAGTGGTTGAGCCAACTCCTGAGCCACAACAGCTGACCGAAGACCTGAAAATGGAACTTCGTGTATTCTTTGATACTAATAAATCTAATATCAAAGAACAGTACAAGCCAGAAGTTGCTAAAGTTGCTCAGAAACTGCAAGAGTATCCAAATGCGACTGCAATGATCGAAGGTCATACTGACAACACTGGTCCACGTAAACTGAACGAGCGTCTGTCTATGGCCCGTGCTAATTCCGTGAAATCTATGCTGGTTGGCCAATACGGTATTGATGGCAGCCGCCTGACTACCCAAGGTTATGCATGGGATCGTCCAATTGCACCGAACAACACCAAAGAAGGTCGTGCAATGAACCGTCGTGTATATGCTGTAATCACTGGTAGCCGTACTGTAATGGCTCCTGCTGATCAGACTACTGCACCAACAACTGCACCGTCTGCTACTGCTACTACTGAGTAATCCTCAAGTTTTAACAGTAAAATGCTAGAAAAATAGTCGCCTTGTGCGGCTATTTTTTTGACTTTAAAATAACTGTTTGAATGCCGTGTTAAAAGCAAGAATAGATATTGAAAATATAAATCAATACAACGCTATCCTATAACAATCCATAAAAAAGCCGCATTGGCTGCGGCTGTGTTAATAGGATTTAGAGCAGATAGAATATGTGAATGCATTTACATTCCCTCCCACAAATTCTTTTTAAGGCGTTGCTTGGTCGCGCGGCGCTCACGCATTCTAGCAACGTCAGTATCCTGCTTTTGATGTACACCGCTTTTATGCAATAGCGGATGCAGAGCGAGATGATTCCGCTCTAAAAACGCTGGCATCTTTTTAACTTTCATTGTTTACTCCCGATGAGATCTTTGAATTTAGTGTCTGAAAACAAGTTCGATTAGTATTTTAAAAAGCCTTACTTAATCTTTAAATGGAGTGAAATCTACAATGTACAAGGGATCATAACAAGCGCTGAGTAAATATTTTTTATGTTGTTATCTTCCCGGTAATCATGAGCTTTAAGTCACTTTTAATCAACAAATTATAAAGAAACTATACTCGCTTCTGTTAATGGAATTTAAGATTATTTTAAACAGGATATAAAAGAAAATAGGATCAAATCATGAGTATGGGAAGCATGTACGAAACACTAGCGAAGCAAGCTGCTAAATATTCAGGTCGGCCAGCTACTTTTTTAATAGCCACACTGGTGGTGATCGTCTGGGCAGTTTCAGGTCCGATTTTCCATTATAGTGACACGTGGCAACTTGTCATTAATACAAGCACCACGATTGTTACTTTTTTAATGGTCTTTTTAATTCAAAATACCCAAAACACAGATACTACTGCTATTCAGCTTAAGCTGGATGAGCTGATTCGAGTCAAGCAAACCGCCGACAATAGTTTATTGAATCTGGAGGATATGGATGCAGCTGCGCTGGAAAAATTTAAAGAAAAGTATCAGCAATTAGCCAAAGAAGCTTATGAGGAAATAGAGGAAAGAACAGAAGATCATAAAAACTGATAGCCAGCATACTGTTATTTGCCGCCTATTGAACGCGGAATAGTTGGCTATAATAAAATTCCTCCTGTTTTGCCAAAATCAAATCTACTATTCACGCTTAAATGAGCTTAGCTTCCTAATACCCAAACAGAATATGCCTCACCTTGCAGGTCATTAGAAAAATATTCGGATAAAAATATCTGTTGCATGAGTTGATTAAACGCAACATCTAAATATTTAGTTGTTGCACCAGACTAATTGCGTATGGCTTGATAAACATAAAAGCCATGACCTTGTGCCAAAGTATGACAATGCCCAAAACGCTGTTGCAGCAGCGGTGGATATTTTAAAAAGCTATTGGCCACAATTCTTAATTCACCTTTAACTTTTCGAGTATTCTCGAGGTGTAAAGCTGCCTGACGAAATAAATCTTCACTGGCCTGATAGCTGGTGTGAATACCTTGATGAAATGGTGGATTGCTGATAATAGCTGCCAAATTTTGTGGAGCATCTACAATACCGCCGCCAGCAATTAACTGGACACCCTCATTTTCATCGATCTGGTTGGCAGCCAGACTTAAACGAGTGGCGGCCAAGGCAAATGCATCCACATCCAGAAAATGTACTGTTTGTGCAGGATATTTTTTCTTTAAGAAACAGCCGATCACTCCAGTGCCACAGCCAAAATCCAGCAAATCACCTTTAGGTAATTGATCCAAATGTTGTAGCAACAGGGCAGTGCCGTTATCTAGATGACCATGGCTGAACACACCGGGTAAGCTCACTACTTTAAGCTTATTAAATTGCTCTAGCACAATAGTTTTGGCCCAGTCCGGCAGTGGCTTGTCACTCACTGCCCCAGACAAAATACATTGCCACAGCTGGCAATGCCGTGCGCTATCTAGCTTCAAGGTTTTACCAAAAGGTTGTAACTGCTTTGATGCACGCTCAATGCCAGCACGTTTTTCACCCACCAGAAAAATTTGACCTTGTGGCTTTAGCCGGCTAGCAATACGTTGTAATAGGTAATCGGTTAGCTCTTTAGACTTGGGCAAAAAAATAATGGCCTGATCAAATTGCTGCTCGGGAGGTTCGGCTGAAAAATGACACTCACTGCCAAGCTGATTTAATGCAGTATAATCCCCAAAGTGCCACGACCAAGCGCATAGACTGCTCACTTTGGGTATTAGCTTATACATCAACTGATCGGCTGGCAGACCTGCCAGTAATACGTCACCCTGAAAAAAATCAAGCTGCCGTAAAATTACTTCACTGCGCGGATCCATACCATGCCCCTACCTATAAGGTATCTGGTTTAAAAAATGGAATTTTAGCAGAAGTTTTACTATTCTAGATAATGAAATGCATCATGGCGTATATGGTTTACATCATAATATCTTTGTTGCAAAGAAAACCTCAAAAAACTCACCTCAATAATGTAAATATTTTTGGTAAAACAGAAATATGTTTCAAAGTTAATTAATTAATACCTGCTATGATTCCCATTGAGCCATTTATTTAATAAGGAATGGGTAATGAATTACTTAACAGGAGAAATTATTAAAATAGGTGATGGGGTGTTAATTGAACATAGGAAAACTATTGGTACAGTTGTTTCAATTATAGAGCTTTCTGAGGACATGCAAAATTGGGGCGTAGATGAACAAGGAGTTATGATTGAGGCAAAGCCCTTTGGATTGGTTATGTGGAGTCATAAAGATATAAGTGATCCTCTAATTTTTAAAAATAGAAAAAGTTAGACTACTTTTTATTCCGAGGTGGGCACCTTCCATAACTACTTTAGGGATTATGATCCTGCTACTGGACGTTACCTGCAATCCGACCCAATTGGTTTAGATGGTGGCTTGAATACCTATGGGTATGTGTCTGCTAATCCTTTAATGCTGGTTGATCCTAAAGGATTAGATGCTTTTTCTAAGGCTATTCCATTTGCTGTGGGTGCCGCCGTTGCTGATGGCCCTATTCCTGTGGGTGATCTAATTGGTGGGGGGATATTGGTTGGCGCAGCAATTTATGATGCATGCCATGATGGCAAATGCCCACCTTGTTTTCCTTATCCTGTCGGTACAGTAGGTTATCAAGGACCAAAAACTTCTGTAAGAGGTACAGATGGTACTCGTACGGGCACAGGCAATGAGCATTATAAATTATTCAGAGTAGTGCAAGATTCTAGAGATTGTAGTTGTAAATGGCAACAATCTAATGCGATTGCAGGGCATCATTACTTTTATCAACCAAATCCGGCTATGGCAGTGAATCTGAATGGGAAAGGATATCCTCCTTCATATCCATGACCATTAATAAATTGGAGTCGATTGTAAATGAATCTAAATTTACAATATATGTCAATATGCTTTCCCCCTATATTCAAAGGTAGACGATTATTACTATGTGATGAAGAGTGGTCTGAGGTTGATTTTGATCATTATGACTCTATAGCGGAAATAGTTCATTTCTTTGCTCCAACTCATATAGGAGCGGCGGGTTATAAAGTAACGGATGGATTTTCTGTTCAGTTAGTTAATGATAAGGGACTAGAAGCTTTAGCATTAAGAGATCTTTATCCAAAGTTTAGAGCTGTTCAAGATGAATTTTATAAGGATGAAAATAATATTGATGCAAGTATATTAAAAGATATATCCAATTTAATATTATTAGGGTGGGAATTAAATGACGTTGGTGGTGCTGCTGCTTCTTATGATGGTATATTTCCACTTGCTTCTTTCGAGGAGATGTATAACTCAGAAACTGATATCATTAATAAATGGGGACTATTTTCTTTACTTGAAGAATGTCAGAGTTATTGCCAAATCAATAATGAAAGAAATCCAGAATCATTTCCTTGGCATCCTGTAGCCATTATGACCGATGAGAAATCTTATAAGCGATTAAATAATCTTTATTCGTTTTATTTATTAAAATGCAAAGAATTGTAGTTATTTGCGTTATACAGTTTATTATTATGAGGTTGAGTTAGTCGTATTTTATAACGATCTTAAGGATTATGAACCGGCCACAGGACGGTATTTGCAGAGTGACCCAATTGGTCTGGATGGTGGGTTGAATACCTATGGGTATGTGGAGGCAATTTCTTTGATTTAGTTACAGAATAAAGTGAGCAAGGCTAGATAAATAGAAGCAGGAACATCATTGTTATTGAGTGATTCAAGAGGGGAAACTATTATACCCTTTAAAGTTAGCCGCAATCTTCGTACAATTTAGTCCAACAAGGTACTAGGCAAGCTAATCTTAATTGGCAACTAGAAATTGATTTCTAAGATTTTAGAAGTTTAGCCGAAAGTTTTATTATCATAACTCATTGATTTTATTGGTCGGAACGAAAGGATTTGAACCTTCGACCCCTTGCACCCCATAATCGTTAAAACCTGTTTTAGAACATCCAATGCTGTCCAATAAATTTAATAATAAATTTAAAAAACATGTATTTATAAATTTTTGTGTCTTATGCCGTCCAATGCGATATTATCAAATCCTGAATAATTTTGTACACGGATTTGTACACGCTTTTATACTCTTTGGCCTGAAATAGAGCGGATGGAAGGGGGCGTCAGTTATCAGTGAATGCTATTTTATAATAAAAGAATATGTGCAGTTTGTTATCACCAGTTTCACCATACTGGTACATCATCAATTGACCAGCATGACCTATATTTATTACCAATATTTTTGTATTTCTGAATTAATTGACTTTTTGACAGTGAAGCACTTTCATGATTAGAAGATATTCCTTCTAGTACCATGCTTGCACGATAGTTTTTCAAACGTGTCGCCTCAATATACTTTTTTCTTTCTTCAGCACTATTTAGCATAAATGACCTCTTTAAAATAAATATTACTCAGATATGCTTTGTACTTTTTATTATAGCATGGCTGTGATCAATCAGAAGGTAGTAGGGCCAGTGATACACGTCATATTGGGTGCAATATCGTAAGATTCATCGAACAGCGCTAATCCATAAGGCCAGTATGTATTTCCTGCATTAATTTTACATTGTTATAATAGGTTAAAAAATTTACTTACTATGGTAAAATTTAAATATAAATGATCTATTAATGAATCATTTTAGCACCAAAAGCATCATTAATAAGTCAGGGAAACTACTATTGTGAAACCTTCTACACGACCTTATTCACGCCATAGCCGGGAAGTAGCACGGGTACTGGGTCTTATGATCCATAATGCACGGATTGAACGTAAAATGACGATAGAACAATTGGCCGAGCGTGCCGGTGTGTCACGCGGATTGGTGCAGCGTGCTGAACAGGGTGACATGGGATGTGCAATTGGTGCCGTCTTGGAAATGGCTACTATAGTTGGTGTTCCATTATTTACAGCAGACCACTCTGTAATGAATTTCTATACTAGAAATCTGGAAAAAACATTTGCCTTGCTGCCTAGTACCGTTCATACGTCAAAGAAGGTAGTAAAGGATGATTTCTAGACCAGGAATTAACGAAGCATATGTGTGGATCTGGTTGCCTGATCACGCACAGCCCATCGTTGCTGGCAGGCTCAGTCAAGATGGCGAGACCATGGTATTCAACTATGGCCGTAGTTATCTGGAACGTAGCGATGCAATCCCGATTTACCAGCCCGATTTACCCTTGGTACAGGGTGTTATTTTACCCAATACTGGCTTAAAACTGGCAAGCGCATTGCGTGATGCAGCACCTGATGCCTGGGGACGGCGTGTCATCATTAACAGGCTGATGGGTGTTAAAGGTACGGATGTAGACCTTGGTACGCTCAATGAAATGACTTACCTGCTTGAATCCGGTTCAGACAGAATTGGTGGTCTGGATTTTCAGGCATCACCGACAACCTACATATCCCGTGCTTCCCAGTCTGCATCGTTGGAGGAATTAATGAATGCAGCGGCCAAGGTGGAAGCAGGCATACCGCTAACACCAGAGCTTGATCAGGCACTTTTTCATGGAAGCTCTCTAGGGGGTGCACGGCCAAAAGCAATGATCGAAACAAATGATCGCAAATTCATTGCCAAATTCTCTTCCTCGACCGATACCTATAATATTGTAAAAGCCGAATTTATTGCCATGCGTCTGGCGATAGAGATAGGTCTGAATGTAGCGCCTGTACATTTATGCCATACGGCAGGTAGAGATGTAATTATGGTTGAGCGGTTTGACCGTTTAAGCACTGGTAATGGCTGGCAACGCCGATTAATGGTTTCTGCATTAACCCTTTTTGGTCTTGATGAGATGATGGCGCGTTACGCGAGCTATGAGGATTTTACAGATATTATCCGGCATCGTTTTGATGCACCAGAAGTAACCCTGCGTGAACTATTTGGCCGTCTGGTTTTTAACGTTATTTGTGGCAATACGGATGATCATGCCCGGAACCATGCTGCATTCTGGGATGGTAGCCAGTTAAAGTTAACACCGGCTTACGATATTTGCCCGCAAAATCGGGCAGGTAATGAGGCAACCCAAGCCATGTTAATCAGTGGTGAGAACCGCATGAGTAACCTTGGCGTTTGCCTGAAAGCAGCGCCGAAGTTTCTACTGGATGAATCTGAAGCCATTGAGATTATTACGCACCAAATCAGGACAGTGCAGGCACGTTGGATAGCGATTTGTGATGAGGCGACATTAAGTGAGATAGACCGCAGGATACTCTGGGGACGGGTGTTTCTTAATCCATTCATTTTCGAAGGCACACCACATCCCATATTACAACTCGCTTTAGGCTAACACGCTGGGAAAAAATATCATGGCACTTTCAGACACTGGCATTAAAAAGTACAAGACCGAAAAACGGATATTCCTGTCAGATGGCAATGGTCTGTACCTTGAAGTGACGCCTACTGGTGTAAAACGCTGGTGGTATCGCTATATGGTTGCTGGTAAAAATCGGAAGATTGCCATTGGCTACTATCCAGAAGTCACCCTGATGCACGCACGCAAGCAAGCAATGACCATGCGTGCCGAACAGAAGAATGCAGATGTTCCACTTGATCCTCTGGAAGAGCGTAAGAAAGAACGGCTGGCTAAAATAGCCCAGGCAGAAGAAGAAACCAGACAGGCCAAGCTATTACGGCAGCAACAGGAAGCTGAGCAAGCACAGATCAATTCCCGTCTGACCTTTCAGCAACTGTATGACCGCTGGTTTAAGGCAGTCATTAGTAAGCATAAGGATGGCGGGGAAGCGATAGCGCGGATGTTTAAAAAGGATGTCTTGCCATTTATTGGTAAAATGTACGCTGAGGATGTAACCCGGCAAAACATCAGTAACCTGCTACTCAATATTGTTGAGCGGGATGCCAAGGTCATTGCCGGACGGGTTCTAACCAGTATCCGGCAGTGTTATGGATATGGGATTGGTATTGGCTTGCTGGAAAATGATCCTACCAGCCATTTAAAGAAAACCGCTTTTGCTGGTAAATCGGTTATCAGGGAGCGGGTGCTATCTGAAGAGGAACTGGTGCATTTACTTAACGTTGCTTTACCTGAGTCTAAATTATCACTCAAAGGGAAAGCAGCTGTAAAAATTATCCTGTCTAGCGCTGTGCGCATTGGTGAGTTGCTTAAGGCAAAATATCAGGATGTCGATCTTGGGAAAAAGCAGTGGATTATTCCAAAGGAAAATGCCAAGAATGGCAAGGAGCATTTGATTCACTTATCTGATTATGCTATTCAGGCTTTTCAGGAGTTATTTACTTATGTTGAGCATGATGTCTGGCTGTTTCCAGACCGTAGTAAGACTACCCATGTTTCGGTTAAAACCCTGACCAAGCAGATTGGTGACCGGCAAACTGATTCACCGTTGCAGGGTAGGGCCAGTGATACTACCTCATTGCGGTTAGCTGGGGGGAAGTGGACGCCGCATGATCTACGCCGTACAGCAGCGACATTAATGGGTAGTTTAAAGGTACAGCCGCATGTAATTGAAAAATGTCTGAACCATATGGAAGAAAACCGGATGGTGAGAACTTATCAGCATGCCAGCTTGATGGAAGAACGGCAGGAAGCATTTGAGAAGTTAGGCAAAAAATTATCAATTTTAAACCGACCAATACGGCTCTAAAATCATTTTTTGAGTCGAATAATTTTGCTATTAAACTCATCCTTATTTGGATGTATAGAATATCAATCAGCTATAATTGGCATTTAATATACATGAAATTTGTGAAGTTGCTCAATGAATTTTTCAACCCAAAATTATATGAATTAATTACTCTAAGTCGCTTTTAAGAATACTTTGAAAATCTGATCGACTAATATTATTAGATTTTTCGTTTATTTCAGGCATTGTTATCTTTGTATCATATTTATTTTTATGGAATACTAGGATTGGCTTGTTAAAATCCATATCGGAAATGGCATTTACTATTATGCCTTTAACCGAGTCTTCTTCATCATTGAATGCTTCCCAGTCAGAAATGATCGTATAATACACGTCTTCTACCTCCTTAAACTCAAAGTAGCCACTCATATCACTTTTTATTAGTAAAATTGAGGAGCTATGCCCATTCCTTTTTGAGGAGTCAATTATGGGATAGTATTTCATAAGCTCTTCTGTAGATAATTTATTATCATTCTTTTCTAAACCAATTACATAGTTTATTTCCATATTATTTAGTAATTGATACCAATCATTTACGTTCGATTTAAGCAATTCATCAAGTTTACTAACTCCCATAGATCTAACAAAATTAACAAGATCTTTATAATGCACAATTGCATCAGCAATTTTTCGTTGCTGATCACTCATAAGTGCATTTACAATAGATGTTCTTAGTTCATCAAACTTTTCTGTTAAATCATCTATACGCTTTGATTGAATCATTCGTGTACGATCTTCATTCAATAATCTTTGAAATAAATTAGACCAATGCTTGCGCAGAATATCTTCAATTTCTTGAACTCTTGCAAAAGGGAAAATAGCATTATTTTTTGATCTTTTTCGTACAAAATCAATAAATTGGAATATATACTTTGCAGTTTCTTGCTTTTCAATAGAGGGAAAGACTATTTTCTCTAGAACAGCGGGTTGATGTTTGTTTTTTGAATATAGCTCATGATCGTGCCAAACTGAGTTATCGACAAAAGTAAAAATAGGAATATTTGCTTCGACCGCTTTCAAAATTTCTAATTGTGTAACAGAATATCTTTCAACACTTTTCAGGTCATCTACTTTTGGATTTTCAAGCATTAAACGCTCAAAATCAATTTCATTAAAAGTCTCTTGAACAGCATCGCCACCAAATCGTGATCCAATAATTAAAATTACAATGTCTACAGTTGCTACTTCATCTACACAACTAGTATGCGTATGATTTTTATGGTGATAAAGAAAGTCATTGTAATCACTCATAATAGGCTCATGTCCTAGATTTTGTATAAATGATCTTAATTGCGTTCTGATAACTGCAAGGTCGTAACATGTAGAGGAAACAAAAATTTTTAAGCCAGCCATTCTGTGTCCTTTATTAGAGAAATAACTTTTTGATAATAATAGCTTGCATAAAATGTTATGTATATAATAAAAATAGGATAAACTTGAAAATTGAAGGCATAAAAATGACACAAGATTCTATAAGTGAACTAAAAAAATCGATTGCTCGTCTGACGGAAGAGCTTAGAACCCGTACAAGTTTTAATGATGTGAAAAAAGTTTATTCAGATAATGGTTTACCTGTAGCAAATGGTTGGTCAAAGTTACTTGATAATTTACTTTCTGTTGATTTTGATGGACTGAGTGATAAGCTTTTACAGCTCCACTTACAATTAGGGAAAATTCTTGGTAGTTATCTTCTTTATGCGGATAAATCAATAGCTATTTACAATAAATTAGATTCTATAGACATTGTATATGCAAATTTAGATAAGTCGATTATTGACGATGAGGATCAGCTAAGTTTTGAGGGACAGAATAAACTAGGGGATTTAGAGTTCTTTATATACAAAACTACTAGAACTTTTTTTGAAAAAGTAGCAATAAATCTTTCTGACTTTAAAGATGTTGATCGGGAAGAGTATGAGGACTATGAGCAAATATATGCTATCAAAAGTATTAAGCGAGAATGTTATGACTCAATTATTTTTAATAAAGAGAAAAACTATATGGTATTATCGGTAGATAGAGCGGAACTATCAAATTTATCCACTGTTCATAATGCTCAAGCAAAATTAGTAAGAAAAATTAATGATGGAATAAGAGGAAGTAACCCTCATGCCCGCTTTCCTGACGCGGGTAGTAATTTATTTCCAGCTATAGAAAAATTTTATAAGGATTCTAGTGGTGAAGTTACAAGTATTTCTTTCTTAACTTTGGCAGGGACTAGCCATAATGAGCGTTTACATAAAACTTGCCCAGATGTTCGTCAGGCCGTTTATCATATTGCTGGATCAAGTGCGACCCCAATAGAGCCTTACCGGATTAGTATTCGCTACGAGCAAATGAAAGATTGTCCAGAAATATTTCTTTTAGGATCATTTCGTACTATTAATTCACGCGCAGGTCGTCAACTGTTTGAAGCGCAAATTCAAGGTGCAAAAACTCGTAATAGCTTTGAACTTTGTATAGATAAGATTATCTCTTTTATTAGTAGGTAAACGTTATGAATACCTCGAAAGATGGTATACATACTTATATTGATAAAATATATCAACACTTGGAAGGTTATCCAATAGAGATACTAATTGCTTGTGAGAATATTATTCATAGTTTGTTTGAGCATAATTGCCAAACTATAAGTCATCTCACATTTGGACGTCTGTTTGATTGGTCTAAAATAGATGATATTGATAAGTTTAAAAAAGCAGTATATATTTTGGTTGATGCAAGGATTAATGTGCTTGAGCAGCAATTTGAGGCTTACCATAATTTAAAACATCGTTATGAAGGAGTGGATAGTGATTTCATTCACGATGTTTTAGTTTCAGAAGAGTACGTTCATCCATTTACACATGAAGAAATAACAGAGCAGGAATTTAATGACCTGATAATTATTTATTTTTCCCCTACCGAGGAATTTAAGGGGAAATTACATGTTAAATGAGCAGAGAGAAATTCTAGAAGCTTTATGGACTTTAAGTGATCCTACGCTAAAGAAACTTGTTAAAATTAATACTATAAAAAATTATGAACAATTCGTAGATTGTTTGTATGATGAAATAGATGCTTCATTTCAATTCTTGACGCGGAATAAAAATTTATATAAAGATTTTTCTGAAGATCAAATTACAGGAATTATAGTCGAACGACTTAGGGATTATTTTATTGCTCACCATGATGCAAGTGTGAATGGCCATGTTGATATTCATGTTGAAAAGAATAACTTTCTTTGGTTAGGTGAGGCTAAAATTTACAAAGGCCCAGCTTATATGTTAGAAGGTTTTTATCAGTTGAACACCAGATATGCGACTGGACAAGATAATACAAATTTTGGAGGGGTTTTACTCTATAAAAAAATTAAAAAGAAAATTACTACAGTAATGGAAGAGTGGGAAAGAACGCTTGAAGAGCAGAGTATTATTGATGAAGAAAATCTAAAAGGACTCACTTTTAATCAATGTAATAAAAATAGTTTGTGTTCAATTTCGATACATGAACATCCTAGTGTTGGCTCGCCTCTACAAATTAGACATATGCCATTAGATTTATATTATAAACCTCAAGATGGAAATTTAGTCCCAAAAGTAAAGAAAAATAGTAAGTATTCCAAATAAAAAAGCCTCAACAGGATTTGCCTGTCAGGGCTTATTACTATTTAGAGAGTGATTGAACTAATAAAGTGGCTGGTTTAAATCATCTGTACAGCCAAATCCAAGGCACGTTGCTTGACTGCTGCACCTGTACCGAACCATGCTGAATCCAGACGGTGATCAGTGCTTTTGGCTTTACGCTCATGATCCACAAATTCCGTGATGGCATTCAGTAAACCAAAAGCTGTACCTCTGGCGGATTGCAACATCGCCCCACGGCCATGACCTTCAAACAGGGTTTTGGCTTTATTGATGGCACGTTCATTAAAGCCGCCACTGACTGAACTGGAGCTATTTCCGTCATTGAATACATTCCATAAAAAGCGGTCTGCCTCAACAGGTTTGACTTTACGATCAGAGAGCAGGTTAAGACGGTAGATGTATTCATCCCACGCTGATACGGAAATGCCAAGCTGCTGCTTGACACTCGCTGCATCAAACTTGGTATTGTGGGGTACTTTAACAATACCCTGATTGCTGAATGAATTGGCTGAATTACTTTTACCATTCGATTCACGTAATGCAATCGCCAGCGTGTTGTTACACACCACAAGAATACTGGTAAATTGTGCTGTGGTAGCTAAAGTGCCATCACAAGCGGTTGCCAAAAGCACATAGCCATTGGTCACGTCTTTACCTTTAATACTGGCGGATTGACCAGTACGGGCTAATGCCCATAGCTTTTTACCACCTTTCAATACTCCAGCAGTTTCCAGTTCAAAGTCAGATTTTTCTGTCAGGTCACGGTAAAATTCCAATATCTGTCTGGGCTGTACCATATGGTAACGCTGGCTGACGATTGATAACGGCTGTTTGGTATCAGAACGGAACAGTACCTTGTGGTCGGTGAAAGGCAAGATGTTGTTGTACGGCAAATGCAGCAAGCTGTCTTTGAGCTGGATTGGTTGATCAGGATGTTTGGGGTTTCCTTGATCCGCCATAAAATGTACGGGTGATTGTTCTATCGTCCAGTTCATGCCAGCTTGCTCAGCCCATATTTCGATGGGTTGTTTGGCGGTAAGCTGGTTGCCCAAGCCATGCCAAGGGGTTTGGCCTACGAAAGCCATAGAATCGATTAAATGTGCCATATTAATATTCCTGTTAAAAATGATAAATAGAATGGGTAAAAGCTTTTGCTGAGGAAGAAATTAATGGGTTGCCTGACGAGTAAATGACTGCTGGCAGTCCTGACAATAAAACTGGTATACGCTTGCCTGCGCTGTGGGCTGTTCACTCTGGATAACACCAAACAAACCACCAATTACTGCACCTGCCAGCCCACCAATGGCAGGCGGCAGTACAGTGGTTTTACGGGCAATGGAAATGCCCAGCATGGCAAAACTGGTCATCTGACTTAGGGTTGAGTTGAGAGCATTACGATCAAATGGCAGTGCTGCACCGCCTGCGTGATTGGGTGGAATGAGCTGCACATGGGATGAGTGGCAGTAGGGACAAATAACAAGCATGAAATAATTCCTTATAAAAAACGCGCACAAAAAAGCCTGCTGGGGAAGCAGGCTGAGCGATAAAGTCATGACAATGACGGGAGCATTTGCTCTACATAGATAGTATGTATCTGTAATTTTTTACTGTTGAGTGTTATGTTTTGCGTGGTGTGTCAATCCGTGAAGCCATTGGTGTATCTGGTTTCCAGATAACTTGTATAAGCTTTCAAGTGCTGAAATTCTTAAGGAATAAGTCCTGCAACTCACTATCGACATCGGTAATATACTTATTGATGGATGCAGTGGATATTCTTGCGATCTTTAATGTGTCATACACAGAAAATATTTTTTGATGTATATCTGCTGTGCAGTATTTTTGCTGGAACTGTAAATCCCAGCCTATAAGCCCTATTAAATTGCCTTTAAATTGATCGTGTCGCCCAATGGCATTGGCTGAAGTGTCATTAAACTCTTCACGCAGCATCTCATCCAGAATTTGACTGGCTTGTAAGAGGACTCCATCACTTTTAAGTGGTTTGTGATTCTGGAAAAGAAATTTGCGTCTTTTGGAAATATACACTTTTGTAAGCTCAATCAATATTTCACGATAGCTATTGCTCTCCATATCAGCGTTAACTGCCAGATATGTCGTGTATTCCTTACTTTTATTGGCACGTGATCCAATGCCGATAAACTCTTCGTCTGATAGCGTAAAGGTATTTGGTGCATTTCTTTGCGGTACTATAAATTTGGTTATGAATTCAGATAATCTGGCCTCGGTTTGGTCACTCTCGTCAGTAGTCTGAAATCTGGAAATAAAAAAGCTCTCGCGTAACTCAAGAAGCTTATAAAGCAAGCTTTCTACATCGTTGCCGTTTGCTACATGAAAAAAACTCATTGGTTCTTGTGGCTGTAATTGTACTTTTTCAAATTTTTGCCGCCATGGTTGTACTCTTTCAATTATATTTTTTATTCCATTAGCGAAACTTTTATCAGCAGTTTGGCGTGCTTTTATTAACTGAGGGAAAGTCTCTACCAGATTCCATTCAAAACGAATGTCATAAGGAGTGGGATCATCTTCCTCATCGTTTAAATAATCAATAATTTCTTCATTTATTTCAATAATATTAGGGGCTGTAGTAGATTAGCTTTATGTTAGTCTACAAAAATGAATATAACGAATTGTAAGTTAAGCAAAAAAGTACAGAAAAAGTTACTTGAGTATTTTGTGCTTGAAGTGACGGC
>SECL01000058.1 GCA_004173455.1 Moraxellaceae bacterium | reverse complement strand
GGTGTACCTAAAGTCGATAACCGCAAGGAGTCGCCTAGGGTAAAACTAGTAACTGGGGCTAAGTCGTAACAAGGTAGCCGTATCGGAAGGTGCGGCTGGAATACCTCCTTTTTAGAGCTATTATTAACCGGACTCTTTATGGGTCGCCAGATTTTTCGATCAGCCTTCGGGCCATTGTTTTCCCTCTTTCTTTCATTTTATTGTTCTTACAGTGGAACCCGCCCACGAGCAATCGGGGATGGGCTACAAAGAGATCCGTAGCTCAGCCTGGTTAGAGCACTACACTGATAATGTAGGGGTCAGCAGTTCAAATCTGCTCGGGTCTACCAGTAGTGCGGAGTTAATAAGTTGACAAGTTAATAAGTTGATACTTTCTGAGGAACCAACTTAGCAACCGATCAACTTAGCAACTAAGCAACTAAAAAACTCGGGGGGTTAGCTCAGTTGGCTAGAGCATCTGCCTTGCACGCAGAGGGTCATCGGTTCGACTCCGATATCCTCCACTGAAAAAATCCGGTTGCTAAGTGGACTGGTTGATAAGCAGGACGAATCGACTTATCAACGGATCAACGGATCAACTAGAAAGTTCTTTGCTTTTCTTTTTTTTGAATGTGGTGCTACGGAGTGTAGCGGCCTGGTGGTTCACAGCCATAACATTTGACAAAAGCCGATGCCGCGAAGGTGAGGGTTATACCGGGAGGTTGGTCTTATGGATCATTGCCCATTGACTTGCACTGGCGTTTGGAAAGTTCTTTGACATATTGGAATCAATTAAGTTGTTAAATCGAGAGTAATCTCAAGATCGATCACACGTTAGAATTTTGATCACTGTTAGAAATAATGGATGGTCTTTTCTGAAGTGGTCGGGTAACAAATACAATTTCTAAATTTTTTAAAGCAATTAAGGGCACATGGTGGATGCCTTGGGTCTGAGAGGCGATGAAGGACGTGGTAAGCTGCGAAAAGCCAGGGGGAACTGCACACAAGTATTATATCCCTGGATGTCCGAATGGGTCAACCCAGCATGTTGAAGACATGTTATACCGTAAGGTAAGCCAACCCGCTGAACTGAAACATCTAAGTAAGCGGAGGAAAAGAAAACAAATAGTGATTCCCTGAGTAGTGGCGAGCGAAACGGGAAAAGCCTAAACTTGAGGTGCGTGCACCTTGAGGGTTGTAGGGCTGCATTTAGAAAGAGTCATCAAGCGGAACCTTCTGGAAAGTTGGGCCATAGAGCATGAAAGCTGCGTACGCGTAAATTGACTTGGACGAGCAGTACCCTGAGTAGGGCGGGACCGGAGAAATCCTGCTTGAATCTGCCAGCACCATCTGGTAAGGCTAAATACTCCTCAGAGACCGAT
>SECL01000057.1 GCA_004173455.1 Moraxellaceae bacterium | reverse complement strand
GTGAACTCGTTGCCGCGAACCGGGTTCGGATACACGTTCAATCCCGCACCTTTTTTCGCCAGATTAATTCGAACAACAGCGCTGTACACAACCTTGCCGGTATTTTCTACAGCCTTAATGCGGTAGAAATTATCGCCGGTATTAGGAGCTACATCCACAAAGCTGTAATCTGCCCTGTTGTTGTTATTCAAACGAGCGGCTAAGGTTCCGGCCTGGCTGAAATTGAGACCATCGACTGAACGTTCGATTGCGTAGTTGATTACGTTTTCTTCAGTGGCATTGCTCCAGCTAACTTCAATGCCCGTGCCTTTTTGAATTGCTTTGATATTGGTGAAACGAATTGGAAGTGGTGTACTGAGACTATTGCGCAGAAAAATCTCAGCATTTGTAACGGTAGTAAAATCTGCTGAATTGTTATCCGTGTCAGTGCCATCACTAATGCGTTTAAGACCTCCGTCAGCAGGTGGTGCCGATGCGGCCGCTGTTTCTGTATAGGTTCCGCCAGTTATAGTGCCATAACCTACTGCATCTATAATTAGTCCATCGCTGATACGTACCAGAGCAATTTGACCGCCACCTGCAGCCATGCCGGCGGAAAAGCTACCATCTCTTTGTATGCCTGTTGTTTGTCCGACGGTGATTGTTGCATCAGGAGACAAAAGCCAGAAGCGTTTTCCAGGTAGCGTGCCTGTTAAATTGCCCAATGTGCTTCCACTACCACCTGCTGATTGATAACGCAAAGCAAGCCCCGACAGGTCATAGGCATTAGTTGTTTTGTTTACTAGTTCAACGTACTCGTTGGATGCACCATTGTAATCAGGGCTTAACTGGTTAATAACAATGTCGCCTGCATTTGGCTGTAGATTAGGTGTAACTGTTATTTCCACACCTGCACTCCAATTTGTACCTCTTCTTGAAAATACCTTCAAATAATACATTGTTCCGTTTACCAGATTTGTTATTGTTTGTGGCGAAGTGGAACCTTTATAGACGGCAAATCCGCCGTCAAAGGCAGTGCCTGAACCAAATACTGCCGAAGCGGTATATGCACTGCCATCACCAGTAGGTGTACCGCTAATTGATGAACCGGCTTTTGCAATAATCAGAACTTCATCAAAACAACTGCTTGGATTCGACCAACTAGCGACAGCTAAGGCGTTTCCGGGGACAGCTGAAAAAGCTGTTACGTTTTTTGCACCATTAATGATTTCAAATGCCGAACTCAAAGAACCAGTGACTGAGGGAGATGTTGCATCGACTCTGACACGATAGCCAGTTCCTGAAGGAGTATTACCTGGAATTGAAAGGTTGATACTACCCGAAGGGTCAGAACCACTAACCGTAGTTGAGCCGATATTCACCGGTGAGCCAAAACTACCGCTGGCATCACTCAAATACGCTGTAAAGGTGGTATT
>SECL01000056.1 GCA_004173455.1 Moraxellaceae bacterium | reverse complement strand
ACACTGTCTCTGATGCTGCTGGTTATGCTGGTAACCGCTTTTACCTGCCGGAAAACAAATCCCGGCGAAGATGAGTACATCACTCTTTCTTACAAACAAACACAATGCGCCGATCCCTGGCGGACAGGAGCGACCGACAGTCTCACGCTGGCGAATGTATCTACCTACCTTGCTGCGCAAGGCCTGTATGTAGCCAGCCTGCAGATTAAGACAGATGATGTTGCGTCTGTTTGCCTCGCCTGCCAATGCAAAACCGGCAAGACCATTTATGTCAACACTTTGAACAGCGACAGCATCAAAACCAAATACCTGGCGTTAGGATTTCAGCAATAACCCTTTATGTCTTAAAGTAATTGTGATAACCTAAGTAGACAATAACAGGTTATAGATCGCTATTTTTCCAACAATAACTACCATTGTATTTCCGGTAAATTCTTTGGTTTGTCGAGGTCTGTTTTTTGAAGCGCTGTGGCATGCAGATTCTTTGGAAATACCTAAAGCCACACCACACCCTCATCTTTTTTTCGCTGTTGCTGGCCGGTGCGGCACAACTGCTTAGCCTTGTTGACCCACTCATCTTCGGAAAAATCATTGACGATTACGCCACCAAACCCACAGCCCACACACAGGAAGAGCTGGTCAAAGGCGCCCTGTTTTGGTTGGGTGTTGCCTTGGTGGTGGCCCTGCTGGCCCGTGTGGCCAAGGCTTTTCAGGAATACACAACGCGGCTGGCCGTGGCCCGTTTTGGCATGCAGATTTTTAACGACGGCCTGCGCCAAACGCTGCGCCTTTCCTTCCAGGAATTTGAAGAAAGCCGCAGCGGCGAAACGCTGTCGGTGCTGCAAAAAGTAAAGACCGATACCGAGCGGTTTGTGACTTCCTTTATCAACATTCTCTTTTCTTCGGTAGTAGGTATTGGCTTTTTGATCTGGTACAGCATTACCAAAAACTGGATGCTGATACCTGTGTTCGTGATCGGTATCCTGGTGCTGGGCTCCTTTACCGGCCTGCTTTCCAAACGCATTAAAACCGTGCAGCGAAGCATCAACCGCGAAACCAACAAAATGAGCGGCGTGATCACCGAAAGCCTGCGCAACATAGAGCTGGTGAAAAGCCTGGGCCTCACGTTCCCGGAGATACGGCGGTTGCGCGGCCAAACGCAAAAGATTTTTGACCTGGAAATGATCAAGGTGCGCAAGGTGCGAACGCTGACCTTCCTGCAAGGCACCACGCTCAACTTTCTGCGGCAATCCATTTTGTTTATTCTTCTCTGGCTTATTTTCCGGCAGGTGCTCAGCACCGGCGAGTTGATCACCATGCAGTTTATTTCCACGTCCATCTTTGGCCCATTGCAGGACCTGGGCAACATTATTTTACAGTACCGCGAAGTAGAAGCATCCATCCAAACGTTTGATGTACTGATGCACAAACCC
>SECL01000004.1 GCA_004173455.1 Moraxellaceae bacterium | reverse complement strand
ACTCTCTATAGAACATTCTAATATTTTTCTATAAAAAAGACTATTATAATTTAATTTTTCTATATAAAATAAATTAAACAGCATACTCATTTCCAGTATATCTTATTTTATAAAATTTCTAAAATTAAAATTATCTTTTAAGTATTAAAAATATTTTCTTTAATTCCTGAATAAAATTTACTTTTAGACATTATTATCACCTGTTCTCTTACTTTAGATTTTATAGCTTATCGAATATATATACTGAATACACTATCTTTGAAAATAGTATTCAGATGATTTCACGGCAAATAAGTAAATGGTATAATCTCAGCTTCAATCTATTTCTAATGTAGAATAATTATTAAATTTTTAATTTGGTTACTAATCCGTACAGTAACTGTTGTGCCAGTATAATTACTCTTTTATATCATGTTAGTATAGTACTAATTAAAGGTACAGTCTTACTCAGCCGTTAATGTTGTTAGGCTATTATCTTGCATATTCACTTCAATCATAATTTTCTCTCCCAAGATATGAACAGTGCGCATCAATGTTGACAATTATACATCACCCTGATTGACACCCTCTAACCAACTGGCGGCCCGTTTGGTCATAAACCAAAATTCAGTATCTGCAGGTAAAGTTCCCAGCCTAAAAAAATACACCCACCTCTTTATTCTTAAACTTAAAAATCAGGCTTAGGCAAACCCGGCCGTGTGTCGTATTTTGTACTGCATAGCCTGCTCTGCTTACTTCAAAATTTTGCACTTTAGCCATGATTTGCCACCGTTTTATAAAATTGCTTAATGCTTAATATAGTCACAGCTTCGCTCTATATGCACTGGATAGCAAATGAATCACACTTTGACAAAATAGGTTTTTGTTACTACAATAATTACAACTTAAAGATGTTGGTTGTTATGCTGAACATTTCTTATGATCCTGCAAAAAATCAGCGCAATATTGAGGAGCGTGGACTTTCGTTTGATCAAGCGATAAATTTTGATTTTGATACCGCTTGGATTTGGCAGGATGTACGCAAGATCTATTCAGAAGTGCGTTGGTCATCTTTGGGTTTTTTAAATGGTCAGCTTCATGCTTTGGTATTTACAGAAACGGTGGATGGTATCCGTATCATCAGCTTGCGCAAAGCCAATCCTAGAGAGGTGAGAAAATATGAAAAACACTCGTCCCAATCCTGAATTGATTGATGATGAAAACCCTGAATGGACAGATGAAATTTTTGCATCTGCAGTGCGTGTTACTAATTTACCTTTATCACTACAAGCGAAATTGCAGAATAAAGGTGGCCGTCCTGTATCGGAAAATCCAAAGGTCTCCACGACAGTCCGTTTTGATGCGGATGTATTGGCTGCCTTTAAGGCAACTGGCAAGGGTTGGCAAACCCGGATGAATAGCGCACTTAAAGAGTGGCTGGCTGCTCATTAACTTTACTTTGCCTGACTGCTATACTAATCATGTTGGTCATGACCGTAGGCGATACGGAACGTAGCTGAGGTTACGCTTTGGTGTAAGCGGCACAGTGAGTTCAAACCGGAAAGTGTCGGTGAGTTGAGTACAACACAAATGTTTAGAAGTGCCAAATGACAGTGGAACGAAGCAACACTTTGAAACGTTCTACAGATGAAATCCGAAAAGTGTCATGAAAGAACCACAAGCCAGATTCGCAACTGGCGGCCAACCATTAAAGCCAGCAACTGCTGGCTTTTTTGCACTTTAAACACTAGCTTCCAGCTCTAGCGCTGTGGTCAAGCCGCTGGTTGAATAACTATGTACTGCTTTGGCCACAATCCACTTCAGCCCGTCCACCTGCTTTTTAAAACCAAGCAGCTTGACGGGTGACTCAGTGCTGATGGCCGGAATACCAGACGCGGTAGTAAAACTAAAAGTCGCTTTTTGGCGCTGGATTTTTGCCAGTTCTGCGTCCGCTGCGCGCTTTGCACTAGCGGCGTTGCTAAACGTGCCTTTTAGCTTTTTCAATTTGCCATCGATAGCTGTACTGCCCTGTATGCACGGTTGGCTCTGATTTAGTTAGATTTTTTTAATACTGGATGAGTAGCAGGTATTGAGGAGTTTTCTAATATAACTTTCTGCTTTAGAAGCGGCATAAAAAAAACCAGGCGTTGGGCGCCTGGGGAAAGGTAAATTACACTTGTTTGATTAAATTGAATAATTTTTCAGTTTAAAGCATTTTTGCCTCAGCTTTTAAACCATAACAGATTAACGCTCATGCAGGCTGTCCTTGGCATTTTGAATGAGTGGACTCAAGAAATACTCAATTAAGCGGCGCTGGCCGGTCTTGATCTCAACCGTTACCGCCATGCCGGGACTTAAATTGACTTGCTTGCCATCCACATTAATGGTGATTTTCTCCATGCCGATTAAGGATGAGTAAATCAGTCCCAGTTTTTCATCATTGATCGCATCGTGGGAGATGGACAAGACCTTGGCATCAATGGTGCCATAGCGGGAATGCGGGAAGGTTTCAATCTTGATTTCAGCGGTCTGGTCTTCCCGGACAAAGCCAATATCCTTGTTGGGAATAAACGCTTCAACTTGCAGCGGATTATTTTTCGGCACAATCACCATCAGTGCCTGTGCGGGGGTTACCACCCCACCCACCGTATTAATCGCCAGTTGCTGTACCGTGCCATCCACCGGACTTTTCAAAGCGGTTAAGGCCTGACGCTGGGCCGTCTTGATACTTTCCTGCTCGAGGGTTTCAATTTGCTGCTGTGCTTCATTCAGGTTATCCATGGTGGATTTTCTAAACTCGGCCATAAACTGGGCGCGCTGTGTGCGGGTTTCATTTAACGCAGCACTCAGCTCTTTGACCTGTCCACGCTGGCGATCCAGCTCGGTTTCTTTTTCCAGGCGTGCCTGCTCATAGGCCAGATATTCATGCCGGGAGGCATAGTTTTCATCTTTCAATTGTTTAAAATCATCAGCACGGGTTTTGGCAATCGGCACAATTTTCTCTAAGTTGGCGACTTGTCCAGTTGAGGAATTAAGTTCTGCCTGACGACGGGAGATTTGGGCATCAAAGGTAGACAGTCGGGACTGGTATTCATTCAACTGGCTGAGCAAGGCACTGTGCGATTCATTAAATAAATCTGGACTGATATTGTGGTGCTTAACTGAAGGTAACGCCAAACCCGCAAGCCTGGCCAGAATATATTTCGCCCGGTAAGCTTTTAGTCTGGCAAATGCCAAGTCACTGCTGGTCTTGGTATTGTCAGCCTGCGCTACGGTGTAATCCAGCGCCACCAGAACCTGCCCGGCTTTCACCGCCTGACCTTCCTTGACCAGGATTTGTTTCACCGTGGCTGTTTCAAATGGCTGAATCACCTTGGTGCGGTCACTGGGAATAATTTTGCCTTGTGCAGTGGCAGTAATATCAATCTTGCCAAAGTAGGCCCAGAGCAAGGCAATGATAAACAAGCTAACGATCAGCCACATGGCAATCCGTGGTGCTGGCGATACCGGTTGTTCTTGCAAGGCAAGCGCCGCTGGCAGGAATTCAGCTTCGGTTGGCGTGACCGGACGGCTGGCCAGTTGTTTACGGCTTTGCCAAGACAGTTTGGCCACACCCGCATAGTGTTTTAAATGATTGAGAATACTCATGATGGGTTAACCGTGCTGTAACTGGTGTAATTTGGCATAAGCGCCACCGGGTGTTTGCAACAGCTGCTGGTGCGTGCCGCTTTCAACAATCTCGCCCTGCTCCATCACAATAATCCGGTTGGCATTACGCACAGCCGATAAACGATGGGCAATGATCAGCACTGTTCTGCCCTGGCAAATGGTTTGCATGTTGGCCTGGATGATATGTTCACTTTCATAATCCAACGCACTGGTGGCTTCATCAAAGATCAGGATGCGTGGATTGGTAATTAACGCGCGGGCTATGGCAATGCGCTGGCGCTGGCCACCCGATAAGGTCGAACCATGCTCACCGACCATGGTGTTATAGCCTTCCGGCAACTCCACAATAAATTCATGCGCGCCTGCCAGCTTGGCCACTTCAATCACCCGCTCTAAAGAGGCGCTGGGGTCAGACAGGGCAATGTTTTCCCGGATGGTGCGGTTAAACAGCATGTTTTCCTGTAGCACCACGCCAATCTGACGACGCAGGGAGCTGGTATCCATGATGGATAAATCCATGCCGTCAATCAGAATGCGGCCACGTTCCGGTACATACAAGCGCTGGATCAGTTTGGTCAAGGTACTTTTACCGGAGCCTGAACGCCCGACAATCCCGATCACTTCGCCTGGCTGGATGCTCATGTCAATGTCTTTAAGGATTTCACGGCCATCAGGACGATAGCGGAAGAACAAATGATCCAGTGTGATGCTGCCTGCAATTTTAGGTAGGCTGCCCTTGCTGTCGGACAGCTCGGTTTTGGTATTGAGGATATCGCCCAAGCGCTGGATAGAAATTCCCACCTGTTGGAAGTCCGTCCACATTTGCGCCAACCGCATCACCGGCTGTGACACCTGACCGGCCAGCATATTAAAGGCAATCAACTGACCAACACTCAGTTTGCCTTCTATCACCATTTTGGCCCCAAAGTACATAATGGCCACGGTGACTATTTTATTAATCAGGGTCACGCCGCTATTGGCAAAGGTACTGATGGTAGTGGTTTTAAAGCTGGATTTGACATAGCCTGCCAGCTGGTTATCCCATTTACGCACCCAGTGGTTTTCAGTAGCCAGTGATTTCACGGTATCCACCCCACTCACCGTTTCAACCAGAAAGGCCTGGTTTTCGGCACCACGGGCAAATTTTTCATGTAAACGTAGACGGAGAATCGGAGTAAAAATAATCGACAACAGCAAATAACAGGGAATTGAGGCAATGACAATTAAGGTCAGCCAGCCACTGTAATAAGCCATCACGGCAATAAACACAAAGGAAAACACCAGATCCAGAATCAGGGTTAAGGCATTCCCAGTGAGAAATGAGCGAATATTTTCCAGCTCGCGAATACGCGCGACCGAGTCACCAACCCGGCGTGCCTGAAAGTAATTGAGTGGCAAGGCCAGTAAATGGCGAAATACCTTGGCTCCCAGTTCCACATCAATACGGCTGGTGGTATGGGCAAACACATAACTGCGTAAGGTGGAGAGCAACACATCAAAGATGATGATCACGGTTAAGCCAATAGCAATCACATCCAGGGTGGTCAATGCGCGATGCACCAGTACTTTATCCATGACCACCTGAAAGAACAGTGGTGTAATCAGGGCAAACAATTGCAGCACAAAACTGATTAGCAGCACTTCAATCAGTAGCTTGCGATACTTGATCACTGAGGGAATAAACCACGACAAGTCAAACTTGCGTAATGCTTGTGCGAGGCTGTCCTTGGTGGTGACCAAGATCAGTTTGCCCTGCCATAGTTCGCCAAACTGTACTGGCGTTAACAGCTGTGGTCGTCCCATACGCGGAGACTGTACCAGATATTGGTCATTTTCAATCCGCGCCAGAATAAAGAACTCCGGCTCTCCATCAGGATTGATGGTTTCTACAATGGCGGGTAATGGAATCTTGTCCAGCCGCTCAAGTGTTGTACTCACCGCCTTGGCTTTTAAATTTAAGCGCTTGGCCGCCAGCAATAACTCGGTGCTGTTAAATTGGGCATTGTCCAGACCTGCTTCATGGATCACTTGCTCTGGCTCAACGGCCATGTGGTGAAAACGCGCCATCATGATCAGGCAAGCAAGGCCAGTGTCAATCCGGGGTACGGTATGGACGGTATCGGGGGATTCTTGATTTTGGGCAACAAAAGACATGTACAGTAAAACCTATAGACTGACCAAACAATCAGGCCTTAACCATCGGTTAAGGCCTGATTGTCAGCAGTAATTTATTATTTCCAGTTGGCTGTGATCACCGCATTGAGTTGCGTTTGATATTCAGGCGGTAGGGAGGTTTGACCAGCCGCTGGCGGCGTCATGCCTGCCATGGCCTGTACCAGGTTTTGTACCTGGCTATCGAGCAAGGTCAGGTTATTGCCCGACTTTAACTGCTCCACATGGTATTGGTTGCCTAAGTACCAGTCCTTCATCACTGCCTTATTGCTGGTGCCAATAACGCTGACTTCCAGATTATTCCCTGACTTGGTAAACCACAGCTGATTGGCTGCAATGTCACTACTAAAGCTTAATGTATCCTTGTTGCCGGACGTTGCATCATTTTCAACAAGGGTATCAATGCTACTGCTGCGGTCAAACAGATAGGTATCATTGCCTGTACCACCAGTTAAGGTATTGGCCGCAGTATTTCCTTTTAGGGTATTGGCCAGGGTGTTGCCAGTGCCATTGATGACACTACTGCCAGTTAAGGTCAGGTTTTCAAGGTTAGTACCCAAGGTATAAGTAATATTACTTTGTACGCTATCGATTCCTTCATTGGCATTTTCGGTAATAGTATCCCCTGTGCCATAGATGTAGGTGTCATTACCTGCACCACCCAGCAGTTTATCATTGCCTGCACCACCATCCAGATAATCATCGCCACCACCACCGGTGAGGGTGTTAATAGCGCTGTTGCCAATCAGAGTATTGTTTAAGACGTTACCCGTAGCATTAATCGCGGTTGTACCGGTTAAAGTGAGGTTTTCTACATTGGCATCGATAGTACGGGTGACTGAACTCTGGATCGTGTCTACACCTTCATTGGCATTCTCGGTGACGGTATCAGACGCACTATTCACAAAATAACTATCGTTACCAGCCCCGCCATACATTTTATCGTTACCTGCGCCACCATCAAGGATGTCATCACCGGCTCCACCAGTTAAAGTATTAACTGCGCTATTACCAATAATAATGTTGTTAAGTGCATTACCTGTTCCATTAATCGCAGTTGTGCCAGTTAAGGTCAGGTTTTCCACATTGTCACGTAAAGTATGGGTCACAGAACTTTTAACCAAATCAGTTCCTTCACCCAGATTTTCATTGACTACATCAGTTGTACTATCGACGCTATAGGTATCATCACCCTTACCACCATACATCGTGTCATTACCTGTACCACCATCTAGGTTATCATTACCAGATTGACCATAGAGAATGTCGTTGCCTGCCTGACCCGTTAAGCTGTCATTACCAGAGCCACCATATAGGGTATCGACACCCGTCGTACCATTTACCGTTAGGTTTTGCACAGCAAAGGTGAGCTTAAACACATCGCTTGCCGTCTGGTTAACGGTGTCCTTGGCGGTAATTTTGATATTTAACGGGGCAGAATTATCCGGCGCAGTCCCACTTAAGGTGCGGGTGGTGGCATTAAAGGTCAGCCATGCTGGTAAGGCACTACCATCTTCCAAGGTTGCGCTGTAGGTCAATACATCACCGTCAGCATCGGTAAAGGCACCAGATGGAATCACATAGCTAAAGGCTTTGCCATCAGTGACTGTCTGGTCTGCAATCGCAGTAGCGACAACTGGTGCACGATTCGGTGGATTGACCTTTAAGGTAAAGGAAGTACCAGTGCCCCGACCATACATGTCAGTGCCCCAGTAAAAGAAGGATAAATTACCCGTAGTCCCTGTTGGTGGTGTACCACTTAATGTGCGAGTGGCAGAATCAAAGGTTAGCCAAGAAGGAATAGTCTGATAATTACCATTCGCATCTTTAGTCGTTAGCGTAATTTTAAAGTTCAATGAATCCCAAGGATCAGGATCAGTAATCACATTTTCAGCAAAGGTATAGCTAAATGTATTACCCTGACTGGTATTAATAGCGGGAATTGCTGCGTTGACTGTTGGCGCATGATTAGTTGCTGCCCGGTTAACTAAGGCATCAATGTCAGTCTGAGTCCAGATCACCCCGGAATCAAACACAATCTGGTCTACTTTATTGGTAGTTGTTGCCGTATCGGCTACATAATGGTTGGACAGCCAAATATGATCGTTGCTATTTTTAAAGCTTAAATAAACACTGTTGCCCTGCTTTTGAGCAGAAACGTCACTGGTGCTATACCCTTCAATTTTTAAGGTATTAACTGCTTCAATATCGTCATTAAAGCTTAAGGTATCCGTGCCGCCACCTTTAGCATACACATAGGTGTCATTACCACTCAGGCCATCACTATAGTTGTTTTGATTATTGCCAACGATGATATTGTCTAGGTCATTACCAAATGCGGTCTTCGCACTGCCTTTTAAAATCAGGTTTTCAATATTATCTTGCAGATGATAATAGCTACCTGTATCTGTCCAGTTGCCATTAGCATCTTGACGATAGAAACGATGGTCATCCCATTGTTCAATGGTGTCACCATTACCCGTATTACCATCTACAGGTATTTGACCAAAAATAATATTTGTATCCTCAATTACTTGATCACCTTGTAGTAAGGTTTTTGTACCATCAACATTCGTATTTAATATATCGTAGCGATCAACCACATAGTAATCATCGCCGCTTCCACCAATTAAGATATCTGCACCAATGCCACCATCAAGTATATCGTTGCCAGCACCGCCTTCTAAACTGTCATTACCCTGCCGACCTTCGAGTAAATTATCGCCATCATTGCCAATAAGTTCATTATCAAATTCATCGCCTTTAACATTAAAATTTCCTGTACCACCCAAAGTTACGGCCTCAAAATTATTATTAGACAGATCAATATCTTGGCTATAATTAATGAGAATATCATATCCACCCTCTGGATCAGTTTCTTCAAAGGTATCAAATTCATCAATTACAAAAATGTCATCTCCTAGGCCACCCACCAAATGGTCAGCACCTAAGCCACCATCCATGTAAGCGCCTTCATTATTAGCAATTAAAATGTCATTTCCTTCGCCACCGTAAAAGAAACCATGACCGGTTAAGACATCATTTCCTTCATCTCCATAACCGTGACCATTATTCGTGATATTAATAGTATCCTTACCTGTCCCACCATATATTATTCCGCCAGCAGCATTAACCAGGTCATCACCTTCATCTGCATAAATGATATAATTTTGACTCCCTACAGTAATTTTATCATTACCTGCTTTAGCATAAATTCTGTTGGAAAGATTAGACCCCATTATATCATTAATAATGTCATCATTATCTGTATAAGAAAGCTCTGTGCTAGTACCTTTAATTAGCCGAAGTAATTTATCTTCAGTTACCCCAAAAACCACACCACCTGAATATGTAGCACCATCCACACTGATATCTAAATTACCAATTCTTTGAATATCAGCTTCACTATAAATATTATTAAATTGAAAACTTAGCTCACCAAAATAATAGTAAGATAATGTACCTGAACTATAATCATATTGAGCATCTAGCCTTGTGTTATCAAGGTTGCCTGACATACCTTGAATATTAGCCCAAATGACAGAGTAGTTCATATAAATTTTACCTAAACCATCTTCATCTGAAATTGTTACACCGTTAGTTATTTTATTTTTTTCATTGGATATATCGTAAATATCATAACCCAAACCTCCTTCAGCATATACACCTTCGTATAGATAGCCCCCTGTACCAATCTTAAAGTAATCATCCCCATCCCCTCCATTGAGTTGAGCATTTGTAGCTCCATAAGAATTGAAATGATCGTTGCCGTTCTCACCAAAAGCTTTAATATTATTTTTATAGCTAGTCTCTAATATATCATTACCGCCCCCTCCATATATACTATCTCCTGAACCACCATAAATCTCATCATCGCCATCCAGCCCATAAATATATTCAGGATTATTTTTACTCATTAAAATATCATTACTACTTGATCCTTTAACGACTTGCTTAATATTTAAGATGACAGTATTACTATCCCACTCTATGTTGTTAAAAATAATTTTATTTATAGTATTTTGATAATTACTAATAATAATTTTATTTTGACTACCATAATCAATAGTTAAATCATTATTCTCAATGCTTAAACTAACACTATCAGAATTTATACCATTTAAGACAATTATGGATTGATCGTTATCAACGATATGATCTATACCGCTTGTAGAATCAAAACGATATATATCAACTCCATTGCCTCCTTGGAGAATATCCTCGTCTAAACCACCATCCAGAATGTCTTCACCATCTCCACCTTGAAGAATGTCAGACCCAGTACCTCCACTCAGGATATCGTTATTTAATCCACCATTTAGTAAGTCATCACCACTACCGCCATAGATAGCATCGACACCTTTACCACCATAGATAAAATTGTTCAAATTATTACCAGTAATAATTATTCCGCTATCATTAAAGATAACTGCTCCAATTTTTTCAGGACTCAATGTTGTATCTTCGGTAATCTTTAGAAACTCATATTGATTTTTAAATTGTTGTTGAGTTAATTCAGCTCCATTAATTTTTACAGAAGCAAATTTACTGAGATCAAATTGTATTTCATCATTTGATACTTTAAATTTGCCATCAACATAATAATCCCTTCCAAAATTGACAGTTTCCTTAATCTCTAAAATATTATTATTATCAACTTCTATAATTTCGTCATGCCCAAAATTCTCTTCAAAAACATAGGTATCCTGACCAAATCCTCCCTGCAATACATTGTTGAAAGTATTGGCAATTATTCTATCATTTCCTGTACCACCAAATGCACTTTCAATCTGAGTGCCATAACCAATAAAGGTTTGGCCTGCTGCCAGAATGCTCTGGTTTTTCTCACCTACGTACGACCAGCCACCCTGGTTTAAATCAATAGTCACTGAAACAGTCTGGCCTGAAGCATCAAAGGTATCAATTCCTGCTCCATCCCAAATGTATTTATCAGCAAAGGTATAGGTATTATTTTCTAGCCGAACATTTTTATTTACCCCATGAATATATTGCAAGGCGGCAATATCAAACATTCCTAGAATCGTATCAGGTGTACCATTATCCGTATACGACATTAAGGTATTATTTTCATTATTTTCGTCTTCCGGTAATACTGGTGCCTCAAACGGATGTTTTAAACCTAACGCATGACCAATTTCATGCAGTAGTACTTCAAATCCTTCAGTATTTATATTGAAGGAGCTAGGTGTTGTAAATAACAGAGAATTAATATGAACCTCACCAGTCTGCGCACTGGCATAGCCAGCTGCGGCACCTGCATCTCCATCGGTTAGGTCATCCAGATAAAATTTAAGATCACTTGGGCCTGTGGTTGATTCCTCAAAAGTAATATTCAGTACTTGGGCAAATTGAGCGAGCGCCTGTTTTATGGCTAGAACCTGCTCAGTATAGTAGGGCTTATTACCTGATGCATTATTAACTGGGAAAGAATAGGTAATTGTGGTTTTACCTTGAAGATTTATTGAATCACGGGTGATCAGCGCATCAATAAAATAAGCTACCCCTTCTAATGGATCAGGTGGTAATTCATTGGTCTCAGGTGGCGGTGACATCTGCATAATGTCACTAGTATTCCAAACTGTACCATCCTCAAAGCGGAATTCAGAAATCTCAATGGTATCAAATTGCTCATAACCCTCCAGATAAGTATTATGACTGCTATTTCTTATCTTGTAATAATCTTTAACCCGAATCTGATCTGAGGTTCCATATTCAATTAACAGGTCAAACTGATCCCGATGAACCTGCCTGATTTGAGAAGACTCAAAATTAAAATAGATGTAATTATCATAATTTAAGGATTTAATATCATTTTGTTCTTCAGTGATAACATCCTCTCCATCACCAATATTAAAGATGTAAATATCCGAGCCTTTGCCCCCATACAAATAATCTGTGTCATAGCCACCCTCCAAGATATCATCACCGTCTTCACCATAAATACGATCCACACCTCCCTGACCACGTAAAATATCGTCATCTGCCCCACCAAATATCATGTCAGCGTCGGCACCACCATCCAGAATATCGTTGCCAGCTTGTCCCTTTAATGTATCTCCACCATTACCACCTTCTAAGTAATCGTTACCAGCACCGCCATCTAAATAATCGAGATCTATACCACCAAATAGATAATCATTACCCATACCACCAAATAGATGATCTTCACCCTGCTCACCAAACAGGTAATCATCACCTTCTTCACCAGAAAGCTCATCATTATTATTGCCACCATGTAAGGTATCATTACCGCCACCACCCCAGATTTTATCGTTACCACCATCGCCATAAATTAGGTCATCGCCATAACGATTTGCATCAGCAGAAAATGGTGGAGCATCAGTACCTAACAGATTTGGCAGGTCACCAATAATCGTATCATCATTAGCACCTCCATAAATTACATCAGACTCATAGCCACCAACCAACTCATCTTCTCCGATACCACCACTGATGAAATCACGGCCATCACCGCCATAAATGGCATCATTACCATCACCACCGTAGAGCTGATCATCTCCGCCCCGTCCATAAAGATGATCGTTATCTCCTTCACCATTAAGATAATCAGCATCACCTGATCCAAGAATAAAGTCATTGCCAATTCCACCAAATACTGTATCCGATCCTGAAACTCCTATACCCGTTTCATCTAAAAAAGTGAGTATATGACTTATTTGGTATGGAATACCTTTGACGCTCATACCAAAGGAAATTGAAGGATATAAAACTGAGGTTGTTATCCCTCCATTAACCAAATAATAAGTATAGCTTTGGGATTGCTCATCAAATTCTGGAGTAAAATAATAATCAACAAATGGATAGTTTTTTATTATTTGATTAGTATTTTCATCATCTTCTGCACCAGCCATCTCTACAAGTGCATCTCGTGACCAATTTACTTCTGCTGAGCTTAAAATCATGTCATCGCCAGCACTGCCATAAATGGTATCTTTACCTTTTCCTCCAAAAATCAAGTCATTTTCAGAACCCCCATCAATAAAATCATCACCATTACCGGTAGTAATCAAATCATTACCGGCACCACCATAAATTTTATCATTATTAATTGTGCTGGAAATATAATCATTCCCATCACTGCCCTGAACCTGTACTTTTCCAAAAATAATATTATTTCCAGAACTGGCAGATACTATCCCGTCTGGCAATACAGAAGTGAATGGAATTTCCTCACCAAAACTTAAACTCAAATCACCATTATTTTTCCAGTCTTCAATAAAAATGGTATTTTTATTATCGCCTTTTTTATTAATAATTAATGTGGTTCGACCTTCAGTACCGCCAACCTTTCTAATTTCATACTGACCATCACCGCTCTCCCAGTAACGGCCTGCTTGGTTATACTCACCTACTGTCAATTTTTGATTATCTAAAAAGATAATGCCATCACCATCATTGTCAACAATAGTATCAGTGCCAAAATTATCCTGACGAAATAAATACTTGTCTAAGCCCTGATCACCTTGTAACCGATCTGCACCTATTTCTCCTTCCATGACATCATCATCATTTCCACCAATTAAGAAATCATTGCCTTCATTACCTACCAGTACATCTACACCATCAGCACCATAGATAAAGTCATTACCAGCACCACCATCTAGGTTATCAATCTCATTGCCGCCATACAGCAAATCACTCCCAGCACCGCCACTTAGCAGGTTATTGCCATTGAAGCCATAAATGATGTCATTGCCTGAGCCGCCTACCAGAATATCGTTATAAGCATTATTTTTATCGGCATAGATCAGATCATTACCATCACCACCATTTGATGAAGTGATTGCTCCTGAACCACCAATCAGAATGTCATTGCCTTCGCCACCTTGTAACTCGTCATCGCCACTACCGCCATGCAGGTAGTCATTACCTTCACCACCAAATAGTCTATCGTTTCCTGCAGCACCCAATAATCGATCGTTACCTTTGCCACCTGTAATTAAATCATTATCTTCGCCGCCATGCAGGTAATCATTACCCCCACCCCCAAATAGCTGGTCATCTCCTTTGCCACCGTAGAGCTTGTCATTACCATCCGCATCAGAATCAGTAGCCAACTGCAAGTCACCAAACAGGATATCGTTACCATCATTTCCAGCTAAAATATCATCGCCCAAGCCACCTATTAAGGTATCGTTGCCACTTGCCTTATCAGAAATATCTCCGCCATCCAGTTGGTCATTACCAGTGCCACCATCTAAAAAGTCATCATCTGCGCCACCACGCAGGATATCGTCATTATCGCCCCCGTAGAGCGTGTCTTCACCAGCTTGACCATACAGAATATCATTACCTTTACTGCCGCTTAGCGTGTCACTGCCATCACCACCAAAAATACGGTCATCTGCCAAACTGCCATTAATGGTATCGTCATGTATTGACGCAATAATTCCCCCCATCCCCCAGAGAGTTTCTTGCTGATTGGTAGGTGCATCTGCCAGCGGATAAGCAACATCAGTCCATTTTGTTGGCATAAGCGAGTATTCACTGCTAGCTTGCATCAGATAATCTTGCTTATATTTTGGCCCAAATTCATCAATCAATTCAGCAACAAATTGCGCAGTAATTGCCGCTGGCAATCCCCCTACCATCCCTTCAAAAAAAGCTGTGATTGCAGGCCAATACCCTGCAACTCCTGATAGAACTGCGGCTAAATTATCCGGTATAAACTCATATCTAAAAATACCTGCAACCATGTTCGTATTTAGATCAATAGCGACCTTAAACTTGGCATCAGGTAACTCAACGATTTTATAACCAGCTTTACCTTCAAAATCGCTAAGCTCCTTACCCATAAAGAGTCCACCAAAGGCTCCCATAATGGCGTTCATCGTTCCATCAGAACTTAACTGATTATATATTTCATTCCTCATGTCGTTAGTTAAAGGCGAATCTCCCTGTACCCGACGTTTAATCGCCTCAACAAAACGCTTTAAAGCATCTAATCTAACTTGTTTATCACTTTCTGCAGCCTCATACAGACCGTCCAGCAGGTTGCCCGGAAATAACTCAGGAATACCAACATCATCCCAAGCCTGAACTGCTTTATCCAGCATGGCACGGTCATTTAAATAACCAGTAGAATCTATTGGTTGATCTGTTTCATTTATACCATCTATGGCATATTGCCTAATAATCTTCAAATCTGTTTGAGCAATAATATTGGAGAAAGTATCTAGTGTTACAGCCCTACCCTGATATCCATTTACTGGATTCGCAATATAAGCTGCAAGATTCTGCTTATATTTATCAATACCATCGTACATTCTAATATTAGCGATATAAGCTGCGCCACCAGCCGCGCCACTAAAGGTAGAAATTTCCCCTTGTACCAAGACTTGGGTTACCCCGGTCATATTGTACAAAGCCAAGTAATAACCACCCCGGTCATTGGCATTTAAAAAGCTCTGTAGATAATTTATTTCTACCTGAGTTAATTTTAATAAACCACTAGATGTAACGAGTTGTGGGTTTTGATTATCGGTCATGATATTTCTCTTTAATTTACTTTAAATGATGAATTGTTTTACTGCACAACCATTGAATCCAATAGTCGGGTAATTTGCTGATGGTAGAATTTCCAGTTTTTAGCAAGTTCTTCCGCATCCTCTCGCGGGTAAGCTATAACTAAATGATTTTTATATAAAATTTTCATTTGATATCCTGCAAAACCTAGTGAAGAGTCAATTTTTACTGCCATGGCAGGCGGTGTATTAACAGGTGACCGCCAAAACATAGAATCACGTACTGCTAAGCAATGTGCTGGCGTAATATCGTAGCTAGGCTTATTTGCAAGGTCTTTTAGCGTCCATTTACTACTTTCTTGATAATTAGGGTCTAAAGCTTTTTTTTGTAATTCTTGAACATCATAGCACGTCATTTTTACATACTGCTCAAGCCCCGATATGTCCTTGCCTCTAAATAACTCTTCACCTTCCCCACAACAGTCTCTTTCTCGGTTAAGAAAATCACCCTTTGCATCCCTAAATATCTTCACAACATACTCGTCTGCATAAATTTCATTTTGCATTTTTTTAATTTCTGGGTTATCAGTTTTGTAAGGTGAAACATAAGGAACAGGCTGGCCATTAGAGCGCCTAAGTTTAAGATAGATGGTATCTATCTTGCCATTTTTCATTGGCTTTAATGCCCATGTTATCGCTTTAATTTCTCCATTTTCCCCTGCTGCACCGGATAAATACACTAATGGGATATTCAGCTTTAAAGGTTCTACTCCATGTTTGGCGTCGCCTTGCCAATTGACTAATAAATGGGTTCGGTTAATTTTATATTCGGGACCAAAACGCTGATTAAATTGAGCATCACTTTCTTCTGGGGTAGTTGGCGTGCAGGCTGTTATGCTAATTATTATTGATAAAAATAAATAGCTTGCTTGCTTTAGGTATTTATTTTTTCTTTTATCTGAGTTATTCATTTAAATTACTCTCGTCATTAGCATCTAAAAAGATTTGTAGATATTTGAATTTTCAGCTCCTAAACATTAGGAATTACTCTTTTTTTCAGTATGAAATATTTCTAATACAAATAGCATAATTGATCTTTTGCTAGTTTTGAAGAGGGATTATACATATCTGTCTATTTTTATATTATAAACTTGATTTTTAATGATATAATTTTAAATTAATTACTTAAATGACAGGCTAACAACTGCTTCTGTAGTTAAAATTACTTAGAGGTTGCAGCGGCTCTAAAATCTACAACGGGCACCTAACTCTTAAAAATTGGAAAAATAAATAATCTGTTCAATGTTCATTTGATAATAGGATCGCTTAAAAGATGAAAAAAACTCAAATAATTTATTTTTACTTGAAATAACTCTTAGTGATAAGCCATATTTTTACAATTGACAATACTCTGCCCACTCACTCATCAGCATACTGCGCTTATCCAGAAAATCGCTACGCAGATAAGCAGCCTCTACACTATCTGGCAGCTTATGGGCTAATGCATGCTCGCACACTTCACGCGAATAACTGGTTTGATCCGCTGCCCAATCACGAAACGTTGAGCGAAAGCCATGAGTCGTAACCACCCTATTTTGTTTAGGATCAAAAAAACCTTTTCGGCCTGCCTCCAGCTCAGCAGCATGCAACCGTCTAATTACAGCAGTCAACGCCATGTCGGATAACTTTCCACCGCGTGGTGCAGGAAAAATATAGGGATTATCTATCATCCGGGGTAAGTGCTGTAAAAGCTGAAAGGCATGATCCGCTAGAGGTACCCGATGTTCCCGGCCGGCCTTCATGCGCTCTTTAGGAATAATCCAGGTTCTTTTATCCCAGTCAATCTCATCCCAGGTTGCTCCAAATACCTCACCGGAACGGACAGCGGTCAAAATGGCAAACTCCAAGGCACGGGGTGATATCCCATCACGCTTGCGCAAAGCGGCTATAAAGCCTTGAATTTCAGTATAGGGTAAGGAAGGTTGTCTTTGTATTTCCTGTTTCACCTTGCCTAGAATTGGTTCAAGCGCCCCTTTCCAAGCTGCCGGATTATCTCCTTGCCGATAGTCCATCGCCTTAGCGTAATCTAGGATTGTCTCTAACCTGCCCCGTAGCCGTCTGGCTGTTTCATTTTTGCTATGCCATATCGGTTCCAGTACCAGCAGTATTTCTGACTTACCAATGCTGCTAATCGACTGCTCTCCAATAATCGGGTACGCATAGGTTTCTAACGTTGATCCCCACTGGGCAATATGCTTAGCATTCTTGAGTTCACGGGTTTTATTGGCAATCACAATCTCGGCACATTCACGGAAGGTCTTGGCTTTAAGAAGTTGCATACGCAAGACTTGCCGTTGCTGCTTTTTTTGCTCAACTGGATCGACGCCATCACGCACCTGCTTACGCAGCTCTCTGGCTTTTTCCCGTGCTTCACCCAATGAGATTTCTGGATAGGCCCCTAAGCCCATATCCCGACGATGTACAACAGGCTGACCTTTACTGTCAATTCTGGTGCCAACAGCTATCCGTAAAATCCATGAACGTGAGCCATCCATCACCCGTAGCTGTAAGCCATCAACTCCGCCCACCGGATAGCGGCCATTGATTTTCAGTTTTGAGACGCTCAGCGCAGAGAGTTCCTTGGCTTTTTTAGGCATATAACTTATCCAGAATTTAAACACCTTCAAACTATTAAAATCAATTCAAACATGAAATCAGCCAGCTTATATAATCTGATTTTCCTGTAGTAATTACTTACCATAATGCTGCTTCAATCTGTTGGCAAACCAGAATGTCTTTAAAGAGGTCAACTCGCGATGCATAAGTATTATCCATCATTGGCTTATGGTTTATAAGCTACCCAGCCTTTAAAGGTAAATGCACTGTAAAACAGCTCAATGTCAACGAATCCTGCCTTTTCTAAGAGTTCAACATCCTGTTGTGGTGAAAGCACAGGCAGCCGCTCCCTGATTGCTGGAATATTCTGCTGTGCCAGATCTTTAGGCATACCAGACATAATTGCATAGGCCGCATTACGTTTCAGCCACTTATCAGGCTCAGAGCCTTCAGTTGAAAAACTATGATGCGCAATCACTAAAGGGGCACCGGGTTTAAGTCGCAAATATAATTCTTTCAAAGTATCAAGACGTTCTGGCTGCTTTAAAAAATGCAAGGTCAACAAACAGGTTGTCCCATCAAATAACTCAAGCGGAGCATCGTGAATCAATCCTTGTGTTAAACGTACACGAAAATTTAGTTCATCTAGTGTTGCACGCGCTAATTCCAGCATGGCGTGAGAGGGGTCAATACCGTCAAACTGCCAGTCCCGGTACGCTTCGGCAAAAGCTTTCAACTCCATTCCACCGCCAGCACCTAATATCAGAATATGTGCATTTTCAGGCACTCGCTCGGCCAGTAAAACTCCTATCATTTGATGCAGGTCACGTAGACCAGGTACCATTTTCATTGCATAATCAGCATATCCTGAAATTTTCGCTGGATCTGAAAACGTCATTTCTCATCTCCTTTTTTGTGTTTAGCAGCAACTATTAAACTCCCTATTAAAAACAAGCAGTGTTCAATCATTAATTATCTCTATGTCATGGACTATTAATTGAACTGCTTATGCCTTAATAGTATTGGCTTTACTGCCGTAAACTAGCACCCAAAAATTAGCGATTGATGCGCCGCAACACCGGCAATAGTCCCATCACCCACTGCCAGGGATACTGAACCACCCATCCTTGCCGCGTCACCGCAGGCAAATACACCAGCAATACTCGTTGCCTTGGTCGCACTGGTTTTGATGATAGCTCCCAAAGGCGTTTTTTCCAGCTCACAGCCCAAGCTTTGAGCAAAAGGGCTGGACTGGATAAATGGACTGGTCACAAACAAACCGTCCAGTTTAACGGTAGCGTCGTCTTGCATGACCAAATCAATTTGTCCCTCTAATGGCTAAAGGAACAAAGGCCAGACCCGAAGTCACCATCATAATGGCTGAGGGTTTCTGCTCGATGAGATGCGGCAGTAAGGTTGAAGTCAGGCGGATTGGTCCTAACAGATTGGTTAGCACCGTACGCTCTGCTGTCTCAATATTGGCTGGTGCTTTTAGCAAATCTTCCGGGATCATAATACCCGCATTATTGATAATCAAATTTAAATCAGCATGCTCATTAATCAGCGTTTTAGCAAATGCACTGATTGACTCCAGACTGGTCATATCAACTGATAGGTACGCCATACCGGGAAAATTAGATGTCATGGTCTTGAGTTTCTCGAGCTGACGACCGGCAATAATGACCTTGTTACCTTTATTATAAAAGGCTATTGCCAATGCTTCACCAATACCTGAACCACCGCCAGTGATTAAAACTGTATTGCCTGTTAATTTCATTTTACGCTTCCCGTCACTATTGAAAGCCCACTATAATTCCTTCACAATACATTGGAAAGTAGGAACCCAAAAGTGTCATACTCACCAAAAGGAAAGTATAGATATGCAGTGGCAAGATTATGAACGGGCTTTGCAGTCGCGACCTTACGAACCAGCAGCAATCAATCCGGCAATAGAGCAGCTTGTGCATGAGATTATTGGCCGAATTGCTGATAAATGGACCATGCTCATTTTAGAGGCATTAGAACAAGCTGGCACAGTCAGGTTTACCCAGCTTGGTAAGCAGGTTCAGGGAATTAGCCAGAAAATGCTGACTAAAACCCTACGGCAAATGGAAAGTGATGGTTTAGTCAAACGGGTGGTTTATCCAGTCGTACCCCCTCGTGTGGAATATAGCCTAACCACACTGGGACATAGTTTGGGCAGTGCATTTTGTGGGGTCTGGTTATGGATGGAAGCCCATCATGATCAGATTGAAGAAGCACGCCATCAATTTGCTCTGAGTAATCAAAAAGAATAAATATAAGAACAAAGAGCAACTGGGTCTATTAAATATCGACAACGCTGCTCCCAGTTTTATAGGGTACTGACACTGATATACAAGCGTTGAGCAAATTCAGTTTGTGATAACCCTGTTTTTTTTCGTATTGTTTTAACGTTAGGCAATTCAACCTTAACAATTTGGCTCGCTGCTCAGCATTCGGCTCAAATGCATGAAAGCCAGTAGATATACATCGTCAGAGTTATTGTATTATGATAGAAAGACTTAAATAAGCCTTTCTACACAGACAATCAAAATATTAAAAATTTAATCTTTGAATTTAATATTTAATTCTTAAACTGAGTAATGCACTACGGGGCGAACCAAAAAAGTTCTGCCGGGTAAAACCACTCACTTTTTCATAATATGTTTTATCAAACAGGTTTTCGATGTTTAAGCCCAGCTTGTAATGTGGGTTAATCTCATACCCTACACTGGCAGAAACCAGTGCGTAGCCGCCCTGTTGGATACGTACTGTGGTACTGGCCTGATTATAGAAGTTGCTGCCTGCCCGAACTCCAACACCAACATCCAAGCCTTCGAGTACAGTGGCTGGCAACTTGTAATGTGTCCATAGGTTAAAATTATGTTTGGGAGTAAAAGTGCTAAAGGTTACCCCTGCATTTTTAGGATCGTCGACAAACTTGGTTCTTGTAAATGCATAACCAGAATTTATACGCCAGTTATCATTAATCTGCCCACCGGCTTCAATTTCAAAGCCCCGGCTACGTGCCTTACCCGCAGCAATAGAGTATTTATCATGCAAGGGATCAGTAATAGCCCGGTTTTCATCTTCAATCTGGAAAATGGCAGCCGAGGTATTTAAAAGTCCATCCAGCAATGCTGCTTTTACACCAGCTTCTATCTGGTTACCAGTTCTAGGATCTATTTGCTGACCAATTCCATTAGGATCAGCCGGGTTATAACTATAGCTATTTTGTGGTTTAAAGATTTCAGAATAACTGGTGTATAAAGATACCTCAGGATTTACATCAAACAGTACCGCAGCGTAGGGGGTAAAGTTATTTTTTTCATCATAGCTTGTTGCACTACCTGTCAGCAGGTTGGTATTGGTTGACTTCCACCAGCTTAAACGACCACCGCCAACCAGGGTTAACTGATCCATTGGCTTAATCCGAACTTGGCTATAAATACCGTAATTTTCAAGCTCTGTGTTACTTACTGTTGTACTGTAATCAAATGATGGCTCAGGGAAGGCGTACTGGTTATCCTGATATATATTGAGGGTGCCTACCAAAGGAATCCCATAAGGCGCATAGTTGGTATCACTTTCTCCTTTTAAATAATCAGCACCAATTAGAAAGTTATGGGTTTGCCCTGCAAACTGGAATGGCGTATTTAAAAATAAATCGGCACTTAAGTCTTTATCTTCACGCTTAAATGCAGAAGCCACAAAGCCGGTCATATTTCCAGCAGTATCAGGTACAACAGGATCACTATATTTGGCATCATTATTACGTACACGCTGACGTAAACTGGCTTTAATTAAGCCATCATTGTCCAGATGATGCTCTAACTCTGCAAAAAACTCGGTAGTTTTTAAATTCTGGTCGTTCCAGTCCTGCACAAAGGTAGTTTTGCGTGAAATATCCAGCAGTTTCCCATCTGCCCATGTGGGTAAGCCCCGCGACAATACTGTGTTGATATCCTGATAGGTTGCACCAGCTGATAAGGTGGTATTGTCAGTTAAGTCATATTCCAGTGTGCCGTATACCAGCTTTTTATTGCCATCAATGCCATTCATATAGGTATCAAAGTCTTGTAAAGCAGCCACTAGGCGTCCACGCACATCACCGCTTTCTGTAAGCTTGCCGGTAATATCCACATCGCCACGGTAATTATTCCATGAGCCTGCACTTAGCTTACCTTCAACGGCAAAATCTGCCAATGCACGCTTACGTACCATATTAACAGAAACACCAGGTTCACCAGCCCCACTAAACATACTAGCAGCGCCACGTTGCACCTCTATGGCATTAAACACTGCAAGATCCAGATAACTACCATTGGCATCTGTTCTTAATGTGGTGCCATCAATCTGATAGCTATCGCTGCCATACCCACGCGCGTTGAATACGCTATAAGTACCCGCTGAGTCAAAGCGCTGTACCGTCACACCAGTTACATTTTTTAAGGCTTCTTCAATAGTATTGATATTCTGGTCATCCAGACGCTGACGTGTCACGACAGAAACCGATTGCGGTGTTTCTTTTAGCGTTTGCGTGGTTTTTCCTAGTGATACTTTTTTAGGCGTATAAGCCTCTGGCAGTTCTTTGCTAGCGGTAATGGTAATTGTTGGCTGTGTATTTTCATCTTGTTCTTTTGTCATGTCCCCATGTGCTACTGGTGCTGCCATCACTTGTGTTGCCTGTGTAGACACAAATAATACAGGTAAAATCAATTTACTCCCTAGCATACTTAAGCGTAAGGCATGCGCTAAAGGATGCCGTGTAAAACATTTGTATTGTTGCATATAAAGCCCCCAGATAAGCATACAAAACGCATACATTTATTTAATAATAATGTTAATGATAATTATAATCAATTTAAATTATCAATTAATTATTTATCCGGTTGATTTTGGATCTATGGATGTTAAAGGTTTTAACTCTGGAATACCTAAGTACAGCTTTAGCTAAATAATTAACCCAACTATTTTTCTGTTATCTAAATTTGCATAGGATAATTCTTAATATCAAAATTTAATGTTTAAAGTACATTCGATATTGGCCTGCGGTCATTCCAAACCAGTGCTTTGCAGCACGGCTTAAGCTACTGGCATCGTGATAACCCAGTCGCTGTGCCACTTCTTCCAACGATAAATCCTGTTGCAATAATTGTTTTGCTGCTTTGCATCGTGCCTCATTCACGACTTGTGACCAGTTTGTACCTTCATCTGCAAGTAAACGTTGCAATGTTCGTGTGCTAATCTGCATCGCTTGAGCCAGGTTATGGATATGAACCAAGCCAGTCAACTGGACTGTATTCGCTAGCCATTGTACTGCAAAGGCTGTTACAAATCTGCCTACTGGCATCCGGGCAAGCTGCCGCTCTGCAATATCACAGTGAATCTGGCAAAATTCACTGTCAGCATGCGGCAATACGGTTTGCATATCTTTCAGACTAAACCCTAAAAAATAGTCTTGTGCATAAAACTGCGGTGTGATACCAAAAAATTCCTGATAGATTTTAATATCTACTTGAGGTGCATGTTTAAAATGCAAGCTGACTGGCACAATCGGCTGTTCAGCAAGTTGCCTGGCCTGACACAGCATACTGCCAATAATGGCTTCGATTTGCTGCGGCAACAGGCTAAAACTTTTAAGTTGTTCGGTATAATAAATGATCACCTCACCCTGATTGCTGGTTAATGCGGTAAACGCACCAACATCACTCACCAGCCGGTGATAACGTAATAAAATCTGTATGCTTTGCAGCAAAGTCGCACTGCTCATGGCTGCCATGCCCAGTGTACGAAAACTGGCGATCTTGAAGCTTTGAGCCAGCCTGATGCCCAAAGCCTGATCGCCAGTAAGTTGCAATGCCTTTTCCCATAATTGATAGACAACTTTGGCATTAATACGGGCAGTAGAGTTTTCCAGTTCAGTTACATGAAGATCAAGCTGATCCAGCAGCAGAGGGATATCTACCTGATACTGTTCAACCACACGCAACAATGCCCGTATGTACATGGTCGATACAGTACGTAACTCCAGTTCCAGCATTAAGATTTCCTAGGCTTTGGCATGAAATGTCAATGTGATTTCTTTATCATGTCAATGCAAATTAAACCGATAAACTGAATAATTACAGGCAGAAAGAATTAAATTTTCCGGAATTAGCTCATGGTTTTATTTTTGTTGCCTCAATCTGATTATGATCCTACCGAAAGTGCCGTCCCTTGGCAGGCATTGACCGATGCTGGCATTAAAGTCATTTTTGCTACCCCGAATGGGCAACCCGCATTTGCAGATCAACGACTGGTTAAAACAGGATTCCATTTACTTAATCCATTTCTAATGACCAGAAAACCCGATTTAAGGGCTTATCACACCATGACCAATGCCCATGCCTTTAATCATCCATTGGCTTACGATGCCATTAATCCTGAAGATTATGAGGCCTTAATTGTACCAGGTGGCCATGCAGCAGGGATACGCAGTATGCTGGATTCTACTGCTGCCAAAAATATTGCATTACATTTTTTTAAGGCCAATAAACCTGTTGCTGCGGTATGCCATGGAGTATTACTACTGGCACGCACCATTGATCCTACTACTGGCCGATCGGTGCTATTTAAGCGCAAGACGACGGCATTGCCCGCCTTAAGCATGGAATTACCTGCATGGGCTGCCACTTATTTGTGGTTAGGCAACTATTATAGAACTTATGCCACCACCGTTGAATCAGAGGTAAAAGCAGCTCTCGAAACCTCTTCAGATTTTAAACATGGCCCATTATTTCCAGTCAGGGACAGCAGAACCAAACCAGCTAAAGGATTTATTGTAAAAGATGGAAATTATCTCTCGGCACGCTGGCCTGGTGATTGCCATCGCTATGCGCAGGAATTCGTTAAAATGCTCAAGGATGGAAGCACTTAACCTTTTATTGAATAATATAGGGAAAAGATTAAGAAGCAGAAAATTAGTATTACACTTGATGCTGATGTAGTTGCTTACTTCAAATCAAAGGCATATGGCAAAGTTTACTAAACCTTAATCAATACTGCCTTACGTGAAGTCATATTGAAAGTTCATTTTAAAGAGAATTTACGGCAGATTCTTCATAAAGAGCTAAAGTATGACTAGGTTAAAGCACTTAAAAACACTCAATGCTATTTTTGCCAGACCTGTGTCGGGTACTATCCGCTGGAAGGATATAGAAGCTTTGTTTGTATCATTAGGTGCGGAAATAGAGGAGCGTGAAGGCTCACGCATGGCAGTGATTTTCTTTGATCAGGTAAAAGTTTTTCATCTTCCACATCCACAGCCAACCACAGATAAAGGTGCAATTGATTCTGTCCGGACGTGGCTGGAGCAGCACGATATTAACCCGGACAATATTGATTAAATCCAATCGAACGAGTGTGATCAAGATGAGTAAAAATATAATAGTGATTAACGGCTATAATGCTATAGTGTCTTATGACTCTGAAATAGAAATGTTTCGTGGTGAGTTTTTAGGTCTAAATGGTGGTGCGGACTTTTACGCAACCAATTTAGAAGCCTTGCATCAGGAAGGAGAAATTTCTTTAAGTACGTTTTTGGACGTGTGTAAGGAAAAAGGGATTGAGCCTGTTAAATAGGTTTCGTATAAATCTAATGCAGGTTAAGCATGCTTAATCATTAGTGCTTTGCTCTTGTCTGGTTGGTGCCTAAAACCTCACATCTAGTTCAGCAAAAATATGCCGAACCGCATCCTGAAAATGCGTAATGGCTTGCTGCCATGTCACTGGCTCTGAACCAAAAACCATCGGCAGTACAAACTGTTCAAATCGTGCCTAATAGAGTGGATTAGTATTTAACTCAGTTAAACCAAACAATAGTTCGGCAACTGGCTCTTGCTGCATATTGACATGTTGTCGGCTATAACGTGCAATGTCTGCTTTGATGACTTCCATTGCCAACTGCGCCAAATAACCAAAATCCTGCGGCTTTCCATGAGTAATTTTAAAATAGTCATAGATATGCCGTACCAGTGACTGATCATCAGCCCGTTCAGCATTTCTAGCGAAAGCTGCGGTACGTCTTAGTATGGCAATCAATTTTTCTATACTGGTACTGACAATTTTCACTGAAGGAAAATTATCTATAGGCTGCCCCTTTCCAGCTAATTCATATACAAACGAAGTAATTTTCCTAAGCTCAAAAGGCTCAAGTAACTCTGCTTCCACTAACTCCAGTTTAATAAATGGACGCAGGCAGGGTGCCTGATTGAAATGCTGGGGATAACGAATCAATAGCTCAACATAGCGATATTCATCACGAATGATTGGCAACCCTTCAACCTGGAAAACATCAGATTGAGAAATTTTCTCTTCAACTTTCCCAATCAATTGCTTCCGGCTATCTTTACGCTTAGAGCGACTCAATGTCATCAGTACCGGCTTAGGCACTATTTTAATATCGACATCTTCTGACATCCGGTTTAGCTGAATATTTGCCTTGGCTAAAGAAGTACCACCAGCAAAAACCAGATCATGCGTCTCAAACTGTAAAGGTTGCAAAACCCTTAATAACTCGACGACATAATAATCTTTTTCAACAATAGACGTTGCACCAATGCCAAGGGCATCAGCAACATCGGCAACATCGGCAAACAGTATTTTTAGATCAGCCATTAATCTGGCTACGTCCTACACACAAATGACGCTTAAAACGACTTGGTGTCTGGATTTGGGTAAAAGCAGGGATTTGGGTCGACTCACCGGATAAATATTTCTCTGTAGCATCCCCTAACGTTATCTTTACATCTAAACGTTGTAATGCTTCCAAAATCACTGCATCTGCCCCTTCTGGACAGGCAGGCATAATTTTTCCAGTAATCTGATTCTTTCTGGCTTTGGTATAAATGCCATAACCAACCTTTAACAACTCACCTTCCTGAACCAGAGTACGTAAAACCCGTCCAATTTGGTCATAATCAGCAATGTCATTAAAGTCCTGACGCATGAAGACATAGCGTTTAGCACGCTTGATCCGCACCTGAATTCGACTTTTGATAGTCATCATACTCTCCAATAACAGTAGTTATTGCCCCAGTTCAGATTAGCAAAAATACGACATTTTGTCGAGCAAAAATACACCATCGAAAAAATATAAAACCCGTCAGAAAGAGGTATATCCTAAATATAATCTTGCGATTCATTTCAATAGATAAAGGAGAATAATATGGCTAGGATTATCTTTCACATCGAAGATAATCCAGAAGAACACGCCTATACTACTAAGGAACAATTATTGATGAAACCTTTAAAATCACTGCGTCAGCCCTTGCAATATGTCGCAGACCAAAAAAAGCTCCTTTTTAAAACGATTATGGCATCAAATGATGATACTGCCCTACTTGCGTTAGTCCGGGAACGTTTAGCCGATCCACAAAAAGGTATCAGGGTTAGTCTAGATGAGTTAGATTCCGAGTCACTCCCCGAGTCCGGCCTACATAAAAACCCACATCAATAAACCCACATCCCGGCCAACATAAAGTGTCAGATTTGGTCGAATCTCATCAGACCACTTCGGACAATTGGTTTATTTAACCACATGTTTTATAATCAAAAATAATATTTTATCGGACTGTATCGAATCAATAATCCACGGACACCGCTTCCGCCAAATATTTAAAAAACCCGTTGATGATCAACGGGTTTTTTATTTGTCTAAATTTAAAAACCAATTAAAAATTCATACTAAACTTCAGACCTTAATTCATTAAATGCTTGATAGTATTCCGATTAAAGCCAAGAAAGCCACCATATCTTATGATAAGTTTAGCTTTTTAAAATTCCAGTTATTATTAAAAAATCTCAAATCTCAGCATTGAAGAATATTTAGTCATTAAAAAGCACCCTTGCCATTAGACGCAAAGCGTCCAACTTTCGGGGTGCAGTTTAGTTTGCCAATGAGCTTGGGGACTTACTGCCCTTCACTCACAACAATTATTTCATTTTACGGCGTAGGGCGATTAGACTAGCCAGACCCAGTAATCCAAACAATCCGATAGAACCACCACCAGAGCTACTACCACTGCTTCCAGAGCTACTACCACTGTCGCCACGCGTATCATCTGTTGTGGTGGCAGTGTTAATAATTTTCACAGTTGCTTCAGCAGATTCAGCTCTATCCTGATCCAATACTTTGTATTTGAATGAATCATTAAAGGTTGAGAATGAACTTTTTGGAGTGTAGGTAATCTTACCACCGTAGCAGGTTTCTTCAGGACGGGTATTTGAATTATCCGGACAAGGCTGTTCATACTCAAACTTTAAAGTGCCTAATGTTGGCTTGCTCACCAACTTAATATTTGCATAGCTTCCAGTCGCTGGATTTTGATAAAATTTTGGATAGCCTTTAGGGTAACCTGTAACATCCGAACCACCGTCACCATCATCACTGTCATTCGCTAAAATATCCAGCGCAATCGGCGTCACTGAACCATATTTGACAGTATATTGATCGTCTTTGGCAATCGGTGCAATATTCACAATCCGAGCCTGTACATACCCTGTCGAGCTTACAATAGGAGGATTTTTAGAGGTAATCGTATATTTGCAGTATTCATACTCCCCGGCTGGAGTAGTGGCCGCCAGAATTCCGGCATTATCGGTGCGCCGAATCAAAATCTGCCTTAACTTATCATCCCACTTGCATATTAGGTTACTATCAGCCGCTTTAACGGTTAGGTCTTTCTCCTGTTTAAGCTGGAGAAACTGCTCAGAACCGCGTCCTGTCACTACAACATTAATTGTATAATTTTTATCAAAATCATCGCCAAATTTTTCCAGTGCTGCTTTAAGTCCATTCGTTGCGGGCTCAAAGTTTTCTTGTTCAGTGCTGGTACCCAGAACATTGGCATAGACTTGACGATACGCCAGACTGGCTTTGTACGCTGCAAGCATCACTTTTTCATCATCAATCAACTTTTTATAACGATTGAGTAATTTGGCATCTAGCGTGGGATCTTTATAAATATTTTCATAGTAATCAATATTATCTTCATACTGATCAATTGGTGCTAATAATGAAGAGTTGATGACGCCTAGTACATCGACTGCTCTTAACTTGCTGACTTCAACTGAACCAATGTCACAGGCATTCAGATCGGTGTTAGTCGTACTGCCCGCTGTGGTGTTATTGCGGGTTAAGCCACGCTGATCCGTAGCCGTACAGCCGCCTGATCCGGCATCAATCAAGGTTTCAGCACTAGTGGCCTTTAGAGGAACATAGGCTGGAAACAGACCATCTTCGGACTCAAGGACATTTTTATCCTTATCCAGATACAACGGTGCCAAAATACGATTAAATGTGTCGGGACTTGGCATTAAGCTTACCAGTGTTGTACCGGTATCTTTATACAAATATCCTGGTAACTCACATTCTCCATCATTAACCGTGGTGGTGCTTGGCTTGATCAGTGCATTATAACTAGAGGTTATTTTACTGTTTTCGCTTGCCAGCTTGTCCGCCGCCGCCGCGCCTAACGCATAGCTACAGCTCTTGCCACTATTAAAGCCAATAATACTTCCACTTAAGGCAAGCTTGCCTACATTATCGTACAGCAGGGTTGCCTTACCCAGATTTTTTACAATAGTGTCACTGGTCAGGCTTAATGAGCTGGTGGGATGCAATGGATGGTTTTCACTTAGAACATAGTTAATAATGACGTTATTAGTTTTATTCTCAGCAATGGTTGAGGCACTGATCGTACTGGTCACCGTGCCACAATAATCAATGACACTTTGTGTGATAACAGGTGAACCATTATCATAAATACTAGTACGATCAAGGGTCACCGAATGCGGTGTATTGGTCACATTATCCAGACAGGACATGCCAATCACTGCACCACGAACTGCGACATTTTTATCAAACAAGCTATCAGCAGCGCTCAAATTGGCACTACTGCCTTCTAGGTAAATTGCCCCACCGCTATCAGTTGCACTGGAATTGGATATTCGTACGCGGCTCAGGTTTACACTGCCACCAGCACGAATCGCGCCACCGCGATTACTTTTGCCATTTTGCAAAATGACGTTATTCAGGTTGAGAGTAGCCCGTGACGTGGTGCTATCAAACAGGCTAAATGCAGCGTTATCATCAGCAGGCTCAATGGTCGTTTCGAGTCTGCTACGCGCCGGATAGACATTCGTATATGAATCAGTCTTGTCAAAATTGGCAGCATCGCCACCGCTAATGGTCATTGCCGAACCAACGATCAAGGATTTTTTAAGCTTGTAGATCCCGGCTTTGAGCCTGATCTGATCGGTCAGATCCAGATCACCAGCAATACAGCCGCCATAAGCCCGATTATTGGTTGCGGCCTGAATGGCTTCACGCAAGGAACAGGCACTGGCATTTTCACCATCCTCATCCTCGAAAGTGCTTACATATAGTGTGCGGTCAGTTGCGGCTGTAACAGGTAAGGCAGCCAAAACAACAAGTGCCAATAACGATTTGCGATACATTATTTTACTCCCTGTAAACGGCGACGTACCCCGATCAGCCCCAGCATAGCCAGCAGACTAATAATTCCTGTGCTACCCCCTGAGGTTTTTACTTTTTTGTCCTGAAAATCATTTTCAGGTTCCTGCACCACACTTCCACGTAAGGTAATGCTACGATCGTTGACACCGTCGGAAAAACGGCTAGTAGTGGTCACAACTTTAATGGAAAAATCATCACTGCCATGAAAATTCTTGAACGGGGTATATTTCAATAAGGAATTTTCATCAAGAATCAGGCTGCCTTTTTTCGCCTCTTTACCCTCTACAAATTGCAGACAGCCGGGCTGCCAATCCGTTTTAGTCGGTGGATTTGGCAGATCACTAAAGACCTCATTACATTTTTCTTTGGGCCAGAGTTGTCCATCACCCAATGAATCTGTCAGGTCAATTTCTGCATTCTGGTTGTATTTGATGTCTTCACCGATCTTGCCCTTATCCTCAATGACCAGTTCTATAGCGCCAACATCACAAAGTACTGTGGTTTCACGTGCTTTGCCGCGCTGATCAGTACTTTCACAGGCCAATGTATTGGTGGTTGCCCCGCCACTGGATACCCGCCCCCGGTTCACAATAGGGGATTGAAGAATAGAGTTGTAATCTGTAAGCAAGCGCGGCTTAAAAAAGCCATTAAACATTTCTTTTTCAGTTGCAAAAGGACACAACAGACCGATCGCAGGCGGCTGATCACATTTGCCCTCAAGTTTACCGTCAATACCGGCATTGGCCAGTAACTGTTTAGGCGTGGTTAGATTATTCAGATTGGTGTTGCGATTACCCACCTCTCCTGCTCCACAGCCATTGTTATAGACGACGTTATTGGTCACGGCTTTGTTACCTGGCGCAATAATACAATCGTTGTTGCCATTTTCGGCCACAATACTATTAGACAGGTTGGCAGAGCCGGTGGCTGAATTTAAATAAATACCTGCTGTATTTCTGATAACGGTAGTGTTATTAAACACCATGCCATCGAGCAGATTGGCAACCCGGCCTGTGTTAGAAAAAAATGTCGAACTACGGATATTACCTGTTCGGGCAGTAGAAGGTGTGCCATTTGTCGTAGTAACATCGCCTGGACGGTTTACAAATACAATAGCACCGTTTGCGCCGGTTGCCTTATTATCGCGAAATACTGAACCGATAATTTCATAACGCGGCTGCACACTGTAGATAGCCGCACCCTGAGCTGCCTGATTATTTTGGAACAATACATTGGTCAGAGTTAAAAGGCCTGCAGCCACACTGGCATTGGAACCTGTGCCAATCCCTTCATTATAAATGGCACCACCGTTGGTTGCTGCCACCCCATTTTTTAGGCGCAGGAAACTCAGGCTTAAGTTTTCACGGTTAAAGATCAGGCCGCCAATTGGCGCACAAGCTGTCGCTGCATTACTGGAATCCGCACCACAGCCCACCAGATCAACCTGCCCAATCAAAACACCAAGATTGATAATATTTGGATTACCATCATCAATGGTAAAAAGCCGGTGTGCACCTTTAGCTTGAATCACGGCATTGTTTTCACCGCTATATTTGGTGCCATTGCCAGCGTCATCAAGCACATTAATACTTAATGATTGTTTGATCGCCACTTCGCTATTGAGAAAATAGGTTTTGCCGGTCTCAAGCACAATGGAAGGACTGGTCCCTGAACAGCCGCCAAAGCCTGCTTCTGGAATCTTTTTATTGGCATCTGTCCGATTAATCAGTTCAATGGCTTCACGCAATGAGCATTTACTATTGGGTGTTTTTTCATCAAACTCATCTTCTGTGGTATTTACCACAATATTTGCACTGACAATATCTGCACTGTAAGCATGACTAGCCATGCACAGAAGACCCAGGCCAATTGTGCGCTTGAGCATAAACGCGACTCCTTCTCGAGCGTTATTATTTTTACAGCCATTTGCACATTCAAAGGTGAATGTATTTCCTTGGCGGCACGATACTTTGGCATACCAGCAGCGAACAGACAAGCTTTTTATTAATATGCAGTTTACTTTCAGATGGTTTTGTTATACTCATCAATTAAAGCAAAAATCTGGCGGCGGGTGCTGTTGGCCAGTTTACGACGATCGCCATGCAAAAGAGCATCCAGTTGATCAACGGTTTTCAATAAAGCTGCTGATTTGTGCGGGCCGTGATGAATTAAATATTCAACGATCTGAGCATCAAAAATTAATCCGCGCCGTTTAAGCACTGCTTCAACCAAGGCTGTGCGATCTGCAATATTACTGCCATCAGGTACTTTCAGACTGACCGCCTGAGTTAAGCGCGACTGTAAATCCGGCAACTCAAAGCGAAGTTCGGTGGGTGCCAAGCGTGACGAAAAAATGAGCTGGCCACCGCCTTCGCCACTGGAATTGATCAAATGAAATATAGCGCGCTGCCAGTGGATTACACCGCTAATGGTTTCAATATCATCCAAAGCCACCAGATCATAATTTTCCAGTGAGGTAATGGCATCAATCGGCGCATCCAGTAAATCCAGCAAGGACACTTTAATAGCACTGCGCTGCATGTCTAAATAAGACTCACAAATGGCGGTGAGAATGTGGGATTTTCCAGTGCCTGCTTCGCCGTACAGGTAAAAACGATTGAGTAACCCCAAATGCATTTGCCGGGCGGTATCAATCACTGGTTTCCAGCCCGGCCCTTCAAAATCACTGATCTGGGCATCAAGATGTGGTTCGATATTTAAGCTGATTTGCCGCATTATGAGCTGTAATGATCCTATTTTAATGGCGAACGGTCAGCTGGACTTTGCAAACCCAGTTCCGGTGCATTGTCTTGTAATGTGAGTGGGGTTTCCAGTTCTTGCTCATTGATAACGGTTTCAGGGAGCTCACTACTCGGCACCGGCACTTGAATACTAGCAGGCTGTCGATATCCCATATAAAAGATGCTTTTTTCATAGGTATGATAAGCATGACGTAACAGCACGACCAGAACTGCAGCCACTGGCAGCGCCACCAGCATTCCCACAAAACCATATAACTGAGCACCTGCAAGCACTGCAAATACCACAGCAACCGGCGATAGGCCAATTTTATCACCGAGTAAAAAAGGCTGTAAAACGTAGCCTTCGATAGCCTGCCCGATCATAAATACAATGAGTACCAGCATAAGCTGTACCCAATCAAGGCCATATTGCAGTAAGGCAGCAGCAAAAGCTGCAATAATGCCAATGGCAAAGCCTAAATAAGGAATAATGCTACATAAGCCAGCCACCAACCCAATAATCAGACCCACTTCAATGCCAATCAATTGCAAGCCGACCGCATACACAATGCCCAGTAACAACATGACCAGCAATTGACCTTTGACAAAAGCGCCGAGCACTGCATGACACTCACGGGTGATTTGCACGACTGTTGGCTCATAGTGTCGAGGGATTAACAGCTGCAAACGGCGGATCATATTGTTCCAGTCGAGCAGAAAATAAAACGCAATAATAGGAATTAGAACCAGTAAGCCACCCACATGGATAATACTTAGACCCGACTGAGCAATGCGGTACATCATTTGCTGGACACTGTTAGCGCTATAATTGGTTTGCACATAATCCATAACACCAGCAGACAGCTCATCGGTATTAATGCGTTCCAGATCAAGCTTAAAGTTGTGTTCAAGCCACGGCAGCGCGTTGTTGTTGACCCATGTAATAGCAGCCGGAATATTGTCTAGCGCATAACGCAACTGTTGCCACAGCATAGGCGCCAGATACCATGTACCCACTCCCACACCCACAATAATTCCAAGGAAAACAATGCTAATGGTCAACCAGCGTGGCATATTGTATTTTGCCATGCGCGTCACAAGTGGATTGATCAGATAAGCTAGAAAAAAGGCAGCAATAAATGGGGCAATGACCGGCATGAGCAAGTAAACAATAAAACCAGCCAGTACCAGCGCAGCCAATATAAATATTCTTTTTAATACCGGGTCTTGCATTTGTTAATTACCCTCTGGCAGTGCCAGGAAACAGGCCTATTTTGCAAAATTTTGCTTTTGATTGGGCAAACATAAGCATTTTATCGTCGAAATACCATAGTCGTTTCGTTTATTCGCGCTATAATCTGCGCCCTACGCGGAGACTTAATCTTATGACCATATCATCTTCAACCCAAACCACCAGTTTAAGCTACAAAGATGCTGGCGTCGATATCGAAGCTGGAGATCATCTGGTTGACCGGATTAAGTCCGTCGCCAAACGCACGATGCGCCCTGAAGTGATGGGCGGTCTTGGTGGTTTTGGCGCGCTATGCAAAATCCCCAAAGGGTATGAAGAACCGGTGCTGGTTTCCGGCACTGATGGTGTGGGCACCAAATTGAAACTGGCGTTAGCCTTAAACAAACATGACACCATCGGGATTGATCTGGTGGCCATGTGCGTGAATGATTTGCTGGTATGTGGTGCTGAGCCGCTATTTTTTCTGGATTACTACGCCACGGGTCACCTAAATGTCGATGTTGCTGCTGATGTGGTCACTGGCATTGGTGAAGGCTGTGTACAGGCTGGCTGTGCGCTAGTCGGTGGCGAAACTGCTGAAATGCCCGGTATGTACGAAGGCGAAGATTATGATCTGGCCGGTTTTTGTGTGGGTGTGGTTGAGCATGCAAATATTATTGATGGCAGCAAGGTACAGGCTGGTGATGTATTGATTGGCGTCGCGTCGAGTGGGGCGCATTCCAATGGGTATTCATTGATTCGTAAAATTATTGATGTTAAAAATATTGCGCTAGATCAAGATATTGAAGGCAAAAAGCTCAGCGATGTGGTGATGACACCAACAAAAATTTACGTCAAGTCTATTTTAGAGCTGGCCAAGCAGGTCGATATTCATGCAATGGCGCATATTACCGGCGGTGGTTTACCAGGTAATTTGCCGCGTGTGCTGCCCAATGGTACTCGCGCCCGTATTAATACTGGTTCATGGCAATGGCCTGCACTGTTCAAATTTTTGCAATTACAAGGCAATGTCGATACTTATGAAATGTATCGCACCTTCAACTGTGGCGTGGGCATGGTGATTGCAGTCAGTGCTGTAGATAGCGATAAAGCCTTGTTACAGCTTCAGGCGGCGGGTGAAAAAGCGTGGGTTATTGGACAAATTGAAGCCGATGCACAGTCTACTACTGATGCAGACGATACGTTACGGGTCATTCTGGCGTGATTAGATTTGCAGTTTTAGCATCAGGCAATGGAAGTAATCTTCAGGCCATGATTGATGCGGCTCAGCAGGGTCGCATTCAGGCAGAGCTGGTTGGGGTTATTTCCAATATTCCGGATGCCTACGCCCTGCAACGCGCCAAAGAAGCTGGAATCCGCACTGTGGTGATTGACCACCGCAAGTTTGCTGATCGTGATGCCTTTGAAGCCGAAATGATTGCTGTATTACTGAACTGGCAGGTTGATGTAATTGTACTGGCTGGCTTTATGCGCGTGCTGACGGCTAATTTTGTTAGTCGCTTTAGTGGCCAGTTGATTAATATTCATCCCTCACTTTTACCGGCTTATAAGGGTCTGAATACCCATCAGAGGGTGCTCAACACAGGCGACCGTTTTCATGGTTGTACGGTGCATTTTGTCACCGCAGAGCTGGATTCGGGTGCAGCTATTGCCCAGTCGGTATTGCAGGTGTGTCCGCAGGATAATATACAAAGCCTGAAAGACAAGATTCATGTGCTTGAACATGAGTTGTATCCACGCATTATGGGTTGGATTGCTGCCGGACGAGTGGCGTTGCTGGGTAATCAGGCTTATTTAGATGGTCAGCCGTTATTTGAACCTGTGCGCTTTATGCATGAACGGCTTATGCATTGTGGCTCATAAATAACTGGCTATTTTTATCTTATATTTTAAAAGCTTTTTTATATTTTAAAAAAATTCCGTATTTTCTAGATATCAGATGAAGCACAGCAGCGGTTTTATTCTGCTCATCCATGCCAGTTTGGTTTTATACAGACTGGCATTTTTAATGCTGCAAACCCTTGTGTTGAAGCCGCTCATTTAGCCTTTCCCATTTGCATGATGGTATCAGCCAGTTGATCCAGCGTCATACTGCCCTCGGGTTTGTACCATGTCACTGTCCATGAAATCGCGCCGCCAATCAAACGTCGCCAGATAAATGGCGGATGGATGATCAGGTTTTCTTCGCGCGCCCGCTCCAGTACGTTTAGCCAGATTTGCTCATAGTGCTTACGCATATTGAGCAAATAATTCTGGCGTTCTGGCGACAATGCATCCCATTCAAATACCAAGACTGCCATGGCAACTCCAGTATCACCATTGATGGATTCTAGCTCGGCGCGAATCAATGCGCGAATTTGTTGTTGTGTCCCTGTGGCTTGTTGTACCGCTTGCTCAAGACGTAAGGTGTTGTAACGAATGGCCTCTTCCATGACTCCCAGCAAAATATCATCTTTGCTTTTAAAATGATGGAACAGGCTGCCTGACTGAATGCCAACCAATTGTGCCAGCTCCCGCACCGTGGTTGATGCATAACCATTTTTGCGGAACAGGTATGCTGCTGCGCGCATGACGCGACCACGAGGGCTATCATCAAGTTCCCCTATTTGTGGTAATTGCGCCAGACTTTTAACTTCAGCCATTGTTCCAATCCGTAATGTTCAATTAATGCAGCTTTATTTAGACTTAAAGTCGAATAACATCAAGCTTTGTGAAATTTAAAGTTTAAACGTACACGATCGTTTTGCCTGATTGACCATTTTATACACTCAAAATGATACATTTTAACAATCACAAACCTAGCGCTTGCTTGGTATGGTTGCTATACGAATGGTACATTGAGTCAGCACGATGAGCAACCCGATTAATAGCAGCATCGAAAATTCTTCAAAAACTATAAAAATAGGCTGTGCATCAGCCTTTTGGGGCGATACCAATACCGCTGCCTTTCAGCTGGTTCATAACAGCGACATCGATTATTTAGTGTTTGATTATTTGGCTGAAATTACCATGTCTATTATGGCCAATGCCCGAATGAAAGATCCAGCCATGGGCTATGCCACCGATTTTGTCACCCGTGTGATGGCGCCGCTGCTAAAAACTATTGCTAAGAAAAATATTAAAGTAATTAGCAATGCAGGTGGTGTCAATCCGCTGGCATGCCGTGATGCATTAAACAAACTGATTGCCGATGCGGGGCTTGATTTAAAAGTTGCCGTGGTGTTAGGTGATGATCTTATGGCACAGCAAAACCAGTTGCGTGCCGCCCATGTGACCGAGATGCAAACCGGCGCGCCCTTGCCTGACAATATCGCCAGTATCAATGCTTACTTGGGATCTACTCCTATTCAGGTGGCACTGGATCAGGGTGCTGACATTGTCATTACAGGCCGTGTGGTGGATTCTGCCGTAGTGCTTGGGCCACTCATGCATGAGTTTGGCTGGAGCGCAAAGGATTATGACTTGCTGGCACAGGGTGCTCTTGCTGGCCACGTGATTGAATGTGGTGCGCAATGTACGGGTGGCAACTTCACCGATTGGCAATTAGTAAAAGATGGCTATGCCAATATGGGTTTCCCGATTATTGAAGTAAGACGCGATGGCAGTTTTGTGGTGACCAAGCCTGAGGGAACAGGCGGTTTGGTGAGTACGGCGACCGTGGGTGAGCAAATTGTCTATGAAATTGGCGACCCGCAAAGCTATTTGCTGCCTGATGTGGTGGCCGATTTTAGTCATGTTGAGCTTGAGCAAGTCGGTGAAAACCGCGTGCTGGTGCGTGGTGCCAAAGGTCGTGCGCCTACCCATCAATACAAAGTCAGTGCCACTTATGCTGATGGCTTCCGGGTATTGGTCAGCTTTATGCTGGGTGGTATTGATGCCAAAGCCAAAGGTGAAGCAGTATCTCAAGCGATTCTGGACAAATGCCAACGCGTACTATCCATGCGTGGTGTGCCCGGTTTTAGCTCAACCTCTGTTGAAATTTTGGGTACAGAAACCACGTATGGCGCACAGGCTCGTTACCCTGACAGCCGTGAAGTGATTGTCAAAATGGCAGTGACCCATCCATTTAAGGAAGCCTGTCTGTTCTTTGCGTCTGAAATTGCGCAAGCTGCAACAGGCATGGCACCGGGAATTACCGGCATTGTGGGTGGACGCCCTAAAGTATCGCCTGTGATTAAATTATTCTCGTTTCTGGCGAATAAAGATCAGGTTAATGCTGAAGTTGAAGTCAATGGCAAGCGTACTGCTGTTCCTGTTACGGCCAGCCCGACTCAGCTTCCTGCCCCATTGCCCACTAGTGAAGCGGCAAACCTGCACGCTAAAGATGCGCTGATTGAAGTACCGCTCATTCAACTGGCCTATGCGCGGAGTGGCGACAAAGGTAATCACTCCAATATTGGTGTGATCGCGCGTCAACCCGAATTTTTACCGTGGATTCGTGCTGCACTCACCGAAAAGGCCGTTGCAGACTATATGCAGCATGTGCTTGACGATGCCAACAGTGAAGTGATCCGTTATGAGTTACCGGGTTTTCATGCCCTGAACTTTATGCTGAAAAATGCACTGGGCGGCGGTGGTATTGCCAGCTTAAGGATTGACCCGCAAGGCAAGGCATTTGGCCAGCAATTGCTAGATATGCCCGTCACCATTCCTGCCTCCCTTTTATCCTAAACACCTTGATCGTTTATTTAAAAATTTATACGAAAACTCTTTTTTTGGGAAATCATTATGTCGTATCACTCCATTTTTCGCCACGATGCTTTTTTAGACAAAGTCATTATTGTTACAGGCGGTGGTTCAGGCATTGGACGCTGTACCGCGCATGAACTGGCCAGTCTCGGCGCGCAAGTGGTGGTTACTGGACGCAAACCAGAAAAACTGGACACTGTGGTGCAGGAAATTACCAGTGATGGTGGCAAGGCAATTGGGCTAGTGTGCGACATCCGTGATGAAGCACAAGTTAAGGCCACCGTTGCCAGCGTGCTTGAGCAGTTTGGCAAAATTGATGGTTTGGTCAATAACGCTGGCGGTCAGTTTCCCTCGGCGCTAGAAGATATTTCAACCAATGGCTTTGATGCCGTGGTGCGCAATAACCTCAATGGCACATTCCTGATGATGCGCGAAGCCTACAATCAGTGGATGAAAAAACACGGTGGCAGCATGGTCAATATGACTGCCGATATGTGGGGTGGTATGCCAGGTATGGGGCATTCGGGTGCCGCACGCGCTGGTGTGGATAACCTCACCAAAACCGCATCAGTGGAATGGGCAAAATCTGGTGTGCGTGTTAACGCAGTATCTCCTGGCTGGATTATGTCCTCTGGGATGGATACCTATCAGGGTGATTTTGCCAAGTTTGTGATCCCCAGCTTAGCAGGCAATGTCCCCTTAAAACGCATGGGGACAGAATCGGAAGTGTCCTCGGCCATTTGTTATTTGCTGTCGGAAGCCAGCGCCTTTGTATCGGGCGTGACCTTGCGCATTGATGGTGCAGCCTCTCTGGGTACACGCATGTACCCACTGTCTGATGCCAAAAACAGCCACTCTTATAATGGTTTCCATCGTGCATTTATTCCTGATGTTTTAAAGCCCAGAGCGCCAGAGGATCAAGGGACTGAAGCAGACGCGCCACAATAGCCTTAAGCACTCTATTGGCCTTAAAGAATATAGTGAAGAGAATGAGACATGAGCATTTTAAATACAGCAGTGGATAGCAATAGTGCTGACTTTGCACTCAATCGTACGGCCATGCAAAAATCTATTGATGAGATGCGTGCGGTACAGCAAAAGGTGTTAAGCAAATCACTGGAAGCCAAGCCTAAATTTGACAAACGCGGCAAGATTTTACCGCATGAGCGCCTACAACTATTGCTGGATTCTGGCAAGCCATTTGTTGAGCTGTGCGAGTTTGTGGGTTATCAGATGTTTGATGACAAAGACGGCTCTGACGCAGGTGGCGGCATTATTTCAGGCATTGGTTTTGTTGAAGGCGTACGTTGCCTGATCAGCGCCAGTAACAGCGCGATCAAAGGCGGCACCATGTCGCCGATGGGCGTACAAAAAACCTTGCGTTTGCAGGAAATTGCGCTAGAAAACAAACTGCCTGTTATTACCTTAACTGAAAGTGGCGGTGCCAACCTTAATTATGCGGCTGAAGTGTTTATTCCGGGCGGTAGAACCTTTGCCAATCAGGCGCGTTTGTCTGCGGCAGGTATTCCCCAGCTTTCTGTGGTACATGGTAACGCCACAGCAGGTGGTGCTTATCAGCCCGGCTTGTCAGATTATGTGATTGCTATTCGCAAGCAAACTGAAATGTTCCTTGCAGGCCCGCCATTATTGCTGGCAGCAACTGGCGAGGTGGCAGGCAGTGATGAGCTTGGTGGCGCTGAAATGCACTCACAGGTTGCGGGTACGGCTGAATATCTGGCAGAAAATGATGCTGACGGGATTCGCATGGCGCGCAATGTGATGAGCCTGCTCAATTGGAACGAACAAATTGAAGCTGTTTCAGCGAGCAGTTATTTAGAACCCCGTTATCCAATGGATGATGTATTGGGCCTGATTCCTGCCGATACCAAACAGCCGTTTGATATGAAGGAAATTATTGCGCGTTTAGTCGATGACTCAGAATTTTTGGAATTCAAGCAGGAGCTTGATTCGCATACGGTATGTGGATGGGCAAAAATTAGCGGCAAGGTCATTGGTATTATTACCAACAATGGGCCAATTACCCCACAAGGCGCGGTCAAGACGGCTCAGTTCATTCAGCTCTGCGACCAAACCAAACGTCCATTAATTTTCCTGCACAACACCACAGGCTTTATGGTGGGTACGGATGCCGAGCAAAACGGTATTATCAAACATGGCTCCAAGCTGATTCAGGCGGTTGCCAATGCACGGGTGCCACGGATTTCTATTGTGATTGGCGGCTCCTATGGTGCTGGTAACTATGCCATGTGCGGCCGTGGCTTGTCTCCTCGCTTTATTTTTGCGTGGCCAAACTCACGTACTGCGGTAATGGGTGGCGCGCAAGCTGGCAAGGTGCTGCGCATTGTTACCGAAGAAAAACAGCGTCAAAAAGGCATGCAACCTGATCCACAAGTACTGGATTTTCTGGAACAAGGCACGGCCGCGAAGCTGGAACAGCAAAGTGGGGCGTTGTTTAACTCTGCCCGCCTACATGATGATGGCCTAATTGACCCCCGTGATACGCGTCGTTTGTTGGTGTTTTTATTGCAAACCATTCATGAAGCCGACCAGCGTACACTGAACCCCATTACATTTGGTGCAGCAAGACTTTAATTTTACGCTATAAGAAATAGCTTAATTAAATTCTCGATAGCATCTGAATAGAAGAAAGACCTTTTGCAGTTGTTCGAGACAGGGCTACGTCGAATTGCTGAAGAATTTTAAATAGGCACGATGCAGAAAAGATGATCATTGTTGTCGAGTTCTGCGAAAGGAAAATGGTTTTGCCTACTTTTCCCAAAAGAAAAGTAGGTCGAACCGAAGGTTAAGTAAATAAACTTTGAAAAGTAATTGTCAAAGCCCTGTATTAATTCACTTAAAGTTTTAAGGAAAGAAAAACCATGAAATTTACCACTGAACACAATGCACTACGTCAAACCACCCGTCAGTTTGTTGAAAAAGAATTAAATCCGCATATCCCTGCGTGGGAAGCCGCCGGTCGTTTCCCGATTCATGATGTGTTTAAAAAAATGGGTGAACTGGGTTTACTGGGCATTTGCAAGCCAGAGGAAAATGGCGGTTTAGGGCTGGATTATTCCTACAACTTGGTGGTGGCTGAAGAACTCGGCCGTGCTGCCTGTGGTGGTGTACCGCTTGCGATTGGGGTACAAACCGACATGGCTACCCCTGCTTTGGCACGTTTTGGTAGTGCTGAGCTACGTGAAAAATATTTAAACAAAGTCATTACTGGTGAATATGTAGCAGCGATTGCCGTATCTGAGCCACATGCAGGTTCTGATGTTGCGGCCATTAAAACCACGGCCAAAAAAGACGGTGATGATTACATCATCAATGGCACCAAAATGTGGATCACCAATTCATTGCAAGCGGATTTCTTTTGCTTACTGGCCAATACCTCTGATGATAAGCCGCACGTCAATAAATCCATGATTATTGTGCCTGCCAAAACCGAAGGCATTAGCTTTTCTGAGCCTTTGGACAAACTGGGCATGCGCTCCACCACCACGGCACAAGTATTTTTTGATAATGTGCGCGTGCCTCAAAGCAACTTGGTGGGTGCGGAAGGCATGGGCTTTATGATGCAAATGATGCAATTTCAGGAAGAACGCCTTTGGGCTGCGGCCAATGCGGTGGGTGGACTGGATCGCTGTATTGAGTTAACCATTGATTATTGCCGTGAGCGCACCACCTTTGGCCAACCGTTGATTAACAACCAGTCGGTGCATTTCCGTCTGGCTGAATTGCAAACTGAAGTTGAAGCCTTGCGCGCTCTCACCTATCAAGCCTGTGAAGCGCATATTGCCGGCGAAAACGTGACCAATCTGGCTTCCATGGCCAAGCTTAAAGCCGGTCGGCTCACACGCGAAGTGGCCGATAGTTGCCTGCAATACTGGGGCGGCATGGGCTTTATGTGGGATAACCCGGCATCCCAGCTGTATCGTGATGGCCGTCTGGGTTCGATTGGCGGCGGTGCAGATGAAATCATGCTGGGTATCATCTGCAAACTGATGGATATTCTGCCGAAAAAACAAAAGTAATCAGCGCCCGCTAATGCAAGGATGACCACGATGCGATTGACAGCAGAACATGAAGCCCTAAGGCGTACCACATTGCAGTTTGTACAAAATGAGCTCAATCCGAATGCACAGCAATGGGAACGCGATGGCAAGTTTCCCATGCATGAGGTGTTTAGGAAAATGGGTGATCTTGGACTACTTGGAATTTGCAAACCTGAGCAATATGGTGGTTTAGGCCTGGATTATTCCTACAATCTGGTAGTGACTGAAGCATTAGGCACGATGGTGTGCGGTGGTGTGCCACTGGCGATTGGGGTGCAAACGGACATGTGTACCCCTGCACTCGCACGCTTTGGTAGCGAAGAAATCAAGCAGGAATTTTTGGTGCCTGCGATTCGTGGTGAGCTGGTGGGTTCTATTGCCGTGTCTGAGCCACATGCAGGTTCTGACGTGGCTGCCATTAAAACCACCGCCAAAAAAGAGGGTGATGACTACATTATCAATGGCAGCAAAATGTGGATTACCAATTCATTGCAAGCTGATTTTTTATGCTTGCTGGCCAACACCTCTGATGATAAGCCGCATGTCAATAAATCACTGATTGTCGTACCAACCAATTTACCCGGGATTAGTTTTTCTGAGCCGCTGCATAAACTGGGCATGCGTTCAAGCGAAACGGCACAGATTTTTATGGATAACGTCCGGGTGCCACAGCGCTATTTGATTGGTGAAGAAGGCGCAGGCTTTCGCATGCAAATGATGCAGTTTCAGGAAGAGCGTTTATGGCTAGCGGCCAATGCGCTCGGTGCGATGGATTATTGCTTGGAGCAAACCATTAACTATTGCCGTGAGCGCAAAGTATTTGGGCAGCCTTTGATTAACAATCAGGTGATTCACTTTCGCTTTGCCGAACTGCAAACTGAAATTGAAGCATTACGTGCCCTGACCTATCAGGCCTGCGATGCCATGCTGGCTGGCCAAGATGTCAGCAAACTTGCCTCTATGGCCAAGCTGAAAGCAGGTCGCTTAACCCGCATCGTTGCCGATAGCTGCTTACAGTTCTGGGGTGGCATGGGCTTTATGTGGGATAACCCAGCATCACAGTTATATCGTGATGGCCGCCTGATTTCCATCGGTGGCGGTGCAGATGAGATCATGCTGGGTATCATTTGCAAGCTCATGAAAATTGCACCGGCCAAGCCTTAAGTTTTTAGGATAAAGATTATGTTTGGACTGGATAACCCTCAAACCCTGCGTCTGCAACAAGACGGCGCAGTCTTGCACATGACCATGAATCGCCCTGACATGCGCAATGCCATGAGCGAATTAATGCTGCGTGAAATGTCGCAGGTGTTTGACGCCATTAAAGATGACTTAACCGTGCGTGCAGTGATATTGCGCGGTGCAGAAGGTCATTTTTGTGCAGGTGGTGATATCAAAGATATGGCTGCCCTGCGTGCCGAGGCAATGAGCGCAGGCAATCAGGATGGTTATGTCCGCTTTAACCGTGCATTTGGTACTTTAATTGACAAAGTCAATCATGCGCCGCAAGTGGTGGTAGCGGTACTGGAAGGTGCGGTATTGGGCGGTGGGTTTGGTTTGGCTTGTGTGTCTGATGTCGCACTCGCGCGTGACACAGCACAATTTGGCTTGCCTGAAACGGGACTAGGCATTATTCCAGCTCAAATTGCACCATTTGTGGTACAGCGTATTGGTCTGACTCAGGCGCGCCGCCTCGCATTATTGGGCAATCGGTTTGATGGCCATGAAGCAGCCCGCATTGGCATTGTGCATGAAGTGCATGATAGCGATGACAGCCTAAACAATGCACTGGCCACCGTGCTCAAGCAAATTCGTCGTGCTGCACCACATGCCAATCGCGTGACCAAAGCATTACTACACAACAGTACGCAGGTCAGTGATCTGAACAAAACCCTCGATCAGGCTGCTATACAGTTTGCAGCAGCGGTTGCTGGCGAAGAAGGTATAGAAGGCACCATGGCATTTGTACAAAAACGCCTCCCCAAATGGGCGGACTAAACCCGTTTCGTTGTCATTATTTTGACCATTTATTGTATTTAACATTTTATTGAACACTCATTAAATCGGGAGTCCCCATGGCATTCTCCAAAGTATTAGTCGCTAACCGTGGTGAGATTGCAGTACGTGTCATGCGTTCTGCCAAAGCATTAGGTTATAAAACGGTTGCGGTGTATTCAGAAGCAGACGCCAACGCGCTGCATGTGCAATATGCTGATGAAGCAGTGTGTATTGGTGCGCCAAAAGTTAGCGAATCCTATCTTAAAGTAGACAATATTTTAAATGCCGCCAAACTCACTGGCGCAGATGCCATTCATCCGGGCTATGGTTTTTTATCAGAAAACGCAGACTTTGCACAAGCCTGTGAACAAGCAGGTATTACCTTTATTGGTCCAACACCCGACGCCATTGAGCTGATGGGCAGCAAGCGTTTATCCAAAATTGCCATGATTGAAGCAGGCGTGCCGTGCATTCCGGGTTATGAAGGTGGCGAACAAGGTCTAGAGTACTTAACAGCGCAGGGTAAAAAAATTGGCTTTCCATTAATGGTTAAAGCCTCGGCGGGTGGTGGTGGGCGCGGCATGCGTTTGGTTGAAGCGGAGTCTGAACTGGCTGCTGCCCTATCGACCGCCCGTTCTGAAGCGGAGAACGCCTTTGGTTCTGGCGAACTCATTTTAGAACGCGCTGTGATTGCGCCGCGTCATGTTGAAGTACAGGTATTTGGCGATACGCATGGCAACGTGGTGTACTTGTTTGAGCGCGATTGTTCTATTCAGCGTCGTCATCAAAAAGTGGTAGAAGAAGCCCCTTGCCCTGTCATGACTGAGGATTTACGCGTTCGCATGGGTGAAGCTGCCGTAGCCGCAGCCAAGTCATGTAATTATGTAGGTGCAGGAACGGTTGAATTTTTGCTGGACAGCGACGGTAATTTTTATTTCTTGGAAATGAATACACGTTTGCAGGTTGAGCATCCAGTCACTGAACTCATTACGGGACTTGACTTGGTAGAGTGGCAATTGCGTGTGGCCAATGGTGAAACCTTACCGCTACAGCAAGATGAATTACAGCTTAACGGTCATGCGGTTGAGGTGCGTTTATACGCTGAAGACCCAAGCCAAGACTTCTTACCACAAACTGGTTCCGTATTGTTGTGGCAACCTGCGGGCTTTGATGGTGAGCTGCCGAACGTGCGTATTGACCACGGTATGACCCAGCAAGGTGTAGTTAGCCCTTACTATGACCCCATGATCGCCAAAGTCATTGCCTATGGTAAAACCCGTGTGGATGCGGTACGACTGTTAGCACGTGCCGTAGAAGAATCAGTGCTGCTGGGTGTCAATAGTAACAAGCAATTCTTGGTGAATTTGTTGCGTCATCCTGAGCTGGTTGCTGGTCATACCAATACGGCATTTATTGCCGAGCATTTTAGTGATGATGTGAGCTTGCACCCTGCAAAGGTAGACTTTGAATCACTGGCTATTGCTGTGGCTTTATTTGCCCAGCCTAAACAGCAAGCAGCCGTTTCTACCGAGCCAGCCTCACAATGGCATAATACGATTGAAGTCGCTCGATCCTTAAAACTGCAAGTGGGTGAGCAAATCCATTCGCTAAAACTGCAAGACCAGCAAAACGGCTTACAGCTCCAGTGGAATGATGACGCTGCCACCATTCAGGTGCTTGAAAAAACTGCCAACCAGCTCACTTATGTGTGGCATGGTGTGCGTCGTGGTGTAGCGTTTGTTCAGCAAGGTGACACGCTTTATTTGGATCGTGGGAATGGCAACCTGATGATTCAGGACGCCACGTATGCCGCGCCAGCAACTGCTGATGCCGCCGGTGATGGCCAAATTCGTGCACCCATGGATGGCGCGATTGTGAATGTGCTGGTCAATGTGGGTGATCAGGTTAGCAAAGGACAAACTCTGCTGATTCTGGAAGCTATGAAAATTCAGCAGCAAATTAAAGCTGATGTTGATGGCATGGTTGCCGAGATTACGGGGCAAGTGGGTCAGCAGGTCAAGAAGCGTCAGGTGCTGCTAAAGATTGAAACTCTATAGAGTAATCTTAATACTAAATAAGTTTTCTTTACCTTGTAAGTATATTTGGAAAACCGCTCGATATATTTAAATTATAGTAAATAGTGGTGCTAATTCATCATTATTTACTATTTTTTCTGCTATTTCAGTATTTACTATAATAACCATGACCCCATCACTATCATGCCAAGATTCACCAAAAAGTAATACTCTTCGCTCATTTTGCGTTTGATTATAATTTGAGAGAATTTTCTCTAAATCATTAAAATCCAAATATTCTAGGTTTGGATTTTGTGGTACCGCAAAAACTGGTATTTCTTCTTGAATTTCAGCGATACAACCTTCAATATTGTCCTTCCAGTCAAAAACATACATAAATGGAACTTTTATAAAAACATCCCAAATATCAACGATTCGAATTCTTCCATCTTTTACCCAACGATGATAGCTTTCTTCACTTGCAACAGCATTTAGCCATAAATGCAATTCGTCAAATGCAGATTTTGAAATATGCTTATACTCTATACTCATTAAAACTTATCCATAGCTTTATTATCAGAAAAGACTTATTTCTATCTGTTCTAATAATTCATCTTCAACAATTTCAAAATTTCTGATTCTTGCGATATTTGTATTCATCAATGGATGATTAACATTAATTTCCTCAAGGTCCTCAACCAACCGTAGTTTATTGATAACATGAATCTCTAATGGCAATAAAGTAAAAGGTGGATTTAAAAATTTCGGTGGAAATTTACGCCTATCATTATCAACAGTTTCCAAGCAATGATAATCACAAATTTTGCAAATAATACTTTCAAGTTTTATTGCTGGCGCGCTCCACTGATCAATAAGGTCTTTAAAAAACCCCTGTATAAATAGTCCATTTTCTGTTTTAGAACTCTGCCATCGATAAAATAACCATAAACTAAAATATTCAAAATCCAGTGGAAAGCTTTTCAGTATTGTTTTTTGACTTAAACAAAACTCTAAGTTATTTTTTAATTTTATAGCCAGATTTCGATTGTTCATTAAAATCGCCCATAATAACAAACAGGCAAATTCTGAAAAATACTTTTTAAATCTGTGAATCTCCAGGTCATTTAATTGATTTTTTTTAAAATCTTCGAGCTTAACCCCTAAACCAACCTCACTATACATTAAGGATAAATTAAGAAAATATAAAGCTTCTACATTTATATTGCTATTCTCAATTAATTGAAAAGATTTTTGCGCATAGGTAATTCCTATACCACTAATATCGCCTCCAAAAAGATGCCGCTTTCCTGACAATGCATCTAACATTCCTGCCTTTCGCATCTGTAATATCATATTCATGCCAACATTTTCACGCGTTTTGTAGCCTTCAACATGTGTGCTGACAATTTCACTAGATGTTAAGTTCAACTCAGAATTGTAATCTATCAATTTTGTTTACAAAGGTTATTTAGTTAACAAAGATAGGCTGAGTATATTACCCAGCACTAAATCAACCGGTGATTCAACTTACTTCTGCTGCTCAACAATTAATTGCTTGACCAAACGTGCCACCTGTTCAGGATGCTCCAGTGGGAACATATGGCCGCCTTCGGTCACGACATATTCAATACCCAGCACCCGTTTGACCCGCTGCGGAAAACCACGTTGTAAAAACTGGCTGCTTTGCCCCACCACCAGCTTGACAGGTACTTTAGGGGCTTTACGTGGTTTTAGCCAAAATAACGAGGGATTGGTACGGAAGATTTCCACCTCTGCCATTTTAGGAATCGTTAAGGTCACTCCGCCCCGAATTGGATCATCGGTTAGCCCGTAGCGGATATAATCAGCAAAACACTGCGCATCAAAATTGGCAAAAAATCCACGTGACTGGAGCTTTTCCGCAGCCTGTTCACGGCTGTCCCAGTGATCACGGCGATTGATCGAAATACCGGCAGGTGTCAGCTTGTCCACATATTTCTGGTTCAGCAGTTTGGCCACATGAATGCCAAATGAGGGAAAACCATTAATCAGTGGCGGATCCAGCATAATCAGCTGTTGAAACAACTCTGGACGGCGGTAGGCCGCCATAAAGCTCAGCAGCCCACCCAGAGAATGACCAATGGCAATCACCGGCCTGCCCTTTGCCTGCCGTTCAATGCTGTCAATCACCTGAGTGACCAGATGCGTCCAGTGATTGGAAATTGGATACTTCGGATCAGTGCCAATTTCTGGCAAATACGCCACATCGTACTCATCCGCCAAGGCATCAAAAAAATGACTATAAACCTTGGACGGCATCCCATTGGCATGGGCAAAGTGAATCAGGGGTTTCATCGAAGCTCCGCAGTTTGCTGGCTTTCAAGCCGTTGCTGAATAGACATTCCAATTCCCTGCCCAATTGAAGTCCCCATGCGTCCCAGCAAGCTTTCTAGTGGATTAGTAGGCAACGTGTACTCCACCGTTTTATCCAGTTTTAACTCACGTGCCAATGAACTGATACTGCCATTATGATCAGCCAGTCCCAGCGCAATGGCCTGTTCACCAGTCCAGAACAGACCGCTAAACATATCCGGATTTTCTTTTAAGCGATTGCCACGACCTGCCTTTACTGCGGCAATGAAATGACCATGCACATTGTCCAGCAACTTCTGGATGTGTGCCTGTTCCTCATGTTTTAAAGGCTGGGTTGGGCTTAAAATCGCCTTGTGTGCGCCGGCCGTCATAGTGCGGTCTTCCACGCCGATTTTGCGTGCCAATTCGCTTACGCCATAGTTTGGCATAATTACCCCAATCGAACCGACCAAACTGGACGGATTGACATAAATTTCATCAGCCGCCGAGGCAATATAATATGCACCCGATGCACCCATATCGCCAATCACCGCATAGACTTTTTTATCTTTATGTGCTGCTTGCAGGCGCTTGATTTCCTGCCATATTTCGTCAGATTGAACTGGCGAACCACCGGGCGAATTGATTTTGAGTGCAATAGCCTTGCTGCCACTGGCGTTAAATGCCTTTTCCAATGCTTCTGAAACATCTTCACTATTGACATCATTAGAGCCAGAGCCAATCGTGCCATCAATATCAACCACCGCCAGATGCGGTGAAGTACTACCAACCGACACCGCGCCCCCATCACGGGTGCTACAGCCACGACCGACGATCATAAATAGTAACAGTAGATAAGCAAAAGCCAGCAGTTTAAAAAAGATACTCCAGCGGCGGGCGCGGCGCTGCTCCTGTACCGAAGCCAGCACGGCTTTTTCGAGTACCTGCAACGCATCGCCCTGTGTTAGTGAGCCATTAGATTCAGGCAAACGCGGATCGGGTGAACGGGATGACTGCGATGAGTCTGGTTTTGGTGGCCAATCGGACATGGAAATAACCTTATAGAATGGTTTTATACAAAAATGGCAAACTGTTGACCGGTGCTAGTTTACTGTTAAACATAAAAAAACAGGACAGAAAAATCAGCGTGATACAGGGTTAATTACCCGCCAATTCTGCCCATCAATCGACGCCAAATCATAGCGCATTAATCCTAGGCAGCAAATTGCTTTGTTGCAACTGCAAAAGCGTTAAAACTTTTGCTGAAGATTTTGTCAAACAGTGACTACAATAGCAGCTTGCGCTGATGGCATCCCATGGCTTATTTCACATGATGGTTTATTTCAAATAATGACTGACTGCATACTATGATGGTTCAGGATCCTGCCCCTGCTGTTACTGGCCTAAGTCGTATACTGGCAATCTTTAGCCGATTACCGCTGGCTTTATTGCAAGGTCTGGCGCGGCTGGTTGCCCGATTGCTGGGAAGCTTGTCCTCGGCCAAGGCGCTTAAAACGGTGCGTCGCAACCTGCAAATTGCCTTTCCTGAGCTATCACCTGAGCAGCACCAGCAACTGGCAAAACAATCCGTGCAGGCACAGTTTCAATCCATGCTGGAATTTGTCAAAGTCTGGGGTAGTCCCCCGCAATTTAGTATTGACCAGATCCATCAAGTACAGGGTCAGGAGTTGCTCACCGAAGCCATTGGCAGCAAACAGGGGTTGATTCTGGTGTTGCCCCATTTTGGTAGCTGGGAAATCATGAATGCATGGCTCAATCAGTTTACGGCGCTGGTAATCATGTATAAGCCCAGCCAGAACCCAGCGCTTGACCAATTTGTGCTCAAGGCACGCAGTCGTTTGCAGGCCACGCTGGTGCCGACCAATGAAAGTGGCGTGCGGCAAATTTTTCGGGCGCTCAAACAAGGCGGCGTGACGGCCATTTTACCGGATCATACCCCTGAAACGTCGGGGGGAATTTATTCACGGTTTTTTGGCTGTCCGGTGCTCACCAGTACGCTGGTGTCACGGTTAGCACAAAAAACCCAGTGCCACGTGCTACAGCTATCCTGTATGCGCCAGCCAAATCACGCCGGCTTTTGCATCACCATCGAGCCAGTAGACCCACGGATTCACAGCGCAGATTTGCAGCAATCTGTCGATGCGCTCAACCAGAGCATTGAACAACTGGTGCGCCGCCACCCTGTGCATTACCACTGGAGTTACAAGCGGTTTAAGGCCAATCCACTGCTTGAAAATATTTACTATGTCGCAGATAAACAGATTGCCCCAACAGTTGCCAAAGCCCAGCAGGCCGATTCTCCATCGCCATAAAATGCCAATTATCTTTTTAGTAAAATAGTGCAACCGCCAAGCCGAAACCGTCTAGCCACGTTATTCATGCGGGCGTTGTAGCCATAATTTCTGATCACGATAGCGCTGGGGATTTAAGTATCTTTGTTGACCCAGGACATAGGTTAGTGTGCCACTATCAATAGTGGAATCCACCGCAATCTGCTGTTCTGCCAGACGTGCCAGCACAATGGATTTGGGGTGTCCATAACGGTTTAGGTATCCGGCAGAAACCACAGCACGTTGTGGTTTTACCGCCGCTAAAAACGCACTGGAACTGCTGTGCTGACTACCATGATGACCCAAAACTAGCAAATCAGCCTGTAGGGGCACAGCTTGCTGCTGCAACAAAAACTCGGTATACAGTCCCGCATCGCCCATAATCAATACGCGCTGTGCTGGAATATCTGCCTGTGCCGGAACCTCTACCATCAGCACGCATGATTTTTCATTTTTGGAGCTGGCTTGTTTATTGGTCGCCTGAAAATGTGTCGGTGACGGCGACAGTACCTTAAAAGACACCCCGTCCCATTGCCAGTTTTGCCCAGCCTTGCACAAATAAGTGGGATATGGCGCAAACACCTCGCTACTGGTGAGTTGAGTCACTGCTATTTGCTGCAAAACCGATGGCGCACCGCCACTATGATCACTATCCAGATGGGTCAGCATTAGCTTGTCCAGCCGCCGAATTCCTTGTGCCTGCAAAGCCGGAATCACCACTTTGTCACCCATACTAGTGCTACCAGTTTTTGCACCCGTATCCACTAGCATGGCATGGTGTGCCGTTTTTAAAAGGACACTTAAGCCCTGCCCCACATCCAGCACCTCAACCGTTAAAGGCGCGACAAGCCGTGCCGGATAACAGGCCGGAATCACTAAAAAAACCAGCCACCAGCGCGGCAACAGACCTTTGGGCAATAGTAAAAGTACCAGCATGGCAAACAGCGCCAAGAGCTGTAGCGAACCTAAATAAAATGGTTGCAGAGCCTGGGGGAAAGTCTGCGCCAAAATATGCAATCCGCCATGAAAAACCTCAAGCAGCCATAGCGCCAATTGCCAGATCACATCAGCAAGCGGTAGTGACACTAGCGACAGCGTATACGCCAGCAAATTAAGCGGCAATATCACAGTGCTTAATAGCGGAATAGCCAGCAAATTGACCACAGGTGCCAGCCATGAAATTTTGGCAAAACATAACAACACCAGCGGTGCTAGCAATACAAACAACCGCCATTGCAGTTGTACAAACTGTCTAACCGCAAGGCGCCACTGTTGCAGTTTGGGCATAACAACAGCCGAATCTGCCTCAATTGTTTGCGGTAAATTCATGCTCAGCAAAATAGCCACGGCTCCAAAGGACAGCCAAAACGCCGCCGACAATATCGCCAGTGGATCCAGTAGCAATAAAACACTGGCCGCGATCAGCATAATACGCGTGCGGCTCCAGTGCTTGCGCAACCATAGCAGTATGACGGTCAGGCCAATCATCCACACCGTACGCTGCGCAGGAATATCAAAGCCAGCAAGACCTGCATACAGCACCACCACCAGCATAAATACCGGCAATAGCCAGCGCCGCCGTTCGGCTTTTAAATACACTGCCGGAAAACGATCCAGCAATTTTTGCAACAGCCAGACCATGATCAACGCGGCCAGAATCACCTGCGGGCCAGAAATTGCCAGCAAGTGACTAATGCCCATTTGCTGATAAAGCAAGGTGGTATCAGCATCAATCAGGCTGCGATCACCGGTCAGCAGACCCAGCAGCACCCCTTTGGCAGAACTGTTATTGGTGGATTCCAGTTGCATGACATGCTGACGAATACGCAGGCGTTCGCGTTGCAAGGCCTGATTGATTTGCGCGATGAATGAATCGGGTTTTAGTCGCAACTGCGCCACCTGTAGCGGCGTTAAAGGCTTTGCAAACTGCAAGGTTCCAGTGGCGGCAATGTGTTGCTGCAATAGCCATTTTTCCACATCAAACGCGCCGGGTGATGCATTACTGTGTGCAGGTTTTAGCTTGACCCGAACCTGCCACAACTGTCCGGGTTGCATATCGGGTGGCGTAACTGCTTGCTGCCGCTTCCAGTCAAAAGACCCATACAACAACCATTTGGCGGACTGATCTGAGCACGGTTTGGTGGAAACAGGCTGAACCACCTGTCGCCATTGCTCGCCGACGCCATCGCTAATGCCCACCACCCGTACTATGGCTGTTTGCTCAACTGGCTCGCTTAGGCGTTGCTGCAAGGCATGGTTCAATTGCCAATGCGCATAGCCCGACCCAAAGATAAAGGCCATTGCCAGCACAACCCCATGCATACCAAACGACCTATAAGGCCGGGATATTAAATCGTGTCTTATCTGCGTACGATTAAGCAGGACAAGTATCGTCAAGACCATAAACAGACTAAGCAGCCAGAGCCAAACCGGAAAAATATTTGAAAGAAACGAATGAAAGCCGATCGTACTGACCCCAGCAATAAAGCCCAGCAATGCCATTATCAATTGTAATTACTCTAAAATTTCTTGTTTTTTTATTGAATATAAATCCCTTGCCAACCAGTCATTTCACTGGCCAGCAAGGTTTTAAGTGTGATGGGTAGCTTAAGGCGTCACCCACAAACCATCCTGCATGTGCAAAATACGATCTGCCGAATGCGCCAGCTGCTCATCATGGGTCACAATCAGCATGGCCATGTTCAGCTCACTGCGCAAATCTTTGAGCAAATCCATAATGTCCAGCGCTGTGCGGCGATCCAGATTACCCGTGGGCTCATCAGCCAGTACCACGGCCGGACGGGTCACCAGCGCACGCGCCAACGCCACACGCTGGCGCTCACCCCCGGACAGCTCACCGGGTTTGTGGGTCAAGCGATGCTTTAAGCCCACCTTGGTGAGCAAATCGGTGGCCTGCTGCTCGGCCTGCTCCACCGTGCTGTTTTCACGCAGCAACAGCGGCATACTCACGTTTTCAATCGCATCAAACTCGGGCAGCAAGTGATGGAACTGGTAAACAAAGCCCAGATACTGGTTGCGTAAATTGCCGCGTTTGGTTTCATTGAGTTTGTTCATGGCATGGCCTTTTAAAATGACCTCGCCTGAGGTTGGCAGATCCAGCCCGCCCAGAATATGCAGCAAGGTACTTTTACCCGAACCACTGGCACCAATAATAGAAACAAACTCACCTTCATGAATGGAAAAATCCAGTCCCTTAAGTACCTCAACCTGATTGCGACCATCGTCAAAGGTTTTGCCCAGACGTTGTGCCGACAGCACCACATTGGAGGCGTTATGTGGGATCGGATTTTTTTGCAATTGCGGATTATTCATAGCGGAGCGCCTCTGCCGGTTGAATCTGGGCGGCACGGCGTGCCGGATAAATCGTCGCCAAAAAGCTCAGGATCAATGACAGTGACACCACAATCAACACATCCTGCCAGCGCAAATAAGACGGCAAATAATTAATAAAATACGCATCAAACAAATGCAGGCCAAAGGTATTGTTAATCCAGCCCAAAACGTCACTAATGCTCAGGGCCAACAAAATACCCAATGCCGCACCAGCCAGCGTGCCAAACGCGCCAATAATCACACCCTGCACCATAAAAATCCGGGTAATCGTCGCTGGTGACGCACCCAGCGTCCTTAAAATGGCAATATCGGATTTTTTATCAGTTACCACCATCACCAGAGAGGACACAATATTAAAGGCCGCGACCAGCACAATCAAAAACAGCAGCAAGCTAACCATAGCCTTTTCCATCTGGATCGCACTAAACAGGTTGCCATGGGTTTCTGTCCAGTTGGACGCATAATAATTGGGAGGAAGCTGGTTCAGTAATTTGCTCGACACTTCCGGCGCAGCAAAAATATCATCCAGCTTCATGCGTACGCCCTGCGCGCCATTGGGCAAACGCAGCAGTTTGGCTGCATCATTGAGGGCAATATAGCCAATCATCGAATCCACATCGGCACCAATGCTAAAAATCCCCACCACGGTAAAGCGTTTAAAACGCGGCACCACGCCTGCCGGTGATGGTGAAGCTTCTGGCAGCACTAGCGTGACCTTGTCATTAACACGCAGCCCCAGCCCATCGGCCATGCCCTTGCCCAATACAATGCCAAACTCGCCATCTTTTAGATTATCCAGCGACCCAGCGGTCATGTAATCCTGAACAATAGATACCTTTTTTTCAAACTTGGGATCAATCCCACTCACCAAAATACCAGACACCTGCCCTTGCGCCGTCAGCATACCCTGCAACTGGGTAAACGGTGCCGAACCTGCGACATGTTGTTGTTTATCTGCTAATTCGACTAAAGAGCGCCATTCGGGTAAAATTTCTGTAGACGACACAGTCGCTTGAGGTATCATACCCAAAATGCGGGTTTTAAGTTCACGGTCAAAACCATTCATGACTGACAGAACAGTAATTAAAACTGCAACCCCAAGCGTTAGGCCAATGATGGACACTAAGGCAATAAAAGAAATGAAGTGATTGCTTCGCCGTGCTCGAGTGTATCGCAACCCAACAAACAGCGAGATCGGCTTAAACATATAGTCATCCGAGGAAAGAAAATGGAAAATTTACAGCAGGGAGCAGACACAGGTGAACGCCGTCTCATGTCACGCATCAATGCTGCCTTACGTACCAACTACCAACTGATTACCCGTACTGATGCACTCAAAGACCCCTACGACCCCAGCTTTGTACTGCCGCGCTATTTTTTGCTGCTGGCAGAGCTTGATGAGATTGACAGCGTTCAAGGGCAGTTAGCACAGGCATTACAACAGGAAAGTCCAACGGTTGCCCGTGTGGTTCAACTCATGAACCAAAAGCTGAATCTTATCACTGGTGCTTTATATGACGCCATGGTTGAAACCATGTTACCCAGCCCAACACGAGTGAACATCTCCGAAAGCGGGCTGTCATTCTATGCGCGTGAACGCATTCCACCCGGCTCCCATGTTCACCTCACCCTCAGTCATCCGGGCAATGCCTTTCATCTGGCTGCAACCGCACGCGTGGTTTACAGTGAAGATGAAGACTTGGAAGGCTTTAGAACTGGCGCTTACTTTATTAGTCTGCATCCCAATGACCGCGCCAAGCTGGCTGAGAGCATCAACCAGAAACTGACCGAAGAAAATGAACTCGATCAGTTCAGGACAATGGATGATTACTAATCCTTGGGCTTTACAACCTACTTTAGTGCAAGTGCTGCCATTAAATACTCTTTTTAAGCATTGTGGCTGATTCATTGTACTGAAAAAATCAGTCACAACGCCTAAATATGAGTCTTTATCCTGCTATCACCACCACCCTATTAACGGTGATCTTACACAATAAACCAATGCAAAAACCTGCTGTTATTGCTCAATTAATTAAGTCAAAATCACAACGCGGCCACTTTAAGTCAAAAGCTTAAGCGCAACTGTAAAATTTTTATAATAAAAATTTTTGTCTAAGAAAAAACTAAAAAAGCCCGGCCAATCCAGCCGAGCGTTCAAAAATAATCAACTCAAATTTTTAATCAAGGCTTATCCAACCTCTGGCTGTTTTGCCTTAAATTGCCGCGCTCTAAAACCGGCCATCCATTCGCGCACAAAATAAAGCATCAAACCCAGCAACACAACGCCGACCCCTTTCATCACCCCTGCGCCAACATGCTCATGATTAAACCATACGCCCCACAGCAGCGCCAGCACTGGCGTCAGCACCGTGGTCAGTGCCACTGTAGATGGATTCAGGCGCTGCACCAGATCAAAGTAGCACAGCATGGCAATTACTGATGCCACCACCACACTGTACAAAATTGCCATGATGGTCAACGTAGAGGGAATATGCGTGGGCAAATGCTGCCAGAACAACGGCATCAACATGATGATTCCCACCGCTGAAATGATCAATGACCCTGTAGTTTGTACCAGCGGATGCAAATTGGCGTGTACCTGCTTAACCCAGAACATCGAGCCGACATAGCACAGTACCGCCAGAAATATCAGACCAATCCCCACAGGATGCGCAAAGGCACGCTCACCGCTTAAGCAAATAAAACTCAGCCCAAGTACAGCAATCAACATTCCAAGCCATTGCTCAGCAAACAGCTTTTGATCCTTGACCCATACAAATGACATGAGGCCAGCTACCAATGGTGCAAAACCAAATAACAGGGAAATCAGTCCCGAGGCCAAATGCGGTGCTACCAGATAAGTCAGTAGCATGGCACCCAACAGGCTCAGGCTTCCGGCCAAATAGCTTTGCAAAGCAAGCTTATGCAACGGTAAACGTAACCGCATCACCCGACAAATCGCATAGGCCAATAGCGCCGCTAAACTAAAACGTGCTGTCAGCGCCCACATGGGATGCAAGTCCTGCACACTCCACACTACCGCCAGCGGTGTACTTGACCAAATCAATACCAGCAAAATATAGCGGCTACTTACCTGCAAGCGACTGGCACTATTTTGTGCCACGATTATCACTGCATCTGCATGATTTGCATGGGTAGGTAGCCGCAACAGCTGCGGGGGCTGATCGGTACTCAAGTCGTCACTCTTCATCGTTATTCTCCTGTTGTTGGTGTCATTAATATAAAAACGCTGCCATAAACAATCCGGCCATAAAAAAAGCCGCTCTAAGAGCGGCTATAAATCGAAATCCTTAAAGCTATTTCCGCTCGTATTTTCCCAAAATCGCTGCCCAGATACGCACAGCCACAGGTCGTACCATAATTGCTGATACGATGGGAGAGACAACGGAAACCACATTGATTAATTTCATGCGCTGATCATGCGCCTATTTTTTGACAGCTGCAAGACATTTCCAGACAAACAAAAATTAAAATAATGACTGGGAATTTTAGGGCGTTACGCCATTGAGCACCTGAGCGACACGCTGTTGTAATATCGGAATCACCTCAGTTTCAAACCATGGATTACGCCGCAACCAGAAAATATTACGCGGACTGGGATGCGGCAATGGCATGATGTGCGGCCAGAACTTATCCCAGTTCATCACAGTGTTTGTCAAAGACGTATGTGCCGCTTGCAAATGATATACCTGCGCATACTGGCCAATCAAAATCGTTAGCTCAATATTCGGCAACAATTTTAGCAATTTCTCATGCCACGTTGCGGCACATTCTGGCCGTGGTGGAAGGTCACCGGATTTGCCTTTGCCGGGATAGCAAAAACCAATCGGCACAATAGCCACCTGACTAGCGTCATAAAAAGTTTCACGGCTCATCCCCAGCCAATGGCGCAAGCGGTCGCCACTCGGATCATTAAACGGGATTCCGCTATCATGTGCCTTGCGTCCCGGTGCCTGCGAGGCAATCAGAATTTTTGCCTGGGGGTTAAATTGCAAAATGGGTCGTGTACCGTGCGGCAAAAAATCAGCACACTGATTACAGCTACGAATGTCTTGAAGCAAGCTATCAATAGCTGAAAGATCAGTAGTAGAAATACGGTCAGAACGCTGCGACAAAGCTTATCCATATACTGTGAAGATAAGGTTTTAATGGGGATTCTCAGTGACTTCTCAATACAATGAAGCATGCAATATCGACGAGAAATTTTGTGTTCTAAAAACACTATAATCTGACAAAATAAGGAATAGCGGATACTACTGCCCCAACTAAAACGATCAAGCCAGTATTTTCAACAAAGTAGGGAAAAATCATCAAAATCAAACCGCATAAAAATGGCACAATGGTTTTTTGCTTTTTACCATAAATAAAATAACCTAGTCCGATTGAGCTAAACAATACGCCAAGCAAAAGTTGTGAAGTGTTCATTCTGACGTCCAATTACTATTGTGCTTGAGATGAGCTAAAAATCCATAAACTGAAGTAACGTCTTGACCATCTATAATGATTTTTATTTTCTCGCCACTACCACAATAAATAGATAAAAATTTCTTTTTCAAACTTATATGCATATCATTTTCAACATCTATGCAGCCATAATAAACCGTTAAAGTTGAATTTGATAATAAAGTATAACCCATTCCCCATGGCTCAAATATAATTTCAATGCTGTGATTTAATGTGTTGTGCCATGAAAAGCTAATGATTCGCATGTTTCCGTTTTTCTTTCTGAATGATTTTTTCCAGCGAATCGGCAAAAGCCTTTTTTTCCTTATCCGAAATGGGTGGTGGGCCGCCGGTTTGTACACCTGAACCACGCAGCACTTCCATAAAATCGCGCAAATGCAAACGTGCCCGTACATTATCCGGTGTGTAAATATCGCCGCGTGGATTAATGGCAGTGCCGCCTTTTTCAATCACTTGCGCGGCCAGTGGGATATCCTGCGTGACCACAATATCGCCAGCTTGCATGCGCTCAATAATTTCACGGTCTGCACTGTCTGCACCATGCGCCACTTGAATGGATTTAATCCGGACAGACGGCTTGATACCAACTGGCTGATTGGCTACAAATGTAACGCCCAGCAAGTGACGATCCGATGCCCGAAAAATAATATCGCGCAAAATGCGTGGAATAGCATCGGCATCAATCCAGAGATGGAAAGCAGCAGGAACAGGCGCTTGGGTCATAGGGTTTTAGATATTCAAAGAGTGAAACAAGCCTAAAAGGTATGGGCAAACAAAGCAATTGTCATTTTTTATGGTTGATGCTAACAGTGACGCCAAATACGCCACCGTCAGCACAACATTTCAAATCAGCGTGGCGCCATGCGAATTGCACCATCTAGACGAATGGTTTCGCCATTTAAAAAGCTGTTTTCAACAATATGTACAGCAAACTGACCGTATTCACTGGGATGGCCTAAACGTTTTGGAAACTGAGTCATTTCAATTAAAGGCATTTTTACCGAATCTGGTGAACTGTTCATCAGCGGGGTATTAAAAATCCCTGGTGCAATGCAGTTGACACGCACACCCATCACCGACAGATCACGCGCCAGTGGCAAAGTCATACCAACCACGCCACCTTTGGACGCAGAATATGCCACCTGACCAATCTGACCATCAAAAGCAGCTACAGAAGCGGTGTTAATAATCACGCCACGCTCGCCATCATCATTGACAGGAGCATTATGCTGCATGGCTTCAGCTGCCAGACGCGTCACATTAAAAGTACCAATCAGGTTAATCTGGATAACTTTGGCAAAGGTATTTAAGGGATGCGCACCTTTTTTGCCGACAGTACGTGTAGCCGAACCAATCCCTGCACAGTTCACACAAATATGCAGCCCCCCAAACAGGGATACAACTTGCTGTATGGCCGCATGCACTGCCACTTCATCGGTGACATCAACTGTCAAAGCACGTACATTATCGCCATGCGCTGTGTTTAACCGGCTGGCAACCTCATCGCCTTGTTGCTGGTTCAGGTCAAAAATCACCACTTTTGCACCTTTGGCCACAAACGCCTCTACTGTTGCCAAACCAAGGCCTGACGCGCCACCAGTGACAATAGCGACTTTATCCTGTAACTGCATTATCCTGCTCCTTTTTAGCATTGATAGGATGAATCTAAAAACCCAAAAATCATACCTGAGATTACAGCAAATTTTAGTAGCATTATTTGCCACCCTCTAGGCCAAAAAAACCGTTTTATCGCTTCTACAAAATTTTACGCAAGAGGGTATTTTTATAAAGGTTAATTTTATCAGGTGCTTATCAATATCATAATTTAAAATGATGAGTATAACGTAATCATATTTTACCTAAATGCTGGGTAATATTTACAAATTAACCATTTGAATTATAATATTTTTTTAGGTTGACAAGTTACTTATTGGTATAAAAAGGTATCTTAAATAAAAACTGCTTTTGTGGTTTAATAGACCAACAATTTTTCTGGCGCTGTAATTCGTGATCCGAATCTGCGCTTCTACCTTATAGATAGGCCTCACCATGACCAAAGTGAACGCACCTGAATTCGTTCGCCACCCTAAACTGATCGCTTGGGTGGAAGAAATTGCAGCATTGACGCAACCAGACCGCATTGAATGGTGTGATGGCAGCGAAGAAGAAAATCAACGCCTGCTGAACCTCATGGTTGCAAACGGCACCATGCGCCAATTAAACCAAGAAAAACACCCAAATTCCTATCTTGCCAACTCTAGTCCATCTGACGTTGCCCGTGTTGAAGACCGCACCTTTATCTGTTCAGAAAAACAGGAAGATGCCGGTGCTACCAACCACTGGACTGATCCGGCGGAAATGCGTCAAACCTTAAATGGCCTGTTTGAAGGCTGCATGCGTGGCCGTACTATGTATGTGGTTCCTTTTTCCATGGGACCACTGGGCAGTCATATTGCACACATCGGGATTGAGTTGTCTGACTCTCCTTATGTGGTAGTGAACATGCGCATGATGGCGCGTATGGGCAAGGCCGTGTATGACGTATTGGGCACTGACGGCGAGTTTGTGCCGTGCGTTCACTCTGTGGGTGCGCCACTGGAAGCTGGCCAGCAAGGTGTGAAGTGGCCATGTAACGATACCAAATATATTGTTCACTACCCCGAAACCCGTGAAATCTGGTCTTATGGTTCAGGTTACGGCGGTAATGCACTGCTGGGCAAAAAATGTCTGGCGCTGCGTATTGCTTCTGTCATGGGTCGCGATCAAGGTTGGTTGGCTGAACACATGCTGATTTTGGGTTTGACCAGTCCACAGGGTGAAAAACACTATGTGGCCGCTGCGTTCCCGTCTGCCTGTGGCAAGACCAACTTTGCCATGCTGATTCCACCGGCTGGTTTTGAAGGCTGGAAAGTTGAAACTGTAGGCGACGACATTGCATGGATCAAGCCGGGTGAAGATGGCCGTTTGTATGCCATTAACCCGGAAGCTGGTTTCTTTGGCGTTGCACCGGGTACCAACACCAAAACCAACCCGAACTGTATGTCTACGCTGAATGAAAACGTGATTTATACCAACGTTGCGGTCACTGACAATGGCGAAGTGTGGTGGGAAGGCTTAACCAAGGAAGCGCCTGCCAACCTAACCGATTGGACTGGTAAAGCATGGACACCTGAATCAGGTACTAAAGCTGCGCATCCCAATGCACGCTTTACCGTGTCTGCCAGCCAATGCCCATCCATTGATGCCGACTGGGAAAACCCGGCTGGTGTACCCATTTCTGCCTTTATCTTCGGTGGCCGTCGTGCTGACACTGTGCCATTGGTGGTAGAAGCGTTTGACTGGGTAGATGGCGTGTATAAAGCAGCGACTATGGGTTCTGAAACCACCGCTGCGGCTGTTGGTCAGCAAGGGATTGTACGTCGTGATCCATTTGCCATGCTGCCATTTGCCGGCTACAACATGGGTGATTACTTCCAGCACTGGCTCAATCTGGGTGAAAATCTGGAGAAATCTGGTGCCAAGCTGCCCAAGATTTTCAACGTCAACTGGTTCCGTCGTGATGAAAATGGCGACTTTATCTGGCCAGGTTTTGGTCAGAACATGCGCGTTCTGGAATGGATCATTGATCGTTGCGAAGGTCGGGCTGAAGCTACTGAGACCCCAATTGGCTATGTACCAAGCTATGATCAGCTCAACTGGACAGGTTCTGACTTTACTGCCGAACAATTCAAGCAAGCGACTTCTCAAAGTGCCGAGCAATGGGCCAAAGAGCTGGAAAGCCATGCTGAACTGTTTGAAAAAATCGGTGACCATGTGCCAGATGCATTAAAAGCGCGTCGTGAACAGCTGGTTCAGGCTATTAATGTTGAAAAAGTAGCTTAAGTTATTTAAGTCATCTAAAAGAGTCACTACGGTGGCTCTTTTTTATGCCCGGTGTTTGACTTCAAGTTTTGAGATTGATTTTGATAATAAATTTTTAATGTTAAAAGCGATAGTGAAGTAATTTTTTTATCACATCAATTGCACAATTCAAAAATTTTTAGCGTGCCATCCTGTGCAATAATTTTCACAAGATTTAAGGCCCATCACGGCAAAGGACAACAGTCATGGTCAAAAATGACATGCTAAGCAATACTCGGATTATTACTGGCCTGAAAAAAGCAGGCTATTCACACGCTGCCCTGCTGGGATTAATAGCCGCAGTCATGGGTCTTACCGCCTGCCAGAGTATCCAGCCTTATAATGGAAAAACCGGCTACCAGCGTGAACCCAGCAATCCGGATCAAGTCATCATCAGCTATACGCTAGATAGCAAAACAACCGATGCCATCATTAACCAGAAACTGCAAAAAGCCTGTGCCAAAGAATTAGGCTTAGCCCTAAACACGCCGGTTAAAACCAATATTCTGGATCAAAAAGAATTTGTCAATTTGGAGCAGCAGGACTTTAACAACAATAACACTAACAGTAAGGTGCCTTTGGGCAATAGTGATCGCACGTCATTTGGTTTGTCTACCACCCCCAAGTTATCCAATAGCAGTAATACTGCTGGCATTGACATGCTCAACACCAGCCCTCATACCTTAAAGCAAGTGACGGTGGCTTGTTTGGGTTCGTGATGCGTCCTCGTTAAAAAGTCCAATACTGATCAGTTTAGTATCGGGCTTTTTATCCACTGAAATCTTCAATAGCTTAATGAGATGCTTTGCTCAGGCAGACACCACCACACCAAAAACAGCAAAGCATTAAGCACTTTGGGTCATGACTTGTTGCCATTGAATTTTCTGATAATGCGCCAACTGGTTGACCAGACGCCACGTTAAAATATACAAGGGAAAATAAAAACAATAAGCCGCCAGCATCCACTCATAGCCCTTAGACCACTCCCCTACTGTAATTGCCTTGGCCAGCAATACCACCGCAACAATTTTACAGGTGTTGGCAGCAATCAGGATGATCCACCACACTGGAACCAGCCAGTGCTGAATACCATGGCGATGATTTTTGGGAATACTGGTTCGCCACAGCTCGCGCATCATCCGCAACGAAAAGAAAATACTCATAAACAGGTTGGCAAACTGCTTGAGGTTATTGATCAGGCAATGCTCGACCTGCTGAAACAGCGCAATCAGGTTACGCTTGGCATAATATAGCCAGCAAAACGCAAAAAAAGTCAGCATGAGGATGGTCAGACTAATCTGTGACACCCGCAAAATGCCATCCATCATTAACAAATGTGAGAGTTCAGGACTCAAGCTGTCGAGTGTGGCCAATGATGACTGGCTACGCAGACGCTGCAAGCTATACACGCCATGTAGCAAACCTATAATGGTGAGGACAGCTGGTGGAAATAGCAGCGTAAACAAACAACGATTTAGCCAAGCTAAATCGGTATAACGATAATACTTCACAGTAATATGCCTTTAATATTCTAAATGTCTACTTAATCAGTAGCTGATTTTAATTGTACCCAGTTGTTTTTCAGAAAGGCTAAAGTAAGACTAAAACCGTGATTCTGAAAATTAGCTGACTTATAATATAGCCAAATTAGGGGATGAAATGCCACCTTTTACCGATAAAAAAGCATTTGGCATTAAATTCTTATATGGGTTTATTCAATAAAACTGTAATCCCAATCTTATTTAATCGTACGATAAAAACTCACATTTCTAAATTCACGGGCTTCATCCAGATCAGGCCATGTGGTGGCACTACGCTCATCCATTTTTTCATAAGCCGGATGTGAAAAATTCTTAACCCGCGAGTCTGCAACCCATACCTGTTTGCCAAACCTTAAAAACTCATCTAGAAAAAACCGATTGCTTTGGTCATATAGCACATCAGCGGCCAGCAGCACATCCGCCTGTTCAGCAAAGGCGTACAGGTCAGCAAGATACTCAAGCTCTACCTGATTCAGCAAGGCATTTTCACGGCAGGCAATTAGGCTAATAGGGTCGATATCACAGGCAATCACCCGTTTTGCACCTGCCAGTTTTGCAGCAATCGCCACCACGCCCGAGCCTGCGCCAAAATCCAATACCACTTTGTCCTTTACATGCTGTGGTTCCGCCAGCAACCACTGTGCCATGGCCAGCCCAGATGCCCAGCAAAAAATCCAGTACGGCGTATCGTTCCAGATGCGCCGCACTACCTCATCATCCATGCGTTCTGTCGGCAAATCCGGTGGGATCAACCACAGATCAATCGGGGTATCCGGCAAGCGCTGGCAACTTAGGCCTGTAGTTGGAATGACCTGATGTAGCGCCTGCAATAACATCTCAGGCACTTGGATAGAGACTGGTTGACTTCCTATACGGTGTGTTGCCTGCATTTAGTCCAGTGCCTTTTCAGCTGCTTCGACAGTCTGGCGAATTAAAGTCGTAATGGTCATGGGTCCTACCCCACCTGGCACAGGCGTATAACTACTGGCAATCTGTTCAATACCACCTAGCTCAACATCACCCACGCCGCCGCCTTCTCGCGGATGAAAACCGGCATCCACCACCACGGCACCCGGCTTGATCCAGTCCTTCTTAATTAACTCTGCCTTACCCACTGCACCAACGACAATATCTGCCAGCTTCACCAGCTCGGCCAGATTCTGGGTACGAGAATGGCAAATCGTCACGGTGGCATTGGCTGCCAGTAGCATCATGGCCATTGGTTTGCCCAAAATGGCACTACGACCCACGACCACAGCATGCTTTCCTGCAATCTCAATGCCATATTCTTTTAAAATCGTCATGATGCCTTGCGGCGTTGCAGAGCCATAGGCAGGCTCACCCATGCTCATGCGGCCAAAGCCCAAACAAGTGACGCCATCGACATCTTTATTTAACTGAATCGCATCAAAACAGACGCGCTCGTCAATTTGCTCAGGCACCGGATGCTGAAGCAATATCCCATGCACATCAGGATTGGCATTGAGTTTTTCAATTTCAGCCAGCAATTGCTCGGTAGTGGTTGACTGCGGCAACTCCACCTTAAGCGATTCCATACCCACACGCCGACAGGCATTGCCTTTCATGCGAACATAAGTGGCTGATGCACCATCATCACCCACCAGAATCGTGGCCAAAATTGGCGTACGTCCGGTTTTATCTTTTAAAGCCGTCACACGCTGGCTTAAATCCTGTTCTATTTTTGCAGCTAATGCACGACCATCCAGCAAGTTTGCCACAATCATTTCTCCGCAATTTAATGATTGTGCGCATGATACCTTAAATCCAGCCCTAAGTTTTGACGTGAATGCTGTCTTTTTAGCCATAATGTCAGTCTGATTTACTTGTATTTTTTTTTCAGGCTGATAATATTGTCGGCCTGAACAGCGATGATAAAAGGCAATGCTTTTTCGCTGGCACGGCGCGCAGTAATGCGAGTTATGCAGTATAGTGCAATCAGTTGGCGCGATAGCAAAGCGGTTATGCACCGGATTGCAAATCCGATTAGTCCGGTTCGACTCCGGATCGCGCCTCCAGTTTCTTTAGAAACTGTATGTTTATAAGTTTGGCCCCGATGGTGAAATCGGTAGACACAAGGGATTTAAAATCCCTCGCCTTAACGGGCGTGCCAGTTCGATTCTGGCTCGGGGCACCATTTATAATAGAATTTTTAAAAACCGCCACTTTGATATAACAAAGTCTGGTGGTTTTTTGTTTTAGAGCTTACTTTTCCTGCTTACTTTTCCTGCTTTCTTTTCATCGCTTGACCTTTACTGCTATTCTGCAGCTCTTTTTAATTTTTTAAGATAATGAACTTTTTGGCGACTGATCAACCTTGGTTACTATTTAGGCATCCACTGGTTCGGGAGCTGGCTTTCTGTATTGCTAGTCCACCACTGCTTGCACACTGGCCGGCGTCACTCGCGTTCAATGCCAATCAATTCATTTCTGCACAAGATATTGTGTTACCTGATAGCCAATTCTGGCAGCAGCAATTTGTCAATTACCTGCCCCGCTTGCAGCAACTAGACACCCATCCACAGCAACTTGAACAACATCTGTTGAGCTTGCATAGCAGACGGCTGGGTATTCGGTTTGAACATTTACTGGCGTTCTGGCTACATGATAATACTTATCATCCCTTTACTTTGCTGGGGCAAGGCATCAAGCGTATGGATGGTCAGCGTACAGTGGGCGAAATTGATTTTTTAATTTTAAATCAGGACACGCAAAAAATTGAACACTGGGAAGTTGCGATCAAGTTTTATCTGGGTGAAGGTCATTTAAACCCCGAGCACTGGCTTGGTGCTAACCGGCGTGACAGTCTGGATCGAAAACTTAATCATGTCTGCCTGCACCAGTTTAATGTCACGCATACCGATGAGCATGCCATTGACCTGCGTCGTGCAATTATAAAAGGTCGCCTGTATTATCCAGCTGGTAAACCGGTGCATTACCCTAACTGGGCAACACCGCAGCACTTAACTGGATTTTGGGGTTACACGGTACCACCTGCCCCAAAAGGCTTTACATGGCGTTATGCCAGTCGACAGGAATGGATGGTTGCGATACCGGATTTCATGCCAATAAACTCGCCTACTGATTTAGGCAACGAAACTCATCCTGTGTATTGGCGTAATGGACTTTATTTATTGTTAGACACTGAAAATAAAGTAGTTTTGCATTATATGTTACGGATTATTCACAAAAGCCCTCAATCCATCAATCTTGATAACACTTTGAAACCGAACCTTAACGCAGTAGATATTTTCAATCAGATATCAATCATATAAGTTTAGAGCTACAAACTATATTGTATCTTCTGGAGAGAAACATGAAATTAATCGCTGCCCTTGCGCTGGTAGGTGTTGTTCTAACTGGCTGTAACACCATGAAAGGTTTTGGTCAGGATGTTTCAAAAGCAGGCGACAAAGTAACTGACACTGCCGCTGATACTCAGCACAAAATGTAATTTAAGCCGTTCAACGGATTAAATCATTAGCCCATTGTCGATTCGATAATGGGTTTTTTATTGCTAAAGGTTTTTTGCTAAGGTCAGTTTCAATTAAAAAAAATTTAATAAACAACACGCTTTTTATTGAGCATTTTTAGTCTTGATGACTGCACCAAATTAATCAATGTTATGATACTGCAACGATTTAACGCATATTCGATTAATTCATGGCCATTACTGACTTGCATAACCCTGATCTTTCTCACAGCGATACGCTTGACCTTAGCCTGCAACTATTGCGCTGCCCTTCTGTCACCCCAAATGATGCCAATTGCCAAACTATTATGGCCGCGCGTCTAGCCAAAATTGGTTTTGACATTGAAATGATGCGGTTTGGTGATGTGGATAACCTATGGGCACGCCGGGGCACCACAGGCCCATTATTTTGCTTTGCAGGCCATACTGATGTTGTCCCTACCGGCGATCTGGCCAAATGGTCGTGTGATCCGTTCCAACCAGAAATCCGTGACGGCAAGCTTTATGGTCGTGGTAGTGCCGATATGAAAACTGCACTGGCAGCCATGGTGGTATCCTGTGAGCGCTTTGTGGCACAGTATCCTGATCATCAAGGCTCTATTGCCTTTTTAATTACCTCTGATGAAGAAGGCCCATCCATTCATGGCACGGTTAAAGTGGTAGAGGCCTTAGAAGCCCGTCAGGAAAAAATTAAATGGTGCTTGGTCGGTGAGCCATCCAGTACCAGCAAGCTGGGCGATATTGTCAAAAACGGCCGTCGTGGTTCCCTTAACGGTATTTTAACGGTAATTGGTAAACAGGGACACGTGGCCTACCCGCATCTAGCTGACAATCCTATTCACCGCGCATCCCCTGCACTGACGGCACTGGCAAACGAAGTATGGGATCAAGGTAATGCATTTTTTCCAGCCACCAGTTTTCAGGTGTCTAATATTCAAGCAGGAACTGGTGCGAACAATGTGATTCCGGGTGAGATGGAAGTCGTCTTTAATTTTAGATTTTCAACCGAAGTAACGGCTGAGCAATTAAAACAGCGCGTGCATGATATTCTGGATCGGCATGATTTACGATATGAGTTGAAATGGTCACTGTCTGGGCAACCTTTTTTAACCCCTGAAGGCGAACTGGTGGCGGCAGCGCAACAGGCGATCCGTCAGGTTAAAGGGATTGAAACCACGTTATCTACCAGTGGCGGTACATCAGATGGCCGCTTTATTGCACCCACTGGCGCACAAGTGCTAGAACTCGGGGTATTAAATGCCACCATTCATCAAATTAACGAACATGTTGCTGTGGATGATCTAGAGCCATTAACCGAAATCTATCAGCACATTTTGACCACGTTACTGACTTAACGGCACTATTGATAAGTTATTGTGCAGCAGCCAGTTTGAACGTGCTGGCTGCATCTGTATTTGAAAATCTAAGTTTAAAATAAAGCTAAAACCTAAGACGCCATTGTGGCAAGGTGCTGGTTTATTTTTTCAAAATTAGGCACCTGATACAATTGATCTTGCATTTTAACTACTTGAAACACAAAGGGATCAGTAGCAGCTTGCTCGTCTTCATCATGTAAGCTCGAAATACGCACGCGATGAGAATCTGGCATTTTTTCAGCAAGCAAGGCAAAACGCTGGCCATTTAAACTTTCAATCACCAAAGCCACCGGCTTGGCTATTTTTGTATTCACCAAACTCAGCACAGGCAGGTTATTGTCACGCCACTCAATTTCCTGAATTCCGGATTCTGCACTCAAGGCTGCCAGCACCAGATTTTGTGGAATCAGCCAAGGTAATTGCTGGTCTGCTTCAATCACATAAACATCAACAAAACCTGTGGTGGTAGTGAGCAAACTCATGGTATGACTGGCGTCATGATTATTATTCATTACGATTCTCTCTACTTTGTCTATATTCAAGGACAAGCTGTTGTGCTAGCCCTTCTGGTGTTTCGTTGAAACAAACCTGACCGGTAGCCCGCATCTGATCGGGCTGGCTGGATGAAGTGCAACTTTCTGAGGTTTGTGCCCAGATTTTGCCGCCACAATTCACTTGATAAGCTGCCGAATGACTACCATCATCACCCATGCCACTAAATACAATCGTTAATAACTGATTCCTAAATACAGTACTGGCACGATGAATCATGGTAGTGATAGAGGGCTGATAAGCTCCCGGCCAACTGTCTGTTTGCATCATGACCCGCCCTTGCCGATCAAAATTTATCTGGTGCTGGACAGGTACAATATAGACTTTTCCCATATCCATCGACATCTCGGATTGATTAAGAATCTCAAATGTCCATTGATTATGGCGACTCAAAATACGGGGAAGCTGTGATTGCATATAAGGATCAATATGCTGGACCAGTAAAAAAATGACTGGCAAATCATTGGAAACCTGATCCAGAAAAGCTTTGACAGCTTCCAAGCCGCCCATGGAAGCAGCAAGCAATACCACCCGCCATGCCGTAGGCAACAAACTAGCACTCAGGATTTGTTTGGCATTCCCTGCCAGTGCTGATTTCATGGCAGCACTATCGTTTAGAATAGGAACCTTGTCACTTAACAAGGTGAGCAACTTGCGACTAATACCCTGTTTCCAGCGTTTATAAAGCACCTGCTCGGTAAAAGCCGGAGCTATAGTCATACCCATTAACAGGGGCTGATCATAGCCAATCAGCTCTAGCAAATCATCTTCATTATCAACATCAATAATCCAAAGATCAGGCTGTTGCTGGGCAATGCTAGGATCAAATTGCCTCGACGCCACGCAATGCAAAATTTCAAAGCCACACGCCTGACTCACATCGGTCAGGGCATGGCGTTGTCTTGCGTCATCTGCAACGATGATTAACTTTGGAATCATCTCACCACTACTACAGCATTAATGCCACATCAAAACCATACTTAAGGAATATCAAGTCATCCATTGCTTACGGCTGCAAGTAACTCTTCAATATTCTGTAGCAGCTCAGCTTCCTGAAATGGTTTACCCATATAGGCATTTACGCCTGTTAAAAATGCACGCTCGCGGTGTTTTTCACCAGTACGCGAGGTAATCATAATAATAGGCAATTCATGCGTACGTTCATTATGACGTACCAGTGTCGCCACTTCAAAACCATCCATACGCGGCATTTCAATATCAAGCAGCATGATATCTGGTGTCACTTCTTCCAGTTTTTCAATCGCATCTACACCATCTTTAGCGGTGACCACTTCATAGCCCTGACGCTCAAGCAGACGTGAGGTTACCTTACGCACAGTCACAGAGTCATCGACCACCATGACCGTACGTTTTTTGCTTTCCTGCTTGGGTGCTGTTTCAGCGACTTTCTGGATATTGGCAGCCTGATTGCGGACAGTTGCAGCAGCACGGCGAGCCAACGCCTGCGCATCTAAAATCACAGTGACTGACCCATCACCCAGAATCGTTGCCCCTGAAATCATATCAATCGAAGTTAATTGCTGGCCAACGGGTTTAACCACAATTTCAGCCCGTGAACCTACCAATTGGTCAACCTGAATCGCAGTGGAATGACCCATACCTTTGATCAGCAATACAGGCAATGACATGCTTTGTGATTGAAGTTGGGGTGCTTTTAGACCCTGAATAAATTCACCCAGATATCTTAAACGATAGTTTTGGCCATCCAGATTAAAGCTTTCATCATGGCTTTGATAATATTGTTCCAGCGCCACAGGTGATACGCGGACAATCCGGTCAATTTGTGACAATGGAATGGCGAACTGGCGATCTGCCACACGTACCATTAGGGCATCGGCCACAGCCACAGTGAGTGGTAGGCGCATGGTAAAACGTGTCCCTTTGCCCGGCACAGAATCCACATGCACAGTACCGCCCAGCAATTTGATTTCGCTTTGCACCACATCCATGCCCACGCCACGACCAGAAATCTGGGTGACTTTGTCGGCAGTAGACAGGCCAGCATGGAAAATAAATTGCATCACGTCGTAGTCATTGAGTTTGGAATCTGCATTAATCAGTCCACGTTCAATGGCTTTTTGACGCACCGCCTGAATATTAATCCCTTTCCCATTATCTTCAAGCGTCAGAATAATTTCATTGCCTTGCCGCTCAACATTCAACTCAATTTGGCCAAGCTCAGCTTTACCGGCTGCTACACGTTGCTCTTGCGTTTCCAGACCATGATCCACTGCGTTACGCAGCATGTGTTCTAATGGCGCAACCATGCGATCCAGAATGGTACGATCCAGCTCGCCTTCAGCATTATTAATGATCAGTTCAGCAGGTTTGTTTAATTCAACCGAAGTCTGTCGAACAACACGTTGCAAACGGGGTAACATTCGGGAGAATGGCACCAAACGCGAATTCATCAGGCCATCTTGCAATTCGGATTGAATACGTGATTGTTGCAATAGCAGGTTTTCAGTATCACGAATCTTATCGGTTAGGGTATTTTTAAAATCCACTAAGTCAGACGCTGACTCTGCCAATGATTTTGATAACTGATTAAGAGATGAATACTGATCCATTTCCAGCGGATCAAAATCAGTATATTGCTCACGTTCCTGCTCATGACGCGCCAATATCTGTGATTCAAGCTCACCTTCCATACGACGCAACTGCTCAGCCAGACGTGCAATGGTAAGTCCCATTTCATCCAGCACAAAGCCGATGTTATTAACCCCCATCTCAATGCGACCACGGTTAATCGCATTTTCACCCGCAAGGTTAATCATTTTTTCCATCAAGCTGGCAGAAACACGAATCATCTCGTTGCTTGAAGTCTGTTCAGCATTCTGGCTTGCAAACAGGCCAAACATGGAAGGCGGTTCTGTACCATCACCATGAATTTCAGCAATATTGTCCTGTTCAAACAAGGTTTGACCAGCATAATCTTCACGGAATTGCTGATCATCCTCATCAAAGCGTGGCAAGCTCACCAAGCTATCAGCGTCCTTGCGGAAACGTTGAAGCGTTTGAATCAATACCACTGGTTCTACAGGTTGTCTATTATGTTCTAATACCGAAATGGCATCGCTGAGCCAGTCATGGCATAGTTGTAAAAAGCTGCCAACCAGTGGCGGCAATGTGTTTTGAGCAGTTGCCAAATCTTCATAAACAAATTCAAGCTCATGGGCAAAATTGGCCACGCTGCTAATACCTGCCATACGCGCACCACCTTTCATGGTGTGCAAGCTACGTTGCAGCTCAAGCAAGGCACGTCTGTCTTTACTGTCCTTGAGCCATTGCTGTAATAATTGATTACTTTGCTCAACCTGCTCTTGTGCTTCTTCAAGGAACAAACTGAGCATTTCTGCTTCTGGCCGCTCCTCATCAGTCCATTCCTGAGCACTGGCATACGAGTGACGTGTCGCACTTATATTGTTACCATGAACAGCACTGACAATTTGCTGCGGCTGACCCTGCTTTGGTACGGTCTGCGTTGTTGTTTGGCCAGTCGGTTTTTTGGGCGCAGGTGCTTTGGCAGAAGGCGCTTTATTGATGTCACCCTGATCCGCCAGTTGAGCCAAATCTTTTGAAGGCGCACTAACATTTGCTTTTTCTGGGGCAACCACAGGGGCAGCAGCTACTTTAGATACGGCGCTAGAACTGGCCTGAGCCAGAATACCGGCATCTCCGCTAGCAAGATAGCGACGTAATAAATCCAGCTCTGCTTCAGCAAAGAATGATGTTCCATGTAACTGTAATTGCTCTACCTGCTCAGCCACAATATCCTGAGCATGACGCATAAATTGAATTAATGCAGGTGTGGACTGCAAGTTGCCATTGACCAGTCGTTCATAGACAGTTTCAAGTTCATGACCGAAATCACCCAAACTGCTAACCTGTGCCATCCTTGCGCCCCCTTTCAAGGTATGCAGATGGCGTTGCAGGATTTTTAGTGGCTCAATATCAGATGGATTGTGCTGCCACAATACAAAGCTCTGGTCAATTTCATTTACCAGCTCCTCTGCTTCTTCCATAAAGATTTCAAGCAGTTCATCATCCACCTGATCATCTATAGCAGGCGTTATTGAACTTTGAGCAGCAATGGCTGGTTGCGCTGGTGGCAGCGAGGTATCCGCTTTTACAGCCTCAGGTTCAGCGTCTGTGGTTTCGTTTTCTAAGCTGTCGGCAATTGGTTCAATAGTGGCTGATTCTGCGATTTCTGATGATATATCATCTGTATTATCACCCTCTTCTACAATTTCAGTGACTTCTTCTTCCAGCTCAGCCAGACAAGCCGCATTAAAGTCATGTGCCAGAATATCGCTTAATTCTTCGATTAGCTGCATATCCAAAGTTGGCTTTTGTGTGGCTGCCAAAGCATCAAAAATTTCAGTCAGCGCATAATGGGCACTTAACAAGCACTCCACATGGTTGGGTTCAATCGCTCTAGGTGGAACATCTTTTAACTTATAATAAACATTGGCCAGATATTGAGTAAGCTGCTGTAATGGTGTAATCGGTGTTGCCAGTGCAGCTTGGTGCAATTGCTGGCTCTGAGTGGTTAGTGTGGTTAGATACTCTTTAATATCGTCACGATGTAAGTGCTCTTCAAGTTCATACTCAGCATCCAGAAGCTCATCCAGTGGCAAAGTAAGCAACTGCGAAACCAGCCCAGCATTGGAAGGTGCGCCGCCTGCAATCGCAGCAGTTTCTTCCTGTGCTGCCTGCTGTGTGACCTGACTCACCTGTTCAATTAAGTCCAGATCATGGGCTTCAAGCGGCAATGCTTTGCCATCTTCCAAAGCTTCCAGATGAGTACCCACACATTGTACAAACTGCTCTAAAAACCCAATATGAGTTGTTGAAACGGCCAAATGCATACGGATTAGGCGTTTAAACTCTTCTTCCAATGCACCCGCCAACCGATAAATAGAATCTACATGCGACATGGCTGCACTACCGCGCAAGGTATGCAATGCACGAATCACATCATCAGGTACTTCATCATGTGCATCTTCATCAGCAATAAAGGCGTGCAGGACTTCAATATGTTCTTCCGCTTCCTCAACAAAAATATTGAGGCCTTCCTGATCCTCCATAGGATCTTGCTGCTCAACAGCTTTACTGTCTTGCGCAACAGTGGGATCAATTGAATTTGGTTCTTCTGTATTTACAATCGTGTTTTCAGCTTGATCAATTTGAACCACTGAACTAGGCGCAGTGTCTGATTGTGTCCACGGCAACTGGCTCGCTTCAACTGGTTGACCTTTGCCCAATAAGTTGGCAACCACAATATAAGGCCTTAACTCAAGGGAAATTTTCTGCTGAGATTCAAACTTTTCAACCAATTCTGGATAAATCGCCAATACATTTGAAATCAACTCCAACATCACTGGCGTTACTTCAACCGTATTGTCCAGTACTCGGTTAAGCATATTTTCAATTGACCAAGCAAGTTCTGCAGAAGCTTTGGCACCCACCATACGACCCGAGCCTTTTAGCGTATGAAATGAGCGACGAACTTCCTTAAGCACGGCAAAGTCTTTCGGTTGGCTAGCCCATTGTGGGAAGTTTTCCTGCAGACTCTCAAGAACCTCGGTGGCTTCCTCAACAAATATTTCACGAATATCTTCATCTTCGGAAAAATCATCTTCCGGCAATGTAATATCAAGATAGGCCTGCGGAACACCTGGGTTGGATTGTTCCTGAGAGGGCTTAGACATTGCATCCCCTTCTATTGATGACAATAGCTCCAGTGGAGTTTCATCATGAAATATTTTTTCACCGCCAACGGGTTCAATCGTGCTGTCTTCTTGCGACTGGTAAACTTGTTGTAATATTTGCTCTAGTTTATCCAGTACTTTTTCATCGTGAAAATGAGCTGCCAACTGATCCAGATAATATTCCAGTGAAGCAATCACTTGGGCAATCAGGTCAATTTGTACACGGCTCGTGACATAGTTACTTTTTAATAGCGTCTGATTTAGGGTTTCTACCAGCTGACTGACCAGCGATGCGGCCCGATTCAGGTTCAACAGCACAAAAATGCCTTTTAACTCATTAAACCGCTGCGGTAAATCTTCCAGTAATGTGACATCGCGTTTAGAAGAACTATAGTTAAAAAACAGATTTTTAATGGACTCCAGTGCAACCCGAGATTCCCGTACCACGGCATTATGAGCGTCGCTCATCACCTTACTATCATCCAGCTCGGTCGAACTATTGGACTGGGTTTCAAATGCCTGTACTAGATGATTAAGTTGCTGTTCAATATCATTAAGATGATCCAGCAAATCTTCAGTTTGCATACGGCCATTATGATTAACCTGCTGAATTAATTGCTCAAGCCCTGTGCTGATATCCCGCCAGCCGGTTAATTCGAGCAAACGTACAGCCTCAGACAGCAAACGCTTGACCTGAATTGCATCCACTTTGGCAGGTTGTGACAACTTGACGCGCGCTTCCTGAACTAATGCCAGAATCTTGTCCAGCACCAATGGAGAAGTAATACTACGATCATCCATCGCAGCATTAATGGCTTGCTGATGCAGGGCAAACTCATGTTCAAGATTAAACTGCTCAAAAAGCTCCAGCAGTTCAAACAGCATGCTTTCATCATCTTGTTCTTGAGACAGCATCCGTTCCAGACGAATTAAGCTATGTTTTAAAGCAACTGAGCTTAAATCCACCTTTCCATCAAACATGGCGTGATGAAGACGGGACAACACTTGCCATAGGGCTGCATTTTGCAGAGTATTGGCACCTGCTGCAAAAAAACGTGCCACCTTAACCAGATTTTCCAGATTATCCTGCTGTTGAGGATTTAATAAAAACTCATTAAGCAAATGACGATAAATTAAAGTGGTTTTCTGCCAGGTGTCATCATCCAAAACGGATTGCACCTGATTAGATTCAACCAGTAAGTTATAATCAAGTTTTGGGTAGGCACTGCCAGTAGAGAGCTTTTGTGCCTGTAATAATGTACGAATTTCTTTAACGGAACGATAAATACTTAACGGTTGTAAGCGTTTGGTTAGATGCAGCAGCTGTAACTCACGACTCAATACTTGGATTCCACTCAGCAATACAGGTTGCTGGCTAAAATCAACACTATTGACAGCCATGGCTTCAGCCAATTGCTCCAAACTCTCTGACAGTATAAGCGGGTCAAGTAGCTCGGTCATGGTCAGAGTACCACTCACCTGATGCAACAATTCCCCTGCCTCTTTTAATTGGGCAGCTTGTTTGGCAGTCTGAACGATATCACGGGCGTTTTGCAGCGTTTCTTCCAGCGAATCAATGACCCAGCCCAGTACCATGGCAGATTGCTGTGTGGTTTCTTTATAAGAAGTGCTCATATTATCCAATTCAGATGCAAACTTTTTCATATGCCAGCGTCCCTGACCATTCAATTTTTTTCAATTGCGGATGACGCCACTCAAGTACTTCGCCAGGTCCCAATACCAGAATTCCACCAATATCCAGACACTTGACCAAAGCGTTCAAAATATCACGACGGTCAAATTTCTTAAAATAAATCAATACATTTTGACAATAAATAATGTCCAACTTCCTGAACGGCAATCCAACCACATTCATTAAGTTAAACTGTCGAAAAAAAACTTTGGACTTTAAATGCTCTGCGATTTGCCAGTAGTGCTGACCTAAAGCAGTGCCGTAACCGGAACGAAAACGAGCAGGTATTTGCTCGGCTTTACGTGCCAGATAAACCCCTTCTTTTGCCGTCAGTAATACCTGCTGGCTAATGTCTGTCGCCAGCACTTCATAACCATACATCGCAAAACGATCACCCAGCATGGCCAAGGACCACGCTTCTTCGCCAGTGGAACAGCCAACACTCCAGAGTTTAACTGACTTATTGGCTTTTACTAAATACTGCTCAACCAGCTCAAAGGAAGGAGGATGGCGAAAGAAAGACGTTTCATGAACAACGAGAGATTCAGCCAGCCGTTGCCACTCTGCCTTGTCTTTGCACACCAATTGATAATAGCTTGTGGCATCTAATGCGTATTGAACCATGTTTTTTACAATACGTTGCTCAAACAACTGATGTTGTCGCGCTGGCAACACCATGCCAATACGCGACTCAATCAGTGAGCGCCACAACGTTGCAAGCTCATTACCCATTAAAGACTTAAAGCCATCTTGTGCCAATTCATCCATGACGACACTCTCAACTAATTGGCATTAATGATCTTCTGGCAACTTAAAGTCAGACACAGAAGCACGCAACTCAACCGCCATTTCAGCCAAATCGCCTACCGACTTCGCGGTGTTGATTGTGCCTGTTGTAGTTTGAGTTGTAATTTCATGAATAACATTCATGGTATTGGAAATATGACCCGCAGAGGCCGCCTGTTGACGCGCTGCATCAGAAATATTCTGAATCAAATCAGCCAGTGTCCTAGATACAGTTTGGACTTGATCAAGTGCAACACCTGCATCTTTGGCCAAATGTGCCCCACGAACAACTTCACTGGTGGTTTGTTCCATCGAAATAACAGCTTCGTTGGTATCACTTTGAATGGTTTTTACCAACCCTTCAATCTGCTTGGTTGCCGCAGCAGAACGTTCTGCAAGACGCTGTACTTCATCGGCTACCACCGCAAAACCGCGACCTGCCTCACCTGCCATCGATGCCTGAATAGCCGCGTTCAATGCCAGAATGTTAGTTTGGTCAGCAATGTCGTTAATCAACGAAACGATGTCACCAATTTCCTGCGAAGATTCACCCAGACGTTTAATACGTTTAGAAGTTTCCTGAATCTGCTCACGAATAACATCCATACCCTCAATAGTGCGTTGCACCACATCAGCACCGGTATAAGCAATATCAACCGACCGTTCAGCTACCGCAGCAGATTCCATGGCATTGGCAGATACCTGATCAATAGACACTGCCATTTCATTAATTGCCGCAGAAGCCCCTGCAATTTCCTGTGCTTGATGTTCAGACGCATCAGCCAATTGCATGGCAATAGACTGAGTTTCCTGAGAGTAATCTGCTACCTGTGCAGATGTAGAGTTAATCCGCGATACCAGTTCACGCAACTGGTCAATCGCAAAGTTAATCGAGTCAGCAATAGCGCCGGTAAAGTCTTCAGAAACCGTTGCGTTGGTGGTTAAATCACCATCAGCCAAATTACCCAGTTCGTCCAGCAGGCGCAAAATTGCAATCTGGTTCTGTTCGTTTTCTTCCTGAATCCGATGGGCGCGATCCAAATCAATTCTTGAACGTAAGCTAAACAGGCGATTAAGTGCATAACCAATCAAACCCAGTGACAACAACAGAATAAAACCAGGTACAAAGTTGTTATAACGGGCATTGACGCTATCGGACAAGCCATTTAGTTTTTTCAGCATGCCATCAGACTGGGTAAATACCTGTCCTGCCGCATTACGTACTTGAGAAATCTTGGGTGAGTTAACCAAAACCTTGGATGCAGCAACCTGAATCACATCAGTGTATGTTTCCTGAATGGATTGCAATGAACTACGCAAGGAAGAATCAGTAATTTTCTCAACGCCCAGATCTGCATCACCGCGCAACTGACCATTCAAATAACGCCCAAAATCTTCAGCATCTGTACTAAAGTCATCCGCAGAGGCAACCGAAGCTTCATCCCCTGTCAGTACAGAGTTAACCGAACGTAAAATCCGCTCAGCCAGCCATACTTGGTTTTTGGCTAGTGCAACCTGACTATTCGGTGCATTTTGACGCACCAAGCCGTCGACAACTACGTTGTATTCAGCTTGTACATCAGGAATCGCCTCAGCAATACTTAACCCAATATCATTCAACGAGTTAACAGTTTTTTGTTGGGATAAAATCAGACTTACCCCATCATTAATACTGCCCCACAGCTTGTCGACTTCCTGAATGGAATCAGAGCTAGTGCCATAAATATCATGCACATCAGAAAGGCGATCATTAAATTCTTCCTGAGAAACTTTAAGATTCTGTGCTGCTTTCACATTGCCTGATACTGCTGCTTCAGTGGCATAACGTGAAATCTGCTGCGATAACAGGCGCAATTCGCCAATATCACGCGTCAGGTTATTGGCATTAGGCACATTGACAAACAGGTAAACCATGGAAATCAGTGTAACAATCAGACCCGCCATTCCCAGCCATAATAAAGGTTTAGCTTGTTTTGGGTCACCAAAAATAGAGGCTGTAGTATCCCAATATGACTGAATATATTTAAGCCACTTTGGTGTTCCTGAATTGCCACCCCGTAACGAAAAAGGCGTTTTTTTATCGCCCAATTTTAAACTCATTCCCAAAACTCCCTAATTCTTTATCTCTGCGACCCCATAAACTCTTACTAGGCAGAAGCATTCAGATAAGCCTGATCCTGTATGAGCTTACTAAATAGAAAAACATGCCACTGCTGTCCATGACGTTCGAAATAGCCGCTGGTATATTGCGCGAGTGCATCCGGCAATTGCGCATTTGAACTAAAATAACTTTGCTTGTTGAAGTGATGAATCCCCATCACCTGATCAACAATAACTCCCCCATAATTATTGGGTTGATCCACAATCATCACTTTACTTAATCGGGTCAGTTCGGTTTCCGGCAAACTCAGAAACATGGCAAGATCTGTCAAAGGCAGCAAGCGTCCCCGCACGTTGGCCAAACCACGCATCCAGCTTTTGGCACTGGGAATAGCGGTACTTCCGGGCACTGGTACAACTTCAGCCACTTCTCCCAGTGGTGCTACAAATTGATAACCAGCAAATCGAAAGCTAATGCCTGACCAGCGGGTATTCTGGTTTTCCTGCCCACCCTGTTGCCGTTGCCGCCCGTAGTCTGCGAGGCGCAAAAGCTCAATAAATCCACGGGCTGCCATGCTTAGACTGCCGAGAGAAGTTGATGAATAACCCGGATTAAAGAAGTTTCTTCAATCGGTTTAGTCAGATAGTCACGCGCTCCCTGTCTTTTGCCCCATACTCGGTCAGTTTCCTGATCCTTGGTACTGACAATTACAATAGGAATATGCTTGGTTTCTGCACCGCGTGTTAGCTGCCTTGTGGCCTGAAAGCCATTGATTCCGGGCATGACTACATCCATAAGGATTAAATCCGGTAACTCGGCACGCGCCACACTAATGCCATCAGCGCCATTGGCTGCTTCAAGCACATCATGACCATTACGCTGTAAAATCTCACGAAAACGGTAAGTTTCGGTTGGAGAGTCATCAATTACTAGAATACGAGCCATCCTGCTGCTCCTTAAATATTAACGTGCTGTCGAATGGCACTGAATAATTCTTCTTTACTAAATGGTTTAGTCAGATATTCATCTGAGCCAACAATTCGGCCCTTTGCCTTGTCAAACAGGCCATCTTTACTAGACAGCATGATGACCGGCGTTTTTTGAAAAGTTTGGTTATTTTTAATTAAGGCGCAGGTCTGATAACCATCAAGACGCGGCATCATGATATCGACAAAGATAATATCAGGATTTGAATCGGCAATCTTGGCAAGGGCGTCAAAGCCATCAACTGCGGTAAACACTGTACAACCTACTTTTTGCAACAGTGTTTCAGCGGTTCTACGAATCGTTTTCGAATCGTCAATTACCATTACCTTTAAGCCAGAAAAATTTTCTTCCATTGGTTTCGTCTTCCCGTGTTATCTTGAGCGCAAGTTATGTGGGTGTTTATTCACCATTACTTGCTTCCCCCATTTGCTACTGACTTTTTAGCATACCTGTAGCAGTTTTGCCAATGCACAATTGCCAAGGTTTGAACCAACGGTTCACTATTTTTTGTATTTGGATGTTGTAATAATCAGTTTTATACCTATTAATTCATTGAAAGCACAAATTTGCATAGTCAAATAGCGGTATGTGATTAAATTGCAGTAAAAGCCATTGCCCTTACTAAGGCGCTTTTCTACAATGCTGGGCAGGAAGTTAGAATGTTCTCATTCTTTAAGTCAGGATATGGATATGAGCCAGTTTTTTTACGATGCTTCATTACCGCTGAAAACAGGCTGGTCATCTGTGCGCATCGCTGTGCTGGGTAGCATGCTGACTGGTGCTATCTTACTTCCGACATTTTCTGCCTTTGCCGATGCCTATGGTTATTCGGGTTCAATGACCAATGTGAATAACCCTCAGCCGATTATCCGCTGGTATCGTTACTATAATAATAATGGCCAGCCTAGTCTGAGCAGCACAATTACTGATCAGCACTTAAGATATGGCTATGAAGCGCTTGACCGTAATATGCAGGTGATCAAGCGGGTGCCGCCCTACTCTACCGAAAGCTATGCACGCCAAAAAGCCAAACGTGACGCGGAAGCCGCACAGCGTCAGGATGACATTAATTTACGCAGAACTTATGGTTCGGCAGCACAAGCGATTGTAAAGCGTAATCAGATGCTTGCTGATATGGCTTCACGTAAAAGTTACTTGCAAACCCAGTTGGCTAGCTTACAACGCATGTTAAGTAATGACATTGCACAGGCTGCAACCTACGAACGCCAGAACAAGCCCATTCCGGCAATGCTGCAAAAAAGTATTGCCGACAATAAGAAAAATGTGTTTGAAGCGCAGCAGAATATTCTGGCGATTAATGAACGACAGCAACAGGTCATTCAGCAATACAATGAGATTATTCATCGTCTAAAAGCGATGTAATGCCTATAAAGCTTAAACTAATTAATGCTCAAATTTAAAGCTTTTGCTATGATGGTGAGGGCTTTGATTTACTGTCATGGACGTTATAAAACCTATAAGCCATTAAAATTACAGCGAATCTTGTGGTAATTCCTGCATTTTTCGTTAAATCGTCATGTAACTTTATATAAAATCTGGATTTGATTTTATGAAAACTTTAAACGTTTTACCGGCACGGCTATGCCTTGTCTGTACCTTTTGCATCGTATTATGGGGCTGCCAAAAAACCGAAACCTCAAGTGGCAATTCTGCCACAACTGAATCTTCCGCGCCGCGCCAGCTTGAACTCATTGGCACTGACTTAGTAAAACCTCAGTATCGTAGTCTTTCAAGCCAGATTCGGTTTACCGGCACGTTACAGGCGCGTCAGCGCACTTCGGTTCAGGCACAAACTTCAGGGACGATTACGCAGGTATATGCAGATAACGGTAATCCCGTGCAAAAAGGCCAGACCTTACTTCGCTTAAACAATCAGGATGATCAGGCGCGTCTACTGCAAGCGCGGGCAAACTATACGGCGACCAAAGCACAGGCCGACTTAAGCCAGAATCTGGCTGAACGCAATCAGCGTTTATTCAAGCAGGGCTTTATTTCTGAAATTGAATATGAACGTAGTAAAGCGGATGCCCATGCACAGCGTGAAAATCTGGCGGCTCAGCAAGCCATGGTAAATATTGCCCAAAAAGCAGTAAATGATGCAGTAGTCAGTGCACCCATTTCTGGGGTGGTATCCAATCGTCAGGTACAAATGGGGCAAACGGTGGCCACAGGTCAAACCTTATTTGAAATTGTCGATTCAAGCTCTCTTGAGTTACAAGGCTCAGCACCAGCCACACAAAATAATATTCAAGTGGGACAGACTATACAGTTCCAGCTTGCCGGCCAAAGCCAACCAACGTTTGCAGCCCGTATTTCACGCATTAATCCAGTGACTGATGCTGCCAGCCGTGCAGTACAGTTTTATGCCAATGTCACTAGTCCTATTTCCAGCCTTGCGATTGGTAATTATGTTGAAGGTTCCATTCAACTGAACAACAGCCAGTCCGGTCTGGTTTTACCCGCACAGGCAATTGGACAAGATAACGCGCAGCAGGCTTATGTCTGGGTCATTCGCCAGAAGCGGCTACAAAAGATCAATGTCGAAGTCATCATGCAGGATCGTGCCAGTAACAGCGTACTGGTTAAGGGAATCCAGCCGGATGATATGGTCAGCTTGGTCAAATTCTCTGAACAGGCCAATGGCAGCGCTGTTAAGGTCAGTTAAGTACTACTCTGCTACTTTTTGATGGTTTGAACATCCATGGATTGGCAACGTCGATAATAAGGTAAAAATATGTGGCTCACCCGAATTAGTGTCAATAATCCCGTATTTACAGCCATGCTGATGCTGGCATTAATGGTGACAGGGCTGGCCTCATGGCAGCGCATGACCGTTGAAGAATTTCCGGATATTGATTTTCCCTATGTAGTGGTTTACACCACCTATCCGGGTGCATCGCCTGAAATGGTGGAATCGGATGTCACCAAGAAACTGGAAGACTCCATCAATACCATTTCGGGGGTCAAACAGGTTATTTCATCGTCCAGCGAAGGCTTGTCCACGGTAATTGTAGAATTTAATCTGGATGTGCCATCAACGCTGGCAGCGCAGGATGTGCGGGATAAGATTGCCATTGTGCAACCTGAATTGCGTGATGAAGTGGAAGATCCGTTAATTGAGCGCTATAACCCCAGTGATGCGCCAGTATTGTCGGTTATTTTTCGCTCTAATAATATGCCCATGCGCGACTTGAGCAACTATCTGGATCAGCGCATTATTCCACAGCTACGCACCATTTCTGGCGTGGGTAACGTCAACATGCTGGGTGATGTGCAACGCCAGATTCGCATTGAAGTATTGCCTGAACAAATGCAGGCGCTGGGCGTGAGTATTAACCAGATTATTGAGGTATTACACACCGAAAACCTGCAACTGCCCAGTGGCACACTTAAGCGTGGTAATCAGGAACTGGTAGTTGAAGTCAAGGGACGGTTGCAAAATCCTGTAGACTTTAATCGCTTGATTGTTGCCCGGCGCAACCAAACACCGATTTATTTATCACAGGTCGCCAATGTTGTTGATAGTCAGGCTGAAGCCGATACTGGCGCCTACTTCAATGGCAACAATGCCATCAGTCTGGATATTTTAAAAACCTCGGACGCCAACGTTATTAAAGTGGTTGACCAGAGTAAGGCGGTGTTGGCAGACATTAAACAACAATTACCTGTTGGCGTGACCTTTACCTTAAGTTCTGACCGTGCCAAGTCTATCCGTGCTTCCATTTCGGATGTGGTCAGAACCCTGATTGAAGGCGGTGTACTGGCCATCTTTATTGTATTGCTGTTTTTGGGTTCCTGGCGCTCAACCATTATTACCGGGCTAACCTTGCCCATTTCATTGTTTGGTACGCTAGCAGTCATCTGGGCGTTTGGCTTTAGTATTAACTTGATGACCCTGATGGCCATGGCGCTGTGTATTGGCTTGCTGATTGATGATGCCATTGTAGTGCGTGAAAACATTGTACGGCATGCCGCTATGGGCAAGGATCATAAGCAGGCGGCACTAGACGGCACGCGTGAAATTGGTCTAGCGGTACTCGCCACCACGCTGACGATTGTAGCGGTGTTTTTGCCAGTGGCCTTTATGGGCGGCATTATTGGGCGTTTCTTTTACCAGTTTGGTGTAGCGGTAAGTGCTGCGGTGTTGCTGTCCATGTTTGTCAGTTTTACGCTTGATCCCATGCTGTCTGCAATTTGGCCGGAAAAACCAGAAAGTGATCGAAAGAAAAATGGATTTCAGCGCTTTTTGGATAATACTACCAAGCAAATTGACCGCTTAAATGCAGTGTATACCGGCATTTTAAAATTTTGCCTGCGTTTTCGCATTTTGACATTAGGTGGTGCGCTGTTGTCACTGGTGATTGCCTTTATGTTGGCAGGCCTGATTGGCAAGGAATTTGTACCCACACCGGATCTGGGCGAGCTTAAGGTGCAGTTTGAAACACCAGTTGATTCTACCCTGCAATACACCGAAGCCAAGGTAAAGCAGGTAGACCGGATTTTGCGTGACTTCCCGGAAGTAGTTACCACTTATGGCTCTATCAACTCAACCGGAAGTCGTGGCCGTAATCGGGCAACATTGCGCGTAAGTCTTAAACCTAAAAACGATCGTGAACGCGGTTTAAAAGTTTTGGTTAATGATATTCGACAGGAGTTGCAATCGGTTGCCGGCATAAAAGTGACTTCGGTTTCAGCTGATGACGACAGTATTTCCGGTGGTTTAAAGCCAATCATGGTGTCGATCACGGGTCCCGAGTTAAATCAGTTGCAAAAACTATCTGACCAGTTTATGAGCAAAGTCAGAACCGTTCCCGGCATTGTGGATCTGCGTTCTTCGCTAGCCGAGCCAAAACCCACGCTGGCCATACATTTGAACCGTGAAGCTGCCAGTGATCTGGGACTTTCAGTTGGACAAATTGGACAAGCCCTGCGCCCATTGCTGGCGGGTGATAACATCACGACCTGGCAAGATCCGCATGGCGAAAACTATGATGTGAATGTTCGTTTACCCGAAAGCGGACGGCAAAATATCAATCAACTGCAAAGCCTGTATTTTACCTCTAGCAATCTGGGTCAAAGCCAACAGCCTACTTTAATACCGCTATCGCAGGTCGCCACCTTTGAACAAACGCTGGGCGCTTCACAAATCAACCGGCGCAACCTGTTCCGTGAGGTGTTGATTGATGCCAATACATCAGGACGTCCAGCAGGCGATATTGGTGAGGATATCAAACGCATTCAGCAGGACATGAAATTGCCACCGGGTTATAAGTTTCAAACGCTGGGCGGCAATAAAAACATGGAAGAATCCATTGGCTATGCTACCACTGCTCTAATTCTGGCCATCCTGTTTATTTATATGGTGCTCGGTTCACAGTTCAATAGTTTCTTGCATCCACTCACCATTATGGCTTCGCTGCCACTATCGTTGATTGGCGTATTTATGGCGCTGTTCCTGTTCCACAGTACCCTCAATATGTTTTCTATTATTGGGATTATTATGCTAATGGGACTAGTCACCAAAAATGCCATCTTGCTCATTGATTTTATAAATCAGGCCAGAGGCGAAGGCCAAGCACGTGAGGACGCGATTATTCAGGCAGGCCAAACACGCTTGCGACCTATCTTGATGACCACCAGCGCTATGATTATGGGCATGTTGCCATTGGCGCTGGGACTGGGTGAAGGTGCCGAACAACGCGCGCCCATGGCACATGCCATTATTGGGGGTGTACTGACCTCTACCCTGCTTACACTGGTTGTTGTTCCGGTAATTTATACCTATCTGGACGACATGAAAAACTGGACTATTCGGCAGGTTCATAAATACAAAAAAACCAGTTCTGTATGAGCTGGTTTTTCCTAAAATAAAACCTGTTTTAAGATGCCCAAAAACAGGTTTTATGCTGTTATGCCTATAATATTTCTAATCTTTACTCGGTCAGCAGCTCTTCCCGATAATAGTTCAGCTCGCTCATATCATGGGCGCAAAACACTTCTACTTGCTCACCATGCTCATCAATTAGCTGACGTACCCGGTTGACATAGCTTAAGCGTTGTTTGTTATCCACGGCCAGCAGGTTTTCGCATTGCTTCATGGCAGCCGGTGCCTTGCCGTATAAGCTGCGGCGATCCATATACAGGTCACCGACATGAAAAAGCCATTTGCCGCTCGACTGCTTTACCGCTACCCCGCAATGACCCCGGGTATGACCATGTAAAGGTATCAGTATAACTTCTTCTTTTAAGCCTTTAAGGCGTTGAATATTCTCAAAGCCGAACCATGTATCAGTAGTATTAATCGTGGCTGCCCACTTGGGATTAAACTCAAACTGCTTAGGCCGGTAGCGCAATTTATCTCGCCAGTGCGGCCTGAGTGCCGCTTCAATTTCGGTACTACAGGCATGAATTTTTGCAGCAGGGAAATCCGCAATGCCACCGGCGTGATCCAGATCCAAATGCGTTAGCACAATATGCCGCACCTCACGGCGGTTGTAGCCCATCTGGTCTAGCTGAAACAACGCCGTTTCTTCCAGCTCCAGTTTTGGCCGCATCAGGTTTCTAAAGGTACGACCCAGATGTTTTGGTGTCAGTACATCCTGTACGCCAAGACCAGTATCGACCAGAATCAGCCCTTCATTGGTTTCAATTACCAGACAATGACAACACATATTAGCCGCTTGCAGCCATCCACCCTTGCCTTCCAGCAGACGCTGGCAACTGGGGCAAAACGTTCCACAATTCAGATGATGAATTTTCATTATTGTTAAGTTGGTCCTACAAATCCGTTTAAACATGCTACAGGATTATTAAACTACAATCCTCATTAGCATCTCTGTAAAGTTCATTTTATGTTAGTCAAAGCATTCTCAGTTTAACGGTGTGTTAACTTTTGTAAGCCGTGGCGTACAGTGTTTGGCGTTGTAGCGACTATTATAGCCTAGTCAAATACGCGATGATGTGTTTAGCGAATCAAGGATGACATGGCAAGGATTTAGCCATATGGATAGCGTTCACTGGAAGGTGAATATGAATCGCAAGGCTCGAATAGTATTTCGGGACACAGGATGTATAGCAGGATGCTAAAGAAATGCCCGACCATTCAGGATGAATATAGTCGGGCTTTTTTATGTGCGGCCTTAAGCTATGTAGCTCACGCCTAAATCATTCGCAGTCAAGTTTCAATAATTTATGATTGATCACAATGCATTGAGTGCATCCTGCAAATTCTGGCGTGCTTGCTGCTCATAATGTTCATAAAAATAAGCGGTCTGATAAATTCGCGGACGCTGGAAAAAACCGGCCAGCACTTCCCTGCGCTTAACGGCAAATAATGCAGGTTCGACAAAATCATATTCTTTGCTGATCTGCTGTTGATACTGTGCAAAACGTGTGGGCGTGCTGCCCAATATGGCAAGGTCAATGTCAATCATGAGCTGCTCATCCGCATCGCTGGCCTGATGATGCTGAGTTGCCATGATCAGATCTATTACCTGTTCAATCATGGCAGGATTAGCGTCACAGTGATTTAAAAATTGCGCTGCCCAATCTGCACTACGCTGTTCGTTGCTACGTCGTTGATTGCTAGGCTGTTCATGACTGTTTTGTGCAGGGTTTGACTGATCAGGCGAGGGCTGAGTCTGGTAAATCGCATCGTGAAACCAGAGCGCAAGTTCCAGTTGCGCTGGATGCGCTGCCAGATGACCCACCTGTTCAAACAAGTCAATGCATTCGGCAAGATGCTGTACACTATGATAAGCACGATGTGGCTGACTATAACAATCCAGCAATTCCTGATAAACCTGAGCGGTCAATATAAAATGGGCTTGTAGACTCAACTGCTGGCAAATACGCTGCCATGAATTTTTGAGCAATGATTCATATAAGCTGACTTGAGGTGTGGCTAACATGCGGGCGCTCTCATAAGGTATAGGATACCAAGTCATTATGAATGAAATCCATGAATGACTTAACTTATCATTTAAACATCAGGACTGTTCGCTAGACAACCAATCCTGTGATTCGAATAATATTGTCAGATGATTGGATATGATGTGATAAATGACTAAAATAATAATTGGTGTAGCTGTTCCAGCGCTTATAATCTGGGATATCGCCTACCCTATTGGCTCAATCAGGATCATATGTGCGTAAAATTGTGCATATCGACATGGATGCGTTTTATGCTTCTGTAGAACTTCGCGATAAACCTCATTTGCGTGGTCAGCCTGTAGTGGTTGCATGGGATGGGCCACGCTCAGTGATTTGTGCCGCGTCTTATGAAGCACGCCAGTTTGGTTTACGCTCTGCCATGTCAGTCGCTCGCGCAAAGCAGCTTTGTAGCCATGCCATTTATATTGCACCCAGTTTTGATAAATACCGCGAAGTCTCCCGACAAATCCATGACATCTTCCAGCACTATACCGACCTGATAGAACCCTTATCGCTGGATGAAGCCTATCTGGATGTGACCAGCAATTTTAAAAATTTGCCCACTGCAACCGATGTTGCACAAGCGATTCGGGCTGACATCTTTGCTCACACTGGATTAACCGCGTCTGCTGGTGTTGCCCCAAATAAGTTTCTGGCCAAAATTGCTTCGGACTGGAATAAACCCAATGGCTTATGCGTGATAAAGCCTCATCAGGTCGCACAGTTTTTACCCACGCTGCCGGTTGGGAAAATCCCGGGCGTAGGACAGGTGACTTTGCAAAAGATGCAAAATCTCAGAATACAAACAGTAGGAGAACTCGCATTACATAGTCAGGCGGAATTGGCACATCATTTTGGGCGCTATAGCTATCGGCTATATGATCTGGCACGCGGTATTGATGAGCGTCCGGTCAATGCCAGTCGGGAACGACAGCAGCTTTCCAAGGAAACCACGTTTAGTGATGATAAATTTCTGCCAGACCTAGCTGAACACTGGCTTCATCTGGCGCATCAGGTGTGGGAACAAATGCAGAAAAAACAAATTAGCGCACGCACCGTCACGATTAAACTTAAAACCAGTCAGTTTAAAACCATCACCCGATCGGTCACCTACTCCAGCTATATTCCACATTACGATGAGTTTCAGGTGGCAGTACTGCATATTATTGAACGCCTAGCGCCTGAACTGAACACGCAATTGATGTTCCGCTTAGCGGGCGTTGGCGTCGCTGAATTGGCTTTACAGCAGGAACAGGCACAACTTCGATTACTGGAATAAAAATACTTAATCATAAGCAGAATTAATGCACTTAGTAAAATATATGCAAGGCAGACAATACGATAATAAAGCTGGCCAATAACAACATGCTATTCCATGACTTATTGGAATATTTATCCCATCTTACAATCAGCTCTGCCATCAATAATGGACCAACTATCAGGCTAGTGATATCCATTATTTTTAGATAATTTGTTTGCTCTAAAAAGTCCTGCATCAGTAACCCAACTATGGTAAATACTGCCAGACACATTAATGTTGTGCGGTATAGCAAACGCCAGTAAACGATATTGTTTAACTCACGGCACAGTGCTTGTTCATGCAAATAACGATGATGATTCATGCCTGCCCCCTTACCCACAACTATAAGAATGTATAAATCCAAATTGCTGAAATTCATTGTTAGTTTCAACAACTATTTCTTGTAAAAAATTTGAATACCATGCAGAAAATCACGGTTATTTGTAAATTTTACTGTTGAGTTAGTATCTTTTGTAAACCATAGCTTAACTAAAATTAAGAAATAGGCTTTTTAAACGCTTTAAATGCCTATTTTATTGTTTATGCCTGTCCTATTTTACTCATCGTTCAAAATAACCATGACATCAGATTAAGCGATACTTTATAAAGGCTTATGCTTTCTAAAACCACGTAATAAATTTAGCCAAAATCCTGGATAGATAACCAACCACAATCCGGCCAACAGTTGGATTACAATCCCGACAAATCCCAAGAGATTCACTAAATCGACCACCGGTGTAATAGGAATCACGGCAAACGCAGCAGGCAACTGAGCCAGCGAACGCACTACAAAATAAATGCCTGAAAATTGAAATAGGACTTTTTGTGAATCCTCACCTAAGGCCAAAGTGGTTTGTGTTTTGGCAGAAGTCAACACTGATGTGGCGGTCTTGAAAATCAAATAGGCAGCTACCAGACCAATAATCAGAAAACAGGTAATCATCCAGAAATAAATGACAGCAGGAATAGCTTTTTGCTGATATTGCTCCAGATGAGTGAGCAGCATGACTAAACTGGGAATATTTAAAAACATCTGCAATACCAACCAGATCGCAATGAGCTTCAACGCCACTGCAGTAATTTGTTGGGTAATCATGCTTTGCCTGATAGTGAATAACGAAGCCAATAGTAAATGCAAATCGTTTAAATATATGTATTAGGTTTTTTACTCAACAAAATCAGTAAATTATTGTAGAACAGCGGATTAAATTAATACAGTTTCACACAAAATCCCCCCATAAACACGAGTATTGCAACTAGCAAAAACCTTTTTAAAACCTCACTATAGATTGTAGTTGCATGTTTTTATTTGCCCTACCTTGCTCAAAATTAAAATATGGAAAAGTAAAAAATCGAGGGTAATTGCAGATTACTAATTGCTAAATATTACTTGATTTTACAAGAAAAAGTGGCAAATTTAAGTTTCACTTAATAAAGTAAATAAGCTCTCTCTTCTTAAAATAGGAAAAAATGAAATGACCCTTCAGACGATTGATAAACCCAATCTTTACTTTGCGGCGCAGCTACTCATCAATCATTTACTCACTAAAATTGTCGAAGATCATGCAGTAAACAATCAGATTCAATATCATTTGTTTGAACTAAAAAAAGTATTTCGCGATAATATTGCGTCCACCACAACTCATCTTGAAGCCATTGCTGAACTAAGCCAAAACTATATTGTATTGCGTAATGAATCTAGTGAAGAAAAAGGCCTAAGCTTAATCAACTCTTTTGTTATTAATGGTGAAAATAATACTGTGACGATTACTTTAAATCCTCAGGCCGTTGAACTGGTTAAAAGCCAGAATTTTCATATTAAAGCGGTTGATTAATTGTCTTAGTAAATGTCTATAAAAAAGCGCATTGTCAGGGAGTGCGCTTTATATGATGTAATTGTTTTAAAGGTTAAAAAATCCATGTCCTAGGATTGAAGCAATAAGGTTATTATTTATCTTTAGTTATCCATGTAAAAACTAGATGCTGACTGGCTTATTGTTGTCTACATCAACCCTTCCCTGCCCGCAATCTTGCTCATTCGCTTGTGAACTTGAATAACCAATAAAGGAAAACCCCATTGTATTATCTTTGGAACTTGTATACGCCACAATCTGGTAAGTGCAATTTGCAACAGTTTGAATAGGAATAGAGTCGTAAGTGTAATAATCAATGCCTACGGGTGAACCATGCACATAAAATATTTTAACAATATGAAAGCCCGGTAATAATGCAACCGAATTTGCACCCTCACCTACACCCCATTGCTTTGGAATATTAATACTATCTACAGCGACAATCCGAATCATTTCATTGGCCAAACTACCCCGACGATAATTATTAGAGCCTTGAATTGTTGAATTTTGGGTAGGTGGTAATGCCGCACCTTTATACATTTGCACATGGCCATTAAGGTTAACGCAGCTTATTAAAAATAGACACGTTACAGTTATTGATAAATTTTTCCACATCTACTTATTTCTCATTTAATTTTAAAAACCCCCACTATTACTAGCAGGGGTTTTTAATAAACAGTAAAACTAAAGGCTTAAATTTAAATCTTAGTTTTTCTCTTTATCGATGATTGTGTTGGCTTGGATCCAAGGTATGAGCGAGGATTAGCAGAGCCCTGCCCTGCCCGAGCGCAAGGCACGCAAGCCAACAGAAAATTAATTCTTCTCTTTATCAATGATCTTGTTGGCCTGAATCCAAGGCATCATCGCACGCAGCTTGTTACCAGTCACTTCAATACCATGGCCAGCGTTCAGGCGACGGCGCGCAGTCATGGATGGATAGTTCAGGCTACCCTCGCTAATGAACATTTTAGCGTACTCGCCAGACTGAATACGTTTTAGTGCATTGCGCATGGCCTCGCGGGATTGCTCGTTAATCACTTCTGGGCCAGTCACATATTCGCCATATTCCGCATTGTTGGAAATGGAGTAGTTCATGTCAGCAATACCGCCTTCGAACATCAAATCAACAATGAGTTTTAGCTCATGCAGACATTCAAAATAGGCCATTTCTGGCGCATAGCCGGCTTCTACCAGCGTTTCATAACCCATTTTAACCAGCTCAACCGCGCCACCGCACAGTACAGCTTGCTCACCAAACAGGTCAGTTTCGGTTTCTTCGCGGAATGTGGTTTCAATGATACCGGTACGGCCACCACCAACACCTGACGCATAAGACAGCGCCACGTTACGGGCATTGCCAGACGCATCCTGATAGATCGCAATCAGATCAGGTACACCTGAGCCGCGCTGGTATTCAGAACGAACCGTGTGACCAGGCGCTTTAGGGGCGATCATGATCACGTCCAAGTCACTACGTGGCACAACCTGATTGTAGTGAATGGCAAAACCATGGGCAAATGCCAGCGTGGCACCTTGCTTGATGTTCGGCTCAATTTCGTTTTTATATAACTGAGACTGGAATTCATCCGGGGTCAGAATCATCACAACGTCAGCAGATTTAACCGCATCAGCCACTTCTGCGACCTGTAAGCCAGAGTTTTCAGCTTTTTTCCATGAAGGAGAGCTTTTACGCAAGCCAACAGTCACATCCACGCCTGAATCTTTTAGGTTTAAGGCATGGGCATGGCCTTGTGAACCATAACCAATGATAGATACTTTTTTGCCTTGGATAATGGAAAGGTCGGCATCTTTATCGTAAAAAACTTGCATGTGAGGTCTCCGAGTAAAACTTTAAAAATATGTTGGGTTATCAATCTTCCCTAACCTCTTTTGATCACAAAGAGGCATTCCCCCAGTGAAGAGGGATTAAGGCGCTTAAACAGTCAGTACTTTCTCGCCGCGTGCAATGCCTGAAACACCAGAACGAACCACTTCCAGAATAGTGTTTTCAGACAGTGCTTCGATAAAGCCGTCCAGCTTGTCGGTGGTGCCTGCAATCTGAATGGTATAGGTTGCAGGAGTTACATCAACAATTTGCGCACGGAAAATATCTGCGGTACGTTTGATTTCTGCCCGTGCCGCGCCCAGTGCCTTGAGCTTGATCAGCATGAGTTCACGCTCAATGTGCGCGCCCTCTGACAGGTCAACCACTTTCACCACTTCTATCAGCTTGTTTAGCTGCTTGGTGATTTGCTCAATCTTGTGCTCATTACCATAGGTCGTAAGGGTAAGGCGCGACAGGGTTTCATCTTCGGTTGGTGCCACATTGAGGGTTTCGATGTTATAGCCACGCTGGCTAAACAAACCCACCAATCGTGACAATGCACCAGCTTCGTTTTCAACCAGTACGGAAATAATATGGCGGTTCATGTCCGCTCTCCTTTTGCCAGCCACATATCACGCATGGTCTGACCCGCAATTTGCATGGGATAAACGTGCTCTTTTGGATCAACCATTACATTGATAAACACACTCTTATCGGTAATGGCCATTGCTTCAGCCAGTTTGCTTTCAAGGTCATCCGCGTGGTCAATTTGAATCCCCACGTGACCGTAGGCTTCCATCAGCTTGGTGAAATCTGGTAACGATTCCATGTAAGAGCTGGAATGACGGCCTTCATAGTTCATGTCCTGCCATTGTTTTACCATGCCAAGCGCACGGTTGTTCAGACACAGGATTTTGACCGAGATGCCGTACTGGGTGCAGGTTGAAAGTTCCTGAATACACATCTGGATAGACGCTTCACCGGTAATACAAACCACTTGTCTTTCTGGGAAAGCCAGTTTGCAAGCCATGGCGTATGGCAAGCCAACACCCATGGTACCAAGACCACCCGAGTTAATCCATTGGCGTGGTTCGTCGTACTTATAGTATAACGCGCCAAACATCTGGTGCTGACCCACATCAGAGGTAATAATTGCCTTGCCTTGGGTTACTTTGTACAAGGCTTCAACCACTTGTTGCGGCTTCATTTCACCATGCTGAGCAGCTTCATAACGCAGGCCATGACGCTTGCGCCATTCGTTAATTTGCGCCCACCACTGGTCAATCGCTTCGCTATTGGGCTTTTCAATCCCCATTTGCTTGAGCTGAACCAGCATTTCGGCCAGAACAGGCTCAACCGCACCCACAATAGGAATATGTGCGGTAATGGTTTTGGAAATCGTAGCCGGATCAATATCAATATGAATGACTTTGGCATCTGGACAGAACTTAGCCGGATTATTGGTCACACGGTCATCAAAGCGCGCGCCAATGCACAAAATGAGATCGGCATGGTGCATGGCCATATTGGCTTCATACGTGCCGTGCATGCCCAGCATTCCCAGAAACTGTGGATCAGAACCGGGAAAACCACCCAAGCCCATCAAAGTGTTGGTCACTGGAAAGCCCAGACGATGGCCAAGCTCAGTGAGCAGTCCGGCTGCATTGCCCTGAATGACTCCACCACCGCTATAAATGACCGGACGTTTTGCAACCACCAGCTCATCAATGGCTTTACGAATCTGGCCAGAATGTCCGCGTGCAGGCGGCTGGTAAGAACGCAGCTTGACCTTTTCCGGATATTCATAGGCAAATTTTTCAGCCGGATTGGTGGCATCCTTGGGAATATCAACCACGACCGGGCCGGGACGACCACTGGCTGCAATATAAAATGCTTTTTTGATAATGGCTGGAATTTCGCTGGCATGACGCACCTGAAAACTGTGCTTCACGATTGGACGGGAAATCCCCACCATGTCCGTTTCTTGAAAGGCATCTTCACCAATCAGATGGGTTGCCACCTGACCAGAAATGATCACCATCGGAATGGAATCCATGTACGCAGTGGCAATGGGTGTGACGGTGTTGGTTGCACCGGGGCCACTGGTGACCAGTACAACACCTGTCCTACCGGTTGAACGTGAATAAGCATCGGCCATGTGCCCTGCTGCCTGCTCGTGACGCACCAGAACATGCTGCACTCTGTCCTGCTGGAACAGTGCATCATAAATATGTAAAACGGCGCCGCCCGGATAACCGAAAACGTGCTCAACACCCTCATCCGCTAACGCGCGAATGAGCATTTCTCCACCAGATAAAAGTTCCAAAATGACTCACCCTGTATGCTGATCAATGAAAGAAATCATTAATCCTTGAATTTGACACCACGCCGCGCCGACCATTTGGCCAGTAAACACGACAAAACACCACTGCGACTTTGGTAGGAAGATGACGGAAAATCTTTTACAGCATTTGTTGTGACTGCTGTACCGCGTCAGGTATCTTTTGGGATGGATAAGATACCCGCTATGAGCCAAACACACCCGAGTGGGGTCTGATGTCTACCAAAGCAAAACGTCTGCCGCCGAAGGGTGATCGGCACAAATCGTTCAAATTTAAAAAGAGAGCTATTGTTTTATTTTAAGCCAGTGATGTCAAGGAAAACCTGCAATTTTATTGCCTTATCAGTACAGTTTTTAAAGACTAAAATCATAGGGCTTTACCATAACGCCGTAGAGACCCCACTCGCTACCGCCTATAGTAATTTTACTTGCGAAATGGGCTAATTTTAGCTACTTTGCACTAAATGATTGCGATGCGCCAGGGAGTTCCATCGTATGTTAAAAAATCGTCTAAAATTCAAAAAGCAGACTACATTCGCTAAAACGATCTCATTGTCACAAAACAGGCCTTTTATGATGCTTTCCCGGGGTTTAATCCTGCTTGCCAGTCTAGGTACGTTGGTTGTCATGCAAGCAGCCAGCGCAGAGACCTTTTATAAGTGGGTAGATAAAGATGGCTCTACCCATTATACCCAGACACCACCCGGCAAAAATGGCGTTAAGTCTGCCCAGAAAGTCTATATTGATGATTTGGCACCGCCAACGCCAGTTGCGCTGGCCAATACCGAAAATGGCAACTCAAATGGCAATCCAACCAGCGTGATGGATTCTAACCAGCTTGCCAATGCAGCCAACAATGGCTCTGTTCCAAACGGTAGCGGAAGGCAGATTCCACAATCCATGCCGCAATCCCAACCGATGATTACACCTATTACTCCGCCACCTGCAAACCGCCTGATTGTGCCAACACAGGATCAAAGCAGACCTGTGTTTAGCGAACGTTAAGCGTTGTTAAAATATTTTGTAGTCCATTCATAAACCCATAAGTAGATGAGCATGCACACAATCACTGAAATGTTAAAATTTGGTCTGCTGATCGGTGCCACTGCGCTGCTGGCTACTGCTACGCAGGCTCAGCAAGTCTACAAATGGAAAGATGACAAAGGCGCATTACATTATACCCAAACACCGCCGCCAGCCCGCTATGCGCAGTCGGTCAATATTAAGGAACGACCAGTGCCCGCGCCTGTGGCCAATGCAGCAAAAACAACGCCAGCCGATAAAGACAATAGCGCCAATACTGCTGTCAAAACACCTGCCTCTACTGGCAAACCAGCGCCACGCCTGAGTGCCGAAACCTGCAAAACCATGCAGGACAATATGGCATTGCTGCAAACCGGGCGACGCCTATATGAAAAAGATGCTGGCGGAGAACGAGCTTATATCACTGAAGAACGTCGTGCTCAGCAAATTCAGACCTATCAGCAAAATATTACCAACGGCTGTAAATAGCTTTTAATGGCTATTCATAAAAACAGGCAGGCTGTTTAAAGTGTTTTGAGCTGGCCTGCTCTACTCAAAAAAAATAGCGCTCAAAAAACTGGTAAAAAATAACGATGTTGTTGACGAAAGCGCGCGCATTTTGCATTTTTAGGCTATGCTTGCGCTCAAGTTTTTATGATTGCCTGTTTTGTGGTTATGACAACATCCAATACTCAAAGTTCTGAATATAATTTCGCCCAAATCGAACCAGCTGTACAGGCTGAATGGGACTCTCGTCAAAGTTTTGCCGTAGCTGATGAAACCGACAGCCCGCGCCGCTATATACTGTCCATGTTTCCTTATCCCAGTGGCAAGCTACATATGGGGCATGTACGCAACTACACTATTGGCGATGTAATTAGCCGTTATTACCGTTTAAAAGGTGAAACGGTACTGCAACCCATGGGCTGGGATGCGTTTGGCCTGCCTGCTGAAAATGCCGCCATTGCGCATCAGGTTGCGCCTGCCCAATGGACATTTGACAATATTGATTATATGCGCGCCCAGTTAAAACGACTGGGACTGTCGATTGACTGGAACCGCGAAATAGCCACCTGCACCCCCGAATACTATCGCTGGGAACAATGGCTGTTTGTTCAGCTGTATAAAAAAGGCCTGATTTACCGCAAGTTATCGACAGTAAACTGGGACCCGGTGGATCAAACCGTGCTGGCCAATGAACAAGTGATTGATGGCCGTGGCTGGCGCTCCGGTGCGCTAGTCGAAAAACGTGATATTCCCATGTATTACTTCCGCATTACTGATTATGCGCAGGAACTGCTGGACGATCTGGATCAGCTACAACCCAATGATGAAACCGGTGGCTGGCCGCAGCAAGTACTGACCATGCAACGTAACTGGATTGGCCGCTCACAGGGCATGGATATTACTTTTCCGTCTGCAAATCCAGAGATTTATGCTAATGGTTTGACAGTGTTTACCACCCGTCCTGACACACTCATGGGCGTTACCTATGTGGCCGTTGCTGCCGAGCATCCGCTGGCGCTCAAGGCTGCTGAAAACAACGTTGAGCTACAGGCATTTATTGAAGAATGCCGCATGGGTTCGGTGGCGGAAGCCGACGTTGCCACAGCCGAGAAAAAAGGCATGGCAACCGGTTTGTTTGTCACTCATCCGGTGTCAAACAAACCGGTTCCAGTCTGGGTCGCCAACTATGTGCTCATGAGCTATGGCTCCGGTGCCGTCATGGCGGTGCCCGCGCACGATGAACGTGATTTTGAATTTGCCAATAAATACCAGTTGCCAATCAAGCAGGTCATTCAGGTCAGTGGTGCGGATGACTATAACAGTCAAGCATGGCAGGAATGGTACGGTAGCAAAGGTGGCAAGCTGGTTAATTCTGGTGAATTTGACGGGCAGGATTATCAGGCTGCATTTGATGCATTTCTGGCCAAATTAGAACCACAAGACCTAGCCAGTACCAAGGTACAGTTCCGTCTGCGTGACTGGGGTGTTTCCCGTCAGCGTTACTGGGGCTGCCCGATTCCCATGATCAACTGCGCATCCTGTGGGCAAGTGCCTGTACCGGAAGAACAATTACCGGTGGTATTACCAACTAATGTGGTTCCGGATGGTTCAGGCAACCCGCTGGCAAAAATGCCAGAGTTTTATCAAACCACCTGCCCAAGCTGTGGTGTAGCAGCCAAGCGTGAAACCGACACGTTAGACACTTTTGTGGAGTCTAGCTGGTACTATGCCCGCTATGCCTCACCTACTTATGATCAAGGCTTGGTGAGTCCTGAAGCGGCCGCGAGCTGGCTTCCGGTTAACCAGTATATTGGTGGCGTAGAACATGCCATTTTGCACCTGCTGTATGCCCGCTTCTTCCATAAACTGATGCGTGATGAAGGTGTGGTGCAAGGCAATGAGCCGTTTACCCGCCTGCTCACACAAGGCATGGTACTGGCTGATACTTTTTATCGTGAAGATGCAAGCGGTAAGAAAGTCTGGTTTAACCCAGCCGATGTTGAGCTGGACAAAGATGATAAAAGCCGTATTACCGCAGCTCGGCTCAAAACTGATGGCCAGCCGGTCAGTATTGGCGGCATGGAAAAAATGTCCAAATCCAAAAATAATGGTGTTGATCCGCAAGCCATTATCGACCGCTTTGGTGCCGATACCGCCCGCGTCTTTATGATGTTCGCTGCACCACCAGATCAATCATTAGAATGGTCAGATGCTGGCGTAGAAGGTTCCAGCCGTTTCTTAAAACGGGTATGGCGCCAAGCCCAGCTGCACTTGGAGAACACACCATCTGCGCTGGCTCCCTTGCAAACAGCAAATCTGGGTACGGCAGCGCAGGAACTGCGGCGCAAACTGCATGAAACCACTCAAAAAGTGGCTGATGACATTGAGCGCCGCCAGTCTTTCAATACCGCAATTGCTGCATTAATGGAGCTGCTCAACAGCATTGCCAAGTTTGAAGCCAAAGATGACCACGACCTTGCTGCCGAACGTGAAGCCATTGTCAATCTGTTGCTGCTGCTGGCTCCTTTTGCACCGCATTTGAGTCAGTCACTTCTGGCACAGTTTGACATGGATCTGGTCAATGCCCGTTTTCCCGAGGTCGATGCCTCAGCCCTAACCCGTAACACACAGACCATTGTGGTACAGGTCAACGGCAAGTTGCGTGGCAAGCTGGAAGTTGGACTGGATACCAGCGATGACGAGCTAAAAGCACTGGCTAAAGCATTGCCGGAAGTCCAGCAATTTTTGACAGGCCCGACAAAAAAGGAAATTGTCGTCAAAAACAAACTGGTTAATTTGGTTGTTTAAGCTGGTGGTTTAGGCCGCAGGATTAACTTGCATCACGACATAGACTGACTACAGGTTTTATACAGGAACAGCAGGCATGAAAAAACCGGGAATACTGTCACGTACCACTCTTCGTCACTTGAGTTTAAGTTTGGCGCTGGGGTTAACGGCAGCCAGTTTAAGTGGTTGTGGTTTTCATCTGCGCGGCGCCCAGAGTTCTGCTATTCCGATGGCCTATAAAAACGTGCAGGTGGATTTACCTAAACAGGCCGATGCCTTGCGCGAGCCTTTAGTGGTTTATCTGCAATCTCTGGGTTCGATGGTGAATCAGGACAAAAATGCGCCGATCATCAAGATTACCGATTACCAGCAAACCCGTCAGCTGCTGAGTGGTCGCCTCACAGAAGTGCAATTACGTTTGGCGATTACCTATCATATTGAAAGCAGTCTGGGTGAGCCTTTAACCATTGATTACAGCGTGTATTCACGTCGTAGTTATCAGTACGATATTGCAACGGTCAACACAGAGAATCAGGAAGAAGCGCACCTGATTGAAGAAATGAATCTGGATGCAGCCATGCAGATTGCCCGTCAGTTGCATGCAGGCCGTATGCAATATGCCACTGCTGACCAGCCAACAACAGTACCGTAATTTATTATGCGGCTGGACTATCGGGGCGCAATGGGGCGAATTGCCAAGGCAGATGGTGTCTGGCTACTGCATGGCAATGAGCCACTGCTTGAACAAAACCTACTGAGCGCCTTACGTGATTACTGGCAATCCCAGCAGGTTGAACGCCAGCGCTTTGAAATCAATACAGTTAATGATTGGCGCGATGTGTTTAATTCACTCAACAGCCTGTCATTATTTTCCGAAAAACTGGCAGTAGAAGCACACGGCAATATCAAGCCGGATGCCGCAGGACTAACCCAGCTCCAGCAATTTATTCAGTCGCCAGCAGACAATATGCTGGTGATCGTCATGCCTCGTCTGGATCAGGCTGCCCAAAAAACCAAGTTTTATCAGAGCATTGATGCCAATAGTGTGGTGGTGCAGCTGAGTCTGCAAAATATGCAGGAACGTTTGGCTATTTTACAGGATGAAGCACAAAAACTTGGCGTACAACTGGCTCGTAATGCTTGGGATTTGTTGCTAACTCAAACCGAAAACAACCTGTTTGCTGCCCAGCAAAGCCTGTTGCGCCTTAGTGACTTATATCAGCCTGAACATCTGATCAGCCTTGAAGACCTACAAGCTGGCCTGACCGAACAATCACGCTTTAGTAGCTTTGATCTGGCAGATGCTGCCTTGCAAGGTAATGCGCTACAGGCAGTTAAAATTCTTGGTTTTTTGCTGGAATCGGGCGAAGCAGACAGTTTGATTTTGTGGGCACTTTCCCGTGAAATGCGCTTGTTGATGCAATTGTTTGAACAGCCGGGGCAATACCAGAAATTGGGGATCTGGCAAAATAAAACCCGCTATTACCAGCAAGCATTAAAACGCACATCAGGCAAGCAGCTCATGCAATGGCCAGTGTTGCTACAGCGTACCGATGCCGCGATTAAGGGATTGAGTGAAGAAAATAGTAAAGACCTGTTACTGCAAGTGACCATGGCATTAAGCGGTAAGCCCCTATTTTCCCAAACCGTTAAATAACGACAGTCAACTGGCCACACTCAAGCAACCACAATAAAATCATACGGTTTAGAAAAAAATGACAACTATTGTGAGTTTTCATCAATATTTTGTTCATAGCTACTGTTAGTTGCCGAGATATGAACCGCCTTATGCATGCCAAAATCAGAAGTAAAATAAAGTCCTGTACCAATTAATAGTAGCGTAATCATTGCTTTCATGAGGTGACCTTAATTCATTTATTCTGGAATTAAGTGATGCGTTGCAATTCCTTTGCCAACTTTTGAACGACTTGTTTAAGAATTTTATAAGGCGTGTGGCATTATGACTGCCCTTATTTTCGGTGTTTAAAAATAAAGCATGGCTGTTAAAAACAAAGAACCGCCCGAAGGCGGCTCAGCAAGGTTTGAACTGTTCAGCAGCAGGATTGGATTACTGACCAGCTTTAAGCCTTGCTTAAGAAATTATACGACAATATTTCCTCAAAAAAATTACTCGCCAGTCATTGCTTTTATTCCCATTTTTATCCATTCATCATGCTTAAAAAATCTTAGGTCATTACATCGCGCTTTTACACTGATCCTCAACAGGACGGTGGGCTGGCATGGTTTTGCCTGATAATAATTTGAGAACCTCAAGATAACCCGGTGCTTTGGGGACATGCTGACGCTCGCGTAGCATTCGGTGCATTTTTGGCAAACGGAAATAAGGCACTGAAGCCATTAAGTGATGTTCCATATGAAAATTGACCCGAATTGGCGCGACCAAGGCACGGGCTATCCAACCTGCCCGCGTTGTGCGGGTATGGGTAAGTGCAGAAGCACTTTTTTCCATGCCTGCATGCTCTGCCATGGATCGGATGCGGATAAACAACGGAAAAGGCGTTACATAAGCCAGCGCCCATAAGCCATATAGCTTGGGATGCCCTGCCGCCCCTAACACGCCCAATATGGCAGCATTGGTTAAAATAGCCCCGTAACTGTTTTTGATCAATGTGCGTGGATAATCCTGCCATGGCCTGCCCTGCTGCGGGATTTTTTTTACATCATTGGCGACTGTCCATTCTATCAGTCCCATATCCATCATGATGCGCCCAACCACAAACTTAAATCCGGTAATGCCCGCAATATCGCGCATAAACTTGCGCGTTACTGAGGCACGTGTGGTTGGAAAACCAGCCACCAGTGACAAATCCGGATCATCTTCGGTTGAGGTTTTGGCATGATGACGCACATGATAAGGGCGGTATTTGTGCAAATCATTCCAGACTGGCTTGGCACACAGCCAGTCTACCAGATGATCATTTAGCCAACGTGTTTTAAACAGGCTGCTATGCGATGCATCATGCATCAAGATTGCCAGTGCCAGTTGACGTCCCGCTAAAATCACCAAGGCGGTAATACACATTAACAACTTGCCCCACCACGGCAGGTATTGCCACGATAGCGCGACACTGGCAAAAGTCCCACCAATCACTGCCCATGTAGACGCCACAGCCCAAGCACCCTGCCAGTCAGAGCGTTCGGTCAGTTGCCGGATTTCTTCCCGACTAAATAATTCGGTAACGCGGGTGTTCATAGCGATGATCTCAAATAATATAAAAATTACAATTTATTAATTATTATTTTAATTAAAGTAATATTTCTGTCAACATAAAAATAAAGTTTATGCTGTAACAACCAAAACCTGTCTGTGGATTTTTTCTGTAACTCATCAAGGCGTGAACTGCTCCAAGGTTGTCATAATCATCAGTTAACGCTGTCAGGTTTAGATCCAAGCAAATAAACTCGGGTTTTGATATTCAACTTTAGGATGCAAAAAATCGCATTGACAAGTCTCAAGCAATGAAAATATAGTGTGATAGCTAAGGTGTGAACGTAGCGATTCAACAGACAGCTATCAGGTCTGAGTTAAGTATTGAAAGGATTTTTTTACTGAACATTGATGCAAAAGGCATGCACTTATCAGTGATTTATAAGCGCATGTTCTCGTCATCGTTAATCATGGAATGAATTAAATGAAAATGAAAAGCCTCGTTGTGGCAATTGCTATTGTTGCCCTGCCAGCGACCAGCGTATTTGCAGCAGCTCTTGATCGTTCTGGTCAGTCCATTTCGGCTTTTTTACAGCCTGGCAATTATGCCGAGATTGGTGTTTCATCACTATCTCCCACCGTTGAAGGCAAGGATCGTTCAGGTCATAACATTTCTGATATTGGCGATACTTATTCTTTTGGTAGTGCCGCAATTAAACTGCAACCTACCGAACAACTCTCTTTCGGCATGATTTATGACGAGCCGTTTGGCGCACGTTCAACCTATCGTGGTACCAACGATTTTACTGCAAATGGCACGACGGGCACTTCTGGCAATACTTCTGCTGACCTGAAAACACGTAATCTTACTACCTTATTTGGCTATGAGCCGGTCAAAAATTTCAAAGTCTATGGCGGTGTGGCTTATCAGGAAATTAAAAAAGCCGAAGTACAATTACGCGGCACAGCTTATAGCGTCTATAATGGCTATAACTCGACTGGCGATGAAGACAGCGCCTTTGGTTGGGTTGCAGGGATGGCCTATGAAATTCCTGAAATTGCCCTTAAAGCCTCTTTGACTTATCGCTCTGAAATTGAACACAATGCCAAGACTCAGGAATCCCTGCAAATTGGTAATCTACTGGGTGCAGTTAATGCAGGTTTGGGTCAAGTGGATGCTGGACTGGCACAAATTAATGCAGGCTTGGCACAACTGGCTGCCCTGCCAGATACTGATCCACGTAAAGCGGGATTATTGGCTCAGCAACAGTCTCTAACCACAACACGTGTAGGCTTAGCGACTCAGCAAGGCCGTCTTGCTGCCTTGAATGCCATTGCACCGTCTAGCCTTGAAAAAGCCAGCGAAGTCACTACACCTCAGTCTGTCAATCTGGATTTTCAAACTGGTATCATGGCAGATACTGTGGCTTTTGCTAACGTACGCTGGGTAGAATGGTCTAACTTTGCCATTAAGCCAGCCTTGTTTGGTGCGGTAGCCAATGCAGCATCGCCAGCCACCAATGGCTTTAATCTGGTGGATTATACCGATGACCAGTGGTCTGCCAATCTGGGCGTGGGTCGCAAGCTCACCCAAACCGTAGCAGGTAATGTTTCAGTCGGCTGGGATAGTGGTGCAGGCAATCCGGTGACTACTCTTGGCCCTACTGAAGGCTACTGGAACGTGGGCTTGGGATTACGCTATAGCCCTGCTCCTCAAGTTGAACTGTCCGGTGGTGTAAAATACTTCTGGCTGGGTGATGCAACTGCCAAAGTCAGCAGTGGCACCGAAGTAGGTGATTTTGAAGACAATCATGCGCTGGCAGTGGGCTTAAAACTAGGTTATCGCTTTTAATTAAAAAACCAGCAAGAAATACCTAGCTCGTTTATTCAACTTAAAAATTGCCCTGTCCTAGTGATAGGGCATTTTTTATTTAAGATGGTTGTTTATAGTGGCTTGCTTGATAGCGGTTTGATTTATAGCACTATAATGACATGTGTTTTCATTAGTCGCTTACCGCATTCCATGATGCAAATATTGGCGGCAACGCTTGGATTTAATGCTGGTGTGCAACCAGTGCCTATTGATGCACTACCCGCTGAAACAATATCCAATCCATTGCCCAGATGACCAGCAGACTTAATCCCATTAAGGGAAAGATAATTCCCAGCATGACCAGACCTATTTTCCAGCCTAACATTGGTGGTGCCAATTGATCTTTTAATGGCGCACCCAAGCTATGCGCTGGACGGCGTTTCCACCACATCACAGCACCAGTCAGCGCCATTAGTGCCAATCCCATTGAGATTAAAGCACTAATAATCTGGTTGGCCAGCCCAAAATAACGACCCATATGGAGCGACGTACCATAGGACACCGCTTTTGAAATAGCACCATAATCTTGGTAGCCAATATCATGCAACACCTTGCCACTGTACTGGTCAATATACAAGGTACGCTCCTGTTTAGGATCAGCAGGAAAATAAGTCACCGTATAAACGCCCTGTGGTGAAGCCGGCAATGCCAATGTGTAATCAGTTTTGATGCCCAGCGCAGTCAGCTTGGCAACGATTTGACTGATGGAAACTGGCGGCAGTGATGCAGACGTTGCAGCAGAATTGGGGACAGGAAGCTGACCCACTGCCCACGGAACTTGTGCCACGGAAAGCTGATCCATCACCATGCCCGACATGGTTTCAGCGTGATGATGAGCACCCGCACTGGACGACTGGTTTAAATCCTTCATACCCTGAATGCCGTGCTGACCTGATTTGAACGGGAGATCACCCCAGACTCCGGCGGGCGCACCCAGATTAGTCATTCCGACTAGCGATTGAAAGTTTTTACCCCAGAAACCTGACCATGGTAGACCTGTTAGGATAAATGCAATGCCACCAATGGCCAGCCATATTCCCATGGCGGCATGCAGGCTTTTCCAGAAAGACCGCCCTTTTAAGGACAATCGTGGCAGCAATTCCATACGCCTGACAGCGCCATTATCCTGCTGCCGACGCGGCCACCATAGCGCCATGCCCGTGCCAATCATGATCAGTGTCCAGCAGGCTGCAAGTTCCATTAAAAGCTCACCGGTTTTTCCCAGTAACAACTTGCGGTGTAGCATCCGGATAACCTGCATAAAGCGGTCAGACACGCTTAAGCTGCCTAACACTTTGGCGTTATAGGGATTGACGTAAACACTATATTGTTTCCCGTTAGGAAAACGGAAGATAAACTCAGTGCTGCGGTTAGTATGGTGCGCTGCTAATTTTAAAACAGGTACCGATACTGGCACTGATACTGGCATAGAAATCGGCGTACTTCCCACAGGGGTAGCGTGTTGAGCGGCTGCAAGCAATAGATTAGTATCAAGTGGTGATGCTGCTTGTGGCTGTACCATCAGTAAATGCGGATACATCAACGGCTCAAGCTGGGGTTTGAAACAATACAACGTCCCAGTAACGGCCAGTACGATGAGCAATGGCATGACAAAAAGACCAGCATAAAAATGCCAGCGCCAGAGTGTCCGGTAAGATGCTTGCGTTTGTGCTGTATTCATTGAGGGGTGCTTTAGTGTGGTGGACACTATGGAAAACTGAGCGGATTGTATATTAAACAGCACGGTGCTGCAAAAGCAGAGCTTAGGCTATGCGATTGCCCACTTTTAAGCAGCCACTGATCCATCAGGCCATATAACCAATCGTTGCTTGACTAGCGGTTGAATGGTCGATTAGATATGATCAAGACCACCCAAACAGCACGGCTGTTACAAATACAGTGTTCTACCCGCCCATATAAAGGCAAATTTGATGCTAATGATGAGTCATTAAAACTCTTGCTTATTGATTCAAGATTACTTTATGTAGTTGTATTAGTATTTGCTTCTATCAATATCTGCTTTTTTTCAGTATAGGAAAGGAATCTATCGTGAATACATCGACATCGCCCCTGCACTTTGCCACTGAAGCCGAGCTGGATCAGGCCATTGCAGACCTCAAAAATGGTGCTGCCCACTGGGCTACACTTGGGCTGGCAGAACGAATTGAGCTGCTTAAAGCAACCCATGCCAGCATTGCAAGCGTTGATGAAGCATGGGCTATGGCGGCTATTGCTGCCAAAAGCACCCCATCCGGTTCATTAGAAGGCGAAGAATGGATGTCAGGCCCCTATGCCACATTGTCGGGATTTGCAGCCACCATTGAAAGTTTGGAAAAAATGGCGCATGGCCAATCGCCCTTAGCAGGAATTAAAGCAGGGCATGCACCGGGCAATCGGATCAAATTTCAAATGTTGCCCAGCAACCTATATGAATATAACCTGTTTCATGGTTTTCGGGCAGAGGTGTGGCTAGAACCGGAAGTTTCCGAAGCCGATGCCAGAGCAAATGCCGGTTTGGGGGCAAAACGGCTAGGTGAAAATGGCGGTGTGGGTCTAGTGCTTGGGGCAGGAAATATCAGTGCCATTGCGCCGCTAGATGCGCTTTATGAACTCATTGCCTACAACCGTGTGAGCATTGTCAAAATCAACCCGACGTTTGGCACACTTATCAACATTTACCAAAAAGCATTTGCGCCACTCATTGAAGCGGATCTATTAAGACTGGTCAATGGCGGCGCAGAAGTCGGTACTTATTTAACCAGTCATCCCGATATTGGACACGTGCATATTACCGGCAGTGGCATCACCCATGACATGATTGTATGGGGTTCTACCCACAACAAAACGGGTACACCAAAACTTGATAAGCCCATGACCAGCGAATTAGGTGGCGTGTCCCCGATTATTGTAATTCCCGGCAACTGGTCAAAAGAAGACCTGCGGTTTCAGGCTGAGCATGTAGCAACCCAGCGTCTGCACAACGGCGGCCATAACTGCATTGCAGGTCAAGCCCTGATCCTGAGTCAGGACTGGCCTCAGCGTGCAGAATTTCTTGACGTACTGCGTCAGGTTCTTAATGAGGTTCCTGCCAGAACCACATGGTATCCAGGCAGTGATAAAAAAATCAGCACCGCTAACGCCTCTTATCCGCAAGCCGAAACCATCAATGGCCGGATGCTGATTGAAATTAATGAAAACACTTCTCAGGATCTATTAAGCACTGAGTATTTTGCCCCAGTGCTTGGGCATACCAGCCTGCCCGGTACAGGACTTAACTTTTTCCAAACGGCGATCAATTTTGCCAACACTCTGCTTGATGGCAGTTTGGGCGCCAGCATTATTGTCGCACCAGCCGACCATAAAGCCATGGGCAAAGCCTTTGATGAGGCACTGGTTGAATTACGCTATGGCACGATTGGAGTCAATGTCTGGAGCGCTATTGGTTTTCTGTTGCCTACTCTGGCTTGGGGAGCGTTTAAAGGCAATACCCTCGACAATGTTGGCAGTGGAATTGGGGTAGTTCATAACTCACATTTGGTCGAACATACAGAACGCAATGTGATCTGGGGACCATTTAGGCCTTTCCCGCGTTCCGTCTTTCACGGTGAATTTGCACTTTCCCCTAAACCCGCATGGTTTGTTACCGCCCGTTCTGCTGCGGCAACTGCCCAGAAGCTCACACACTTTAGTGCCCATCCAAGCTGGCTGAAAATGCCCGGTATTTTTATGGCTGCATTTCGCGCCTAGCTCCCCTGTGGATCGGCCAGTGAGTTAAGTTTTTAATGTTGTCATCACTGGCCACATCTTTCCTGACGCGAATGGACTGCTTGAGCGGATTTAATCTGCCATAAGGCAAGAAATGATTGCTGTGTATGCATACCATCAGGATTAAGCAACAGCTCTTTAAATCTGCCCGCCTGCTCATAATGGGCAATATAAAGCTTCGGGATAAAATCGAACGGGACAAAATCGAAAAAAATATAAGACGATCTAAGCTAAATGTACTGGCTTACACCAGGGTTAATAAAAGTGGTAAGAGCTTAATATTCGACCAATTTTTAATTGCATTTAGACTGAATGGTTTTTTAGAAAAATAATATTTACAGAATAAAATTTAAAAACACTAAAAGTTTTTGAATGATGATTTGAGTAATTTTTAAGTAATTTTAGAAGATTAAATGGGGTGGCTAATGGGACTCAAAAAAATCTAACAACTTATTGATAATATTTAATTAAAATTATTTACAAAATTAAAATACCGTATCAGATGCCGTAATAAAAAAGGACTTATTTAAGACTCGAACCAGTGATCCTGCTGATATTTATTACTCAAAACAACCTGCAATATCTGAATTACATAACAGTCAAAAACTCAGCTGCCGTTAAAATATCAATTCCGCGAAATGGATGCAATACCAGCAAATCCTTATCACCACTTACAATGATCGTGGCTTGCACAGCAATAGCCAGTGACAGGAACTTATCGTCCTTAGGATCACGACAAGCTACTACAGCTTGAGTAACTTTGGCAAAAATTCCAATACGTGCCAGTGTTTCCAACAGGTAAGTGACTTGATGCGGTTGAAAGTATTTGGCAAATTTAGGCCGATGTATAACTTCAACCAATTCTTGCCAAGTTTCATCAGAAAAATATAGCTCATCATGATTGATGGCTTTGATGAAAGCCTGCTCGCTTACCGACCCAGCTCTTAAAATAGAAGATAATAAGGTATTGGTATCAAACACAACTGCTTTTTTGACGCGCTTGGCTGTCATGCTGTATTAATCATCCTTAAGCATAGCCGCTATATCTTCCTCATTGAATTGATCTTCTGCGGCCAACTCCTGAATTGGCTGCACAGCGTGCTGGTACGCCTCTACTGCTTTTTGCCCACGCAGGGGTTTCAATTCACTCATCAGTTTGGCAAATTGCAAGCGAATGTCTTCAATATCCCCTGCCACCGAAATGACCGCAGCCATTGGCCGGGAATGACGGGTGACCACTACCGGTTCACGCTGGGAAGAGTCCACGACTCGGCCAAAATGATTCTTGGCATCCAGCGACGTAATGTATTGCATAATGCTCTCCCAAAAAAGCCATTATAGCTATAATAGCTTTTTTTAACCCTATAGCATAGAAATTTCAATTTAACTGATGGGCATAGTCCTACTCTATATTTGTTGAGTATATCTCTACGTTGCCCTGCTGATTTACAAACCCTACCTTATTATCAGCAGTTGGAAGCAAAAATGCAGGGGAAAATAGATCAGGAGATTATTGATAATAGCCACTACCAGATGAGCAGTATTTGCCAGCAACTGGCCGAGCTATAATAAAAAAATGACGTGGATAAACGTTTTATGCTTTTGACACCAGTTGATCAGGTTCAAAACCGCCATCCCGCCTGCATTAATACCCTTGGGTTTTTATCCTTATCACTCATTGCTGCAACCGTATCTCGCCAGGCAATCGATGCATTGTAGTCCAGTTGCTGATAACTTCCGCCAAAACCAAATCCTGTACTGGCCAGATAACGCCGATTTTTCTCATCAATATAATGATCCTTGTTTTGATAAATGTGACCCAGATCTTTGAAAATATAAGCATTTAAGTAAGGCGATAATTGATAATAAATATTAACGGTTGCGCCCCAGCCTTCATCACCCAATCCTTCGGCAGAGGGATAGGCTCGCATCTGGTTAAAAGAAAATTTCTCGGATGAATCTAGGTTTTTAGAGGCGAGCTGTCCATACAGTTGTGCAGTGGCTGTTAGCTGATTGGCCAATACCTGCTGACGGCTAAAGCTTAGTTCAAGCTTTTGAAAATGACCATTGGTTTTGGCCGATTGGCGATCAATATTCAAGGCAGAAGGCGATTCAATTTCAAGCTGACCAAATGATGCAGTCAATTCAAGCTGGCTAAAACCGCCTTTAAAGGTGCTCAATCCCCACTGGTCACGCTGGTTATAACTCAGTTGCAACCGCTCAACCTGTGCGTGCTTATCCGTTTTAGTTTCAGTGGCTGCAATTTCATCCCACAGCTTGCGGTATTCAAACAGGGCTTTGAGGTTAAGGTTTTTGTCCTGTTTCCGGATAAAGGGATAGGACAAATTCAGGTTGTAATTATCTGACTGCCCTTTGGCATCTAGAATGGCAAATTGCTTACCCAACTCATAGTCAGTTCGGCTGATTCCTGCTCCCAGCATTAATCCCTGTCCATTGGCCGGTAACTGGACATTAATACCGCCTGAGGTGAGATCCTGATTACTGGCCAGTACTTGAGCCGAGAACTGCTCGCCATAACCTAACAGGCTGTTGGTTTGCAGGTAGCCACTCAGCCGGTATTGACCAGTATAACTGCTGCCATAATTGTCCAGACCGATACGACCCTGAACTGATTTGCCTGCCAACGTAGTTAAAGCCAGATCAGTCTGACCAGTGTGTTGTCCGGCTTTTAAACTGGCTTGAGTTCCAGCAATACCAGCCAAGTCTGAAATTAATAGCAAAGTCCGATTGGCTGTTTTTTCCTGCAAAGGCTGGTTAAGTGGGATCTGAGCTGTAAAGCGCTGAAGTATCTGATTATTAACTCTAGACTGGTTATCCAGTAACACCTGACCCAGATTACCTTCTAATATCTGGATGTTTAAATGACCATCTGTCAGTTGTTGCCGCGGTAAATAAGCACGCGCGAGAAAATAACCATGTTGCCGGTAATACTGGGTGATTTGAGCGGTGGCACGTTGCAGCTCACCTAATGTACTGGTTCTGTTTTCAAGTCCTGCGACCAAAGCCTGTAAAGTAGACTTGGTAAATACCGTATTACCTTGAATTTCAACCTGACGGATTAGGATTGGCGTCGAATCATCACTGTACTGCTGAGCGTCCTCTGCTGGATTAAAAAATGTGGGATCTTTTTGTGGTTCAGATTTTGGCTGAACTTGGGGTACTTCCTGGAGCACTGTACCGGCATCGGGCAATGCTGAAGCGGCCTGCGCGGATATAGGTAAAGTAACAATGAAGCCTGTGGCTAATATAGTGTAAGTTAGTCTGTCTAAACTAAAAGCCAGAGGGAAGCATGAAACAGAAGCGGTTTGATCGAATAGGGATAAAAAGCGCATGTTGTGTTAAGTTCTACTTATTGGGTTTAAGCTAAAAAGTGATTGATTCAAAATACAGGAGGCTAAAGCAGCTCCTTATAAACAGGCTGCCTAAAATACAAAAAGGCAGCCTGTTCAATTTCCCTAATTGTGTGTCTTAAGGATTCTGGCGCAATCTAGGCGTATCATTATTTTCATCAATGACCCAGATTGAGGTGGAGGTAGGATCAGAGATATCAGCAATATCCCAGCCGTTAAAGGTGCTGAGCTGTTGTAACTCGGCAGTAGTTTTGCCCGTGCCGCCTGCACTGGTTAATTGTCCTGAAGTTTCAGTGTTCCAATAGCTGTCAGTAACTGTACTACTTACCCCTTGAAGACCAATTAAACCACCTGTATTGGTTACTCCGCTGACAGAACCTGATGAATAACTATTCTGTACTGTAGAACTATAATACTCTCCGTTATTACCAATCAAACCACCCACATTAGTATTGCCTGTAATTGCGCTTGTTGAATATGAGTTACTAATAACTCCTCCATTATTATTACCCACTAGCCCCCCTACATTGGTAATGCTCGTCACAGTACCAGTCGCATAGCTAGTATCAATAATGTTTCCTGGTGCATTACCACCGACTAGTCCACCCACATCCTCTTGACCCACTATATTTCCAGTCGCATGACTATTTTTTATCATTAATTGGGGAGCATAATTGTTACGTACTACAGTAATACCTGCTAATCCACCGACTCCCCTTATACCAGCTACATTTCCAGTCGCGTAGCTATTCCCTACATAGTCAGTAGTGTTATTTACGCCTATAGCACCTGCTAAGCCACCTGCTCCGTAAAAACCCAATTCCTCATGCCAATTACCATTGACAAAGGCACCTTGTAGTACATTACCTGTAGCATAGCTGTTATATATACCTCGACCTAGCCCTACCAAACCACCACCGAAAAATCCTCCTGTTTGATCTGGATCAAGGTTTTGCTCATCACTAGATGACATGGTAAATTCAGGCAAAGAAATACTACCTATAGCAGAACTATCATAAATAGACATAATACTATTACCCACTAATCCCCCAACTAATGTTGCGCCTTTTACTTGTGTGCTTGAGTGGCTGTTGGAGATTTTCCCTGTGTGTGAGATGCCGTCGTAATCATTCCCCGCTATGCCAATCAATCCACCAACATAGGCTTTGCCGAACACTTGGCCTGAACTATAGGCATTTTTGATATTGCCTTCCAAATGATAGCCTGACAGACTACCTACAAATGCATTACCTTGAATATTGGCATTAATTATACCCACATCGCGTAAGTCACCCCAAGACATGCTAAACAATCCTTCAGGGGTAGCGACAGTCTCATCTATTGAAGTATCCAGTGGTGTGGCTTTATTAATATTTAGATTGTCAATGGTATGGCCTAAACCATGAAACTTACCCATAAAAGGTGTACCGCTTGAAGGTTCCGCCGAGCTAATTTCAACTTCCACTTGTCCAATTGACTCAAACCCCTTGCCCTCATTCCAGTTCACTGTATCCGAGGCATCAATATCACTGCCGAGTGCATAATTACCAGTCAGGTTATTCTTCATGCCCTGTAGCGTGGTTACACTGGCATCACCTTCTTCACCCAGCTCATTAATCACGGTGTAAGCGGTGCCATTAATCAGCAAGGTGGGCAGGACGCCGGTAATGTTGATTCTGGCGCCTTCACCCAAGTTATAGTCATGACCGTTTACAGCGTCGTAGTTCATGGCCAGCTTGGCTTTATCGCCGCTTAAGGTCATTTCATTATTAAAGTTAATATCCTTACCAGCGCTTAACGTGAGTGCCGTGTTGGCACTCCAACTGGTGGCATCATTAATATTAATATTGCCCTGCTCAGGTTCTGTACCAACCGCCTTTAAGGTCACGTTGCCCTTGTCCAGTGCATTGCTTAAAGCGGTACTGCTAATGCCATTAAACAGATCTACATCAACCGTGTTGGCAGTAACTTCCCAGCCACTGGTAGTCGGTGGTAATGCAGACTGGTTAGTGCGCTGAGTAGTGATGTTGGCACCGGCATTGACCTGCACATTACTGGCTGAGGTTTTTATCAGGCCGCCATTGCCACTAACAGGTGCAGAAGCGTTCAGCGTGCCGCTCACGTTCACCGTACCACTGACCATGTCACTGCCCAGTTCAATCACACCACGTTTGCTACTTACTGTTTTGGCTTCAATGATACCCACACTGTTAACGACTGCATTGCTGAGTTCATCCACGCCCTTGGTCGTCAGGATAACTTTGCCGCCATCCGCCTTAATCATACCGCCAGCATTAATTAAGGCCTGCGCCTTGCCCTGATTGATGGTATAGCCCACCAGACTGCCATTGTTCAGGTTTAAGGTGACATCACTACCTGCTGCCAGCAACGTGCTGCCTTCTGGGGTAGTAATCGTGCCAGTGTGTTTTATGGATGGCGCAATCAAGGCCACAGTGCCACCAGTTGGTACGGTAATCTTGCCACGGTTCTCGACCGTCTTGTTATTGGTTGCACTGGCAAAATTAAAGTTGTTGTTTAAAAAATCAGTATTGGACAGATTTAAAGTAGAGGCAACCAGTCCACCAGTATTCACCTGTGAGGTAGTGCCAAACAGCACACCATTAGGATTAATAATAAATACCTGACCATTGGCATTGAGTTTGCCATTTAAGGTGGAAGCACTGGTTCCGGTTACCCGGTTTAATGTAATGGAACTGGCACCGGGCTGTACAAAGTTAACCGTTTCCGTGGAGCCTGTTGAAAAGCTCGACCAGTCAATGGCAGCCTTGGCCGTACTTTGATTAATCGTAGTGGTAGCCCCTGACGTGTTGATAGTTGCTGTTCCTGCACTAACCACCCCACCAGTTGGCCCGGCAATGGCTACACTGGCTGCCAAGAGATTAACCGCAAACAGGCTGCCCAGACTGATAGTGCTCGTTAATAGCCGAGTTCGGGAAGTTGATGTCGTCGTAGATTTTGTTTTGCCACGTGCCAGCTCACTGACCGCTTGCCAGCAAGCATTTTGGGCATTCCAGATGACACGGTAAATATGATTCATTGCTTTTGTCCTTCATCTATTTTTAATGTTATGCAGCTTCTTTGGGACTGCCCTGTCCTTCTAGCACAGCAATAATGTGCCTTTAATGGCTTTTGAGGTCTTTCTGACCAATGAATTTAAAAATGACAAACCGGTCACATTGATGATTAATTTTTATAAACTCGGTGTGTAGCGGGATTTATCTTTTAGATTTTTAAGTTAATCGTGATTAATCACATATTCATGCTTACAGCCAAGTTTTGACATTTTTAATCTCTCATACCTTTCACTTCTACCTTAAGCAACCACAGTCCTGATGCATAGGCGTAACACCTTTTGGCTGATTTTATCCCCTCCCCTGTTGTGTCAGAAAAATGTATCACCAGTATTTTTTATAACACTTTGCATATTCGACCGTTCTGCCAAGTAAACTAGTACAAAATATACTTTTAACAGTCTAAAATCATGAACCATTGGGACATTCTTGGCATCGCCAGAACAAATGATCAAAAAATAATTCGCAAAGCCTATGCCACATTATTAAAAACTATTGATCAGGAGCTTGAGCCTGAAAAATTTATTGCCCTGCGTGCAGCATTTGAAAGTGCAAAAAATGAGCATATTACGCCAGATCATCTACCATCAGCAGAAGATAGCGCTGTAAATCAGCCAAGCGCAGTTGATCCCATCGAAATAGAGTCTGTTAGCTCTCCAGATCAATCGCTACATATTCCTCAAGAAGCAATACCACTTCATCAACGTGGCTTTGAGTTTTTACTTCATGCGATCGAGCAGCAAAATAGTGATATTGATCTTAGAACTGAATTAAGGGATTACACCGATTATATCCTGAATCTTGAACCGGATATTTTAAGCAATGAACAGGCGCAGGCTTATCTCCAGCAACTCCATGATGCCTGTATTGCTGCGGGCTTAAGGGGGCTAAATGATTTTCTTAATTTAAATCCTGATAAAGATTTAGTTTACTCAAAGACAAATTCAAACAGTACCGAAAATACGCAAGTCCTGCTTTTAAATCCGGAGCTTCAGTTTAGAGCCGGGCTTGATGAGCTATCGCAACAGTTATGGGATGAAAATTTTAACGATCAAGTATTTGAGCAGTTTAGCCAGGTTTTGCACCAATGGCAGCATCAAACGCTGGACACCCAGATGGCGGCCTATGATCAGTTAAATCATGTGCTTGGCTCAATTAATAGTACCAGTTCAGAATCCAATCGCTTTTTTGAAGTGTGGTACGAATATTTTGGCAATGAAATACCGCCTGCCTCTGCTGACTCTACAAGTCATCGTCTGTACGACAGGCTGGAAAATCTCGTCAATCACCATACCTTCTGGCGGCAAATCCCTGAGCAGTATGTCAAGTCCTTTGAAGCCTTGCAACGTCCTGACACGTTCCAGCCGTTCCGGGTGCTTAAGCTATTACTGAGCGTTAATTCCTTTATTCAAAGCCTGCGCAAAAACAACTGGATTGGTATTCCCGGCATGGTTGAACCAGAACGCAATATGAATTTGCACTTCTTACGCTTATGGACACTGTGGATTAGAAATTTTTCAATCCAGCTGATGATCAGTCTGGTCTGTATTTTTATTGCGGCTAGCGTATTTGAGTTTAGTTTTAGAGGAACGTTTGGCATCTGCCTGCCTTTATCGCTACTCTATTTCCCCCTATTCCTGAGTGTTGGCTTGGCAAAAATGTTTGCTTCAACTCAGCCCAATCTGATTATTGCAAGACTAATCAATTTATTTTATCTGAGTATTATAATATTGGCTTTGTTTTCACCATTCATGAATACAAGAGTGCTGGAAATCCTGCTTAGTGCTTGGTGTATTTTAGCCACCTTTGTATTAGGATATGGACTGTACTTTTATCATAATATCTTTGATTATCTAAAAGAAGTCATCAATATTCGAGCTGACAAGATTTTTGTTTATCTCGGCTTTAGCCTTATTGTATTAATTCTTAGCGTTATTATCTTTCAAGTTCAGGATAATAATTCTTTTGGAATACTATTTGCAGTATTGCCAATCAGCTTATTGTTGTGTGGTGATTTGTTTAAGAATTTTTTTAGTCAACTACTAAAAACCCCTGATAAACCTGAAATAAAATTTTTTGATTCCATTAAATTTTCCGCTAAATTCATAGGCTTTATTCTAATTTTTATAGGACTTATTGTAGTAAAAGCAGATGTAGATGGGCCAACTTTACGAAATTTTATTAACCTACCTTTAGCTTCTGCACTAATTGCCAGTATTTCCCTATCCTTTCTGTCTGGAAAAGCAGTCAGTTATGTCAGTAAATACCTAAGCTATATAGTACTGATCGCGATATCCATAGCATCTATCATACTTCCAATCCTCTTTAGCTATTACCTATACCATACTGCTAAAGTAGATCGGCAGTTGAAATAGGCGAAAGCTTAAGTAATTGCGAGGCGGATGACAGTATTAATCCGCCTCAAATAAACTGGCCTCTTCAATATCTTTTAAGAATTGTTCAAACTGGGGTCTTGCTTGCCGAATTTTATGATCATCCTGACTATCAAGCGCCTGTACAAATACTTGCGTTTGCTGGGCAACATGAGTGCGTAAATCACCGGTCATTTCTCGGTACAAGCGGTCAGCTTTCAAGATTAAGGCCTTGTTGGCCAGTGTGTCCCTTGGATGAATTTTTAAGGCTTCCAGTTGCTGCCGTGCCTGCTGGATTTGCTCAGCCGACATCACACTTTGATTATTAATCAGTACCTTTTGCAGCTTCTCGCCGCTACTGGGAACATGTACATCAACATCCAGAATACCATTGGGATTATAAGAGAAACGAACATCAATCGTTAATTGCTCTTTATTGGGTGGCAACTTGACCATCAACTCGCCGAGAAAAATATTTTCCTGGCATAAGCGATGTTCACCCTGATAAATCCTTAGAATAATTTCACGCTGGCCTTCCCGCATACTATGATAATGATTGACCTTACTGGCGGGTATGACTGTATTACGTTCAATAATCGGGTCAAAATATCCTTCCTCTCCTATCGCAATACCGAGGCTAAAAGGACAGACATCAGTCAAGACCACTTCCTTAAGCGCCTGATCCTTGTTTTTTAGTCCGGCCTGAATACAAGCACCCCGCACAATGGCTTCATCGGGCTGGATACTGGTTGACGGGAAGCGGCCAAACAGTTTGGTGACCAGTTTGCGTACTGCTGGAATCCGGGTAGCACCGCCCACCATCACAATCTGGTCAATCTGGCTGGGCTTTAGGCGGGCATCACGTAAAGCGCGCTCCAGTGGCCGGCGTAATCTGCTCAGTAAAGGTTCAATCCATGCATTAAAATCAAGCACTGAAATGGGTATGCTAACCTGCTGATCCTGCCAGTTAAACACTAGCGTAGTTTGCTCCGCTGTTGTCAACTGGTGCATGGTCTGTTGTGCCTTGGCTGTAAGGGCTGTTAACAAGTCAGGTGGAATAAATGAAGTGTCCTGGGCAAATTGTGCGCCATGCTGCTGCCAAAAGGCATTCACAATCGCAGTAACAAAATCATCACCGCCCAGAAAATTATCACCTGTACTGGCACGTACTTCAATAACACCTTCAAACAACTCCACAATGGAGACGTCAAACGTGCCACCGCCCAAGTCAAAAATTAGAAAGCAACTATCATCGGTTTGACCTAAGCCATAGGCCAGTGCCGCAGCAGTTGGTTCATTGATCAGGCGTGAAACATTTAAACCGGCCATCTGTGCAGCTGAAATAGTGGCTTGGCGCTGAATATCATTAAAATAGGCAGGAACGGTAATCACTGCCTCTGTAATGATCTGATCTAAAGCAGCCTCTGCATCAGCCTTGAGTGACTTTAATATCAGGGCTGATAATTCCTCAGCAGAAAACTGCCGGTTATTCAATGACAGCTTTTGCGTGGTGCCCATCAAACGCTTAAAACTGCTTAAGACCTCATCGCCACGACTCCGAAGTTCTAACGCAGACTGCCCGATCAAAATCTGTTGATCCTGATCCAGCGCAATTGCCGAGGGCGTAAACAGATAACCGCTAGAGTTAGGGATAAGACGGACATTCCCTTGATCAAATAGACCAACTAATGAATTTGTTGTACCCAGATCAATGGCAATGGTTGGGGAGTTTTCAGTGGTATTTAGCTCAGATGTCATAGTTAATATTTTCGATAAATCAAGTAATGTCTATTATTTTTTGATAGTAGTCGATGATCCATAGTCTGCCAAGCTTGAACCATTACTGGCAACTGATTAAAACTCGCAATAGCGTGATTTCCATGCTGACCTTTAAACTACCTCCGATACATTAAAAAATGCCAACATCGCCATCAAAGCATTTTCAGCATGCATACGCTCCCCATTTTCCAGTGATTCTTGTGCCATAAGAGCCGCTCGTTGCCGCATCCTAACTTCATAGTCGGCAATGGCATCCTGCAAGGTCGAGTCATGATTTGAGGTTAAACAGTTGCTCAACTCCAGCGCATCCAGCATCGCCATATTTACCCCTGCTCCGGCAAACGGTGGCATGAGATGCGCCGCATCACCCAGTAGAGTCAGATTCGGCTGAGCTGGCCAAGTTTGATCTAAAGGCATACAGTAAATGGGACGTGGAATAAATGGTGTGATGGCACATTCAAAGAGTTCATACCAGCTATCACTCCAATCAGGATACTGCTGTTTAAACCAGTCCAGTACTTGTGCATTATTACTATAGTCCAGTCTATGATCGGTTGCCCAGTTCTCATCAGCTTTGAAGCTGGCATAAAAACCAATTTCCCCATTGCCTTTCTGACCCATCAATAGGTTTTGCTGTCTACCAAATGCCATGATCTTGCCCCCAGCCAGCAAGTTATCCATGTATGGAGCATTATTTTTGGCATCCGGAATATTGCCTTCCAGCATAGTGATGCCCGTATAAAACGCTATGATATCGGTGATATAAGGACGGATTTTAGAGTTAGCCCCATCTGCCGCAACCACTAGGTCAGCATAAGCTGAAGTCCCTTTATTAAAGTGCAAGAGCCAGCCTTCACCCTGCTGATCCATCGATATGAAATGGCTGTTCCAGCTCACCGTGCCGGATTGCAGCGAGTCCAGTAGTATTTTCCTTAAAACACCACGATCAATTTCAGGACGAAAATGCTGGTCACCAAAGTTATCGGCATACTTGCTGTCATGATCACTAAAAAACACCTCAGCCTGTTCATTCATGATTTTCATTCTGTCGGCTTTGGGCATAAAGCTGGCCTTAAACACATCCAGTAGATCGGCCTTTACAATAGCAGCCAAGCCAGACTCTTCATGTAAATCTAGCGGTGCACCCTGTACCCGGGCATTTTTATCCAAATCCCTCTCGTATACGTTTACATTGACTCGCTGAAGCTGTAACAGCCGTGCCAGGGTTAAACCACCAGGGCCACCCCCAATGATGGCAACCTGCTTATTATCTAGTAACATTGTGACTCCGTATTTTTTCTAAACTGTGGAATCAGGTTATCTGGAAACGTCTACAGAAAATTGTATAAATCGGCCGTTTTGATTGCGCTTTAATTGTTTGGGTGAAACGCCGGAAAACTTTTTAACCTCTTTGATAAAATGGGATTGATCTGCAAACTGCTGCTTAGGATATAAATGACCGTCCTTAATCTGCTCGAAAGAGGCACGAAAACGCAGAATATTGCAGTAGGTTTTTAAGGATAGGCCAAACTGATCCTTAAAATATCGGTTGATTTGACGGCTACTCCAATGCACCTGTCTGGAAACTTCCTTAATCGTAATCTCACCTTGAGACTGATAGATCAGCTCAAATAGTTTTTGTCGTCTTAAGTCAATCTGCTTGGGTAAAAGTGATTGAATCTTTAAAGAGGCTTTGTGGCAAAAGTGCTCAAAATCTTTTAAATCGTCCTGCTCAAATTCCCAAAAGTGAGATGGTAAATGTTCAGCGTAATTAAGGATGCTGGAAATGCTCCTATCCAAAATATACTCTACCGCCAACAATTTAAAACTAATCGCAAATATACGGGTATTGGCCTTGAATATAATTCGTTGGGGTTGGGTTTCCAGTCCTGAGCAAACAATTTCAAAGGGTTCCATTGTGGATTGGGACAAGGTAAAGTCCATGCGCCCATCCGGTAAAACCACAATTTCCCGGTCATCACTGGACAGGTTGCACAGCATCCAGAAACTATCGACAAAATCTGCAAGCAAATTGTCAGGTTTAATAAGCTTGAATTCTATATCGTTATTCATCATGGTAGTGGTTTAAGCAATAGTGAAATTTTATACCCCAACTTAGCGTGGTGACATTCATGTCAATCCCAATAATAGATTGCATTGCCTAACAAAGCAGTTTAACCAAGACCGCTATATCTTCTAAACCATCTGCACGATGGCAAACATACAAAGCCTGCGCAGGCTAATCACCAGCATCTTCTAAACCATCTGCACGATGGCAAACGCCAAGCAAGTCACTCTGATGAGTACAGGAAACTTCTAAACCATCTGCACGATGGCAAACTATTCTTCATGGACTTGTGGTTCACGCTTTAACTTCTAAACCATCTGCACGATGGCAAACCTGATCGCAGTCTGCATCGCCCTGTTTTTGT
>SECL01000055.1 GCA_004173455.1 Moraxellaceae bacterium | reverse complement strand
CCGTATAATACGTTGCCTGATCCCTTAATGTTGAAGAACGGTGACAACGTCACCGATGCAAAGACTTGGTGGAACAAACGCCGTCCAGAGCTTATTGAAGATTTCGATCGCGAACTGTATGGCCGCACACCACAGGATCTTCCAAAAGTGAATTGGGAAGCAACAACAGTAACCGACGAAATGAATGGAATCTATCCCGTCGTCACCAAACAGTTGACCGGGCGTGTTGACAATTCATCGTACCCGCAGATCACAGTTGATATACAGCTAACACTCACCACTCCTGCCAATGCAAAAGGACCCGTGCCTGTGATCATGGAATTTGGCTTTGTATGGCCGCCAGGATTTAATCCACCGCGAGACACTTCATCCAATGCACCACCAACATGGCAACAGCAAATTCTTGCAAAAGGATGGGGTTATGCGGTGATCGTTCCCACCAGTTACCAGGCTGACAATGGAGCAGGACTCACACAAGGCATCATTGGATTGATAAATAAAGGTCAGCCTCGCAAGCCCGATGATTGGGGCGCACTAAAAGCTTGGGCCTGGGGAGCCAGCCGGGCACTTGATTATTTCGAAACCGACAAAACTGTCGATGCAAAGCATGTCGGCATCGAAGGGTTATCACGCTACGGAAAAGCAGCGCTTGTCGCCATGGCTTACGAACCGCGATTTGCCATTGGTTTCATTGGTTCGTCGGGTGCTGGAGGCGCCAAAATTTTGCGCCGTGTATTTGGCGAACAGGTGGAGAACCTTGCTTCTTCCGGCGAGTATCATTGGTTCTGCGGCAACTTTATTAAGTACGCAGGTCCGCTAACGCCCAACGATTTGCCAGCGGATGCACACGAACTGATTGCGCTATGTGCGCCTCGTCCGGTTTTTATCAGTTCCGGCTCACCGAAAGTTGAAGGGCAGTGGGTGGATGCGAGAGGCATGTTTTTAGGTGGCGTTCATGCAGGACCGGTGTACAAGCTGCTTGGCAAAAAGGATTTGGGAACAACAGAATTTCCACCCATTGAAACAGCGCTGACGAATGGTGAAATTGCCTGGCGGCAGCACAGTGGTGGGCATACAACCGGTCCAAACTGGCCGGCGTTTTTGGCTTTTGCTGAACGATATCTTTCGAAATAGTTCTTTGATTCATCAAAGACCAGCAGTGCTACAGAGACTTTGGTCCATAAAAACCTTCATACACTTAGAAACCATGATAAAAAACATTTTACGAGCAGGAGCCTTGCTGCTTCTTTTTTCTTGTAACGAAAGCAAACAGGTACAGTCCTCATCGAAGCTGGAAACAATTGACAGCTCCAAAGGACTGAAGGATTATTACGAAGATTATTTCGCTGTTGGCGTTGCCGTGAACATGCGTTCGCTCTTTGGTGAAGATTCCGCATTGCTGCTTCGCGAATTCAACAGCATGACACCAGAAAATGATTTGAAGATTGGCCCT
>SECL01000036.1 GCA_004173455.1 Moraxellaceae bacterium | reverse complement strand
TGCTGCTGAACACGCATGCTGCACTCAAAGCGCAGGGCTATGACGCCGCCGCCTACGGCGATCTCTTTCTCGAAGACCTGAGACAGTACCGTCTGCAGCAGCTCGAAAAGGCCGGGCTGCAGGGCCTCTTCCCGCTCTGGGGGCGCGATACGAAGGCGCTGCTGGAAGACTTCATCGCCCTCGGCTTCCGCGCCGTCATCGTGGCCGTAAACGAAAGCCTTCTCGACCGCTCCTTCTGCGGCCGCGCGCTCGACGCCGCCTTCCTGCGCGACCTGCCACCCGGCGTGGACCCTTGCGGAGAGAATGGCGAGTACCATTCCTTCGTGTACGACGGGCCTGTATTTCTACGGCCGGTGCCGTTCCGTAAAGGCGAAGTGCTGCAGCGAAGCTACCCGGCACCGAGAAGCAGCGACGACTGCTTTGCGGAGCCGCAGCCGGAGACGGTGTTTTCGTTTTTGGAGCTGGCTACGTGAGGCGGGAGGCGTGAAGCGTGAGGCGTGAAGCGTGAGTGCTGACGCCCGCTTTGAAAAATGTCCCGCTTTGCGACATTTTCAATTACCGTGCATAGCGGCCTGACGGCTCACGGCTCACGCCTGACGCCTCACGCCTCACGATTGCCGATTCCCGATATTTGCCGCAAACCCTTCGCCATGGAACTCAACCTCAAAGACCTCCTCACGGTGACCTTCACGCTCTTTGCCGTTATCGACATCGTGGGCGCGGTGCCGGTGCTGGTGACGCTCAAGAACCGTCTGGGCGACATCCATGCGGCGCGGGCCACGCTTATCTCGGGCGCCCTGATGATCGGCTTCCTCTACCTTGGCAAACCCTTCTTGAGCCTGCTCGGCCTCGAGGTGAATTCCTTCGCCGTGGGTGGTTCGATCGTGATCTTCATCGTGGGGCTGGAGATGGTGCTGGGCGTGGAATTCTTCAAAAGCGAAGGCGAGGCGCGCGCGGCCACCGTGGTGCCGATCGCCTTCCCGCTCATTGCCGGCTCGGGCACCCTCACCACCATCATCTCCCTCAAGGCCAACTTCGACTATACGACGCTCCTGCTGGGCATACTGGCCAACCTGCTGTTCGTGTACCTGGTGCTGCGCTCGCTCCGCCACATCGAGCGGCTGCTGGGCCCGTCGGGGCTCATCGCCATCCGCAAGTTCTTCGGCGTCATCCTGCTGGCCATCGCGGTGAAGATCTTCGCCACCAATGCGCATGGGCTGCTTAAATAGTTTGGGGTTTTGGAGTTTGAGGTTTTCAGTTTAGAGTTTACGGGGCAGGGGTAGCAGCAATAGCTAACGGGCCAGGAGGAGCACGCAGAAACTGCAACCGCCAAACGGCAAACTCACTATCTTTGTCGCCCGCCGCACGTAGGTGGCGCACTTGGGCCTCGTAGTACAATGGATAGTATAAGAGTTTCCGAAGCTCCAGATCCAGGTTCGATTCCTGGCGAGGCCACATTTTGCAAGATAACCCCTTGATTTTCAAGGGGTTTATTTTTTCGGGTTACAGATGAAGATACAGAATTTTTACTTGCGCTTTATATTATTAATTAATGTCATGTTTTTCTGTGAGTTCAGCTTTGCTGACATTGATGTCGGTCTTACTGTTAATCAGAAGGTCTCAGGTTTAAGTCTGAAGGGGGAGCAGCCACAGAAAAGGGTTTCAAGCAATTGAAACCCTTTTTATTTACCCCATTTGCAAACTATTTGCAAGCCAACCTCCAGTTATAGCTCCTTGTGGCGCTCAACATCCGCGTAATGCACCCCGCTACATAGCCTCATTTTCTGCACTTTTTGCATTTTGCCTCTGTGGTCCCCGCCTCTCTCCTATATGGCGCTCGTGGAGCTTTGCATTTAAGGCATTTCCAACCCTTTCTGCATCAGTAGCTAGAAATATCAGCGCTGTCCCGCAAAATGCTGTTTGAATGAATATGGCACTCTAGCTTGCAGGAAATAGATGTAATGAATTAGAACCCCTTTGATGATTTAGTGTTTTGCCGCGCACTATCGGCTGCGTGTGTTGTAAGTAATGTGGAGTTCGGGAAAGTGCGAGCAAGGGTTGAGGATGGTGCCTTTGTGCTCTACGTAGGGAACAATTCCGTTCCCTACCAGCTTCACCAAACGACCAGTCTTTATACGTCTTTGAACGGCTGTTATTAAGTGGCGACCCGATGCCGGAATCCAATCGGAATATTAGATCTTGGTCAACAGGCTGGCCCTTTATCCTGATCTTAACTGTCCAAGCCTTGCTGCTTCCAATATTCCTTTATTTCATCTTCGAAAGGCATTATGAACTTTTGCGCGATATGGAGGTTCCGCTCGTCTATTTCAAACTCCTCCCTATAGAGCAGGGTGCCTCGGTAAACGTATATATACTCTAGTAAGTCATCTTCCTTAATACGGTAGTCGGCAACACCAAAAACTTTAAAGTTGCCATCATTCTCAAAATGTCCGTATTGAAGCAACCCTCCCACGTCAGGAATGTCTTCATCTTGACAAACTTCTCGAAGAACCTTAAACAAAGTATTCTCCGATGCAATTCCCCTCTCCAAAATAATCTCCTCAGCCCTTGTAGTACCCGAACCTAACGAAATGTAATCGTCTTCGTCATCTAAAACTTCATCAACCATGATTTCGTAATGGTCATGGCAATCAATCAATTCGAACTTATAAACCATGACACGCTGATTTTCTGGACAAAACCCTCCTATTAGAAACTCAATATTTGGATCCATCCCAAGACCATCCCTGAGAGCACCTGAAGTGCTTGCTACAAATTTTTCGATTACACGACAGATTCCGCGCAATGAAAAGTCTTCGCAAAATGGCGTAAACTGTAGTCTTTGCAATACATCGTTTATAGTTTCTTTAATTAAATAAGCATTTGTTGTGCTCCCGGCGAAACACATACCTAGCTTATAATTATAGGCGGTCGTAACAATTCCTGTTTCATAGGGAATTGGATTGTCGATTTTTACGGAAACTTCCATCACCTTGATGCCAACATCAGAATATTGGTCGTCATCAAATGATATCCTAGAATCAGATGCAAACCTAATCCTATCGCCATTTTTCCAAGCCAGGCATAACGTCATAAAAAGGGTTTTAGTTAGGTTAAAGTTTATGATAAATAAATGCGATGCAGCTTGCAAGCCGTTAAGCTTACTAATTGGGGATGCTCTTACGAGAGCGGGGCATTTATTGAAGATAGGCCCTCCTGCGCTATGAAGTGGTGAGCGAAGGGCTCTTGCAAGGTTATTAGCTAGGATGTGGTTTTGCGACTCCTAGTCATTCAGCAACGATCAATCATCCCGAAATGATGCCCGTTTGCAAGTGGCTCAACCGCACGGAAGCCATTGCTTACCTCCGCACCTGCTACCAGGAGTTTGACCACATCGTAGCAAGGCATAACCTAAGCGTCAGTGCCTTGACTGAATCCGCTAAGATTCTCTACTACAAGGTTTCGGAGCTGGATAAAATCTTCGTACGAAACATGATTTGCAAGGTTGGATTCTGAATCGAATGAAGACAGGATTCGAACCCGCGACCATAAGGGATTCGAACCATTCTTTCGGCTTTCCCCACCCAATAACCTACCTCAGCTCTGCAAAAGCTGCTCAAGCTGCCAAGGCCAAATTCGATGATGGCAGCAGCGAGCTTGTAGACGAAGCCTTTGCTGGGCGTACTATACCCTTCCCCTTTGAGTGCGCTCCACTTGCCGGCAAAGAATACCAACAGGTAGACATAGCCGTTCCCAAAGTCTATCTCCCCAGAAGGGCAGCATCTTCTTAAGTCCTATCGGAATGCGTGGTGTTTGGGTCTGGAGGGTAAAAGGACGGTGATCTGGAAAGAAGGAGTCATTGAGGCAAAGCTAAATTATTTAGCAATTGTTGTGCTACTCACTTTTGACAACCTTGGTGTTGCCTTTCAACTTGTCATTTAAATTAGTTAGATTGAGAGTAGGGAGTAACATCATTTTTACATTGGCCTGGAGTGTCAATGTCGAAACAAATGCCCTTAAGTAAGGGAATATTATCCCAAGGCTATTAGAATAGAATATTTCAGGTATTTCATCTACTGACATCCCCCCTTCCCTTGCGAACTTAAAGTCAGCAAATAATACTGCAGATATAACCCTAACTTCTTCGACTTCGAAATCATCCTCCTGTTCTGTTTCTTCTTTTGATGCATAGGCAGAAAATTCCAACTTGAGCCGGAATGCGCTATTCTTTTCTCTGAAAATACCAGATGGGTCAAACCTCAAGTCTAGAACATTAAATTCCGATGCAGGATCAGTGAGGGAGAACTCCTTGATTTGGTAAGATTCCAGTCTGAACTCAGCAGGTTTGACTTCTTTCATGCCGCTATGTTACGCCAAATTGGGGTATAAAAAAAAGACCCCATCAGTTTGGGGTCTATATCAGTAGGTAATAAACTGTATCGAGATCGAGGAACAAAAGGCTCCCCAGAGTTCGCCCAAAGCAACTCCTCGGGTACTCTTACTTTGATAGCCGATTTGGTTCTGTTAAGATATTCTTTAACCGTAATACCTTTTTTCTTCGGCCTACCTACGCTCCTATGGATTTCCATCAGCTCTTCCACAGATGTCTCCTCCAAGAAGGCATCCAAGGCTGCTAATGATTTTTCAAACTTGTTCATAATCAATAATTTAAGATTCGTAAGCTATCCGTTTCGTCCGCAAAAATACCTCTTGTAAGACTAGAAAACAAATAATGAAGCGGGGATTCAAGTTAGTATAGTTTTTTAAATAGTTAAAAAGATACTTGAATTGGCCGGCCGGGGGCAGGTAATCTTCAGCCCGAATTACCTGAAATTCGAATATCCCTCGCTTTCGCCTATTCTCCTCTCTAATAAACTCAATGAACTCTCCTAACTCCCAATCTTGGGGGTCGATTCCTTTCTTCTGATGTCGTTCAATAAGGTTCAAAAAGTATTCCATGTCTTGGCGGCTCCCAGCCAAGTCTAGATATACTTCATCCGGGACTTCTATTTCCGACTCGATAACAACAAAGTTCCCTCGACAATGTGTTCTCCCCCAGCTCATGGCCTGGGGCATATTGTAGTCCCAGAAATAGTACCCCGTACCCAAAAACGGCTTCTGCTTCGACTGATCGTCGCTATCATAGTATGATAAATAGGGTGCCTCCTCTAGCACCCTCTCTGCTCCCCCATCTTTTCTACATGTATGTTGGCCGGTAGTTCTCACGATATCAGGTAAATATATGAAACAGTTTATACTCGCAATAAAATCAAAACTTTGCAAGAGGAAGGCTGATCCGCTTGGACCACCGCCTTCAATAAGGGAAGCGAATCAATTTTGAGCCTAGGTCACAAAACTTGACAATAAGCACTTGGGAACAATTTATGATAGTGATGGCATTTGACACTTAACAACAGCTGACAACTCTTGTTCCAGCATTTCTTTCTTGGGATAAAACACTGACCCGCTAAGAGGATCTCCACTTGTGCGCAATTCGGTAACTTCTTTTACACCTTCAAACTTTTCAGTATTCTGTTCAATACTTGCTGCCCTGGCCTCGCCCTACACGCTTATATTGAATGTATTCTTCAAAATTTCTGCAATTTGAATTGATTGGTCTGTTCCTTCATAAGTTACTATTAGCTGTCCTGGGAAATGCTCATTGTACCATTTCTTTTTTGTTTCCCAGTGGTTTTTATATTCCGGCAAATCAAGCCTCCCGACGTGCTCCCAGAAATATTCGTTTCCTTGCCAATTGATAGTAAAATCAGGTAAATACATGGAACCATTGGGTGCAAACCTTGGAACCTCGTATGTAAACGGAATACCCTTTAGTTGAAGGATATTGGCAATATTCATCTCAGATTTGGAGCGAACGAAATATTTTGACAGAGTAGCAATGGCTTTCTGATCTTCATACCAATTTGACGAAAGAGAAAACATCAAATTTGGCAAAGGCTCAAACTCGAAAATAGAGGAGTTGATTTTCCTGATATTCGATTTTTCAATCTTGCTTAATTCAGTAAATGTCGTAACGTCCTGCTGTGCAAAAATGGTGAGATGTCTTTGAGCACGGGTTATAGCTGTATATAACAACTCCATAGAAAGCAATTGACTGCTTTTTTTAGGCAAAATGAAATACACCCGATTAAATTCACTGCCCTGCGCTTTGTGAACAGATATAACATAGCCTAACGCAAGGTTTTCCTCAACGGGCTCATTGAACATGACTTTATCGTAGTTGTCCTTCCTAAAACCATAGTTCACATTGTAGTTATCCCGCCTATCAAACTTTACCTGAAAATTCTTTAGTCTGAAGTAAGATGAACCAGTTTTGGTTTTGTCAAAAGGATGTGGCGTTACAAAACCGATTTCGCCATTGTAGATGTCAATTTTTACATTTTTCCGGTCATCCCAACTATATGCACTAATTTGATTGGATTTCGGCCTATTACGAAACTGAATGACTTTATCATAAAGTGCAATTCCATCAAGCTGGCTTTTCTTCGCCTGATAACCATTAAAGAGTTCTTGAAAAAAAATGTTCAAATAATCTGTTCCATAATACTCTCCACGAAAGGGGGACAATATTTGCAAATAGGTTGGATCTGCATACTCTTTATTTAATCGGATTGCTTTACCCCAAATATTGTAGAATTTCCCTGGCTCAGCACCTTCTCCTGTTTCCTCTTCAAGGTCTTTAATTATTATGGACTTGAACATCAGCTCTAGGTCATCCATATCTTTCCAATAATGAACTGATAAATCCTTGTCAATCGTTCCTCCCTGCTGAACTTTTTTTAGCACTTGTTCCTGCTTCGATTTATCAAAGTTCTCTTCAGATTGTTTTTCTTGGATGAATATTTCAGCAAGCTCTAAAATACCATTCCCTTCGCCTTTCGCTTTGTTTTCCAACTGGCGAACATTGATATCCAACTTGCCAAGGTTATCTGGAGAGTCTTTCTTAAACCACTCAATGACGTCTGAAAACACTTTTCCCCTGCCAATGGGCGGAAGCTGGTTGGGATCACCAACCAATATCAATCGCTGAACGCTATTCCAGTTTATGCTCCTAAAAAGGGTAGCAAAAAGAGCAAGATCAATCATTGAACATTCGTCAACAATTAAAGTAGTGATTGAGCCATCCTCTTTTCCACCTATTCTTTTGAAAGTGAAGTTGTCATTTAGCCAAGCCCTGTTAGGATTTGCCAGGAAAGAATGAATGGTGGATGCAGTTTTCCCTGTCTTTTCCTTAATACGCTCTGAAGCCTTGCCTGTAGGAGCCAGCAATATTATACCCGTTCCGGCTCCATGAGCCTTTTCAATGCTTTTGATAATTGATTTAAGTATCGTTGTTTTTCCTGTACCCGCTGCACCAGCAATCACACAAAGCGGTTTGGTAAATACTTTCCGACAGACCATTGCCTGTCCCCTTAATGCACTCTCATACTGTTCAGGAGCCCTATTAGTCAAAGGACTTTGTGTATCCTTCAACAAATTGAAAAAAGTGTTTTCTGTTATTTCAACGCGCAAGTAGATATCCGGTCGTTGCTGTAACGTTTTGATTGTATTCTCAATTAGTCTTTCATCTTCGTAAACCCCATTTAAATAAAGGTAATTTTCACCATTGTATTTTCTAAACCGAACCGCTTTTTCTATGAATTCAGCATCTACATCAAAATACTTTGTTGTGAACTGATGATTTTTCCATTCCGGTAAATAACTAAGCTTGTTGTTAATGTGAAAGAGTGCCTTAGTTTGAGATACAAATGAATGCACCTGTTCGCGCTTTAGAACGTCAACACACAATGCCCTGAAACGTTCTGCACTGTTTTTTGTATACATGTTTTCTAACCCCAGATCAGGGTTCGGAATTATCCCATGATCTATCGAATGGAACGAGATAATGTCGTCTTCGTTATCTCCGATATACTGCTCAGACAGTAAATATGGATTTTCATTTATCTCCTCAAGAGAACAATAAAGATTGTTCGACTCTCTTTTTGAACTAAGTATTTTTTCCACCTGACCTACAGACAAAGCAAACCTAGGCAGACAACCAGATAGAATTTTCTTTTCATCATCCTCCATCAATAGCCAATTTCTTTTTATTTCTTTTAGCCTTGACGAACTTATATTGAGCCCTGGTATATCTGCTGCTTCACCTGAAAGAAACGTTCTGATGCTGTTATAGGCTGCCTTATCCTGTTGTTTACTAACGTTCGATTTGTAATATTCGATTGCTTCAATGAAGCCTATATAAGATAACACTTCTGGTAAACCCGGATATGCACCTCTCTTCTTCCACAGTTCCGTGAAAAGAGATAACAACCATTTCCTTCTTTCTTCCCAGTTCTGGGTATCATCCTCAATCTCTATCAGATAGGTAACTACTTCAATGAGTCTTTCAACAAGAGCCAAAGCATCATCATCTGAAACCGGACGAGTAGCATATTTGAAATTCCTGTGCTGGTCGGGAACAATTAATATTCTTTCAAGAACAGTGGGATTACCAAAATACTTGTGATATGGAATAGAGAAGCCTTCATCAGGATAATGAGAAGTAACGGGCATCTGCCATACAAATCCGCCTGCATATTTTGCTTTGACTTCTTCAGATACTCCTTCGTAGTAATGTATTTTCCCAACTTTCTTCAGACGTGAAATACCAACCAAAACATACCTTGGACTTTCGTCCTCACTAAAAGGGTTGCTATAATTAGCATAGTAAAAAAGTAGGGATTGGTGTTCTTTCAGATTTCCGAAATAATCCTTCGCATTCTGCAACCTTGTCTCATAATCATACTTCTGACCTGTACCAGGCTCACGAATTACATCATCCGAATACATCCCTTCATAATTCCAGATACAAACAGTTGCCTCGGGAATATCAATAAGCGCGGGTTGAGCTTCCCTATTAAACCATGCGGGTGGATTTATTTTAGCCTTCGTTTTTTCGCCTCCGAATGCGTTTATGCTGAAGCCACAGGCTGGTATTCCATTAGTGACGGTGCCACATGGCTTGCCTTTCACATCCTCTCTCGTTTCCCAAGTTAGGTCCCGCGCTCCTTTTATGTAATCACCGGGATAGGAATGCCTGCCTATGCAATAGGTATTTTTTTCAGGCTCATCACAAACATGCCCATTCCATCCGTTATTGTGCCATGCTACTCTTATAGTGATATGCATATAAACAGTTGGTTTTAATAAATCTGGTTGGTTTTCTTTGCTATTTATCGTCAGCATTATTCCCTGAAACTCTCCGAACAAACTTCAAGGTTTTCAATTACTATTTCATGCTAAAACATCGGGACTGGGACGGGTTTCTAAATCAGCTAAGCACTTGTATTTTATCCAAGTCGTATTCGAACTAGTTTTGCCTCGGCTGACTATTTCATAATCAATTAACCTACTCGACCGTCCCTCACAGTTCGCTTGCACATTGTGAGTATGGAGTCTAAGTATTTATCTAAGCCTCCCGTAATATCAATATGATCATTTATGTTGCCTGAAGAATTAACAATGAAGGCATATTAGTAGGAAAGCCAATGAAACTGCTACAACGAGCGGTTCCAGCGAGACGCCAAAACATTGAACAAATAATAATCTTCATTTTGGGGGTGCTGCACCGATCGAGTAGTGTCACTCTCTTCGCCCCATTTACTACTCCCCCGTTTACTTCCTGGCTTAGGAACGTCTTTCCAATGATAGTCCTCCTCACCAAACCAGTCTGCAAAACTGTCTGGTTTAACAAAGGAAAGCCCTAACGCCACTACCAGGACCGGAAAGTCCTTCTTCCAAGATTGGTCCATTGGAAGGAGCGCTAAGTTAGAAGTATAATCCTCTATCTTTTGCTTTTCCATATAGGTCACCGGGATTGTGATACTGAGCGGGCTACCATTGTCATGTATTAAAACCGAGCCCTCATTGAAAGACGGCAAACGTGAGCCACCGCCATAAAGCAATATTGGTTGGCCGTTATACCCATCAATCATTCCTTTTTTGAAAAAATAGACCCTTCGGTTAAAGAGTTTATAGACTAGCTTGTTCAATGCATCCCTCACTTCCACCAAGGCCTTTCTAACCCATTCATCCTTTATTTCCGCCCCTGATTGGATGAGCACTTTTAGGCCTTGTTCGGCTTCATGCACAGCTTTAATCGAGTATGGATTGTTGGCGATCTTCTTATAGACATTGTTAGCGGCAATAATGTAGGATTCTGATGCTAAGTATTTAATGTTGTTACCTGGCTCCACGCTAAAGAACGAGATATCTGTAGTGCCTCCACCTATATCCATAATCGCATAGTAACCGGTTTGAAGCTGCTTAGATTTAACAATAAATGTTAAGCCAGCTGCTGTCTCCGGGAAAACAGAGATACCTAATTCATGAAGCTTCAATTCTAGTTGCGCAGCATTCTGCAACTCAATAGTAGAATAGATGTCCCCCACTACCCCTTTCAACTCTGAGCTTGTTGCCTTAAGAAAATCCAAATGCGTACGGTAATGCTTTTGCAATAACTCGCAAATCATGAGAATATTTTCAAACTTTCTCTTCCGCCTCAGGTTTTTGAGTTGCGACCACTCGGTTGGAATACCAAGCTGAATAGTAAAGCTGTGTTCTGAACTTGAAGCAGTTGTGAAGAGCTTCTTTAGAAACCCACTGCGTGTGTCTTTTTTTTCCCTAGATCTTAGATAGTGATCCTTAACCGTGAATAAGAGGTTCGTCAAGTACAATACAGAAAGAAATTCGGCAGTAAACGGAGCAAATTCTTCCTCTCTGTACAGATGGTGCTGCCGTCCTTTGCCGCGCTCGAAAGTCTCAACATGAAACTCTTCATCTTCCGCTGAGGCAATTTTAAAATAATGATACTCTTTTAGGCAAAGATTGTCACTGAGAGGCCCATACTCAAAAGTCTCATCCTCCCTACAACCTACTCGAGAGGGCAGGAAGAAAGTACCCGTATTTGAAAACCGGAAGAATTCATGTGTTTTTCCCTCTAAGCTATAGACGCAGACCTTTGATTGATAGGTTCCAAAATCAAGTCCGATGTGAAACTTCATTCGGTAATACTTAGAAGGTTGACAGATATGAGTGATTGGGATACGTCTAAAGTAGCTCTGCTTTGAGCGTCCAAAACCTTCTTGCGCTTTTGCTTTAACTCTTCAATACGGCTGCGTAGAATAGCCTCGATAGCTTTGTCCTTTAAAAGCATCCCTTCTGCGCGTTGAATGCGAGTATCAATGTAATTGATTTCTTGCTCAGCTCTTCTTCTTATTGAGGAAAGGAACTTTATAATTTCGTCCTTTTTGACCGCTTCTTTTCGGAAATACATCTCTGTAGAGATATGGTCTCTTAAAAACTGAACCGTATCCGAATCAAGCTCTGGGCAATCGGAAAGTTGCTCGCCCATTGTCTGAACAACACCATGAACATAATCGCTAACATCCTCACTCAATATCGCCACTGATTCCCCGTTCAAATCAGCCAACAATGAGCACAGCAAGGATATGCTGTTTGAGCGCCCATCCCCGTAGTCTTTAACTACAATTACTTTATAGAGCACAAGGATATAAAACCCAGGCTTCACCAACTTTTCCGGCAAAAAGTGCTTCGCCTGAACGGCCACTTTATAGGCTAAGTTTTTATCGAATTTCTCCTGAATAAAATAATTTGTAATTGCATTTATCAACGGATGGAATGCAGAGATGTACTCGGTACTCCGATGCTTGTAAGCGTAGTTTTGATCAAAGGTGATGGGAATTTCCCTGCAGCCCAGATGCGTACTTTTAAATTTCTTATAGAGGTTTTCTAGTTCAGGGGCTTCACTTGGAGCATCCTTGTAGGCCTCAATAAAATCAAACAGTACTGTCTTTCCATTGGCAGGAATAATGATTTTAGAAACTTCCTCACTAATATGATTGAGCCGTATAACGCTGAGGTGGATCCGAATGATGCTCTGTAAATAATTGATGATTTCTTCTTTGGTTAGATACCGGTTATTCTGAGTTATGCGTTCAATTTCATTTTGGAAGTGAATATCATTGGCAAATGCATCTTGTAGCTCCGCACGGACTTTTTGCAGAGTTACACGCTCGTTTTCTATTGCCTTGCGAAGCTGATCAAGCCTCTCGTTCTGCTCTGCGACGCTTAAACGGGTTTTGTAAAGTGCTTCAATACCGTTTGCTATCAGTTCACCAAGCGGCTCTGTTTCACCAAGTATCTCTTCCAAATCACCAATGGACTGCTCAAAGAGCTCAATGCGTTCGTAAAGTCGGTTATGTATTCGCTCCTCAATAGTTCCTTCAATTATTAAATTATAGATGTTGATTACATCTGAACGTTGCCCTACGCGGTCAATTCGTCCGATCCGCTGCTCCACCACCATTGGATTCCAGGGAAGATCATAATTTACCAAAGCGTCACAGAATTGTAGATCCAAACCTTCGCTGCCGACTTCGGAAGATAGTAAGACCTTAACCGCATTGTCATGTTCAAACCGCTCTAGGCGCTGTGTTCTGCCGTCGATTCCACCATATATAATTTCCGTGACCACCCCTTTCTCTTTAAGCTTTATCGCTAAGTACATCAACGTTTTTGTGAAGAAAGCAAACACGATGAGTTTCTTTTTATTGCGGATAACCACTTCCTCCAATATGGCTTCGAAAGCAGCAAACTTTGCATCCGGTAAATTTTGGTTGTAATGTTGTACAAGTAGCTGTTCCTTAGTGGATTGAAACGCAACAATCGAGCTGGACATTTGCCGCTTTTTCTGAATGAGGCCTAAGTCGTTTTCCTCTTTATACTGATTAATAACTGAGTCATAGAGAGCACGCTCTTCATCCGATAGAGAAACCGGAATGGTACGTGCTTTTCTATAAACTATATTTTCTTCGTTGTGTACATCCTTTTTTCTGGTGCGTGTATAGAGGTGGTTAAGAGAGTTTAATTCAATGAGATCCTGCTGAATTTTCACACGGTTTTCTATTGAATGGTCGCCAGATAGCATTTGAGCCCGAGCTCGCTCATAAAGGGCATCCTGCGCAAAAAGGTCACCAACAGGGAGTGCGAACCGATGGAATACCTCGCCGTCGGCAGTCATCTCCTGTACAACGGTCGCACTGTGTAACTCCTCAGCGATTTGTTGGAGGGAACCGTTTGAATTAAGCTTTTTTACAGCTTGGATAAAGGGCTGGTTAAGGCGAACTGCGTTATTAAAAATATCGAAAGTATCGTACCCCTCTTTGTCGAGTAAGCGAATTAAATTGTGCAGATTGCCCAAATGTGTCATGATAGGGGTGGCGGTTAAAAACACGACAGCATCCGAATTGTCGACCACTTTTGCAACCCCTTTGTGTTGCTGGGTCTCATTATTACGTATTTTATGCGCCTCATCGCAGATTAACAGATCAAAGCGGTAGTTGCTTCCTTCTAGCACCTTTTGCAATTCCTCATTTCGGAACTTTTCATAATTCAGGATTCCAAAAACGCTCTTGCGGGATCGGACAATATCGTCCTTTATATCTGCAATAAGGTCTTTAGCAGAGTCATACTTCTTTAAAATGAAGTTGAATTTTTCTTGCAGCTCCATCTTCCATTTATCCCGAAGAGAGTTGGTACAAATGACCAACACGTTAGTCAGGTTTCCTCGTGCTGCCATTTCAAGCATGATATGGCCTGCCTCGATGGTTTTCCCCAGGCCTACTTCATCAGCAATCAGGATGCGCTTCAACTCCGAGTTCAGAAACTTTACCAGGGGCTTATACTGGTAAGGCATGAAAATAGTTCGCGAAGCTTGCAGGGTTGATATAGTATTAGAAGCGGTATTTCGAACTTTGTGCAGCGTAGTAGCAATAGAAAAATCTTGGTACTCCCTGAGCGAATTGCCCTCCAGTAGGTCCCAGGGCGTTCTAGTAATACGTTCAATTTGCAGCTCATGTTCCGGTAAGGCTTCCAAATCAAGGTTGTCCCATAAGACTTCATAAAATTGGAATCCCCCCCTCGCGTTTAAAACTTTGATGATACTTCCTTTTTTGGCCGTATTTTGTACAGAGGATACTCTTTGTTCAACCTTAAACTTTACAGGCAAATCTCCTTGCTGTTTGGGCGCAAGCATGTCAGTTGGTTTGGTTAGAGAAAGTTTTCGTAAGATACCAAATCTTATAACAATAGAACCAACTTTTGTTTTAGCTATTATCCCGCTGTATGAAAGAACTATTAACTGGTATTTGTATTTGCCCGGACGCTACAGAAATAGACCAATTTACTGCCGGTAACTATAACCCTAACGAATGGGACCCTTATAAGTTATCAAATGGAAATATTATTGAAGAAGCGGGCAAGCCATTCAAGAGAATAATTTGTGACTTCTATGGAGGTGAAGACACTTGGAGCGGCTATATAAAAGGATTCATATATACAGATGGTAAGTTCCTGGGAAAAATGCATTATGTCGCTGAAGCGAAATTAGCGCCTGATAATCTAAATGGAAGCTATATACTAACACCAAATGGGATTGAGCTAAAGGGTATTTGGGCTATGCCGGAGGTTCAAAACACGGTTTTTTCATCCAACTTAAAAAAAAAGTATTAGCAATACAGAACGATAAGCCCAAAGCTACAAAACAAAAGAAGAGGAAGCCTACCCCCAAAAAATCAAGCAATACCATTTCACTGGTACTCACTAAGGAGCTTCATGAACGTTTAAATGCAAAAGCTCTAAAGATGGAGTTCAAAAGCACTAAAGGCAAATACAGCCTCTACGATCATATAATTGGCTTGGGAGCTCAGCCCAATTCTGTTGATGATCTTGTAATTGCTATGAGTATTGCTTATTCATGGATGCCTACCATGCTGGACGTTTATGCTAGCGACAAAAAAGCATTGAAGAAGCTACTGCCAGTCATCAGAAAATTGGGAGCGATAAAGAACATAGAACAATTTGAAAAGCAAGAAGGCAGCATTGAAGAATGGCTCGTTGCTCTCGTTCAAGCGATTAATCATTCAGTGGTAGGTGTTTCGAAGACCCTACATATCTTTTTCCCGAAAACAATTCCTATAATTGACAGCCGGCTTTTAAAGGCCTGGACCAACATATTCGCGGGGCACTACAAAAAGGAACCCCAATTAAAGCTGCCTAGCACTGTACCTCAGAACTCTCAAAGGTTTGTTAGAGTGTACATGCAATATTGGAAACTGCTTCTTTACTGGGACAAGAATATTGGCAGTAAAGACATGCGCAAACTGGAAAAACCCCTCTATTGGATTGGGAAAAGCTGAGGAATGAACTTGTTATTTCAACCACTAAATAAACATTTGAAACAAATTTCTAAATAAGAAAACACCAGCCCAGCAAGCCTAACACACCTCCTACGATTCCTTGAAGAACTACCTAATAGCCTATTTAACAAACCTCTTTGCACGAGAAGCATAAAATAGACTTTAATATAGGTACTCCAAAGCAAAAACACTCAAAACAACAATTACAATGCGTGCAACTCTACAATACAAAGTCCGCGCTATAGGTAAAAGGCGGATCAAATCGGCCCGCCTGGATTGGCCTTAATTCAACAGATTGAGGCAGTTTGCGTTTGAATGGCTTGCTAAAAATATCAGGGGGTTCGTATCTTGATCAAAACTGCCCAGTATGAAAATTGGGGCCATTTATCTGAATGAATTGGAAAGCGCATTTCGAAGGCGCGTGAAGAAGCTACCTGCAGAAACGGCCAGACAGCTTGAACCTATGCTGAACGTCATTCATAATGCGATTGGTGACTATAAAATCACGCTGAGAATTTTACCGCCCGGAATGCTTTTGCAGTCAGACGGCAAGCGCCAGGGCTGTGTTCTCATGCACAGCAGTTTTTATCCATTTCTCCAAGCACTACATTTATGCCTACTCCCATCTACGCAAATAGAGCAGCAGTTGGATTACTGCCGAACCAAATTTTACGGCAATTATTACGTGAATGAACGTCACTCCTATTTAACTCTTTTTGATGAATTGGTAAGCTTGCACGTCGCAGCATTGTCGGATCTGTCACGCCCGAAAACAATAGCTGCCATTAGATCTTGGCGCCAGAAATGCAGTTCTGTAGAAACGCCCTTTGCTGGTGCGAACCTCGGAATTGATCTTGATAAAGAAATTGAGGCCAAAATAATTACGGGCTTAAGGAAGCATGTTCTACCTTCTGATGCTACTTATTTGAAAGGTTTCTTTAGATCAAGTTTCGACCTACCCCTACGCTTCCTATGCGACACAAATCAAATTTCTGAACTGATCAAACGAATCTACACGGAATGCCGCACACGCACCGGCGCAACCTTGAAAGAAAGGTGCACATGGATCCGCATGAAAGTGGTCGTTAAAAATAGCGAAGGTGCTTGGGAGCCAGTCAATGAAGAGACGGTTATGTCAGTATTAAAACGACGGGACCGCGAACCGAAGGCAAGGATCCTTCCTGATTTATTTCAAAAAACAAAGAAAACCCGCAGGAAACGTCGACCTACTGTGGAGACAAAAACCCCAAGTCCAAAATAAAACCCTAGCACGTCACATCGCCAGCCATTTCCAAGCTGAAAAATTTAAATTCGACACAAATAACTTTATTTCAACTACTTACGGCGCCCCAAAGGGTGCCCCAAAACGCATACAGCAGTAGTAATGTTCGATTTGCGCCCACATCTTTACCCTGTGGTTGCCCCCGATTCATTCATATTACAACTTACCGTTCGTCAGTTACAAGAGCTGATCAATGAGGCTATTAAGCAGCAGATGCAGGCACTCGTGACTGCAAATCAAAAGCCTGCTGACGCAGCTAGTGACCTATTTACTATGAAGACCTTGCCTGGATATGTGCACATGTCTCGAAGTAAGCTTTACAAATTGGTAGCTGCCGGCAAAATTCCCCATTATCACTGCGGCCAAAAACTCCTGTTCCGTAAGGGCGAAATTGATGCATGGCTTGATCAACATCGTGTAATCTAAAAATCAATACAAATGGAAAAAACTTTCTACTACAACCGGCGCTGCCAGCTTTGTGGCATCGCAATTCCTGATCAGGCACACGGCCTCCGAAAGTTCTGCGAACCTATAGAAATGGAAGACGGCAGCATCCGAGACTGCAAAAGTGACTTTCATGCACAGGAAAGATCAGAAGAAATGGAGCCGTACAATGAAAAAATCTTGGCGATTCGAAACGCCGACCGTGCCTTGGCCGAATTAAAAGCCCTCAAAGGGCCAATTGTGACTATTGACGACATCGATCGCGCGGGCCTGCAGTTAGAGGGTTATGCAACGCTAACAAGAAACGACAAGGCCAATCTTGAATTCCGCTTTCTGCATTATTCCCTTACCTATTTCTCCAACAAAACCTTCAAAATAATACATCATGAAACACGTTAATAACCTTCCCTATTTGCAGAGTCTAGGCCTGACACCTACACCGCCACCAAAGAAGCAAAACGACCTCTTCTTTGTTACAATAGCCGTTATCTTGATCGCGGGTATTGTTGTTCAGCAGATTCAACTCAGTAAGAAGTCAGGCACCATTGCAGATTTCAACCGACGCCTCGCCGAGACGGCCAACCAACCAACATTATCAAAAATGGAGTTGGATCAAGACAGCCTTGATACGTAAATTGCTCCGGAGCATCACGTCAAATCTCAGGACCAGGTCAGCTATACTTCTTTGACTAACTTCTCCCATCGTCCGGCACGGGCCGCTCATTTACACTGCCGCCTGCCACTGCAGCTACCCTTCTCTGTGCGGCTATCCTCGTCCTCCAACACGAAAGGAGCAATACTACGGTGAGCAATGGGTAGAGTACGCAGAAAATAAAGAAGTTCAGCTCGTAATAGGATAACCCCAGCAGGCGGGTCAGATTGATCAGAAAATCCGTGCAATAAGCATAAAGCGCACCGAATAGGTGAAAAAGGAACTGGATCATTTGCATGCGATTGAACGGTAACGAAGGATTCTCATGTAAAGCCGGTAAAGCAGGAACGGCCATAAGATCACATACAACAGAATATTGGCCAGCCCATAGGCTCCCGTCATCATCAGCAGCTTGATGTTGCCAAAATAAATCCGGTTGGTGATGGGCAGCACCGGTTTGAGAAGTCGAACGTGGTGCTCCAGGCAATAACTCGTATTGTCATGGCAATTCCAGGTGCAGCGATCCGTGCGCACCTCGTTGCTGTTCATAGCTGTTATGCCAAACCGGCTGTAACCCTTTTCCTGTTTGTGTGCCCGGCACCATTCATTCACCGCGATCATGATCAGGAACGGCAGCAGCAGCGGTGCCAGTTTGCTGATTTTAGATTTCATTGCGTCGGTTTAGATAAAACGGAATTTCCCTATTTTTAAGATACAAAGCGCCAAACCCATGACCTAGCTTTTCAGCACATACCCGATTTATTGAATTTGAGCGAAGGCAACGTAAGCCCGCGCTTGTAACCTTTAATCGGTTTATTATGTCCAGAAAAGAACAGTTGCAAAAGCAGTTTGGCCTCACCCCGCTACAGGCCGAGGATTACCTGAAAGCCTGGAATGCCATCGGAGACCTGCTGGCCACTTTCCCCACAAGCCAGCGAATGACATCAGGGGGCTCAGACAGCCACATGTCAGGACTGCTTCAGGCATTACACAACGGATCCAACACCGCAAAGTTGACTGTGCTGGCTTCAGCGTTGCTATCGTCGTCTGCGCGCAAAACAGGGCGCCTGCAACAGGTAGTAAAACGCCTCGAAGGGATTCGTGACAGCTACCTGTGGCCCTTTGAAGTTTACCCCGACGCACCAAAGGCGCCACCAGCAAACCAAGCACCGTTACGCTTTGCCTCTTCCGCCTCGGGCGGAGTCCGCAGGCCGAAAAAGAAGTGATCGGTACACCAGTCCCCCGGAAGCCTTCTTCGGGGGACTTCTCTTACAGTTCCGAGCGCTTCTCTTACCGCCCTACTCAAAGCCGCCAGCCTTCAGCCACCAGCTTTTCCCGGCAATTTTTACAAAACTCTTTCTCCTCCCCTGTCGGGTTGCCACCCTCGGCATTCCGCATAAAGCAAGTCCGCTCAGGGCAGTGCGGGAGGCCAGCCGTATGCCCCAGCTCGTGGATCGCCACCTTGAAGAACTCATCTTGCCTGTTGCGGGCATGCAGGCGATGGAACGAAGCTACGCAGGCTTTGCCGGGCTGAAACCCCAGCCCCATGACGCCCCAATCTGCATGACCGTTCTTCGTTGTACTGATATCCTGCGCAGTGATCCCTATATATACTTGTCCCGACCCTGCCCGTCGCGCCATCCATTGAATCAGGGAATCTGCGCGGTAGCGTTTCCGCGGGTTATACCAGGCGCTACGGGGTATAGGCTCGGCCGGCAGGAGCCGCACGTTGTCGCAAACGGCACGCAAGCGCTGCAGAAGCAAACTGGCATCCGACTTTGGAAAGTCTCCGAGAGGCAGCAAAAGGATGGTCTTTGTATTTCCGGCAGTTGAATTGTCGCGGGTTTTGGCAGCGGCGACCATGTGAACCTTGGGCGATTTACTTTTTTTGCCACAGGAAGCAAGGATGCCGATCAGGAAAATAAGCAGAAGGAGAGGCTTGCGCATAATTTCAGTTGGTTTATGGATCATCTTCCTGTGAACGGATACCTCAAGTTAGGGCGTTCCCCAACTAATACAATGTAACAACCCGCCCTTACGGGAAAGCTCCGTGCAAGGCACCGCTATCACCTTCCTGAAGTGCTTTCTTAAGACCGCAAGCGCCGTCTCGTCCAAGCTATCGCCAAAAACGGGTACGAGCACTCGGTTGCTGTCCAATTGTACGAAGTTGATATAGCTACCCCGCACCGACATCCAGGATGTGTTTCCTTTCGGGTCATACGGCAGTTCGATAACCTTTAGGCCAGCATTGTACAGATTAGCTAACACATCCATCCGTAAACGATCCTTGTGCCAAGAGTAATCGTTGACCAACACCGTTTCTTCGTCAACGAACCGCGCCATTCCATCTGCATGACCGAAAATATCGCCGGGCTCTTGCGGCAGCAACACTAGCTGGTCGAGACCGAGCAGGCTTTTCACTTCCGCGATCAGCTCCAGAGGTTGCCAGCCGGGATTATCCAGCAGGAGTTTATGGCACGCTAGAGCCTTTTTTCCAAACCGGACCAGGTTGCCGCCATCGGCAATGATTGAAGTGCGTTTAGGCGCGATTCCCAGAGAATCCAAAATGGGGGTTACGTCCGTGATACTGGCGCGTCCGCTTTTCGAATCCATAAGGTAATCCGGCGCATAGGTAAACTGTACCCACTGTCCGTTTGCGGCCCGCACGGGCATATAATCGCGTGCCCAGATGTCACGCGTACCCGACAGCCACTGCACCGCGACCTCCTCTTCCTGCAGGATCCTTGTTATCACCCCGGCAACTGTGGGGAACTGCTTAGGCAGGGTATCGGCAAGATAAATGACCGGATGTTTTGCTACCATCCTTCCTCCTCGATTTCAGGCTCCGGCAGATTATTGAGATTCACCAGGCTCGTACGGCAAGACGCCGTTTGCTTGAGCAGCTCCACCAGCAAGGCCAGGTTACCGTCGCTGGTATCTTCAAATTGGGCCACCTCAAAATGGTAGACGTCACCCGGCTCGAAGGCTTGGTGTACATCTTCGTACACACCGGTCATCCCGATGTTGATTAGGGCAGTGAAAAGGCGCTGCTCCATTTCAGCCAGCAAGGCAACGGCTTCCACTAAAGTATCCCGGTAATCCGAATTTGGTTGTGACATCATAATCTTCGTTCTGCATGCAATATCCGATGGCATCCTGCCACCTATTTGCAATCACTCCTGCATGGCATTGACAATTTTCAACCCGTTGCGACGTTATCCAATAGCATCAGGAATCCCACGCGGGTACCAACCGGGTCACAGACTAACGGTGGTTCAGCATGCGGGCCGCAAGGCCAAAAGTCTCCTCATTGAGTGCCGCGGCTGCCTGATGCTTCAAAACCATACATTATGGAGCAAAGCAGAACCCGCTACGAAGCTCAATTGAATCGCGATCTTCGGCATATCCTTGGCTTTCTGGAACGAGCTGCCCGAACCGACCTGCCCCCGGAAGGTCACTACTATAACAACATCCGGCTGGCGTCGCTGATGACCCACCAGGCCCGAAACGTTGTACTTGCCATTGCCCTTACGCGTTACAGCCTGCCACCCAAAATCCGCAAATGGGCCCGTGAGAAACTCCTAGCAACACCGGAAGCCAATAATTAAACACAAAGACATGAATGAAAGCGATGTACATCAACAGCTGTCATTCTAGAGAACCAGCACCATATTACTGCTTTAGTTTATTACTCGCTTATAGGATCACGATGTGGTAATCCAAACTGTACGATATAGCTGCTCGAGCTGCCGACGGCAGAATAAATACTCGTAAATGGTGTATTGAAAAAATAGAAAGCCGCCGAGCCCCGCTTCCTGGGTTAGGAAGCCTATGGTACCCCGACGGCTTTCACCTAAAAACGGCAGTTGGTATAGGGACGAAGGTGGAATCCAGGCTATTGTCCCGGATCGTAGAAATTATTCTGCGTGCTCTCGTTATCGCGGATCTTGCGGCTGTAGGTAGTGCGGGCCGACCGCTCTTTCCGGAACATCTGCTGCATCGCCGCTTCATTCTTTTCGAAGGCCATCACGTTTGTGATATTGAGATTGATCGCCACCTTAGTTACATCGTGGTCGGTGCCTATATACGTGAATGTCCACCGCTGTTGCTGGAGCTGCGTGATCATTTTGCGTACCGCCTCGCCGCTGAATTCCTGGGACGCATTCTCCTCGCCGTCGGTGAAAATCGTGACAAGCACGTTATATTGCTCCGTGCCGGCCAGTTCAGCGGAAAGTCGCGCCATTGAGATCCCCATAGCATCAAAAAGCGGTGTGCTGGCATCGGGCTGGTAACTGCGGGCATCGAGTTGCTTCAGGTCCTTTACCGGGGCTTTCCAAAGGTGCACCTTACGACCGAGGCCATTGAAAGAAACAAGGGAGATGAAATGCTCCTGCTCGGGAAACTGGGTTTCAACGCCTTTGATCGTCTGGACAATCTCATTGAAGCCTTGCAGCGTGGGCCCTTTGATTGACTCCATGGAGCCGCTTTCGTCGAGAATGATGAGGTTGTGTACCTGGTGCCGGGTCATGCTGTTTGCGTTTGGTGAAAAGCAAACGTAGGATGGCACTTTGCAACCTATCTGCAAGGAGCATAGAATTGGTTGAAAGAATATGTCTTTATGAACCTGCTTCATTTAATTTAGACCCACAACCAACTGACAATGAAATTTGGATACCGCAAGCCCTCCCTCCGGAAGCGTATCGCCGCCCGGACCTCTTGGAAACGCTACCTGCGCCACTCTCTAGGACTCAAAGCACCCCGCGGATGGGGCTGGATTACCAACCCGAAAAAGGCGGCGTACAACCGGGTTTACAGCCGCACGACCCGGGGCTGCGCCCTCCTCTTTTTTGCACTTCTGACGCTGCTGATCGCCGGCTGCGCTTGTCTAATCCGCTGATTGCCGGCTCTTGCCGCTCCGCATCTCGAAAGAATTTGTTTAATTTGGGACGGGACCACTCCTGAACCAAACTGACAATGCCCCTCAATAAAAACTTTCAATACCGCATCGAGATCCTCGACGAACTGCTGGGAAGCCTCCTACGCCGCACCCCGGCACAGCTGATTGACGAACTGAACATGCGCCTTGAAGAAAAAGGCATTGCGTCCGTGGCGCAACGTACCTTCTACAACGACCTTAAATACCTGATCGAAGAAAAAGGAGCACCCTTGCACCGTGCCACGAAAGCAGATCCTTGCCTTTATTACACGGAACGCTTTTCTCTCCGCGACATCCCCATAAGCGAAGAAGACGTAAGCTACCTGCGCCAAGCGATCGACATCCTGCGTAAGGCGACTGATGTAAAAGTGGTGAGTGAGGTTGAGTCTATCATCACCCGGCTCGAAAACCGCGTCCACACTAACGTGTCCGATAACCGTACCCTGATCGCCTTTGAAGAACACACCCGGTCATTGGGACAGGAATTTATTGATCCGATCTTCACCGCGATCCGCGAGCGTTCGGTACTAAAGGTCACCTATCAGCCGTTCAAAAAAGAATCACGCGAATGGACACTATCTCCGTACCTCCTTAAAGAATACCGCAACCGCTGGTTCTTAATCGGCCGCTGCATGCACACGCCCAACGCAGTCACCAACCTGGCGCTGGATCGTATCCTTCGTATCCGCAACAGCAGTGAGCCCTTTGTCGACAATGACCTGTTCGATAGTGAGGCTTACTACCGCCACCTGGTGGGCGTCACTATGCCCAGCGATGCGGTGCTCGAAGACATCCAAATAAAAGTAGCCGCGCAAGGAGCTGATTACGTACGAACCAAGCCGATCCACGAACTCCAACGGATCGAAAAAACGTATGTAGACGGCAGTCTCCTGATCCGGCTACCGCTATATATCAACTATGAACTAAAAACCTATCTACTCAGTTACGGACCACGGATTGAAGTCCGCAAACCCGCACACCTTCGTGCCGAACTTAAAGCGCTTCTGGAAGAAGCGCTTTCTTTTTACTAAAGATTTTAGTTGCACAAAGCATGCAACGAGCAGCCTTCTCTTTGTACCAGAGCCGGAATTCATACCGGCAAGTCAACCTACCAAAAACGAACAGCAATGCCTCAACTGACTCCCTATTACGCAGAAATCGAAACGATCTATACAAGCATCCACCTGAGCATTCAGGAAAAATACCCAAAGCTTCGGACCGTGCTGGAACAAGCATGCCGGCAATTGACCCGTCAGGCACCGATTCAATTCACGAATCTGTTTTCCCGGCAAAACTGGTTGGTGGCACAACACCGCCTCGAGCGGGAACCACTCTACTGGCTTAACGGTCTCCGCATCACCGCCAATGAGGTGCTGCACGCAAATGCGATCCCAAACCCGGAACTTTTTCCCGCCCATGTGCGCGGATTGTGCGATGCGTTGGCCTGTTTTGCACAAGAAGACGTGCCTCGAAGCTTGCGCTCGCTACTACCGGCATCCTACCCAGTCACGGCTCGCCCGACCCGGACTAAGGTCATCGATGAAATCCGTTGCCTTGTGCTTGAAGTGAATGGCAATGAGATTCGCTGTACCCGCGACGACGATGAAGCTGAAGTCATCACCATATTGGCAAATGTTGCCAACAAAAACATGGCCTTCCGCGACACGGTAGAAAAACTGTTTCCAGGCATGGGGCTCCTCCTCTGGAAATCAGAAATCGACGCTCAGGGCCGTTACATACCGCTGTTTCTGGTGGCAGAGCCCGATTTTCTTGTAGAAGCGTCAACCTTGTCAGAATGCTACAAGGACCAGGGCACCACTCCCCTGCATTACCTTTTCGGAAAGTTTCAACCGCGCGAGAACACCATTCCACTTCTGCTGGGAAACCTCGTGAACGGCTTTGTAGATGAGATCATCAATGAGCAAGACAGCCCCGTTGCCTTTCCGGATGCACTCCGGCGCGGCTTCCGCCAGGCTGCGGTGGAATTCACCGGAAATAAGGCGCTCGAAGACAAGGACAAGCTTAAGGACATGGTGGAAAAGGCAAAAGGACAATTCAACACGGTCCGCAAGGTGATTGAAAAAGACTTCCCTGCCCTGCAGCAACCGATCGATCCAGCCCGATGCGTACTGGAGCCATCTTTTGTTTCGGACAAATTCGGCATCTTAGGCCGACTAGACTTGCTAATGCTTCACGACGGGCCCGGCGGACCTTCGGCGAGCGTGGTAGAACTAAAATCGGGCAAAGAACCCTTCCAACGGAAGATTGGTATCAACCATGAGCGGCAGCTGATGACCTATGAACTGCTCCTGCAAAGCGCACTTGAGCTGAACTACCAGCGCATTTCGACGAATATCCTCTACCCCCAGGCTACAAAGGATCATCTCCGCAACGATGCGTTCAGCATGACCCAAAAACAGGAACTGATCAACCTGCGGAACCTGCTAGTGCTGCTAGAATACAATATCGCCAATGACCATACGGTTGATTTCGCTGTGACCCGCTCCGCCATCCAAGCGCTTACCGTTGCCAACCTGATCACGCGGGACATCTCACCCAACTTCCGTATTTACGTCGAGCCGCCAATCATCCGATTCAACGAATTGCTGCAACAAGCGACGCCTCTGGAGCGCGACTATTTCTTTGCCTTCGTCAACTTCGTTGCCCGCGAGTTTTACCTCTCCCGCTGTGGTGACGGCAACGATGGCGGGAACGCACGTGGCCAATCAGCGCTTTGGCGTACTTCTTTCAATGAAAAGAAAGAACAAGGCGACATCCTGTTCGACTTGGAGATCGATCCAGCGGGGAATCTCTGCGACAAGCCCGAACGAACAATCGTACTGCTCCGCACGGAGGCAGAGAACCGCAATGCCAACTTCCGGGCAGGCGACATTGTTATGCTCTACCCGAAAAAGGAAAACACATACAAGGCCACCCGCGACCAGGTATTCAAAGGATCCATCGTTGCGATCAATCAGGACCAAGTAACGGTGCAGCTCCGCTACCAGCAGCGGCAGCGGGAGTGCTTTACCCGATTCGAACGCTGGGCTGCCGAGAAAGACTCGATGGACAGCGGCTACCACCATATGAATCAGTCGCTTGCGCAGTTTCTTAAAGCGCAACCGCACAAGCGACAGCTGCTGTTAGGGTTGGAAAAACCGGCGGCTTATGAACAAGGAACACGTACCCTTCCCGGCCTTACAGAGGAACAACGAAACATCGTCAACAGTGCACTATCCAGCCCCGACTACTTCCTGATCGTTGGTCCGCCCGGTACCGGAAAAACCTCCATCGCGATCCGCACGCTCGTACGTGAGCTGTTGCTGGAAAAGAAGAACATCCTCGTGCTGGCGTACACCAACCGCGCCGTCGATGAATTGTGTCAGCAAGTTCAGGAAGCAGGGGAAGCGCTGGTGACCGGCGGCTTTCGTAGCCCTGCCGCCCATCATCTCCTGCGCATCGGTAGCGGGCTATCCTGCGAACCGGAACAGCGCCGGCATCTACTGGACAGGCAGCTAGAAGAACTGGAGCATGAACATGGTGCGCGCTTCAACAGGGAACATATCCGAACGCTTTTCCAGCAGCACCAGGTCGTTGCCGGCACCTTATCGTCTATTCTTGGCAAAACGGACCTTTTTGAACTCAAGCAGTTCGATGTAGTAATCGTGGACGAAGCATCACAGATTCTCGAACCCCAGCTCATTGGCCTCCTGGCACAGGTGCCGAAGTTCATTCTCGTTGGCGATCACAAGCAACTGCCGGCGATCGTACTGCAGGACGAAGACCGGGCACGAGTGGCGCTGCCTTCACTCCACGCAATCGGGCTCGAAACGAGGAGCAATTCACTCTTCGAGCGACTGCACCGAACCTGCCAGGACAAGGGCTGGAACTGGGCTTGCGCCACCCTTACGCACCAGGGGCGACTGCATGCCGACCTGCTTTCCTTCCCGAACGAACTGTATTACGAAGGCAAATTAAAGGTCTCGGCTGAGCCGGCTCACGCCGCCCAGCAACAGGCGCCCATGAAGTGGATCGTTCCCCATGCCGGCACCGGACTGGAACACTACCTTGCCCACCGGAGGCACCTCTTCATTCCTTCTGAGCCCGTTCAAAACCCCAAACAGCAAAAAGCACACGAAGACGAGGCACGCGCGCTGGTGGTGGTGATGGAAAAAATCGTGGCGCTTTATGAAGCAACCGGCAAAAAATTCAAAGCGGAGAAAAGTCTTGGTGTAATCACTCCTTACCGCAACCAGATTGCCGCCATACGCTACCACATGGAACAAAGCACGGTGCTCCAGCCTTATGCTGCCGACCTAGTGATAGACACCGTGGAGCGCTTCCAGGGAAGCCAGCGCGAGGTAATCCTGATATCGCTGGCCGTGTCTACGCCATTTCAGCTTCGCTTCCTGACTGGCAATACCCGGTCCTTTAAACACGAAAGCACCGGCGAGTTGTACGAGGTAGATCGCAAACTGAATGTGAGCCTTACCCGCGGAATGGAACAGGTAGTGATCACTGGCGCGGAGGCGGTGCTCGCGCTGAACCCGCACTACCGGGAGCTGATCGAACATATCCGCGTACGTGGCGGATACGTCCCGGAAGGAGTGCGCGGCGTAATCGATGGGACCATTAAAGTGCCACCAGGTGTTCCCGACACCAAAGGCATTGCCATGCCGAAACCCATTTCAGTCGACCCTATTTTCTTTTAATTAATAAACCTAAAACCAACGCTTATGTACCTCTTCTTCGACACCGAAACTACGGGGCTACCCCGCAACTGGAAGGCACCGGTAAGCGATCTAGCCAACTGGCCCCGTATGGTGCAGCTTGCCTGGCTCCTATACGACAACAAGGGAACGCTCGTGGCGCAAAGCGATGCCATCATCAAGCCAGAAGGCTTTCGCATCCCGACCGACGCAGCCGCCATACATGGCATCACCCATGACATTGCCCTCGC
>SECL01000003.1 GCA_004173455.1 Moraxellaceae bacterium | reverse complement strand
ACTACTGACGTAACTGGTGCGATCCAGTTGCCAGAAGGCGTGGAAATGGTTATGCCAGGTGATAACGTTCAGATGTCTGTTGAACTGATTCACCCGATTGCAATGGACCAAGGTCTGCGTTTTGCAATCCGTGAAGGCGGCCGTACTGTAGGCGCCGGTGTGGTCGCAAAAGTAACTAATTAATTAGTGAATCACTAATTTTTAGTTTTTGCTCAAAGAAAGGCGTCCTTCGGGGCGTCTTTTTTTATGGGATTAAAAAAGAAGTATTCGGCTGGATTAGCATAAATAATCGCCCATTGTGATAGTTTTTGCATTTTGAGTGAACACTTGTCCTTAATTGATAAAAGGCTGGCCTATTCTGCACTACAGTAACGTGACAGGTTTTTTTATGATCAGGCTATAGGCAGTGTCGTCTTTCGACATCCGCAAGAGGAAAATAATATGAACGCCACCGTTGCTACCCAAGTTGCTGCAAATAACTCAATCAAAGCCAATGCCATTAAGGCCAGCTTTCCTGTACGCCGCATGGATTTTGAATTTAATCAGGTGCCTGAATACTGGATGAGTGGCGCTGCCGGTCTGACTCATTTTATGACTGCATTGTCTGCCTTATTTCCTGACGGCGAAAAATTCTTTGTCGATAGCGTGCGTGCAGTGCGTTATCACCCCATGCTGAAAGACAATGTAGCCATGCAAAAGGAAATTTCTGCTTTTATCGGGCAGGAAGCCATGCATTCCAAGGAACATGTCGGATTTAATCAGTCTGCCAATGCTTATGGGCATGATGTAGCAGGTCTTGAACGCAAGACCAATCGCGTCATTCAAAGCTTCCGTAAAGGTTTTGCCAAATTGCTAAAGCCTGTCGGTATTACGCAGGAAATGATTGACCTGACTGCTACCACTGCGCTGGAACACTTCACCGCAACGATTGCGTCACAGCTCTTACAGAATGAAGAAATTCAGGCCAAAATGACTGATGACACCATGTACCGTCTGTGGATGTGGCATGCAGTTGAGGAAAATGAACATAAAGCCGTGGTGTATGATGTGTTTGAGGCCATTCATGGTCGTGGCATCAAGGCCTATGGCTTACGGACTTCTACCATGGCGCTGGCGATGGTGGTCTTGTTTATTACCCAAAGCTATTTTGCTTGCCGGTTACTCAAGCGCGATGGCCAGTTTAATGCCAAGTCGCTGGCTACCATTTATAAATATGCCTATAGTCCTAAACACGGCGTGATTACTGGCATGCTTCCAGAGCTGGTTGATTATTTCCGTCCGGGTTTTCATCCAAATGATCATGATACCCATGCACTGTTGGCACGCTGGAAAGAAAAGCTGGGTTTTAACATGCACTAAGTCATGGACAATGCGTCTCTAAGCTAGGTGGTTATGCTTTATAGCGGCAAAACATTGCTGCTTTTTTCATGCATTTTTTTTGTTCGCCTTATGAATACCGTTCTACCTTTTTATCCATCATGAATTGATACGCCACCATAAGATGTCAAATGACTGGGTTTTCGCTATCTGCTTAATTATAATAATGCTTTAAATGATGGCGTAGACTGATGTCCGTTTTACTTCGCAGTATGACACTGGCTGATGTTCCGGCAGTGCATGCCATTGAGCAACAGGTACAAACCCATCCCTGGAGCCAGCAGTTGTTGGCGGATAGTATTGCCGCTGGCCATCATTGTACAGTGCTGGAGCAGGCTGGGGGGCGGAATAGTCAGATCGTTGGGTTTTGTGTTTTACAACCCGTGCTGGATGAAGCCAATTTATTGTTAATGGCAATAGCTCCTGCCTGCCAGCAGCAAGGTCTGGGTTATCAGTTGCTGGAGCAATCCATTGATGGGCTAATCAAGGTACGTGCTGCGCAAGGCTGCAATATGATTTTTCTGGAGGTGCGGCAAAGCAATCATGCTGCCATTGCCCTGTATGAAAAACTGGGATTTGCCCAGATTGACCTGCGCAAGAATTATTATCCGACCCGCACCGGCAAGGAGCATGCGGTCATTATGGCGCTAACCTTAAATATGAGTTTTGACTAAAAACCTAGATAAAACATCAAGAAAACCTGCTAAAAAGCTAATGGATAATTTAGTAAATTTGAATGATCTGATCGACAGGCCCTAAGGTTTTGCTGAGCTTTGCAATTTGCTGATCACTTAAATGATCCGGCAGACCAGTCCACTGGCCATTCATCAGTACTTCTAATGCCGCAAATTGTGCCTTGTATTTCATTTTGGGCGCACTGGGAACCCAATAGCCCAGATACACATACGGCAGCTGGTGACGTTTGGCCCATTCAATTTGCTGCAAAATGGCAAAAGTCCCTAAACTACGTTGCGGCAAGCTGGGGTCAAAAAAGGTATAAACCGCCGAAATGCCATCATCCAGATGATCGCAGGTGGCAACGGCCATGAGCTGATCACCCAGCCACATTTCCAGAAAAAAACTATTGGTGCAGCTATCGACCAGAAATTTTTCAAACTGCTCACGGCTAGGCGGGTACATGTCACCATCAGCATGACGTAGACGGATATAACGCTCATATAGCTGATAATGCACATCGGTGGCATGATAAGTCGCACGAGTTTCCAGCCGCAAATCCTTGTTACGCTTAAGCGCCTTTTGCTGGCTGCTATTTATTTTAAATGCGTCAATTCGAATGCGCGCAGACAGGCACTGGCGGCAATGATTGCATTCAGGGCGATAGACAAAATCGCCACTGCGCCGAAATCCCTGGCGTGATAATTCAGACAGCGTGACGGTATCGATCCGCTTGACCGGATCCAGAAATACCATGCGCGCAGCCCGCCCTTCAATGTAACTACACTGATGCGGCGGTGTAATATAGTACTGAATGTCCTTCATGGTGGACTAATATAAACGACCCTTTATCTGTTTAACATAAGCTGATATGGCTTAGTGAATCAAGTCTAAAAACGCATCAGTTGTTAATATATATTGAGTGGAAAAGGTTTGCGCCATGACGGCGTGCCAGTCAGGCGGGCGCTGCATGAGGACTGGCTTGAGTTGTTGCAAAAAATCACGGCGCGGCAGGGTAGTCGCACCCAGGCTGATCAGATGGTCATTGGGCAACTGACAATCGACCCAGGCAAAACCCGAGGCAGCACACAGTTTCATCAAAAAACAAAAGGCGATCTTGGACACATCAGTTTGGCGACTAAACATGGATTCGCCAAAAAATGCCCGGCCAATTTGTACCCCGTATAAGCCACCCACCAGTTGCTCACCGTCCCAAACTTCTACACTATGTGCCAATCCGGCCTGATGCAAGCCGGTATAACCTGCAATAATATCTTCAGTAATCCAAGTTTCTTGTGCATAGGCACGCGGTTCGGCACAGGCACGTGCCACTTGCTCAAAGGCATGGCTCAGCGTAAGCGTGTAATGGTCTTTTTTGAGCTGGCGGATCAGTGATTTGCTGGGTTGAAACTCTTTAGGATAAATAATGCAGCGCGGATCAGGACTCCACCAGCAAATGGGTTCATCCTTGGAAAACCATGGGAAAATACCATGACAATAGGCTTCCAGCAAGGTGGAGGGCGACAGGTCAGCACCGATGCCAATGATGCCTTCGCCTTCTGGGTCAACCTGCTCGGGATCGGGAAACTGGAACTGGCTGGCTGGCAATCGCATAGGCTTTAACCGTATTTTTGGTGAAAATCAATATAGTGAAGATCAATGGTAAGGGATATTGAGCAGTAATGAACCAAGGGCTTAATGACGCACTACACCGTATACATCACCTCGTCAGACGGCAATGCGTTTATAAAAAAACCGTGCTTAACATGAGATAAACACGGTTTTTAAACGACTGATCAATGTGATATCAGCAATCCACTAAACGCTTTAGACTTGCGGTGTTTCCAGCTCATCTTCGGTATGGGTTTCCAGCGCATCCAGATATTTTTCAGCATCCAATGCGGCCATACAGCCTGACCCGGCCGAGGTAATGGCCTGACGGTAGATATGGTCGGCCACGTCACCGGCAGCAAATACACCCGGAATGTTGGTGGCAGTAGCATTACCCTGTGTGCCGCTTTGTACCTTGATATAGCCGTTTTCCAGATGCAGCTGACCTTCAAACAAACCAGTATTTGGCTTGTGACCAATGGCAATAAACACACCTTGTACATCCACGGTTTGTTGGGTGTCATTCGCAGTCGATTGCAGGCGAACGGCATTAACCCCACTGTCATTACCCAGAATTTCATCAATCTGGTTATTCCATAGAATACTGATTTTGCCTTCTTTTTCCTTGATGAATAGTTGATCCTGCAAAATCTTTTCGGAACGCACCTTATCACGGCGATGCACCAGCGTGACATGGCTGGCAATATTGGCCAGATACAAAGCTTCTTCCACCGCAGTGTTGCCACCACCTACCACCATGACTGGCTGGTTTTTATAAAAGAAACCATCACAGGTGGCACAGGCGCTGACCCCACGACCCATATAGTCTTCTTCGGAGGGCAGGCCAAGGTACTGTGCGGTCGCACCGGTGGCAATAATGAGTGCATCACAGGTATATTCGCCATCATCACCCACCAGACGGAAAGGGCGCTGCTGCAAATCTACTTCATTAATATGGTCATACACCAGTTCGGTGCCAAAGCGTTCGGCATGTGCCTGCATCCGTTCCATTAGGGCTGGGCCAGTTAAACCATGCGGGTCGCCCGGCCAGTTATCCACTTCAGTGGTGGTGGTCAATTGTCCACCTTGTTGCAGGCCGGTAATGACCACTGGTTTGAGGTTGGCGCGTGCGGCATAAACAGCCGCACTGTAGCCTGCTGGGCCAGAACCTAATATCAGTAGACGAATGTGCCGGGAATTCATGGTTATTCCTTTTTCAGATGTTTTTACGATTGTTCGGAATTATACGGCAGATCATTGCAAATGCCAGAAAGGAATCACAAGAAAATACATATCATCATTATCGGTTTTCTCGTTTTAACAGACTAAACCTGAGCATGAATTAAACCGGAATAAAGCAGCTATTTACATCCATCCGCTAGACGCGACAGGCAGAACAGGTCAAACTTGGCGGTTGTACTGGCCACTGGGTGTAATGTCTTTTGGCCCGGTGTTTTATAACATGCCTTGATAAAAAGTAGTGCGCAGGAGTGCATGATGAGGGCATGCTAGTTAATTATTGATAATTGCAGTTGATACATGGTGGTAGGATCTTAATGAACCCAGCAGCGGGCGCGTATGCGCAGCGAATTTTACTGACAGTATTTCTGGCATCGTTTGGTATCTATTTGCTGATAGCAACCATCACTTATACCCCGTTTGATCCAGGCTGGACGCACGTGTCCAGTGATACGCTGGTGGTGAGTAATGCCAGTGGGGTTGCAGGTGCATGGATTGCTGACTTTTTATATGGATTTTTTGGCCGTGCTACCTTGCTGTTGCCAGTGTTTATTCTGGTTGAAGCCATTCAGGTGTGGTGGCCGCATAGCTTTTTAAGCCGTCCGTTTCGTCTGGCTGCCGAAGTGTTTTTGCTGATGATCATGGCAGCACTGCTCAGCCTGCACTGGCTGGAACCGGCAGATACCCTGAGCAATGCGTCTGGTGGCATTATTGGCTATGAAATTGGCCGTAACCTGTTGTCGCTGATGGGTATGATCCTGTCCACCCTGTTTTTGCTGGCCTTGCTGCTGGTGATGGCCACATTGGCTTTTGGGATTCGCTGGGAAAAAACCATGGACGGGCTGGGTAAAATTCCCGGACTTTTACAAGAGCTGTTTTACCGCAATGTCCCAGAACGTGAAGCAGCACCCGATTTAACGATTGGTGATTTTTCACCCCATGATGGTTTGTCGAACACGTCCACGCCTGTTTCAGATGTCACGCCGTTAGCAGACAGTGAGGCATTATCGAGCACTCCTGAGGTTGCTGCACAGGTCATCCACAGTGGCGAACGCTGGGCAGCAGATTCGCGTGAGGCCAGCATGGCTGCATCGCCACGAGCCACTGAACCTGTGATCCAATCGGCTGGAGTGGCTAAAACCGCCAAACCTGCCAGCAGCACATTGGATCATTTGGCTGAACTGGTGCAAAAGGCTGACCATGTGTTGGCAGAAACCAATACTCCCATTAGCTTGTCGACCAATGAAGCCACTGCACAGGTCATCAATACCCAGATTGAACCCAGCTTTGCTTGGCAAGACAATAACCTGCTGGATGAATTGCTGGGCACGCCCGAAACATCATTTTTTGCACCAGAACCTACCGCGCCAGAACCCGCTGTATCACAGCCAGTAACACCAGATGTTGCAACAACGGCGATTTCATCGGATGCGCTGGAACGCACGCTCAATATTTTTGAACAATCACTAGTGGTCGTGCCTGAACCAGTAACAGCCCCGAATCACCAGTCTACCAGTGGTCCTACTGAAGCAGTCACTCCGCAGCAGGGGGCTCAAGCCGCAGCAGCACAAGCAGTAGCGCAATCAGCAGCACAAGCAATAGCTCAGCCGGAAACTGTCCAACCTGCAGCGCCAGTGCAGCCGATGCCGCACCGCACGATTGTTCAGGACAATACCGAACAAGACATTGCAGCCTTGATCAAGGAGTTTGGGCAGGATGAAGCCAATCAGCAGGATGCCTTGGCCGCCTATGCGGATCCTGCCAGTCAGACTGATGATTTCGATGCACCCTTGACCGATGCCACTGGCCGACCCATGTCGCGTGCCATGCAGGTTTTACAGCATCGCGCTACCTTGTCACCCTTGCCGGGTCTGGATTTGCTGGACTTACCAGACCCCAGCCGCAAGGTAAGCTATACCGCCGAACAACTGGAACGCCTGTCCAAACTACTGGAAATCAAGCTCCAAGAATTTAATGTCAAGTCCAAAGTGGTAGAAGCACAGCCCGGCCCGGTGGTTACCCGTTTCGAGCTAGAACTGGCGCCGGGGGTTAAAGCCTCCAAGGTGACCAATATTTCCCGTGATCTGGCGCGTTCCATGTCGATGGCGTCAGTGCGCGTGGTGGAAGTTATTCCCGGCAAACCATATATTGGCATTGAAGTGCCCAATACCTCGCGTGAAATGGTACGCCTGATTGAACTGCTGGAAACCCCAACCTACCGTGACCCAAGTGGCCTGATTACCATGGCGATGGGCAAGGATATTGCGGGTAAACCAGTCTTAACTGACTTATCCAAAGCGCCACACATGCTGGTAGCCGGGACGACCGGTTCGGGTAAATCAGTGGCGGTGAATGCCATGCTGCTGTCCATTTTGCTCAAATACACCCCGCAGCAAATCCGCCTGATTCTGATTGATCCCAAACAGCTCGAGCTGGCCAGTTATAGTGATATTCCGCATTTGCTCACCCCAGTAGTGACTGACATGAAAGATGCCGTCAGCGCGCTGAACTGGTCAGTGAATGAAATGGAACGGCGCTATAAGCTGATGACCTTTTTAAAGGTGCGCAAGATCGATGAATTTAACCGCAAGGTGAATGAGGCGATTGAGCGTGGTGAAGACCTGCTTGATCCGACATGGAAGCCGAATGACAGTGCGGTGCAGGATCGTGCGCCACGTTTGCAGGCGCTGCCTTCCATTGTAATTGTGGCCGATGAATTTGCCGACATGATCATGCAGGTGGGCAAAAAAGCCGAAGAACTGATTACCCGTCTGGCGCAAAAATCGCGTGCTGCGGGTATTCACTTAATGCTGGCCACCCAGCGGCCATCGGTGGATGTCATTACCGGTTTGATTAAAGCCAATATTCCAACCCGTGTGGCCTTGCGCGTCAACAGCAAGATTGATTCGCGTACTATTTTAGATGGCGGTGGGGCAGAGGATTTGCTGGGGCATGGCGATATGCTGTTTTTGGCACCCGGCAAGATTGAGCCGGAGCGTGTGCATGGTGCATTTATCAGTGATGATGAAGTGAACCGCATTACCGATGCGTGGCGTGAGCGTGGTAGCCCGGATTACGTGGATGACATTCTGACACCTTACGATGAAGACGGCGGCTCCAGTCGTGGCTTTGAGTCGGATGAGGGCAGTTCTGACCGTGATGCCATGTATGACCAAGCGGTGCAGTTTGTACTGGAAACCCGCAAGTGTTCAGCTTCGGCTTTGCAGCGTAAGTTTAGTCTTGGCTATAACCGTGCCGCGCGTCTGATTGATAACATGGAAGAAGCGGGCATCATTAGCCCGATGGGGCCAAGTGGCAAACGCGATATTCTGGTTTAATGATTAACTGCATATGTCATACAGTAATTCTAAATATTTATCACAGGATCAGCTTTTTGAATTATTAGCTGATTTTGATGATTCAGAATATATCGAAATTATTTATATCAGATATCGGCAAAGACAGGAGATTCATACTCTTGAAAAGATTTCTTTCAGCAATCTAAAAGAGTTAATATTCAACGCTTTGGATGAGGGTCATATTTTTGGAGGAGATATCCAGATCAACCTTCCTAGATTGTCCCAGAAACTCATCGGCCACCATGATGGTATATTTTGGCTGGAAGCATTGTAAACTTGTAGAGAAAGATTGATTGATAAAAGGAACATTTTGGTTTAATTAATGAATGAATCCACCTATCAAAAGCAACTGATTCACTGGCTTTTAGCTGATCAGCAGCGTATACAGGTTTTGCAGATCGCTGCTGAGTTATGTGAAAAGAATCATTTAAATGACTGATGTTTGGCCGCAGGTTTTGTCAGAAATCTGGTGTGAGATCACCTGCACAGCTACGTGGACGCAACATCACTTCATGATATTGACCTGATTTATTTTAATCCTGAATATATTCTTGAAGATATTGACTCAACGGTTGAACAAGACTTAAAGCAATTACTGGATATTAACTGGTCGGTCAAAAATCAGGCACGCATGCATCTTCGTAATAATGACTTGCCTTATAAAAATACCATTGATGCCATGAGCTATTGGCCAGAAATAGAAACAGCGGTGGGTATTTCTTGGTCACAAAACGAAATTAACATTGCTGCACCATTTGGCTTGAGATCATTGTTTGAAGGGAAAATCACCCTAAATCCAAAACGATCTAAGCCAGAGATTTTTCAGCAACGAATTCAGCGAAAAAGATGGTTGGAAAAATGGCCGAAACTGCAAATCAAGCTACATTAAAAAACTTACTCCTTTACCTCAACCGGCTTACTGTGCTCCACATCCACGTTTAACAAATCACGAGTTTTAAAGTAGGTCAATGCGGCCACCAGCAAAGTAATACTGCCGCCCAGAATCGTGGCTGTAATCACGGTTAAATAACGTGCGGCCACGCCGGACTCAAATGCCCCCAGTTCATTACTGGATGACACAAACATACCATTCACCGCTGCCACGCGACCACGCAGGTTTTCTGGTGGGAAAATCTGCAAAATGGTTTGGCGCACCACCACACTAATACTGTCAAATGCACCGGTCAGTGCCAACGCCAATAGCGACAGCCACATGGTAGTGGAAAATGCAAACACCAGCGTAAATACCCCAAAACCTGCAACGGCCAGCAACATATTGCGCCACGCATGATGAGTCGGTGGATACTTGGCTAGAATCACCATCATCAATAGCGCCCCAACCGAGGGTGCAGCACGCAGCAGGCCAAGACCTTCCGCACCTACCTTTAAAATATCATCGGCATAGATGGGCAACAGCGCCACCACACCGCCAAATAATACTGATACCAGATCCAGCGAAATCGACCAGAAAATAATCTTGGTTTTAAAAATAAACCGGAAACCTTCGCTCAGGCTTAGCCACACACTGTCGTGTTCAATCGGGGGAAAACTGCGACGTTTAAGCAACGCCAGCAGCACACTACAGACCAGCAGCAGGCCAGTGACCAGATACAAAGTCGTGTGCAATCCCAGATAACCCAGCAACAAACCACCCGTGACTGGCCCCAGCACCACCGCACCTTGCCAGCCAATGGTCGTCCATGTGGCTGCATTGGGATAAAGATTACGCGGCACCAAAAAAGGCTTGAGCGAAGTCACGGCTGGGCTATAAAAACCACGAATCGTTCCCAGCAGGAAAATAATTCCGTACACCCCGAGTGAGAGCTGCTGTGCGCTCAATACCCCATGTTCATGGCTGCTAAACAGTGCAGAGAGCAAGAGTGGCAACGGTAACGACAGCACCATACAGATTTGCATAATAATCTGTCGGTTATAGCGATCAGCAAAATAACCACCCCACAGTGACAGCGCAATAAATGGAATGGCCTCAGCGAGTCCAATAAAGCCCAGCACCAGCGGATCATGGGTGAGGTGATACAGCGCATAGGCCACAATCACTTCCTGCATCAAAATAGCCAGTGTCAGGCAAAACTGATTAATCGTAACAATGGAAAAATCACGGTGACGCAGGGCAGCAAAAGTATCGTGAGGGACAGGCGGGGTAGGCATTATCTGGACTGGGTACAAAAATTATTCTGGTACACATCATAAAAATTAAGGCTAATTTAAGATAGAACTTTTTAAACTAATTTCTGTAATAGTGTTGCCTTGAAAAATAATAATTTATAGCGAGGTCTAATGCTTTTTTTTTAGGCAAGAATCAATTAAACTATGCGCCCCCTACCTGCAAGCCGTCTGTAATGGTGCAACGTGCTGAACAGGTGTCCAAAGAGGTTGTTATGGCTAAAGTTAAGATGAAAACTCGCCGTGGTGCAGCAAAACGCTTCAAAGCGACTGCAAATGGCTTTAAGCGCAAGCAAGCATTCAAGCGTCACATTTTGACCAAGAAATCTCCTAAGCGTATTCGTCAATTGCGCGGCTGTGTAATGGTTCACGTGAGTGACGTTGCATCAGTTCGTCGTATGTGCCCATACATCTAAGGAGAAATTAAATGGCTCGTGTAAAACGTGGTGTAGTGGCTCATCGTCGTCACAAAAAAATTCTTGCCCGTGCTAAAGGCTACTACGGTGCGCGTTCGCGTGTTTACCGCGTAGCGTTTCAGGCGGTTATCAAAGCGGGTCAATATGCATACCGTGACCGTCGCCAGAAAAAACGCCAATTCCGCGCACTGTGGATTGCCCGTATTAATGCTGGTGCCCGTCAGAATGGTTTGTCATACAGCCGTATGATTGCTGGCCTGAAAAAAGCGCAAGTAATTATCGACCGTCGTGTATTGGCTGATCTTGCCATGCATGATAGCGTTGCATTTGCTGCGATTGCATCTTTGGCAAAACAGAATCTGGCAGCTTAATTCGTCATTTCTGTACTGCTTTAATGCTAAAAAACCGCCTTTATTTAGAGGCGGTTTTTTATTGTATATTAGTTGGTTAAAGATGCATTATTAATCTATGTCATCTATAAAAAACTAACCCAAAACTAGTTTTTAATATTCTGTTTTTTAACGCTAGATTAGGCACAAGCATGGTCAATATTATCAAACGCGGCGGCTTCCGTGAGCAGGCTACCCGGCAATTAAAATATAAAAATTCAGTGAACCAGCGCGCCAGTATTAGCGCGCAAAAAATTTATCCGCCTGCACATCACAATGAAGAAGAGATGCAGGACAATATAGTGGAAGAAAAACTGGAGCAGCCTGATCCAACATTGGCGGAAAACTGCGATAAAATATTCAGCAATCCCAAGCCTGAAAACGACACAATGAATAAAAATAGCTAAGCTGTCGAAAAATCTTACCAATTGCCAAGACCTTCATTTCAAAGGCATCACTATCGCGCCTAAAAAACTGTTAAAATACGCGGCTAACTTAAGTCATCACTGACTTATTTTTTTATATCACATTGATCAGAGATCCCCCATGTCACAAGAAAGCATGTCACTGGACAACCTGAAAAACGATGCACTGGCAGCCATTGGTGCCGCCCAAGACTTGAATCAACTTGACCAAGCGCGCGTTCAATTTACAGGCAAAAAGAGCCAGCTGGCAGAGTTTTCCAAGGGTCTAGGCGCATTAGACCCCGAGCAAAAAAAGCTACAGGGTGCCGCAATTCATGCGGTGCGTGAAGCCATTAATGCCGCGTTAAACAGCAAGCAGGCTGAGTTACAGCAAGCGGCGCTCAATGCCAAGCTGGCCAGTGAAACCATTGATGTAAGTTTGCCGGGACGCGGTCAGGCGATTGGCAGCATTCATCCGGTCACGCAAGTGCAGGAACGCATTAGCAACTTTTTTACCCGTGCCGGTTTTGTGGTAGAGCGTGGGCCGGAAGTCGAAGATGATTATCATAACTTTGAGGCACTAAATATTCCGGGGCATCATCCGGCGCGGGCCATGCACGACACCTTTTATTTTGATGCGCATCATTTATTACGCACGCATACCAGTTCGGTTCAGATTCGCACCATGGAAACCCAAGGTTTGCCGATCCGTATTATTTGTCCGGGTCGTGTGTATCGCTGCGATTCCGACCAGACCCATTCGCCGATGTTTCATCAAATTGAAGGCTTGGTCATTACCAAAGACACTAGTTTTGCTGAACTAAAAGGCCTGATTATTAACCTGCTGAATGAATTTTTTGAAAAAGAATTGCAGGTGCGTTTTCGTCCGTCCTATTTTCCATTCACTGAACCCAGTGCCGAAGTGGACATTATGGATGAGCGCGGTCGCTGGCTGGAAGTGATGGGCTGTGGCATGGTACATCCGAATGTGCTTAAAAGCTGTGGCATTAACCCAGACGAATATAAGGGCTTTGCTTTTGGTCTTGGCGTTGAGCGTTTTGCCATGTTGCGTTACGACGTGAAAGACTTGCGCCTGTTTTTCCAGAATGACATTCGTTTTTTAAGCCAGTTTGCTTAGGAGTTGTTCAAAAACTAGCTTGCGTTACCCTTGCAGCGTTAAAAACAGGCGCGAAATGCTCATTTATAAAATATAAACTGCGCTCTCTTGTCTATTTTTGCCTTGCAATGTGTCCTCGCTGACGTTTTTGAACAACTCCGACCCTGCAAAAGATAATGCGTTATTTGAAAAAGAATTTAGGAATGTGCGGTTATGAAAATTAGTGAAAACTGGTTACGCCAGTGGGTCAATCCTGCTGTTGATAGTGATGTGTTGGCACATCAGCTCACCATGGCTGGCCTTGAAGTCGATGACAGTAGCACGGTGGCCAAGCCCTTTACTGGCGTGGTGGTGGGTGAAGTATTGACGGTTGAGCAGCATCCGGATGCAGATCGCCTGCGTGTCACCACAGTAAATATTGGTAGTGGTGAGCCGCTACAGATTGTTTGTGGCGCACCGAATGTGGCGGTAGGCTTAAAGGTGCCTGTCGCAACCATTGGCGCAATTCTTCCCGGCGGCGGTTCTGGACAAGAGTTTAAGATTAAAAAAGGCAAGCTGCGTGGTGTGGAATCGCATGGCATGTTGTGTGGCGCGTCGGAAATTGATCTGGAAGACAGCATCGATGGCTTATTGGTATTGCCGCAAGATGCGCCCATTGGAACAGACATTCGGGATTATCTAAAACTCGATGACCGTATTATCGAAATCAGCATTACGCCAAACCGTGGCGATTGCTTTAGCATTAAAGGGATTGCCCGTGAGCTGGGTGTGATCAACACGCTTGCGGTAACGCCAGTGGCTATTCAAGCCGTAGCTGCGACGATTGCTGACAAAAAACAGATTCATTTGCATAGTACAGGCTGCCCGCGTTATGCCGGACGGGTAATTAAAAACATCAATGCACAAGCGCCTACGCCACAATGGATGGCCGATGCGCTGAGTCGTTCTGGCATTCGTGTACACAGTGTGCTGGTGGACATCACCAATTATGTATTGCTGGAGCAGGGTCAGCCGCTACATGCCTTTGACTTAAGCAAAATTGACGGCAACATTCAGGTACGGCAAGCCAAGCCACAGGAAAAACTCAAGTTGCTCAATGAGCAAGAGATTGAGCTTGGCGACGATGTGCTGGTGATTCGTGACGACAATAAAGTGCTGGCCATGGCTGGGATTATGGGTGGGCTGGACAGTAGCGTTACCGACACCACCACCGATATTTTTCTGGAAAGCGCGTTCTTTGATCCACTGGCGATTGCTGGACGTGCCCGTCGCTATGGCATGCATACCGATGCGTCGCAGCGTTACGAGCGTGGGGTGGATTTTGAACTGGCGATGCCGGCTATTGAACGTGCCACCCAGCTTATTGTTGAGTTGGCAGGTGGCGAAGCAGGCGATGTCGTACTGGTTGAACAGCCACACGCCTTGCCTAAACGCTTGCCGATTGACCTGACCTTGGCACAAGTCAATCAGTTGCTGGGTTATGAGGTGGCTGCAGAGTTTGTAGAAGATACTTTAAGTCGTCTGGGAATGCAGGTTGGTGGTAGTGCAGCAGGCTGGCAGGTTATTCCGCCATCTTACCGCTTTGATATTGCCATCAAGGAAGACCTGATTGAAGAAGTGGCGCGTATTTATGGCTATGACAATATCCAGACCAAAATGCCAGTACTGGAAATTGAACTAAAACCGGCACAAGATCACTTAAGTATTCAGCAACTGCGCCAGACGCTGGTAAGCCTCGGTTATCAGGAGGCCATTAGCTTTAGTTTCAGTGATGAAAAACTGGAAAAGCAGCTTAATCCTGCTGTGAAATTGCTGACATTGGCTAACCCGATTTCCAGCGAACTCGGTGCCATGCGCAGCACCTTATTGTCCAGTCTGATTCCCTCAGTACAATATAACTTAAACCGCCAACAAAGCCGTGTGCGCCTGTTTGAAACCGGCCTACGCTTTGATTACCAAAAGGCGGCAAGTATTCAGGATTTAAAACAAATCCCCACACTGGCATTCATTGCCACCGGAACAGCGATTCCTGAGCAATGGCATGCCAAAGCCCAGCAGATGGATTTTTATGATCTCAAAGGTGAAGTGGAGCGAATTTTAACCTGTTCTCGTCTGGACGCGCATTTTGAACCTAGCCAAATGGCTTGGCTGCATCCGGGACAAAGTGCCAATATTGTGGTGCAAGGACAAGTGATTGGCTATTTGGGTCGTTTACATCCTTCATTGGAAGATCAGCTTGATTTGGGTAAAACCTGGGTCTGTGAAATGGATCTGGAGGTGCTTTTGCAACCTTATGTATCTAATTTTACAGAATTATCACGTTTTCCTACGGTTCGGCGTGATATAGCTATTTTAATCAATGCTAATATTACTGTTGACCAAATTCAGCATACGATTCAATTAGCTGCAGGAGAATGGTTAATCCAAAGCTGGTTGTTTGATGTGTATACCGCTCAGGGTGTAGAAGCAGGACAGCGTTCACTGGCGTTTGCACTGCTGTGGCAACATCCGGAACGCACATTGGAAGATGCTGAAATTAAGGAAGGAATGCAGCGTGTTATTGATGCGTTGCAAGACACATATAAGGCGACTTTGAGGGCATCATGACTGCACTAACAAAAGCCGAAATGGCCGATCATTTAAGTGAAAAAACCGGTCTTAATCGCCGGGAAGCCAAACAGCTGGTAGAGCTATTTTTTGAAGAGATCAGTCAGGCACTTATTGCAGGCGATCAGGTAAAGCTCTCGGGGTTTGGTAATTTTGAACTGCGTGACAAACGTCAACGCCCAGGCCGTAATCCCAAAACTGGTGAGGAAATTCCAATCACGGCACGCCGTGTGGTGACTTTCCGTGCTGGGCAAAAATTCCGGCAGCGGGTAGAGCAGGAACAATACGACGAGTAGCATGGCCTCAGGTCAATGTCATAAATGAGCAGCATACATGCTGCTTTTTTATTCTGCTGAAAAGACAAACTCACAGGCAATAAAAAAGAGAGCTAAAAAGCTCTCTTTTTTTGAAACCGAAACTATTACTGAGCAGCAGGCGCTGTAGTAGTAGTTGCAGTGTCAGTAGTAGCAGCAGCAGTGTTGGCAGCGCTATCAGCGGTGTCAGCAGCAGCACTAGCAGCATCGTTAGCAGCATCAGCAGCATTGTTGGCAGCGTCAGCAGCAGCAGCGGTAGCGTCAGCAGTAGCGTCGGCAGTTGTAGCAGCAGCAGCGTCGGTAGCAGCAGTAGCAGCATCAGCAGCAGCAGCAGAAGCTTGAGCAGCAGAGTCTTGAGCTTCAGCAGCGTGTTCGTCAGCTTTTTTTGAACAACCAACGAACGCTAAAGAAGCAGCAATAGCAGCAGCGATTGCGATTTTTTTGATTTGCATGGCATCACTCTCACGAAAGAAATAAGGTTTTCGAAAACCACAAATTAATCTGCTTCTTGCTATCCGTTGTCTTACAGTGAGGACACAGTGCAAGGGTCAGATTAAATGGTGTGGCAATGCTAGCATTGCTCTTTGCAAAAAACCACTCCCTTTTTGATTATTTTTTTTAAAATTAATCACTTTGTTTGGCATTGATAAAAATAAGACGTCTGACTTTTTGAAGTTCTGCTTCTTTCAAAGCGGTTTTCATTTGTAATAAAATATCTTCCAGCGCGATTCCTTGTTCCAGTGGTATGCCACACACCCCATATTGCAAGCTCGTTTTTGATAAGTCCAGACCTTCTTCAACCTGTTCTAAGTCTTTGATTAAATGTCCAGACTGAGCAGCACTGGTATCACACAACAAAATGGCCAAATGCTGGCGATCTATTTGCACTAGCACATCACATTTGCGCAAACGGTTTTTATAATCTGCAAATAGTTCGCGCACTATTTTTTTTTGAGTTCCGCCAGTTGTTTCGATGCGGATCATCACTAAGCTTAAAGGAATCTGATTGCGCTGATGGTAGGGATAGAGATAGGTCAGTGCATCAATTAATTGTTTTTTCTGTAAAATACTATCATTTAAAGTACCCTTTAAATCGCTGGCATTGTTTTGTAGGTGCTGCTTAAAGTAATGCAGATAACCGAGTGCAAAAATACTGCATCCCAATAAATGAACAGGCTGCAATTGGCTCTGATTCAATGTTTGATAAAAAAATCCCGCAATAATGGCAGTGACCAGATAGCTGCTATTGATCACTGTCAGCAGGGACAGTTTTAGATCGCTCAATGCAGCAATCACAAAGGTCATAGCCATGACCAGAATAATCATGGCCTGATTGGGCAGCAAAAACAGCAGACTTAAAGAAAAGCAATAATCCAGCGCAATGCCCAGATAAAAAATCCATGCGCTGGTGGGTCGAAACAGCATGGCCAAATAATTAATACTGGCCAGAATGCCGTATACAGCCAAAGCAATATTAATATCGTGATTACTAAAAACCAGAGAAAAATCAAGCTGATCAAATGCTTGCCATGCCAGAATCCCAACGAGTAGCAGGCGTACAATCAGCAGCAGGCCTTGAAATTGCCGGCTGTGCTTTAATTCCTGTAGAGAATGCAATGACAGTAAAGAGGACATACAGGGGATCACGTGGATAAATGAGTAAACCGCACCAAGCAGGGAGTGTGCCCACTATGGATTATGCGCATCATAGCATTATTGATACATTGGGCGATAAAACCAGACAAGGGCTTTATTTACTTTATTCGATTGTAAGCGAGATTCGATTGTAAGCGAGCGTGTTGCTTTAAGACATAAAAAAGCACTTTAACGGTGAGGTTAAAGTGCTTTTGACAGCATCACACTCAAGTCGAAGACTTACGCTTCATCTGATCAAAAAAATCATCATTGGTTTTAGATTCTTTCATGCGATCCAACAGGAACTCAATCGCCGCCAGTTCATCCATTGGATGTAGTAATTTGCGTAAAATCCAGACTTTACGTAAATTATCTTCATTCATTAGACGCTCTTCACGACGCGTACCTGACTTTTTGATGTTCATGGCCGGGAAGACCCGTTTTTCGGCAATACGGCGATCCAGATGGATTTCGTGATTACCTGTACCTTTAAATTCTTCGTAAATCACTTCATCCATTTTACTGCCGGTTTCAATCAGCGCAGTTGAAATGATGGTTAAGCTACCGCCTTCTTCAATATTACGGGCAGCACCAAAGAAGCGTTTTGGGCGTTCCAGCGCATGGGCGTCCACACCACCGGTGAGTACCTTGCCGGATGATGGAATCACGGTGTTGTAGGCACGCGCCAGACGGGTAATGGAGTCCAGCAGGATCACCACGTCTTTTTTGTGCTCAACCAGACGCTTGGCCTTTTCAATCACCATTTCAGCAACCTGAATATGGCGTGCTGGTGGTTCATCAAAGGTAGAGGCCACCACTTCACCGCGCACGGTGCGTTCCATTTCGGTGACTTCTTCAGGACGTTCGTCAATGAGCAGAACAATCAGGAAGGCTTCGGGATTGTTGCGGGTAATGGACTGCGCAAGGCTTTGCAGTAGCATGGTCTTACCGGCTTTTGGCGGCGCAACAATAATGGAACGCTGACCTTTACCGACCGGGGCAATCAGGTCAACCACCCGAGAGGTTAAGTCCTCAGTGGTGCCGTTACCTAGTTCCATGATCATTTGTTCGGTTGGGAACAGCGGCGTCAGGTTTTCAAACAGAATTTTGTTGCGAGAGTTTTCTGGCGTGTCGTAGTTAATCTGGTTAACTTTGAGCAGGGCAAAGTAGCGTTCGCCTTCTTTGGGCGGACGAATAGTGCCGGTAATGGTGTCACCAGTTCGTAAATTAAAACGGCGAATCTGCGACGGGCTGACATAGATATCGTCTGGACCTGCCAGATAAGAGCCAGCAGCCGAGCGTAAAAAACCAAAACCGTCTGATAAAATCTCCAGAACGCCGTCACCAAAAATTTCTTCGCCATTCATGGCATGTCGTTTGAGAATTGCAAAAATAATGTCTTGCTTGCGATTACGCGCCATGCCTTCAAGACCCATGAACTCAGCAATTTGAATGAGTTCACCAATTGGTTTTTTCTTCAGTTCAGTAAGATTCATAAAGGTTCAGATGTGAATAAAGATGGGGATACAAACGCAGCAAAAGATTGCAAGGGTGCGCCTCGATACGATGAAAATATACAAATATGCATTTTTACCTGCCTTATACGTAAGCAAGTTAAAAACGACCAGTAGATAACGAAAGCGAAAAGTCTATAGACAATTTCAGGAGCCGAACGGCTATTCTCCGAATGATAAAAATGATTCCATCATTCAAGCGGCAAGTGACTTGCCTTAATCTTCACCACACTATAAAACCCTGATTGCGCATTTGTCAATATTTGTTCAATAGCAAGCTGTCAAAATTCATTGCAGTTTTGCCACAACAATGCCATTTGCGCTTTGACAGGCCAGTCTGCCACTACTATAAAGCGTGCTTAGACAAGTAAATGCGTAGACAAGCAAATTGAGCTGTGTTCACGGTGTTGTATCAATAAACACGAGCAATAGTAACACTGGCGATATTAAAGAAAAAATGCATGTGCAGCACAACTAGGCTTAAACATTAAATCAGAAATTAGATTAGAACTCATCATCAGGAATGAATACTGCTTACCGACCATCAATGGTTTTAGGAGCGGTAAGCAGTGTTGTAAAGATTAAATAAGCATTAAATATTTTGGTCAATGAAAGCGGCCAGTTTGGAACGTGGCTGCGCACCCACTTGTTGTGCAACGGCCTGACCGTCTTTAAAAATCAACAGCGCCGGAATGTTGCGGATATTGTACTGGACAGCAGTGTCTTCACAGGACGTCACGTCAACCTTAACAATCTTGAGCTTGCCATCGTATTCGTTGGCCAAGTCTTCCAGTACCGGTGCAATGGCTTTACAAGGCGCACACCAGCCTGCCCAGAAATCTACCAGTACGGGTACATCAGACTCTAATACGTCTGCTTTAAAATCTTGATCAGTTGTATTGACAATAGCAGTCATCATTTTACTCCAGTGATATAATGGATCATGCTGCATAGGATGATGCATCTTATTAACCGCATGATACCGCTAAGATTTGCTTATTGTCAGTGACATTGACCTTTTTGTCCAATGGATGCTTTCGATTTTGTGTATCGTTTTAGGCAATCAATTGTTTTTGCGGTATTGCTGCTGTCAGCGCCTACACATGCTATAAACTGGTTTCACATATCGCCAATACTGGCTTTTCTTTCCTAAAAGGGTGCTTTACCCTGTACAGGCTGAGGGTGGAGTAAATAAATCAACATGTCTGATTTTTTAGCAGAAGAAGAATTACTGGCTGCCATTGATATGGGTTCTAACAGCTTTCATTTGGCGATTGCCCGTCTGGATCATGGCGAAGTGCGCAAAGTGGCGTCCATGTCGGAAAAAGTCCAGTTGGCAGCCGGTCTTGATGAAAATAACCATTTGAATGAAGCAGCTCAGCAACGAGGTCTTGAGTGCTTAAGCCGTTTTGTCGGACGCCTTGGTGCGGTTACCCCAAATCGGCTGCGCATTGTGGCGACCAATGCCTTGCGTCAAGCGGAAAATTCACAGGAATTTATGCAACGTGCGGCCGAGATTTTGCCAAAACCCATTGAAATTATTGCAGGCCGTGAAGAAGCCCGCCTGATTTATCTGGGGGTGTCGCATACCATGGCCAATGGCGGACGCCGATTGGTGGTGGATATTGGCGGTGGCTCAACCGAATTTATTATTGGCGAGGATTTTGAGCCCATTCATACTGAGTCACTGCAAATGGGCTGTGTGGCCTATACCCGCGCTTTTTTTGCCGACGGCAGTATTAGTGCTAAGGCCTTTGAGCGGGCAGTCGCTGCGGCCAAAAAGGAAATTCGTGCCATTGCCAGTACCTATCAGGCTACTGGCTGGGATACGGTGGTGGGTTCCAGTGGTACGATCAAGGCATGCCGTCAAGTGCTGGTGAATCTTGGTCTAAGCGATACGCAAGAAAATATCCTAAAAGACGGCTTGCAGGTGCTCAAAGAACGCTTGCTTAAACTTTCCGATATTAAACACATTGATTTTGAAGGCTTGCGTGAAGATCGCCGTGCGGTATTGCCTGCTGGTCTGGCGATTTTGTGCGCCATTTTTGAGGTGCTAAAGCTGGATAAAATGGCCTATTCGGATGGGGCGTTGCGTGAAGGCGTGATGTATGACCTGCTGGGTCGTTTTCGCCATGAGGACATTCGTGACCGCAGTGTGCAGGCCATGATGGCACGTTATCACGCTGACCCGCGTCAGGCAGAACGGGTAGTGAATACCGCCAGACAATTGTTTGATCAGGTGGCGCCTGCCTTAAATCTGGATGCGGATTGTGCGGATTTATTACGCCGCGCGGCCTATTTGCATGAAATTGGACTGGCTATTAGTCATGGCGGATATCACCGTCATGGCGCTTATCTGTTGCAGCATTCGGATATTCCGGGGTTTTCACAGGTAGATCAGAGTCGGCTGGCATTGCTGGTGGCCAGCCATCGGCGCAAGCTCAAAGCTGAACAAAAAGAGCAAGTGCTTAAAAGTGGGGGCTTGCCGCTGCTGTCTGTGTGCTTATTATTGCGTTTGGCGGTATTACTGCATCATAGCCGTAGTGACCAGCAGCAGCCCCAGATTCAGCTATCCATTCAGGACAAGCACACATGGCAACTGGATGTACAGGATTATGGCCAGTCCAGCTTGCTATTCCTAACGGATTTACAGGAAGAACAACAACAGTTTGAACACTGGGGTATTCAGCTACAAGTTCTTGAAAGCGCCACAAAACGTCATGCACCGGGTCAGGAGGAATCGTAAATTGATTAAAGTAGAACCGAATGTCTATGCGGCATGGAAAACGGTGCAGATTGCCAGACATCCTGAACGGCCACAGTTTCTGGATTATATCGGGGAGCTATTTAGCGAGTTTGATCCGCTGCATGGTGACCGCGTGTATGGCGACGATGGTGCCATGATTGGCGGATTGGCGCGCTTTGATGGTCAGCCGGTGATGGTGCTGGGTCAGCATAAAGGCCGCAGTACCCGCGAGCGTCTGCAACACAACTTTGGCATGTGTAATCCAGAAGGTTACCGCAAGTCATTGCGCCTGTTTGAAATGGCTGAGCATTATGGCCTGCCGGTGTTTACCTTTATTGATACCATGGGGGCTTATCCGGGCGTGGGTGCGGAGGAGCGTGGACAAGCCGAAGCGATTGCGCGTAATCTGGCGGTATTGTCACGCCTGAAAGTGCCGGTCATTGCCACGGTGATTGGTGAAGGGGGTTCGGGTGGCGCGCTGGCGATCGGGGTGGCAGACCGGGTGATTATGCTGTCGCACAGTATTTATTCGGTGATTTCACCAGAAGGCTGTGCCACTATTTTGTGGAAAACCAATGAAAAAGCCGCGCAGGCCAGTGAAGCCATGGCCATTACTGCAGATCGCCTGTATGACATGGGAGTTGTCGAGCATGTGATTGATGAAGGCGAAGGGGCACATTTGCAGCCATTGGTGGTGATGGAGCGCCTGCATCGGGTCTTGCGCGATTCGCTGGATGAATTGTCATTAATGGAGAGTGAAGCGCGATGCCAGGCACGTTATCAGCGTCTGATGCGTTTTGGCAGCAGCCAGTTACAAAACAGATCCAGCAGCAATTAGGGCAGTTTGATCCACAGCAACAGTTTGTGGTGGCCTGTAGCGGTGGCCGTGATTCATTGAGTCTGGCTTGTGCGCTGCATTTGCTGTGTCCGGGTCGGGTGCGGATTGTCCACATTAATCATCAGCTACAGGCACCTGCTGCACAGTGGGCGAGCTGGTTGGCCGGGCAATGCCAGCAATGGCAGCTTCCCTGTATGATTCAGGCAGTGAATGTGGCCGCTGGGAATATTGAGGCAGAAGCCCGCAAGGCGCGTTATCAGGCGTTATTTGGCGTATTGCAGAATCACGAAATCCTGGTATTGGGGCATCATCAGCAGGATCAGGCCGAAACCATCTTTTTGCGCTTGATGTCTGGCAGTGGGGTCAAAGGGTTGTCGGCCATGCAAACTGTGGAGCATCGCAACACCAAAAGACTATGGCGGCCATTACTCAATAGTTCACGCCAGCAGATTACTGAGTTGGCGACCTTGCTTTGCCCCGAATATATTGATGACCCTGCCAACGAGCAAGATAATTTTGACCGTGTGTTTTTGCGTCAACAGGTGTGGCCATTACTAAAAAATCGCTGGCCGAGCATGGACAGTACCTTAAGCCGTACCGCCTTGCTGATGCAGGATAGTCAGGACATTTTACAGGAGGTGCTGGCGCAGGACTGGAGCCAGTGTGGTGATGCCACGCTGTTGAATATTGCGGCGCTTGAATTATTAAGCCAGTCACGGCAGCGCTTGCTGTTATCGCGCTGGATGCAAGGTGCTGAGCAATATGCACCGGCATTTCATCTGGTTGAAGCGGTTCGACATACCCTATTGGATGCCCGTCAGGATGCAACCCCCAAAATTGAATGGCAAGGCTGGCAATTCCGGCGTTACCAGAATCAGCTATATCGCCTGCCAAAGCAACTGGATACTGCACAGGATGTGCAAGTTCGGTGGCGCTGTGGACAATTGCTTGAATTGCCCACAGGCCAGTGGCAATGGCAGCAACAGCAATTGGGTTTTCCTGCCCAGTTGATGCAGCAGCTATTTTCATTACGGGCACGCCGCGGTGGTGAAGTGATCCATGTGCAGAGGCGATCTGGGCATTGGCCATTAAAAAAATGTTTGCAGGAAGCCAAAATTGCGCCATGGCAACGAGCGCAAGTACATTTGTGCGCTGTGCAGGATCAGCTATTGGGTGTCTTTACACCGCAAGGTTTTTGGGTTAATCAGCAGCAAGTCCTGATCAAGGATGGCTGGCTGCCTTGTTTGGTGTCCCCAACGATGACAAAAACGCCAACAACGATATTTAAACAGGAAGCAGCACAAGATGAAAAATAATGACAATAGCGGTGAACTGAACAAGCGTTCCAAAGGATTTTTGCCATACTTGAGCCATCAGGTGCAGTATGCACAGCGGGTACTGGGTTCGCAGCGCATTCAGCCCATTACCCAAAGCAACTGGTATCAGCCACGTGCCATGGTGCCGGGCAATCCGGCAGGTCAGCCGTCATTTTTACCGTTAACTGAGCCGTTTCCACTCTCTGCACAAGGCTGGCAAACCATTGACCAGTATTTGTTAAAGCACCAAACCCGCGCCTTTCTGGTGTTATGGAAAGGCCAGTTGGTGCATCAGTTTTATCACCAGTTTAAGCCGCATTATCAGTTTAATTCGATGTCAATGCTGAAGACGCTGGTTGCGCTCATGATTGGAATTGCCATTGATCAGAAAATGATTGCAGGTGTACACGTCAAGGCGGCTGAATTTTTGCCGGAATGGCAACACGATGCGCGGCGTGAGATTAGTATTGAGCACTTGCTGAGCATGCAGTCGGGACTTAAAAGTGATGTCAAGGTCGATGCCAAAACTTGGATATTGCCGGTGATTCCGCTGTATCTGGGCGATGACCTTGAGCGGACGGCGTTGGCCTTGCCTTGTGTGTCGCCACCCGGCCAATATTTTGAATATAATAATTACAACACGCAGCTACTGGGCATCATTGTGCAACGTGTTTCCGGATTAACGGCAGCACAATTTTTGAGCAAGTATCTGTGGCAGCCATTACATTGTCATTCAGGTTTTTTATGGTTGGATAAGCCACAGGGACATGCCAGAACGTTTGGGGCTTTTTTTGCCCAAGCCGAAGACTGGTTGCGGGTAGGGCAATTGTTTGTCAATCGCGGACAGTTTGCAGGCCGGCAGATTGTATCATCGCAGTGGCTGGATGAGATGCAGATCCCGCGTAATACCCCTGAACGCGGTGTGGTGGATGGTCGCGGTGATTATGGCTACCAGTTGTGGCTGAAAGCGCATGATTACGGGCTGATTCGGGGTATTCCATGGTATGAAGCCACACATGCCACCACGGCCTTTAATGATGACAATTTATTTTATCTGGAAGGGTTACGCGGGCAGTGTTTGTTTATTCAGCCTCAGCATGATCTGGTGGTGCTGCGGATGGGAGAGCGCCCCAAAAAAGACTGGGATATGAGCTGGATGATTAACCAGTTGTGTCAGGCTTTAAATTAATTTTAATCATGGATTACCAAAGAGTTCAGCATGCACGTTACAGCACATTCAACAGCAGATTCAATAGCCAATCCAAGCATTTCCCCGAGTAAAATTGCTTTTATTGGGGGCGGAAATATGGCACAGGCGCTGATTGGCGGCTTGCTGGCTCAGCAAATCAAGGCCAGTGATATTATTGTGTCCGAGCCGGCAGACGCGCTACATGACACCTTGCGCCAGTTTGGGATTCAGGTGACCACTGATAACCAGCAGGCCATCCAAGATGCACACGTGGTGATACTGGCGGTCAAGCCACAGGTGATCACGCAGGTGCTACAGCCCTTGCGTGGATATTTTAAGAATCAGTTAATTATTTCAATTGCCGCGGGTGTTACTATTTCTACCCTGGCCAGTGTGCTGGATGGGTACGCGCGCATTGTACGTGCCATGCCCAATACGCCGGCGCTGATTCAGACTGGCGCAACCGGATTGTTTGCCCCTTCAGCCGTGAATAACGCAGATCGTACACTGGCCAGCAACATCATGCAGGCTGCCGGTCTGGTATTGTGGGTGGAACAGGAACAGCAACTGGATGCCGTGACTGCTGTATCTGGCTCAGGCCCGGCTTACTTTTTTTACCTGATGGAAGCCATGATTCAGGCGGGGCAGGATTTAGGTCTTACCGAAGCACAGGCGCGCGCACTCACCCTGCAAACGGCATTAGGTGCGGCCAAAATGGCGGTGAGTAGTCCATATGCGCCAGCTCAATTGCGTAAAAATGTGACCTCACCCAATGGCACCACGCAAGCCGCCATTGAGTCCATGGAAGCTGCGCAGGTTAGTCATCATGTGCAGCAGGCGTTGCAGGCGGCGGCCATGCGCAGTGCAGAATTAGCCATTGCGCTGGCGGCTGGCAGTACAACGAACTAGCTCATGTTACCATCACAGGCTGGCTGTCATGTAGTATGAGCATCAGTACCCGTGCAAGGTAATATCAAAGTGGCGTCTTTAAATCTTTAAATCTGGAACACATGCATGGAACCTCTTTCTTCAGTTGTGTTTAATCTTGTGATTAATATTGCAACACTGTTGATTTTTTTACGTTTTATCATGCAACTTGCTGCGGTGGATTATTTTAATCCGGTGGTACAAGCCACCGTTAAGGCCACACCTGTGGTGGATATGTTTAGCCGGATTTTGCCGACAATTGCCAATGGCCGCCTGAATCTGGCAGCGCTGGTGTTGCTGGTGCTGTTAAAGTTGCTGGATTTAATGGGCAATGCTTATCTCAATGGCCTGCCTGCGCCACTGCCAGTAGAGCTGTTGGTAGCGACCTTTTTATCGCTGATTGAGGGTTTATTGCGTTTTTGCCGCTATATTATTTTTGGTTCTATTATTTTGAGCTGGGTGACCGTATTTACCAATGCGCGCTCGCCGTTTATTGATGTGGTGTGGCAATTGGCTGAACCGTTACTGGCACCATTTCGCCGGATTTTGCCCAATACAGGGCCACTGGATTTTTCACCGATTATTGCCTTGCTGGCGATTTATCTTGCAGAGCAACTCATGGCACAGGCTGCGATGGTATTGTTGGCCTCGGTGGGGCATTGATCCAAAACTCTCTGGTTTGAATAGAAAAAATTTAAGCAGCTTGAATTAAAGCTGCTTTTTTTATACCGATTTTTATCTCAATGCTTAAGATTAAGTTTTATAAAAACAACAAAATACTTCATTGAATTCAACTGTCTTTGCTCAAAAAATCCGCAAAATAAAGCTGGATATTTATTTGCCGAGCTTAACCTCCATGACCCATCAACGATCCGGCATCCTGTATGCCCTGTATATGCTGCTCAATCCAATTCCGTTTGGTTTTTTTGTGGCGGGTTTGATTTTTGATTATGTGTACAGCAGCACTGCTGAAATATTCTGGGCCAAGGCAGCCAGTTGGGTGGTTACATTGGGCTTGGTGTTTGCCATTATTCCCCGCCTGATCAACCTGTTTTATGTGTGGTTTCGTCCGGTAGACAGCCAGCGCAAAGCAGACATGGTCGGATTCTGGTTGTATGGTTTTGGCATGATTGCAGCTATTTTTAATGCCTTTATTCATAGCCGTGACGCGTATGCGATTGTGCCGGCCAATGTGATGTTATCCGGCGTTACCGTGCTATTGATTGGGGCGGCTTATCTGTATCAGTCGACCCGCATGCACAATACGCTGGTGGGAGAATAATAATGAAAAACTTTAAAACCTTGGCGTTAACCGGATTGATTGGTGTCACCTTAGTGGGTTGTAGTGGGGGCAAGCCTTTAGACCCAAACACCCAATATGGCGCAGATCCGCAATTGCCAGAAGCCAAAAATTTTCTGGTACCGCCGATGAAAGTGCCTAAGGGGGTAGGCTGGCAAAACAACCAGATGCCGCAAGTGAGTGCAGGATTAAAAATCGAAAAAGTCGCTGATCATTTATTGCATCCGCGCCAACTGTATACCTTGCCCAATGGCGATATTTTGGTGGTGGAAAGCAATGGCCCAGGTGAAGAAGCTGTGACCACGCCCAAACAGCTGATTGCGGGCAAGGTCAAGGGTATGTCCGGTAAAAGCGGCAAAGGTGGCAATCGCATTAGCTTGCTGCGTCAGGGCGCTAATGGGCAATGGCAAAAATTTGATTTTCTGGATGGCCTGCATTCTCCGTTTGGGGTGCAACTGATTGGCGATTCGTTATATGTGGCCAATACCGGCAATATCATGAAATATCGCTATGAGCCCAATGCCACCCGTATTACCGATCGGGGTGAGGAGTTTAGCGATCTGCCCAATACGGTTAATCATCACTGGACCAAAGCCTTACTGGCCAGTCCTGATGGCAGTAAGTTGTATGTAGGCGTGGGTTCCAATAGCAATATCACAGAAAATGGTCTGGAAGTGGAGTATCGCCGCGCCAATATTCTGGAGGTGGATACGAACACAGGGGCGAGCCGGATCTATGCCAGTGGTATCCGCAATCCTACTGGACTGGGCTGGGAACCACAAAGCGGCAAGCTATGGGCAATTGCCAACGAGCGCGATGAAATTGGCGACAGTCTGGTGCCGGATTATTTAACCTCGGTACAGGAAAAAGGCTTTTATGGCTGGCCTTACAGTTATTACGGCCAGCATGTGGATACACGGGTCAAACCCCAACGTCCCGATCTGGTAGCCAAGGCGATCAAGCCGGATTATGCGCTGAGTTCACATGTTGCGCCGCTGGGCATGTGGTTTGCGTCCAACAATATTGCGTTGACACCACAGTTAAAGCAGGGTGTATTTATTAGCAATCATGGCAGTTGGGATCGCAGTCCGCTAAATGGCTATGACGTGGTGTTTGTATCATTTAACAATGGCAAGCCTGTAGGTAAACCGATCAAAGTGGTGACTGGTTTTTATTCCTCGGATGAAAAGAAGCTGTATGGTGCGCCTGTCGGATTGACCGAAGATAAAAGCGGGGCATTACTCATTGCTGATGATGTGGGCAATACCGTGTGGCGGGTTTCTGCAAAATAACCAGTTTCAGCATCGTTAAAACTGCAAGGGTTTTTATAGCAAAAACCGCTGTCCTGATCTGGGCAGCGGTTTTTGGTTTCTGGCTCTGGATTGATGTTTTATTTTTACTACTTGAGTGCTGGTTTAGTATACAGCCAGCACTTAGCCATGCGCATCTTCCCAGTTTTTACCTTTACCGACTTCTACCAGCAAGGGCACATCAATCTGCACCACATCCTGCATGACCTGAGCCAGTGTGTCAGCCAATGAATCTGCAATGTCATCATCTACCTCAAACACCAGTTCATCATGCACTTGGAGCAGTAACATGGCCTGATCTTTGGGCAGAATATGATCGACGGCAATCATGGCTTTTTTGATAATATCGGCGGCTGAGCCTTGCAGCGGGGCATTGATGGCCGCACGCTCTGCGGCCTGACGCACCATGCCATTGCGCGCATTGACATCCGGCGTATATAGGCGACGACCCATCAGGGTTTCCACAAAACCCTGCTCAGACGCCAGCTTGCGGGTGTTTTGCATATATTCATAAACACCTGGATAGCGGGCAAAATACTGGTTGATATAGGCCTGTGATTCCTGCCGTGACAGCTTGAGCTGCTTGGACAAACCAAACGATGACATGCCATACAGCAGGCCAAAGTTAATGGTCTTGGCTTGGCGGCGTTGGTCATTGGTTACGTCTTCAAGTGCAATGCCCAGCACTTCGGCTGCGGTGGCCTGATGAATGTCCAGCCCTTGCTGAAAGGCACGTAGCAGCGCCTCATCCTGTGAAAAATGTGCCATCAGGCGGAGTTCGATTTGGGAATAATCCGCTGCCAGCAACACGCGCCTTTCAGGGGCTATAAAGGCTTTGCGGATCTGGCGGCCAGTTTGCCCGCGAATGGGAATATTTTGCAGGTTGGGATCGGTGGACGACAAGCGTCCGGTTGCGGTCACGGCCTGATGGTAACTGGTGTGTACCCGATGGGTGGCAGGATCAGCCTGCGCGATCAGGCGGTCGGTATAGGTGTTTTTGAGTTTGCACAGGCTGCGATGCTCCAGCACGATCGCGGCAATCGGATGGTCAATTTTTTCCAGTACAGCTTCACCAGTGCCATATTGACCACTGGCGGTTTTTTTGCCACCGGCAATGCCAATTTTATCAAACAGGATTTCACCGAGCTGCTTGGGCGATGACACATTAAATGGCTGGCCTGCCATGTCAATGACCTGTTGCTCGAGCGTGTCAATGTAGCCTGAAAACTCATTGCCCAGTTGCGACAAAAACTGGGTATCTAGCGTGATGCCGCAGCTTTCCATGTGGGTTAAAATCTGGGCAACTGGCAATTCCAGCGTGAGCAGCAATTGATGCAGTGCCGGGTCTTGTTGCAGCTTGCGGTTAAATACCTCATACAAGCGATAAGTCACATGCGCGTCTTCACAGGCATACGGGGCAGCCTGTTCCAGCGGCACCTGATTAAAGGTGAGCTGCTTGACGCCTTTACCTGCCACGTCTTCAAAGGTGGTGGTCATGTGGCTTAAATACACGCGCGCCACATCATCCATGCCGTGCCGGGTTGCGGTAGGATTGAGCACATAAGAGGCTAGCATGGTGTCAAACACCCAGCCATTCAAATCAATGCCATGGTTTTTAAACACATGCGCGTCATACTTGAGATGATGGCCAATTTTGCCAATCGCTGCATTTTCAAAATAGGGCTTGAGCTGCGCTAAAATAATGTCACGGTTGAGCTGTTGGGGCGCATCCAGATAATCATGCGCCAGCGCAATGTAAAACGCATCCTGCGCGTCAAAGGCAAAAGACAGGCCAACAATTTGTGCAATCCGGTAATCCAGACTGGTGGTTTCGGTATCAATCACAAAATGATCGGCGTTTTGCAAGCGGGCAAAAAATTCATCAAACTGGGCTTGGGTTAAAATAGTGTGATAATTGGCCGTACCCAGCTTGTCTTCGCTGCTACTGCTGTGTGACTGGCTTTCTAGCGGTTCAATTTGAGATTTTTGTGACGCGGCTGCGTGGCTCGGATTTTGGTCTTGGCGTGGACTTTGCGTGGCCAGCCGATCAGGATTGTTGGGATGCTCCAGCGACTGCAAATGACTTCTAAATTCCAGCTCGGTATACAGGCGGCGCAATTCTTCAACATTGGCATTGCCCAGTTTCAGCTCGCTCCAATCCAGTCCTACCGGCAAATCACAGACAATGGTAGCCAGTTGGTGGTTGAGCGGAATGCTGTCCTGATGCTCGCGGATGTTCTGACCTAGCTTGCCCTTGATCTTGTCCAGATTTTGCAGGATGCCATCAATGTTATGATATTCCTGCAACAGCTTGGCCGCTGTTTTGGTGCCCACGCCCGGAATGCCCTTAATGCCATCAGAAGCATCGCCCATCAGGGTCAGATAATCCACAATTTGCTGCGGCCAGACGCCAAATTTTTCAAACACGCCTTGCGTATCCAGCACGCGATCGCGGAAGCTGTCTTCCAGATTAACGCAATCATTGACCAGTTGCGCCATGTCCTTGTCACCGGTGGAAATCAGCACATGATGACCTTGCTCACAGGCACGTTGGGTCAGGGTGCCCATCAAATCATCCGCCTCAACTCCCGCGAGCGTCAGCAGGGGGATGCCCATGGCACGAATTACGCCATGCAGATAAGGAATCTGTTCGGCCAGTTCGGAGGGCATTGGTGGACGATCACCTTTGTAGGTGCTGGACAGCTTATGGCGAAAAGTAGGTTCTGGCGTGTCAAACACCACCGCCATGTGGGTGGGTTGCAGGCGACGCATCAACTTTTGGATAGCAGACAATGCCCCACGCACCGCATTGGTGGTCAGGCCGGTGGAGGTGGTCAGCGGTGGCAATGCATGAAAGGCCCGAAACAGGTAATACGAACCATCAACCAGCACAAAAGGGGGCATGTCATCTTTCATCATTTAAAATAGCCATTTTTTAAAAAAGTAGAATTAAATTCTTGCGCGCAACAGGGCAAGCACCGCGTTGGTTTCGCTGTGCGCATCGGTGCAGAATAACACGAAAAAACCTGAAAATAAGTGCCTGTCCCGCATTGGTAGTGGGCACAGGGAAGTGATTTTTAACCACAAGCCAAATGCATCCAGACCAAGCAATTTATGCAAAATCCATGACTGTTTCAGCAGCAAGGCTCATGTAAAAAACACCAAATTAAAGTGCTAAAGGTGAACAGTAATATGGAGCAAAAACCGCAAATTTCAACCGGAATACGCGCAGCGTTCAGGGATGTTGGCAATATTTTACGTGCAGTGATTTGGGTGCAGGGCTTGGCACAATGCTAGACAGGTTTTAGGCAATTTTGGCAATCTAAAAACAACGCAGGTCTTAAAATAATTTGGCAAATTGCTTCATTAAGTCTTTACATAAACTAAATTTTTAATCTATACCAGTGCGGTACGATGAAATATAAATAAAACAAGGATAACGTTCAATGTTTCATGGGACATTTTGGCTCATTGTGGTGTTTTTGCTGCCACTCGTGTTAGCGATTGTGGCATTGGTCAACAGTTTACGGACTCAGCGCCAGCTGGAAAAGGACATAAGCCGACTGGAGCAGCTGTTAAAAACCAGCATTCAACAGTCGCCAGCCTATCAACAGGCTACTTCTGCATCAGTTCAGGCCGCCACCTCACCGGAATTAGCCTCAGCCGCAGACGTACCCGTCTGGTCGCCTAGCGTGGAAAATCAGCCGGATGCAGAACCCATTGTGCCAGCGCAAAGCAGTCTTGTTGAGCCAAGCAGCTTTATTGAGTCAAGCAGTGTAAACGCATCAAGCAGTGCCAGCCCATTGGACTCATCCACACCCGAGTACACCACCCGCCCGGCAAAAGCAGACTGGCCACAAGCCACTGTCAGGCGTTCGGATTCCCCGTTGCTGGAGCCGGATGAGCAATCCCTCAACATTGTTACGTCGCTTTGGCATTCTTTTTTACAATGGTTTAAGGGTGGCAATGCCATTGTGCGGGTCGGGGTAATTGTCCTGCTGGTCGGGGTGATTTTACTGCTGCGACTGGCCAATGATCTGCTCACCATTCCCATTGAGGTGCGGCTGGGGGCGGTGGCCATTGGTGGCGTTGCCTTAACCTTGATAGGTCTCAAGTTGCGCCAGAAACGCCGCAGCTATGCCATGAGTATTCAGGGAGCTGGTCTTGCCATTGTGTATTTTACCCTGTTTGCCGCGTTTCGCATGTACGAGGTGCTGCCTGCCAGCCTGACGTTTGTTTTGCTGGCAATTCTGGCCATTGTCAGTGCCGCACTGGCGCTGATGCAAAATGCCTTGCCACTGGCTTTACTGGCGTTTGGGGGGGCTTTTCTGGCACCGCTACTGACTTCAACCGGCAGTAATAATTTGGTCGGGCTGTTTAGTTATTATTTAATCCTCAATCTGGCGCTGGCATGGCTGGCACATTATAAAACCTGGAAAGTGCTCAATGTGCTGGGTGCCGCCATGACTTTTGGAGTGGCGGGTTATCTGGGTTGGAACAGTTATGACGATAGCATGCGCTGGCCACTGGAAGGTTTGCTGCTGGCGCATCTGGCGCTGTATTTATTTATTGTGGTGCGTTATAGCCAGCAACTGGTGATTGCACAGGAAACCCAGCCTGACAGCACAGCGATTGCTGCGGTCGATAGCAGCCTGCTGTTTGGTGTGCCGCTGATGGGTTTTGCCCTGCAAGCGGGGTTGCTGCATGACATTCCGTATGCCTTGGCGTTCAGTAGTGCTGCGTTGTCTGGCCTGTATCTGGCGCTGGGCTACAAGCTGTTTTACCAGAATAAAAAGCTGGTACTGCTAACCGAAGGCGTGCTGGCGCTGGGCATTGGCTTTATGGCGCTGGTCATTCCATTGGCACTGGACGTGCAGTGGACGGCGGTGGGCTGGTCGGTGCAGGGCGCGGCGCTAATCTGGCTGGGCAAGCGACAAAACCGCATCTGGTCGATTCGTTTTGGGGTATTACTCGAAGTCCTAAGCGCACTGGCCTTGCTCTGGTTGTCTTTTAATGACAAGGACATGCTATTGCCGCTGATGGTGTATAGCGTGTGCCTGTTTATTGCTGCTGTGCTGGTGCGACGTCCGGATCAGCGCCTTATGTCGCTGGGTCATTTACCATTAAGCCTGTGGCAGCCTGCTTTTTTAATGCTGGTGTGGGCATTTGCTGCCAGTCAGGTCACTTTGGTTGCACTGGAACAATGGACGATAAGTCACCAATTTTACTGGCCGTTGCATGTGCTGCAATTGAGCCTGTATCCGCTGATTTTTATGGGTGTAGCCATGCTGGTCAGTTGGCGCTTTTACTGGCCGCAACTGACCTTGCTGATCAGGCTGATACTGGTAGCACTCACCGTACATAGTGGATTGATCTGGCTAGATTATGGCAGCCTGTTCGATCATCGGGCGCTGCTGTGGTTGACCATCGTGGCGTATTTTGGATTTGGTCTACTGGCAATCATGCGCATTTCCAGCCAGTCTGGCCATGCCCGTGCATTACCATTGCCACCGTTGTCCAGCCGTTTTGAGCAGCTGTTCTGGATGCTGGGTGTGCTGGTGTATAGCAGCGTGCTGTTGCAGGTGTACTGGATTAGCCAGCCGATGGTGGCCATGATTATCTTGCCACTGGTGATCATGGCGACTTTATTGCTGGTCAAAAAACCGCTATTACCCATTGATTACCAGTCCTTACTGCATGATTTAACGCTGCCGGTCAGTGCCGTTTTTTTTCTCTGGATCATGATTGCCAACTGGCTGTCCAGCGGCCAGACTGGTGGTTTGCCCTATGTACCCGTGCTGAATTTACTGGACATTTGCCTGATTATTGCGGCACTGGTGATTTATCGTTTGGCGGCTAATTTACCGTCGATGCTGCTAAACGTGGTGCGGGCTGCGCTGGGCATGATGGCATTTTTTAGTGTAACCAGCCTGATTGTTCGCACCCTGCATCAATGGGCCGGGACACCGCTGTGGGAAAGCGGTGCATGGCATACCGATCTGGTACAAACCAGCTTGACCATCATCTGGACGCTATGTGCCTTGCTGCTAACTGGTCTGGCCAGTCGGTATGGCTGGCGTGAGGTCTGGCTGGCGGGCATTGCCTTGCTGGCAGTCGTAGTGATCAAGCTGTTGCTGGTGGATTTGTCCAATGTGGCGGCCATTGCGCGGATTGTATCCTTTATTGGTGCTGGCCTGATTATGCTGTTGATTGGTTATATTGCCCCGTTACCGCCTGCCACGCGGGCTGCTCACTCAACCGAAAAAAGGCAGGATGATTGATGAAAAAACAACTTTTGCTGGTTGCGTGGCTGAGTGGGGCAGCAGTGATTGCACAGGCTGAGATTACTCAGCTCAGCACCCCCATTATGGAAAAAAAGCTACAAGGCGTGCAGCAGCTTGAGCTCAATCTGGCCAATACTGCCGCCTATTTGCAGCCAGCACAGCAGCTATCAGTGGTAGATGCCAACCGGCAGGTCATGCCCATGCGTGTGATCCAGCCGTTGAGTAAACCGCAAAAAACCAGCGTTCCCTTGCAGGTTTATCGCTGGCCAGCACAGGCAGTCTTTAACAATCCAGCCGCGTTAAACCAGCTTCAGCTTCAATTAAAACAAGGTGAACAGCAAGCCGTAGTGACATGGCCGGGACAGCCGGATTTTAGTCTGATGCAGGCTGGCGTGGATCAAAGCTGGTTATTGGCCGCACCACAATTGCCGGATCAGGGACAGGCCGAAGCCTTGCGCCTTAGCTGGAACAGCAATGATTTTTCCAGTGCTGTGCAGGTGGAGGGCAGTGATAATCTGGTGGACTGGCAATTTGCCGGACTGGGGCAGGTGCTGCAAACCCACGATAGCAAAGGCCAGAAACTCATGCAGCAGCGGGTGGAGATTCAGCAGTATTATCAATTCTGGCGCTTGCGTTTCGACCAGCCATTGGCCTTGCAACAGGTACAGCTTGAGGCCAGCCAGCCAGCTATGCCCGCGTGGCAGCAGCAGGAGGTTCAATTTCAAAAAACCACCGACACCACACAGCAGTGGCAGCTCCAGTTGCCCTACCAGATTGCCATTCAAAAAATGCAGTTTGATGTACCGGCCAACCAGCTTTGGCAAGTCACCGTTATGGCCAGATTGCCACAGCAGGGTCGTGAAATATGGCAGCAAGTGGGACAGGCCGAGTTGTACCATAATGTCACAGCGCAGAACCAGCAAGCGGCACAACTATCCCAAGCGCCGTCCGAACAGAGCAGTATCACCCAGATTGACTTTAACCGGCCTATTAGCGCGCGCGAATGGCGTGTACACATTGAAGCCCCGCTAACGCTTGAGCGTTTGCCGGTACAGGTCTTTGCCCCCAAGACGCTGCTTTATTTTCTGGCGCAGGGTATGCCGCCTTATCAGTTAATGACTAATCCAAATACCAATCACGCACCCCCACGCCTGCCCGAAAAACTAAACGCCGTCGGCAAGGTGCATCTAGGTAAAACCACCGTGATGGTTAAACCAGCATCCACCCGGCAATACGGACTGTGGGTTGGTTTGGTATTGCTGGTTGGCGTGTTAGCAGTTGCAGCATGGCGTCTATATAGCACCATGCAGCGATCAGATAATTCTTCAGATTAGGATGGTATTTAAGGAAAATAATTTTTAGTCGACTTTTAGTATGAAGATGCGCATTAAAAACCGATGCGCGTCAACTGCTTAACTTCAACTGGCTAGCGCCTAGGCAGCGTATCAGTCGGCAGATTGGTCATGGATTGCGGATTAAGATTAGGTCCTTGCAGGTTATCTGCCGATAGCATGCCATCTGGCTCGGCAACGCCTTGGTGCAGATTAATTTTAGGCACCGGAATTTCAATATGATTACGGATAAAGTCATCCTTGATCATTTCCTGAATTTCATCGCGCACCGTTAAAAAGTTCTCGCGCTGGGTCCACACCGCAAACATCAGTTCAATAGTGGACTCCCGAAATGCCGTGACCGTGACCCGAGGCTTGGGTTCATCCAGCACCAGCGGATAGTCACTGGCCAGATTGAGCAATACCTGCCGCACCTTGCTCATGTCTTCTGAAAATGTGATCGCCAGCGTAATCGGAATGCGCCGGATGGGAAAACGCGACAGATTTTGTACGGGTGTACGGATCAACTGCTCATTGGGCACCCGAATAAAAATATTGTCCACGGTACGCAGCTTGATCGACAGCAAGTCAATCGACATCACTTCGCCTTCAATTACATAGCCGCGAATCAGCGTCATTTGAATCACATCACCGATTTCAAATGAGCCTTCACCAATCAGGAACAAGCCACTAATCAGGTTGGACGCCGAGGTTTGTGAAGCAAAGCCAAATGCGACGGTTAAAATCCCGGCTGCCCCCAGAAAGACACTGAGCTTAAAACCCGCTTCGCGCAAGCTGGTAATCAAAAACAGCATAAAGATAAAATAAAAAATCCCGCGCCGCCACACCAGCCGCTGATGCGCATTAAAGCGAAAACCAATGGTGCGGATAAAGGTATTACTGAGCAATCGCGCTACAAAGAATCCTAAAACCGCCATCACCAGCGCAACCAGCATATCTTCTAGCCGATCAGTTTTTATCGAGCTGAACATGCCCACAAAAGTGCTTTTGAGTTGTTCAGTAATATCCAGCGCCATTAATCCTGTCCAGTAACAAATTTGGGATGAGAGTGATGTTTCAATTCAGTGCGCCGTTCAATGCAAAATCTAGCATCAATCGGCATAAACACCTGTTGATAGCATATAAAGCTTAGACTAAAAAAAACTGTCAAACATATGAAACAGGCCACCTTCCCCAATGCGTGGCGGCTGGATAAAAGTCACCTGTCCTGCTTGCGGTGGAGTACGGTTTTCAATGCGGATGCGCGGTGGACGGTTGGGCGCGTCATGCACGACCCGTATTTGTGACGTCCAGATGCGGCCACTATCCTGACAGTGAAATAACGGCAACGCCTGCACCGGCAAATTCATGCGATCCAGTTGTAGCAGGCTACTGCTGGTGTTATGAAAATGCACCGGTGTGACCGCGCGAAAGGCACGCGGCATCAATTGTCTTAAATCCGTACGCCCTTCTACTGGCGTGGCATAGCACAGCTCACCCTTAATGGTATCTGGGCCAAACCATGAATCCTTGGGACGATTAATAGCAATATCAAATAATGGCTCACGCTGGCCACCAATAAAACCTGCCATCCACAACGGCGTGCTCACAAATAAAGTTCCCTGTTGACCGGCAGGAATAAAAATTGGATTGATCGGCTTCACAATCACCGAACGATCGGCCAGCCGTGGATAGAGTGACAAGGCATCGCCAGTATGCGCAAACATATAGCGTTCCAGCACGGTCGGCTCGCTAAACGCTGTTTCTATATCCAGTATTTCCCAATCCTGCATGTTTTCATTCTGGTGGCGCGGACGGTGGTATTCCAGTTGCCATTCATTAATATTGCGGCTAATGCGCACGTATAGGGAACCCAGCCGCCAAACGCGGGTCTGGCCAACCATAAAACTTAATGCTCCCCACCACGGTGCAAGAGGTGAGTGATCGTGTGGGGTCGCGTGGGGCAGTACGTCAGGGATCAAAGTCATGGCCTGTAGTGCAAAAATCCGGGTTTAATCAACAGCGTAAACCGTAGTTTAAAAAATCGCTCAATAAAAGAATAGCGGCGCTTTAATCAGCTAGATGCTTAGAGTACACTCATTGTTCCTTTGAAAGAAAATGGATTTTGTCGTGCAATTGCTTCGTCAAGCTCAGCTTCCCTACAGTTACGCCAAGCGCCATGGGGTGCTACTCCAGTTTGAGGATGAGCAGGCCATTATTGTGCGTCGGCAAAATGCGCCATTACCGGCACTGACCGAAGCCCGACGTTTTCTGGGTGCCGCTGCTTCTTATAAAACCGTGGCCGATGAAGAATTCTCACGCCTGCTGGCGGCCTCATTTGCCGGTGATACCGGTGAATCACAACAGGTGGCGGCTGGTTTGGAAGACCATCCAGACCTATTAAGTCTAGCCGATCAGGTGCCAGAAACCGAAGACCTGATGGATCAGGAAGACGATGCGCCGATTATTCGCCTGATTAATGCCTTGCTGAGTGAAGCCATTCGGCTGGGCGCATCAGATATTCATATTGAATCCTTTGAAAAACGCCTGTCGGTGCGCCTGCGGGTCGATGGCCAGTTGCGTGAAATTGTGCAGCCGCGCCGTGAACTGGCACCGTTACTGGTATCACGTATTAAAGTCATGGCACGACTGGATATTGCCGAAAAACGCATTCCGCAAGATGGCCGTATTTCATTGCGTCTGGCTGGCCGAGAAGTAGATGTGCGGGTATCGACCTTGCCGTCCAGTCATGGTGAGCGCGTGGTGATGCGTTTACTCGATAAACAGGTAGGCCGCCTGAATATGACCCATCTGGGTTTGATGAAAGATGACTACGAACGCTTGACCCATCTGATTCATCGGCCACATGGCATTATTTTGGTAACTGGTCCAACTGGTTCTGGTAAAACCACCACATTGTACGCGGCACTCACCGACCTAAACGATAACACTCGTAATATCCTCACGGCTGAAGACCCGATTGAATACCAGCTCGAAGGCATTGGCCAGACACAGGTCAATACTAAGGTCGACATGACTTTTGCCCGTTCCTTACGCGCCATGTTGCGCCAAGATCCAGATGTGGTGATGGTGGGTGAAATCCGCGATATCGAAACTGCTGAAATTGCCGTACAGGCGTCCTTAACCGGTCATTTGGTCTTGTCTACTTTGCACACCAATACCGCGGTGGGTGCAGTGACGCGCTTAAAAGACATGGGCATCGAGCCATTTTTATTGTCTTCATCTTTAATTGGCGTGATTGCCCAGCGACTGGTGCGTACCCTGTGTAAGCATTGCCATACGTGGCGTGAAGCCGACAGCTACGAGCAGCAGTTGTTTAATCAGGTGGAGTTAACCTCACCGCTAAAAGTTCCTGTAGCGCAGGGTTGTGAGCAATGCAACCAGCTTGGGTTTAGTGGCCGTACGGCCATTTATGAAGTGGTGCCTGTGGATGACGCCATGCGCCGCCTGATTCATGGCAATGCTGCCGAACATGAACTTGAAACATACGCTCGAAGCTATGCGCCATCTATTCGTCATGATGGCTTGCTGAAAGTCTTGCAGGGTAAAACCACGCTGGAAGAAGTGTTGCGAGCCACGCAGGAAGAGTAAATATACTCAAATACGGCTGAGCTGCGGCAGATTCTGTCGCAGCTTACTGGCATTAAACTTATAACTATAGAAGAATCATTCATTCAACATTAATAAATACAGGAGTTATTCAGTGACTTTAATAGATCTTTTAAAAATATCGGGCGTTGATAGTTCAAAATCAATCAAAATTATGCGCCATAGCAATAAACACGATGCAGTGATCAAATTGTTTGACGAGAATCTCGAGATGCTGGAAAAGTATCAGGCTATTCAGAATATCGGTAATTTAAATTGTGATTATGTGGTGTCCTGCTTAAAGGATGATAAAAATAAAACAATCGTTCAAGCTGTTTATGAGGTAAAAAGTCATCGGCCTGCAACTAAAGCCGATCTCAGTAGTAATGACATTATTCAGAAGTTGCTTGAGAGCGAAAATATTGATCAGCTGGAATATACACATTTAGAGCGAGTTTCTGGATTTGCAGACTTGGAAAAACGAGTTGTTATTAATTGGGGTGGAGCAGCAATTAAATGGCTGCAATCATTAAACAATAATCCTAAACCGATTGTTGAAATTCGTGCCAGAGGAAAAATCGAACAGTTTCTGAATTACGATCAAGTTCTGTTAACTTATCAGCAACTGCAAGCTATGATTAATTATCCTGAAGCCAACCGTGAATGGCATCAAATGCTATCTGTTAATGGAATTTACCTTATTTCAAATAATAGAACAGGGCAGCTTTACGTCGGTTCAGCCTATGGCAAAAAAGGCGATAAAGGAATTCTGGGACGCTGGAGTGAATATGTTAGAACTGGGCATGGAGGCAATAAACGATTGGTTAGTCTGCTTAAAGCCAATCCTAAGGCTATTGATGATATGCAATATTCCATTTTAACGACGGTAGCTAGTAATAAAACTGACACTGAGATTATTAACTTAGAAAATTTCTATAAGAAAAAGTTAGGGAGGTCTGCGGTAACGCTTAACCATGAAGGACATTTAAGTCATGAGGTTAAAATCGAGCGTCGAAAATTATTAGTGAATTATTTACAGCAATTTCTACATGAGCAGCACGGTACTGATGAGCCGCCCAAACTTCCTTTAAGTAAATACAATAAAGTTGATCTGACAGATACTCAAAAATTATTTTATGCCTTTATTTCGGAAGATGGCGTGAACGAGATACTGCTGGTTAAACAATTAAAAATAGGCAAAGGTAGCCTGTATTTGGAGTTTAATCTGGATGGAAAGCGTCATTTAGTGATAACGCCATGGCAAAGAAAATACGTGCTGGAGTTACATCAAACACTTGAGCAAAGTGCAATTACTGATGATCGCGAAGTCAGGGAAATTGGAACAATTGATAAAAGTGATCGTACCTATTTTCAGCTTGAAGTGGAGGGGAGATTAGGATACGGCCACAGTATTGAAGAAACGGAATTTAAGGAAATTGTTGCGCAGTTATCAGGTAAAGATGGCTGGTATGATGCTTATATTATGAATGAACCAGTTTAAGAGAACCCCATGTTTACCGGAATTATCCAGGCTGTTGCCATCATTGAAAATGTCACTGATCTAGATGGCATCCGCACCTTCATCATTGGCTTTCCGGCAGGGTTTTGTCAGGATCTACAAATAGGTGCCAGCGTTGCCATTGATGGTACTTGCCTCACTGTTACCGAAATCATTGATGCCAATACCGCCAGCTTTGATGTGATGCTGCAAAGCCTGAACATTACCACGCTGGGTGAGTATAAGGCCGGAACACCATTGAATGCCGAGCGGGCAGCCAAGGAAGGCGCAGAAATTGGCGGCCACCCATTATCCGGGCACATTGATTTTGCCGCGACTATTTTGGACATTCGGCAGTACGATAACAACTTTTGCTATCGCATTGGTGCAGCACCGCAGTGGATGAAATACATTTTTTCCAAAGGATACATTGCCATTAATGGCACCAGCTTAACGCTGTTTAAGGTTAATAAAATCGAAAACTGGTTTGAGGTCTGGCTGATACCAGAAACCCGGCGTATGACAGTCTTTGCACAAAAGAAAGCCGGTGATCGCTTAAATATAGAAATTGAGCGCAGTACACAGGTACTGGTAGATACGATTCATGATGCACTGGATGAAAAACTGGGAGCTTTAGCACCGTTACTTGAAAAAATCATGCAGCAGCAGGGGATAGATTTAGCAGATGAGCTTATGCCGAAATTAGCAAAACATTAATTATAACTTAAAAATCTTTTAATAAACCCAAGCGGCGGTGTTGCATCAGGGGCATGGATTCACGCCGTTGTTGAACCGCCTTTATATCAAAGGTCGCTGTTATAACTCCGGCATCAGTCTCATTATATTCAGCCACCAGTTCCCCAGCGGCATTGCTGATCGCACTATGCCCCCAAGTGTTTCGGCTGCCATGAGTGCCTTGTTGTCCAGCACCCAAGACATAACACTGGGTATCCATCGCGCGGGCACGCAACAATAACTGCCAATGCAGGCGACCAGTCATTTCAGTAAAGGCAGAGGGCGCACTCAGCACATCAGCACCCTGTTTGCGCAAGGCCAGCGCCAGCTCAGGAAAGCGCAGGTCATAGCACACCATCATGCCAAGGCAACCAAAAGGCGTATTGGCCACCACTATCGCTTCACCGGGTTCAAAGGTGGCGGATTCCTGATAACTGCCCGTCGTATCGCCAACCTGTGCATCAAATAAATGAATCTTGTCATAGCGGGCAGCCGTAGTACCTTCTGGACTAATGAGTAGACTGGTACTGCGCACACGGTGATCAGGGACAGGTTGTCCATTGGGTCGATAGGGACAGGGAATGGAACCCGCTACCAGCCATAAGCCATATGTCGTAGCCAGTTGCTGGAGCTGCTGTTGTAAGTCATCAAAGCGTTCGGCCGTTCTGGCCTGTTGTCCCGCAGCAAAGCAGGCAAAATTTTCGGGCAACACCAGCAATGTAGCCTGTTGTTCACGTGCCTGCTGCATCAATTGGGTTGCAGTGGCCATATTGTGCGCAATCGAATCCTGTGAATTCATTTGCGCCACGGCAAAAACAGGCAGGCTATCGTTGAAAGAACCAGTCATGAGCTAACAGAATTAATGATACTGGGTTGAGGAGAGCCGGTGTGCGGCGTGCTGCTGGCGTTGTTCTTCTTGTTCGAGTTGTTTTACCAGAGGTTGGAACATATTGTGATTGGTTTTGTTTAGACACATTAGGGTGCGATGGGCTTCTAGTACGGTGTGCAGCATTTCGCTGTGATCACCGTGTTCTTCCGGCAATACCTGTGTACAGCAAGCATCAGCCAGACAGTTGAGCATAACAAACACCTGTCCCAATCCCATACTGTTGGCCAGCGTGGTAATGTCAGGATTGGTGGTAATCATGACCGCTTGAATATCATGACGTTGCTGAAGCTTTAGACCGAGCTTTGCCAAAATACCCAGCACTGTACTATCAATAAAGGTGGCCTTGGTTAAATCAACCAATGCACCTTTAATATCAGTTTGCTGTTCTATTTTATCAAGAAGGTGATCAAGGCTGATACAAGCAGTTGCTCGGACTTCACCAATAAGTTTGAATATGTGGGTGCCATCCAAGCCTGCATATTCAATATGACCAGTTGACATAAACATGCCATTTTCATACGGGGAACAATAATTATCCCATAGCTCATGCACTTCGGCAAGTAAGCGGCAGTAATTACCGCCTTAAGCATGACTAATAAGTGGGCTTAATGGCGTGCAAGACATAAAATGGCAATATCATCCGGCACATGCTCGGGTGGCTTAAACCCCTCTTTTTGCAAGGTATTTATGAGCTGGTTAAACTGTTCATTCAAGCCGCCTTTAAAGGATTCTAGCGCGCCATCCGAACAAAAAATTAATTGTGCACCGGGTTGCATGCGCAAATGCTGTGTCTGGATTTTCAGGTCGCTGGTCAAGCCGAGCGGCAAACTGCTGGTGGTCAGAATGGCTGGTTCTTGTCCGGGTTGCAGCAAAATGGGTGGTGGATAATGACCGGCGCTACACCATTCAATGTCATTGGTTTTAAAATCCAGTAGACCACACACTAGCGTGATATGTTTTTCCGCATTCTGGGCGACCAGTTTGTTGTTGAGTTTGGTCACCAGTTGCAAGGGACTATAGGCACGGCCATGAAAACCAGCCATCCATGCGGTGAGCAAGCTGCTGGTTACCCCATGTCCTGCCACATCCGCCAGATAAAACAGAACTTGCTGATCATCTACTTGCCAGTAATCAAACCAGTCACCTGATAAAAAAGCCGCAGGTTGAAAAAACTGGGTCATCTCATAGCCATCAATACGCATGGGACCTGGCAACATGCGGCGTTGCAGGCGCGCAGCAGCAGGTAAGTCGCGGCTATCCTGATTGCGCTTGTATTGTAAATCCAGTTGCTTAAAGACTTCTTCAGGCTGTGCCGGCAGTTCATTCCAGATCCAGCCCGCCAGTGCGCCTTTTTGCCACGCTTTGGCCAGTAGGGAACCTTGTTCGGCACTGCCCAGCACAATCGTAGGATTGTTCCATTGCCGATTTAAAAAGGTTTCAACGTCTGAAAACACCACTAGCGTTTCATCAATCCCTGCAAGTGCCTCAAGCGCTATTTGCTGTAAATCAGGCAATACTCGCTGTAGCTGGGCAATTTCTGCTGAAAGATCAGTCTTATAAATAACAAGCATGGTACTAGACAACTAATTGATTGAAATTAAGCATTAAAATCCACTATCCGTATCCTGTTGGTCATTACTAGCCGGTGCAGGTTGTTGGCTGGAGTCAGACATAGATTCTGGCGCACTATCACCAAAGCCTTCATCCATCTTTTCGTCCATTGTTTCATCAATACTGGCATTATTGCCAGTGCCGACCGCATCAGGGTCGTCACCAAAACTGGCGTCTTCATCGCCAAAGCTGTTGTCTACATTGGCATTTTGCTCGTTACCTGAAATCAGGTACTGCCGACGTTGCAAATAGAGATCACGCAGCAGGGCATACTGATCGCCTTGCACCAGATCTTCTACCCCAATAAATTTGGCGCGGGCATCTACACCCTCAACCCCAAGCAAGCCCCAATAATAAGCATTTTGATCCAGATAGTGCGCTGGCCTGCCAAAGGCATCCAAAATACGTCCAGTTCCATCACGCAAAGTTGAGGGGCCTAAAAGTGGCAGCATCAGGAAAGGGCCTGATTTTACCCCCCATTTGCCCAGTGTCTGGCCAAAATCCTCGTTACCCTGCGCGGCAAAACCCAGCTTGGTGGCAGGATCAGCCAGCCCTAGACTACTCACGGTATTAACGGTAAAACGTCCCAAACTTTTATAGGAGGAAGAACCATCGCCTTGTAGCAGGTGATTTACCGCATTCCATGGTTCGCGCAGATTGGAAAAGAAATTGCCAATACCGGTTTGTACGGGTGCCGGCATTTTATTTTTATAAGCCTTGGCCACTGGTAGCAGCACATACTGGTCAACTTTGGAATTAAACTGGAAAACCTTACGGTTGATCGGTTGAAATGGATCCTTGACCGCATCAGGCTGGCTGGCATTGGCATCTACCCTGAGCTGCTTGAGGGTAATCCGGCTCAGCGCATTAAAGGTGAAAGGATCATCATAAACATTAATCTGGGTGTCATTGGCAGGGCGAACAATAGGCTGAATAGTTTCGCTAATGGTCAGAGTTTGATGTGTTTGAGCAGCATCTTGGTCAGGAGAGATCAGGGCTTCCTGATCATCATGATCCATTGCCAATGCAGGGCTAACCAATGCCGCATTCATGGCAGCAATACTGAACCAGCGGGCAATTGCAGTCGTCATATACCGAATCTTCCTAACTTTATTGGACGGCAGAGTAAGTCACTTTGCGCTTATTGTAAATTATTGGACGGCCTGTTATACCATATTCCACATGCACTCCCAGATTACTATTTGAAGTATAAATAAATTTTATGTAAGGAGTTGCGTTCAGTTATGGTGCTACCTGACAGGGCTAAGTGGGTAATTTTTTGCAGCGGCATAAAAATTGCTTTCCCTTTTGGTTTCACCTTGTGGTTATAATAAAAATCATACTAAAAACAGGACATCAGTATGAAGCTATCCATGGGGATGAAAGTTTCTGCGTCCTTATCCTTGACGCCACAGTTGCAACAGGCCATCAAACTGCTGCAATTGTCCTCGCTTGAGCTAGAACAGGAAATTCAGCTGCAACTGGATAGCAATCCCTTGCTGGAAGTGATTGAACCCACCGAAGACGGATCAACACCGCTTGAGATGCCAGCCAGTCAGGATACCACTGAGCTGAACGATATGGATGGTACTGATTATGAAGTGTCGCTCACCGACCACCTGCAAGCCACTCAGCTTAATGATGAGCTACCGGTAGACACCCAATGGGATGATATTTTCACCCATCAGTCCACAGCGCTGGCGATGCCTGAATTTGAAGACCGCGAAGACAACCAGACCAGTCAGGACAGCATCTGGGATCACTTGCGCTGGCAGGTCAATTTTGCCCATTTTAGTCCGATAGACCGCCTGATTGCCGAATGTATCATTGATGGCATTGATGAGCGTGGCTACCTCATGATTAGTCTGGATGAAGTGCAAGAAGCAGCCTTGCAACAACTCGAATCACTGGGTCTGTTGAGCGAGGACATAGATCCCGCTGAGTTGCTGGAATATGATATCGAGCTTGAAGAAGTGGACGTGGTACTCAAGCGAATCCAGAATCTGGAGCCAGCCGGTGTAGGGGCGCGCAGCTTGCAAGAGTGTCTTTTACTGCAACTCAAAAATCTGCCAGAACATACCCCATGCCGTCAGGATGCGCTCAAACTGCTACAACATCATGAGTTGCTGATTGCCAATGATATTAACCGGCTGATGCGCCAAACCCAACTCGGACAGGAAGCATTGAAAGAAGCGCTATGCCTGATCAAATGCCTTGATCCATATCCCGGCCAGAAATTTGCAGATCCCGAGCGTGACCATCAGGTGCCGGATGTGATCGTGCGCAAGAAAAATAATCGCTGGGAAGTTCAGCTCAATACCGACATTTTGCCCAAGTTGCGGGTCAATCCTTATTATGCGGGTATGATTCGGCGTGCCGACAGCAGTAGTGACAATCAGTATCTGCGCTTGCACATGCAAGAAGCGCGTAATTTTATTAAGAGTGTGGATGAGCGGCACAAAACCTTATTAAAAGTATCTACCTGTATTGTGGAACACCAGCGCGATTTTCTGGAGCAAGGTGCAGAAGCCATGAAGCCGCTGATCCTGCGCGATATTGCCGAAGAAACCAATTTGCACGAATCTACCATTTCACGGGTAACCACCCAAAAATTTATGCTCACTCCCCGTGGCCTGTTTGAATTGAAATATTTCTTTTCAAGTCATGTGGGCACCAGTTCAGGCGGTGAATGCTCCTCAACGGCCATCCGCGCCATGATCAAAAAAATGGTGCAAGAAGAAAATGCCCGTAAGCCATTGTCTGATAATGCAATTGCTGAAAAGCTCCAAGCCGCAGGAATTGATGTGGCACGGCGCACAGTTGCCAAGTACCGTGAGTCCTTAAATATTCCCTCATCGAGTGAACGAAAACGCTTGCTTTAAGTAGGTGGATATGATTAGTTAAAGATGTCATCAGTAAGATGGCATGCACCGTCCGACTCTGGGTTTCCATTTGATTTTAAACGATTAATTGGAAGTCATGAGCCGCACCTTAAGCAAGGCGAAGTGTTTGTTCCCATCCGGTTCAAATCGACCTGTTTTATTGCAAAAAGGCCGTCATCTGCCATGGGAACATGCGATCAATTAACGCAAGTTAATACGAGGATGGATTTATGCATATCAAAATTAGTGGACATCACATTACGGTCACTCCTGCCATTGAGGCCAGCATTGTTGAAAAATTTGCGCGTGTCGAGCGTCATTTTGACCATATCAACAGTATGCAGGTGGTGTTATCTTTAGATAATCATCACACCGACTTTAGCCATAAAGGGCAGGCCAATCATAAGGCAGAAGCCATTTTAAGAGTGCCCGGTGCCGAGCTGTTCGCACAAGCCTGTGCCGATGACATGTATGCTTCGATTGCCATACTGTCCGAAAAGCTGGACCGACAAGTCAAGCGCCACAAAGAGCGCCAAATGTCCCGATATTGACAAACACATGATTAATCCTGATCACTCATTCTGAGATATATTGAGTGATTTGGGTTGAAAAGGGCTGGTGATTCAATGTTGAATGACAGCCCTTTTTTTATGTCGCCAGCTTCATCAAATTATTCGCTTATCAAAACCATTCGTATAAATTTTTGCAGCCTGACAACAAAAAAACAGCTATTTTTTGAACAATTTTTATTCGTTGTCATTAGGGCATTTACTGTTTTAATAAAGCGTTAAACGGGTTAACACAGCCTTAAACTGGTTACGCGAATCGCGCTTTTCTCACACAACCCCGCCTTTGACTGTACAGCTTGTAACCAGCTTTCTGGCTTTTATGGCCTAGAATTTCAGGCACAGATAACGTTATAAAATTTTTAGGTTTTAACCATGCACACGTTTGATATTGATTGCAGTTTTGGTTACGAGGTCAAGCAGCCATCAGAGTTTATTTTTCATATACAGGTGGCACACCATCCGTGGCAAACCATCCATGAGGAGTTGCTACAGGTTTCATCGCATTTGCATATTCATGAATTTGAAGATGAAAAAGAGGTAAATCGATTATTTCGGTTTAGTGCGCCACAAGGGCCGATTGAATTGCGTTATCGCGCGCGCGTGAGTGTTGATATGCCATATCGTGATCCGGCTTTTTGCGAAATGGACATTGCCGAGTTGCCCTCCGAAGTGCTGCATTATTTACTGCCCAGTCGCTATTGCGAGTCCGATTTACTCAGTGGTATGGCGCAGCGTACTTTTGGCCATATTCCGCGTGGCTTTAACCGGGTAGAGGCGGTCTGTGACTGGATCAAAACCAATATTGCCTATGAAGTCGGTTCATCACAGGCATCTACCACAGCGCGTGATGTACTGGCCAACCGTGCGGGAGTCTGTCGTGATTTTGCCCATTTGGGCGTGGCATTGTGCCGTGCATTAAATATTCCGGCACGTTTTGTGTTTGGCTATGCCGAATTTGAAGATCCACCACCAGATTTTCATGCCCTGTTTGAAGCCTATGTCGGCCATCAATGGGTGTTATTTGATGCCACTCGCATGGCGCAGATTGATAAAATTGTCAGGATCGGTACGGGTTCGGATGCCAAGGATGTGGCCTTTGCAACGATTTATGGCAATGTTGAGATGAAATATATGAAGCCGCTCATCTGTGATCATATTGACGGACAGGCACCTAATTTCCTGCATAAAGACCAGTTTATTGGCCTAAAAACTGCCTAATGATAGCGATGGGCTTTAAAACCGACAAAAACCTACAGAAATAGTAGAGTGGACTGGACGTTTCGGATTGGGCAGAGTAACCTTTCGCCCAATCTTTTATCTATTTTAGAAACTTTTCCATGACTGTTTCTTCATTTAGGGGTTTGCAATGAATAGCGACCAACTTGCCATGCTGTTACAGGCGGCTTTTCCTCAAGCTGAAGTTCATGTCACCGGACAGGCTGGCAAATTTGACTTGCGTATTGTCGATGCCCAGTTTGAAGGCCAGCGCCCAGTTGCGCGTCAGCAAGCCGTTTACGCACCCATCAATGAACATATTGCCAGTGGCGCCGTGCATGCTGTGTCGATTCGTGCCATGACCCCGGAAGAGTGGCGTAAAGCCAGTCTGTTTGGAGTATAGCAACAGCATGGATCGTTTTTTAATTCACGGTGGCAATCGTCTAGACGGCGAAGTGCGTATTTCCGGTGCCAAGAATGCTGCTCTGCCATTACTGGCTGCTACGATTTTAGCCACCACGCCCATTACCTTAACCAACGTGCCACGGCTTAAGGACGTTTCCACCCTGATCAAACTAATTCAGGGTCTAGGCATTACGGTGCATTATGAGGGTGATACCGTCACGGTGGATACCTCAACACTGGATAACCAGTTTGCCCCGTATGAGCTGGTCAAAACCATGCGGGCTTCTATTCTGGTACTGGGGCCATTGCTGGCGCGTTATGGTGAAGCCAAGGTGTCCTTGCCCGGTGGTTGTGCGATTGGCTCGCGTCCGGTAGACCAGCATTTAAAAGCGTTAGAAACCTTAGGCGCGCAGATTGATGTAGAAGCCGGCTATGTGTATGCCAAAAAATCCGGCAAACTGGATGGTGGACAGGTCAATTTTGACATGGTCACAGTGGGCGGCACTGAAAATATTTTGATCGCAGCCAGCATTGCCAATGGCATCACAGTCATTGAAAATGCCGCGCAGGAACCGGAAGTGACTGATCTGGCCAACCTGTTGGTTAAAATGGGTGCCCGCATTGAAGGTATTGGCACCAGTACTTTAACGGTGCATGGTGTTGAGGCCTTGACTGGCTGCACTTATGCCGTAGTGGCTGACCGGATTGAAACCGGCTCTTATCTGGCTGCGGCAGCGATTACCGGTGGCCGAGTGCGGACTACCCATACCGATCCTTCCCTGATGGAAGCGGTACTGGAAAAATTTGAGGAAATGGGCGCGACTATCAATCGTGGCGCAGACTGGGTCGAGCTGGATATGCAGGGCAGACGTCCCAAGGCTGTCAGTTTTGAAACTCAGCCGCATCCAGCATTTCCAACCGATATGCAAGCCCAGCTCATGGCAGTCAATACCATTGCCGATGGCACGGGCACTATTTCAGAAACTATTTTTGAAAATCGCTTTATGCACGTGCCGGAGTTATCACGGCTAGGTGCAAAAATACAGGTGAATGGTTCTGAAGCCGTGGTGACAGGCGTTGAAACCTTACAAGCTGCGCCGGTAATGGCTACCGACTTGCGCGCGTCTTTTTCACTGGTCATTGCTGCATTAGCCGCACAAGGCGAAACCTGCATCGACCGGATTTATCATATTGACCGTGGTTATGAGCAACTGGAAGCCAAACTGCAAGGCTTAGGCGCAAATATTCAACGGATTAAAGCGTAATGATGATATTCAAAGGTAATTACTTTGAATCATGTCAATTTGAATAAGAAGGGTAATGACGTGTCAGATGTACTCGGTAATTTTGATCATGGTCTAACGCTGGCATTAAGCAAAGGCCGTATTTTAAAGGAAACATTGCCACTGCTGGCCAATGCCAATATTGCCTTGCTGGAAGACCCGGATCATTCCCGCAAGCTGATTTTTCCCACCACGCATCCCAATGTCCACATTCTGATTCTGCGTGCTAGCGATGTACCGACTTACGTGGAAAATGGCGCGGCTGATATTGGCGTGGCGGGCAAAGACGTGCTGATGGAGCATGGCGCGCACAATGTATATGAATTGCTTGACCTGAAGATTGCCCGTTGCCGCCTGATGACCGCTGGTAAAGTCGGTGCAGTACGTCCGGCAGGCCGTCTCAAGATCGCTACCAAATACGTGAACCTAACCCGTCAGTACTTTGCCAGTCTAGGTGAGCAAGTGGATGTCATCAAGCTGTATGGTTCTATGGAACTGGCGCCGCTGGTGGGATTGGGTGATCTGATTGTCGATGTGGTAGATACCGGTAATACCTTGCGTGCCAATGGTCTTGAGCCGCTGGAAGAAATCTGTCAAGTGTCCTCACGCCTGATTGTCAATAAAGCCAGCTTTAAGCGTAAACAAGCTGTTCTTGGGCCTATTTTGGCGCAACTCGAACAGGCCGTAGCCGCCAAGTCCGTATAAGCCAAGTCCGTATGAGCTTGGTTTCATGATCTGCTGCCTAACTTCAGTCCATGAACTTAGGCATCGATTACCAGTAACTTCATATGATCACAGTGGCCAAAAACCGCCACAAACTTAGCCAAACACGTTAAACTACGGCTTTGCTTATCATTGTGGAAGTGATGACGATGCGTCGTTTGTCTACTCGGGATACCGATTTTGCGCAGCAGTTTTCGGCGTTGCTGGCTTTTGAAACTGTTAACGATTCTGCACTTATTCAAACGGTTGACCAGATTATTGCTGATGTGCGCCAATGGGGAAATGCGCATGTTTTGGCGCTAACCCAGCAATTTGACCAGCATCCTGCCCAGCACTTTGATGAGCTAGAGCTATCGCAAGCCCAGTTGCAACGCGCCTTTGAGCAACTTGATCCTACCGTGCGTACTGCCCTTGAGCTGGCCGCGAGTCGTATTCGTGATTTTCACCAGCGCCAGGTACAGTCTGACTGGCAATATATTGATGCACTGGGCAATACATTAGGTCAAAAAGTCACGCCACTGGATCGCGTAGGCATTTATGTGCCAGGAGGTAAGGCATCTTATCCATCCTCAGTCTTGATGAACGCCATTCCTGCGGCTGTTGCCGGAGTACAGGAAATTATCATGGTTGTACCCGCGCCCAAAGGTGAGCTCAATTCGCTGGTGCTGGCGGCGGCACACTTGGCTGGTGTGCATCGGGTGTTGACTATTGGCGGGGCACAAGCTGTTGCTGCCTTGGCCTATGGCACTGAAACCATCGCGCCGGTGGATAAAATCACTGGCCCCGGTAACCGGTTTGTGGCGGCTGCCAAGCGTGCCGTATTTGGTCAGGTTGGTATTGACATGATTGCAGGCCCTTCAGAAATTTTGGTGTATGCCGAAGGACAAAATAATCCGGATTGGCTGGCCATGGATTTGCTGTCACAGGCCGAGCATGATGAAGTCGCACAATCCATTTTTATAACCCCTGATGCGGAATTGCTCGATCAGGTGGCGCAGGCTATTGAACGACAGTTAGCCACATTGCCCCGTGCGGAGATTGCCAGAATATCCCTGCAAAACCGTGGCGCACTGGTATTGGTCAAGGATCGTGCTGAAGCCATTCAAGTCATCAACCAAGTTGCCCCAGAGCATCTTGAGCTGTGCGTGGATGCGCCAGAACACATGTTGCCGCAAATCCGTCATGCCGGTGCGATTTTTATGGGTCGCTACAGTCCAGAAGCCATTGGCGACTATTGCGCAGGGCCAAATCATGTGCTGCCAACCTCAGGTACCGCGCGGTTTTCTTCACCTTTGGGTGTGTATGATTTTCAAAAGCGCAGCAGTATTATTTATTGCTCACCAGAGGGAAGTAAGTCACTGGCACAAGCTGCTGACATACTGGCACAGCAGGAAGGCCTTGATGCTCACGCTGGCTCAGCCCGCTACCGTATTTAATCAACAGTGAGAAAAAACCTTGTCTTCTTATTTAAGGCGGCTAAGGATTTAAAATGTTATTCATTAAAAATATTTAGAGATACCACGCATGAGTATTGAGCAAATTAGCGCCCATTTGCAGCGTTTGTGGAGCCCGGAAGTTCGGACGCTAGAACCGTATGTGCCCGGTGAACAGCCCAAAATTGACAATCTGCTCAAGCTCAACACCAATGAAAGTCCTTTTGCGCCATCGCCCAAAGTAGCAGAAGCCATTATTAGTGCCTTAAATGAACAGGCCGAACCCGGTAACAGCTTGCGTCTCTATCCTGATCCCGATGCTAGCGCGCTCAAGCATGCTATTGCAGCGCAGCAAAATCTGCCCATTGAGCAAGTGTTTGTAGGCAATGGCTCCGATGAAGTCTTGGCGCATATTTTCAAGGCGTTCTTCATTCAGGATAAACCGATTTTATACCCCGATATCAGCTACAGCTTTTATCCGGTGTATTCACAGTTTTTTAATTTAAACGTGGTGGAAGTACCACTGGCTAAAGACTTTTCCATTGATGTCAACGGCTATCAGCAGCCCAATGGCGGGATTATTTTTGCCAATCCCAATGCACCAACAGGCGTGTTTTTGTCACTGGACAACATTGAAGTTATCCTAAAACAAAATCCTGATAGCGTAGTGGTGGTTGATGAAGCCTACGTGGACTTTGGGGGACAATCCGCTACCAGTCTGATCTCTCAATATGACAATCTGGTGGTGTGCCAGACGACATCCAAATCTCGTGCCTTAGCTGGCTTGCGCATTGGTATGGCTTTTGCCCAACCGCATTTAATTGCCGCACTGGAACGCGTTAAAAACAGCTTCAACTCTTATCCACTGGATCGTCTGGCTATTGCAGGTGGCGTGGCTTCATTTGAAGATCAAGCTTACTTTGAACGAACCTGCCAGCACACCATCGCAAATCGCGAGCAACTGGTGATGCAATTAACAGCTTTAGGTTTTGACGTATTACCGTCCAAAGCCAACTTTATTTTTACCCAGCATCCGCACCATACTGCTATCGACATTGCGGCCAAATTGCGTAAAACCGGCATTATTGTGCGACATTTTAATAAGCCAAAAATTCAGAATTTTTTGCGCATTACCATCGGTACATCTGAGCAGCAGGCACGTTTAATTGAACAATTGCGGCACATGATTAAAGCCTAAGCACATGATCAGTTATCGGATTGGCTGATCATTGGTTGGGTTATCAGTATCTTGAGCTTGTAATTTTTTCTCCAGCCATGCCAGCATATCTTCATTTTTAACACGCTGGTAAATATCCTCAACCGCTACCGTTAAACCAATAGATTCAAACGTGAGGTTGTCGCCCAAATAATAGACCGCTTGCTGCCAGTGTTGATCCAGACTACGATACCAAAATTCAACCTCGACAAAATCCTGCTCAATCAACACGTATTCTTTCAAACTGGCAATCTGAAAATAAGCCTCACGTTTAAAAGTTTTATCATGCTGACGGGTAGATTTTGATAGCACTTCAACAATAATCGTGGGATTTTCAGTGTAATAGTCCTGCGCATCATCACTACAATCTACCATCACATCGGGATAAAAATATTTATTAGCTACCTTGATCTTCATGTCAGAAATGTAAGGCTGACAGGGTTTTCCTGCCAAGTGATTGCTGAATATAGTATGGATATTACCACCAATAATATTATGATGCCGATGCGCCTCTACCATGGCATACACTTCGCCATCAATATATGCATGGCGAATATCCGATAATAACTCACCTTGTAGATATTCCTGTTCGGTGATTTTCTGGCGGGCTCTCTGGATGGTTTTCTGGCGCATATTGGCAATATTCATGGTTATCCCTGAGTTGCATACTGCTGGTTATTCTGGTTAGGTTATTCAATTGTCCTGTGCGTGGCAATCAGCCCCCAAGTCATTCACACAATTCAAAATCGCGCCAATCTTATCCAGACACTCCTGATATTCGTCCTCACAATTTGAGGCAATGGTAATGCCGCCACCGGCCCATGCAGTGAGGGTATTGCCACGCTTTTGCAGGCTGCGAATTAAAATATTAAAGCAACCTGTCCCGTCATAATTCAAAAAACCCATACTGCCACAATAAGCCCCACGGCTTTGCGCTTCCAGTTCATCAATAATCTGCATGGCACGAATTTTTGGCGCGCCGGTAATTGAGCCGCCGGGCAGGGCACTAAACAGCACATCCAGCGGTGAGGCATCCGGCTTAAGAGTCGCCCGAATTTCACTTACCAGATGATGCACTTGCGCAAAACTTTCTACCTTAAACAAAGCAGGAACACTCACGCTGCCGGTCTGGGCATACACACCAAGATCATTACGCAGCAGATCCACAATCATCAGGTTTTCGCTACGGTCTTTTTCAGAATCAATCAGTTGTTGTTTAAGTGCTGCATCAATTTCAGCATCAGGATGGCGCGGCCGTGTTCCCTTAATCGGCTTGGTCACCAGTTCACCGCTGACATTAAATTCAATAAATAATTCAGGGGAGCAGCTCAATAATTCAAACTCGCCATATTTCATAAAACCGCCATAGTTGGCCTTGGTAAGACGCATTAATGGGTCAATGGTAGCAATCAAACTTCCGGTCATTCTTGCCTCAAACGGCTGGGTTAAATTGACCTGATAACAGTCGCCCTGTTTTAAATAATGCTGAATTTTATCAAAAGCCTGTTGATACTGCGCAAACTGCCATACAGGTTGAAAAGCCTGTTCCAGCTTTAATGTTATAGGTTTGATTGTATTGCGAGAGGCAGCGCAATCACTGGTTAACTCTCTAAGATACACATAAATCTCATGCAATTCGGGCAGATCTGGGCCATACAGTTGCCAGTAGGTGTCACCCAGCTGTGATACTTCCTGCTTAAAAAAAATATCATACTCACCCATTAGTGCAGTGGGAGATTCAACCTGCTGTAGTGCAATCATTTGTGAAGCGGCCAGATCATAACCAATAAAGCCCATTAGCCCACCATTGAACACTTTATCGCCTGTCCTAATGGTCTGAGTGGAGAGAGCAGAAACAGTCTGATCGTGCGGCTGCGACTCAGCATGCATTGAAGATTGTTGTTTTAACGCATCAAAAAAGTTCTCAGTTAAAGTAATACATTGTTGTTGTAAGCCTAGTCGAGTCCTTAGTAGCGTGTTTGTAGCTGCTAAAGCCACCAGTTGCCATTTGGGATACACGCCAATAACAGGCTGACTAGAATAATTCAGTACACATAATCCAGCACAGTTTTGTAATTTTGTGGATAAAAGTTGAATTGAGTCACAGTTCACTAATGTAAATTGTCTGACAATCCTAATCATATTTACATCTACCAGAAATTATCAATAGATTAATGAAATTAAATCATTGATAAATATATATAAATTTAAAATCATAGTGAGCGTGAGAATTAGAGCTAATATTCTACCGTTTATCGGATGTTAAACAAAATTGGTAAAAACCACTTGCACATAAACCGTACGCATTGTAATTTTGCTGTGCAGGATTAGCTACAAGAATACCATGTAAGGATGCATTGGATACAAATCACCGTACAAGGTAGTAGCGGCACAACAAAACTTATACTCGTAGGAGAGTGCAATGAAACTTTTTACTAAACTGGCTTTAGTTTCCGCAATCGCTGTTAGTGGCCAAGCAATGGCTATGCAATCACTAGACGACTCTGCTCTAAGTGCTGCTACTGGCCAGGACGGTATTGATCTGACTATCGTTACTTCTGGTATTACTATTGATAAAGTATTAGTACATGATAACGACGGTCTGGATCCAGCAGCTACAAACGTTCCAGTAGCATTTGGTGGTATCAATCTAGGTGGTACTGGTGAAGCTGGCGCGATCGTTGTAAATAACGTATCTGTGGCTGTAGATGGTGCTAACGCTAATCCATTGTTGGGTGGTGCTCTGGCTCATGTAGTGATCGATACTGACGGTGGTACTGCTGCTGATGGTTCTGGTGCATTCTTGAACATCAATGCTACTACTAATGCCATTGCAGTTGGTATTGGCGGCATTGCAATTGGTAAATCTAATGCGGCTTTGGACTTTACTAATGCAGCTTCTGGTGCGCGTCGTGGTGTAGCTGGCGAAACAGAAATTCTGGGTGCGATGAATATCAATGTGGGTGCAAGCAACCTAAATATTCAATTGGGTGCAGCTCAGCCTCAAGGTGCTTTGATTTTGGCTAAAGGCGTTATTCAAAATGGTATTACCATCAGCGGTCTGGATCTGAAAGACAATGTTGGTGGTGGTGCAATTGGTGTAGATACTATCAAGGTAACTAGTGCTGGTACTGGTAATGTTGGTAATGCTAATTTAGTGGTTAACACCAAAATCGGTGTTAATGCTACTGGCTTAACAGTTCAATCATCTGGCAGCCAAGACATCTATTTGGCCGGTGTGAAAATGGGTGACCTAGCTACTGCTGGTTCCATTGGTGATGTAGAGATTCAAGGCCTGAACATGGGTAACTCTATGATCATGGTATCTGGTCACTAATCGACCTAAAGCCGGCAGTAGAAATACTGCCGGTTTTTCCGACTTGATTGTTTGTAAATCAGTCTTATCTTCAAGGGAACAGGGAATAATATTATGAAAACTTTAACAAAATTAGCTTTAGTTTCTGCAATGGCAGTAAGCAGTAGTGCTTTTGCTCTGGAAACGCTTGATGATTCTGCGCTGAGCCAGACAACAGGTCAGGATGGTATTACCATCAAGCTGGATGCACAGTCTGACGGTACGATTTTCGGTGCAGACAACATTGTTGTGCATGACAATGACGGTATTGGTGCTGCTGGTTATGGTATTACTACTCCGGGTGCAGGTGCTATCGTACTGGGTAAAGATGGTACGGGTGCAGGTGTGGGTTTTAGCATTAAAGGTGCAGTTGGTGATGCAGTAACCATCAAAGTAGATGCTGATGCCAATGGTACTGATCCAGTGTTGAACGTGAATATTGGCCTGCCAACCTCACTAACCATTCATACAGGTGATATTTATGTTGCCAAGTCTAATGGTATTAATGCAACTGGCGCACAGTTTGCCAACGAAGCCAAAGTCTTAAGTGACGTGGTAGTTGGTTTAGGTGGCGCACAAATGAATATTCAATTGGGTAACGCACCACAAGGCGCTATGATTGCTCTGGGTGGTAATGTAACTGGTGGTGTAAATATTTCTAATTTTGAATTGGCTGATAACTCAGTTTCTGGTGGTGGTGTTATTCATTTGGATACCATCAACGTGCGTGATGCAGGCGGAGCCAACCTGAGCTTGGGTACTAACATCAGTGCTACTACCGATGGTTTGTCAATTATCCGTACAGCGGGTGATGTTGATGTACGCTTGACTGGTGTTCAGTTGGGTACAGCGGATGTTGGTCATCAGATTGGTGATGTTGCATTGCTAGGTATGAAAGTGCCAAATATGACCATTAGCGGTCACTAATCAATTGCTGCTTTAAGTGGTAAAGCAAAGCGGCACAAGATGCCGCTTTGTTATCATTAGATAATAATAATTATAATGCTGCAAAGGCGGTGCAATCTGGATGCATGAGGTTTAAAGGAAGATGGATATGTCTAAAACTCGCTGCTTGTTCATGTTGTCTGGTTTATTCAGCACTGTTTTTTTTGTTTCTCCTGTTTTTGCAATGCAAGCACTCAATGACGAAATGCTCAGCACTGCTACCGGGCAGGATGGTATTACGCTTACCATGGAAAATAGCGGAACTTCTGCGCGTGTTATCTGGACAGACAATGACGGCTGGGCAGGCTTGGCGCAAACTGCCGGCTCTGTCGTGTTTGGTGACGGTACTGCAGCAACCAATTTTCGAATTAGTGGTGGCAAAACAATCATTACTATGGATGCTGATGGTAATAGTAACAATGCTTTTTTAAATATCAATATTGATTTGCCGGATAACCTGAAAGTTAATACTGGTAATATCTATGTGGCGGGAAAGGATAGCACTGGGATTATTAACCAGACAAAAATTCTGGGCGATACTGAAATTGAACTTAGTGGTTTAAATATCAATGCGCAGTTGGGCAATGCACCACAAGGTAACTTGCTTAATTTTTCTGGAGTGATTAATTCGGGTATCCGGCTCAATAATTTTGCATTAATTGATGGTTCAACTTCATCGCCAGGCAATGAGTATGGGATCGGAGTTGGTCAGATTACCATTCGTGATCACGCGGGTTCAAATCTGACCCTAGATAACATTGGTGTTAGTGTGACGTCCAATGGACTGCTCATTGATACCAGTCACGCCACCAATAAGGTCGATTTTTTACTCAGTGATGTGAGGGTGGGTAGTTTGTCAGGTGGTGCGCCAGCGATAGGTGGTATTGGGGTTCTGGGCGTGGATATGAACAGTTTATCCATGACGATTAGTGGTCATTAAAATTGTCTAAAAATTGTGCGGTACTGTTAAATCTGTTAAGGTGTGATTTGTTTGCGCTGAGAAGCGTCCGGTTATAGATCAGGAAGGTCGACGATGCATAAATACAATTTGGCTTTGGCAGTTGGTCTTTTATTTTCCACAGCAAATGCTTGGGCATTAGAAGCGATGGATGATGGGGCGCTGGCGGCACAAACTGGTCAGGATGGCATTACCGTAGCGCTGCAATATCCAGATTCAACCATTAGCTTTAGCGAAGCCATTATTACTGATACCAATGGTATGACTGGTGCAACTGGCAAGGCATCTCTAGTTATTGCGCCTCAAACTTATAGCTCTACTCAGGGCGTTCGCTTTTTTAAAGATAATACTTCTACTACGCTTGCTACTGCGCCAATCAATATTAAAATGGATGCAGATGGTAATGCGGGTAACCCAGTGCTGAATGCTGCCATATCCTTACCTTCTGATATGGAGCGTATCCGTATCAATCCATTTTCAGTTTATCTTGCTACCGGCTCAGATAGCATTTTTAATAACCGAAAAATTGATGGTGGAACATCAAATACCTTTCGTGCAGGCGTGACCGAGTTGCTTCGGATCAACGGCGAAGGAATTGATACAGTATTTAAAAGTGGTGATCCGGTCACGATTAATATACAGCTTGGCAATACGCCACAAGGCCATATGTTTAATTTTACCGGTGGTAGCATTTTATGCATGGGCAATAATGCATCCTGCATGAGTGCTCCTGGAGCAGATGGGGCTAATCCTATTGAGATCATGTCAAAAAATTCATCCGGCACTTCTAGCTTAAAACTAGGTTTTACTTTAAGAGCCACTAATCAGACCACAGGATTTCGTTTAAATGGATTTTATGGTGATGTGAATAGTGATGGTTTAACTTTCGGCAAAGCAGGTACGACTGATAAGGTCGATCTGGTGCTTAATAATGTGATTGCAGGGGTGGCAGGTGCACAGGACCCCAATACTTTTAATAACCTTAAAAATGGCTCCATGGGTAACTTTGGGGTGGTGGGTGCAACTGTCTCCAATCTCAAAATGAATGTAAGAGGCATGTAATTTAGTGCCTGTTTAATTTGTAAAAGTGCAAATTAAACAGTAAAAAAATAGTGTATTTGTGACAAAAACACGGTATCTTGTAAATTACATGGATGACGACTTATTAGTCTAAAGTCGTATTCTTAATAGGACATGATGACCCAGTGATCGGGTTATCCAAAATTAGAAAAAGTGCGCTATGTTTATTATCACACTAGGGTCAGCTCTGATTTATCATTTTGCGACCGAAGCTCTACAGGTAGCAGACAAGCCAGCGGGTTCTGTCTATTATACTGAGGTTGCCGACTCCCGATTTAACTCCTATGGCAAATATCACCAGAATCCCGTACAGGTAAAGCCTGCTATTGAGCAGCAGTTTCGTGGCATCGTCAAGCAGGCATACGACTATAGTTGTGGTTCTGCGGCATTAACTACATTGCTCAATGGTTACATTGGTGAAAAGCTGACAGAGCAGGAAACCATGAATGGTTTACTCCGCTATGGCGAGTATGACCGCATTGTTGAGCGCCGTAGCTTTTCCCTATTGGATATGAAGCGATTTGTCACTGCCCTAGGTTACAACAGTGGTGGATTCAAAGGGCAGTTTTCTGATCTGGAAAAACTGGACAAGCCTGCTATCGTACCTATTGCCTATGCTGGTTTTAAGCATTTTGTGGTGTTTAAAACCTATCGTGATGGTCGGGTGTTTGTGGCTGATCCTGCTTTAGGCAACTTAAGTTTTAGTGCCGATCATTTTCAGGAAATCTGGGATAATAATACGCTTTTTATCATTGATCCTCCGGTAGGGCGTGAATTGCCCGGATTGCTGGCATTGCAGGAAAGTGATATGCGGATTGTGCAAGATAGTGTCATAGACCGCTTTGCGTTTGTTGATGTGCGTTATCCCACGCTCATGATGGAAAAAAATGCTGACCGTGCTGCCACTATGCGTCGCGTACTGGATGATGATCCAAAATCGGATAATTATCAGCAACCTATTGATACATACATGCGACTTTACTATAAACGCAAATAACCTGTTGGGTTGAGTGCAAGGTAAGTGCGGAAATTTGGGTCATTTAAGATAACTGTTTCAAGGTAGAATATAGTCATGCAGAAACAATGGATGAATCGGTCATTACTGTCTTTAAGTATTGGTCTGGCAATGATTGGTATGCAAGTGTATGCGGCAGAAGATACTGCCAGTGATACCAATAGTCAGGTTACTGCTGCGCCCTCAGTTGTAGAAGGCACTACTGATCCTGTGGCAGCTGAAAGCCGCGCACAGGTTGAAGCACCTTTAACCAGTGATAATAACCCTAATACGGATAGTGCTGTTGTCAGCACTATTGCTGAACGTCCTGCGACTGCCGATAAGTCTGATGTTGCTGTTGCGGCCAATACTGCGACAGACACCCCATCCATGGTGCCCGAAGATAAAGCATCCAATGTATTGCAGCAAAAGGCGGATGATGCCACTAGTAAAAGTAATCTAGAAGAAGTTTTTACCCGTTCAGAGCAGCAATATTCGCTGTCAAAGCGCGGCTCATACTCTGCAACCTATGATGTGGATTATACCTACTATCGGGATAGTCGCCTTGATTTGGCGTTAAGTGACGATAGCTCCACCTTAACCCGCTTGCGAATTGAGGAAGATGCACAGCATACCCTAACCAACACATTTACTTTCCAGTATGGTTTACTCAATAACGTTACCTTGACCGCATCCCTACCTTTGGTAGCCAAGAGTGATAACTTAAAGGACGAAACCACTGCTGGGTTAGGTGATATTAGTCTGGGCGCACGCTGGGAACCATTTCCCTTAAAAGCAGGTCGTTTGCCTTTAATTCTTTTTGGTAGTTTATCCACCAAGACCGGTGATAGTCCATACGAAATAGATGCCGTTCGTGGTCTTTCTACAGGTAAGGGTTATTATTCTATTGGCGGCGGTGCCAGTACCCGTAAATTTATTGATCCGGTCGTATTGTTTGCTTCTGGCTCGGTGAGCTATGGTTTGAAAGAATCTGGCTTGAATCAGGTGCGCGGTAGCCGGATTCTGGATGAGTTTGATCCAGGCATTAGTGGCGGGGTAGCATTTGGTTTTGCTTACTCGTTCAATTATGACGTATCGCTGACCATGTCTTACCAGCAGAGTTTCTCAACCAGCAGTGAATTTAAGTTTACCAGTGGCGAGGTTTCTTCTCCTGCTGACCAGACCAGTGCTTCTATGGCGTTTTCACTGGGTGTGCGTGTATCACCCAAGACTATTGTTAATGGTTCCGTGGGATTTGGTTTGACAGAGGATGCACCAGATGTATCGTTGGGACTATCGTTCCCGCTGGATTTCCTGGGTTTTGGTCGTGAAAACCGCTGAGGCATGCTGGTATGAAGTTGAATTTACGTTTACAACCTTTAGCGTATGCCATCATACTTTCCAGTATGCCGGTGCTAAGTCACGCCCAGCTAGGCCAGAACTTATCGGTTGATATCCGTGCCTTGTCGATGGGTAACGCGGTTACTGCAGATCCGCCGGGTATTAGTGCTATTCACTTTAACCCCGCCGGTTTGACCAAGATTGACGGGCTACAAACTGATGTACAGGGTCTGCTGGTAGATTTTAATATTCGCCGTGAGTTTGAAGCCCCTGCTGGCTATAATGTATTTGGTTATTCAGACGATCCTATTGTTTGTAATGATGTGGCAACTGTTGGTCAAAAGATCTGTAGTGATTTCAAGGATTACGCTGTTAGTAAAGTTGACCATCCCAGTTTATATGTACCAGTACTCAAAAAAATAGTGAACTGGCCACAGGGATTGCCTTTGGCTGCGCCACTGGCTGGGGTTGCCTATAAACCGCCTGGTTCCAAAATAACCTATGCGTCAGCGCTTTATGCGCCTTTGGTGGCTGGTTTTGGTTCAGCAGACGGCGATCCTGGCAATTACATGGGTCAGCAGGTTGCTATTGAGCGCATTACCTATCTGTCGCCATCAGCAGCTTATAAGGTCAATGATAACTTGTCACTAGGGGCATCTGTTGGGATGTCCTATCAGGCGATCGCCTTAAAAACGGATTTGCGTTTTCCCAATGAATTGATTGGTGTATTACGTCTGATTGATGAAGATGTTTGTGGTCCGTTTAAGGAAAACGGAAACATTGTCAGTGACTTACTGCTTTTTGGTATTTGTAATGCCGAAGAGGGTGTGGGGCCATTTAAGGAATTTGGCAAACTGGATGTTGCTTTAGAGCAAACCTTATCGCCTACCTATAACCTTGGTATGCTGTGGGAACCTAATGACGATTTTGGCTTTGGTATGGTGTACCAAAGCAATAGCAAAATGAAGCTGAAAGGTGATTATGCCATTCAGAATGCCAAGGGTGGTCAGGAGTTAATCCGTGCTTTGGGATCATCGGTGACGGGTGCTATTCTTCAGGCTATTTTGGGTTTCCCATCGTATGTGCCGCCATCCGAAAGCGGTAAAGTATCGATGGATCTTGAGTATCCGGCGCATTTTCAAGCCGGTGTAAAATATAAAGTATTGCCAGATCTACAGTTGAATTTTGACGTAGGTTGGACGGATTATGCCGCGTGGGACTATTTCAGGTTCAACTTCGATCGTCAGGTTTCCGCACTTAAAATTGCAAAATTACTGTCCAATGATGTCACAGCATCCAGTTTAAATTTGCCCCTAAAATTCCGTAGCCCTTGGAGTTGGGGTGTCGGTATGGAATACAGTGCGACTGACCGTTTAAAACTTCGTTTGGGTTATGAGCCACGTAAGAGTGCTATCCCAGATGATCGCCGGAACACCTTGGTGCCAATTAACAATGCCCAGATGTTTGGTGCAGGGATGGGGTATCGTTTTGATCCCGATACTGATATTGACCTGACAGTTATGCACTTGCGTAGTCGTGACAATATTCCGGCCAATACCAGTGGCCTGGCTAACCAGACAGGGGTGAATAACTTACTATTAAACCCTTATGCCGGTTTAAATGTAAAAACCAATACAAAAGTGACTATTCTTGGTATAGCCTATCGTACCAAATGGTAAGTGGTAATTTGAATATGGCATCAACGTTGTTAAAGCCGGTCGCCGCTGGAGTGTTTATACTGTGCTGTCATCATGCTGTATTTGCAGCAGATTCGGCACGTTCCGGTTTTTATACAATTGTTGGGCCAGATGGGCAAATGATTGTGATTGATCGTAATGCCGCTAGTACCAGTGCAAAAAAGGCAGCCAGCACCAATCAGTCTGACGCTGAAAAAGCTACAAAGCGCTCAAAATGGTCGCTATTTGGTGGTCGTAGTGAAAACCAAAATAAAACCAATCCAGCAGACCAGCCATTGGTTGGCGGTTCGGCTCAGAAAAGTGCGCCTGATGCATCGAGTTCATTGCCAGCACAATTACCTACTCCTCGACCAGCGACTCAACAAGCTGTAATCGACGCCCATAAATCATCTTCATTGGATTCGAAGACGGATTCGGCACCTGTGCAAGCGGTGATAGATAAAAAACAGACTTCATCTCCAAGCTCAATTTTTACAGCTCAACAGTTATCTCTAGCAAAACCGTTACCTGAAGCAAATCAGTCCTCAACATTGGATTCCACTCAAAATCAATCAGCGCCTATACAGGCTTCGATACCAGATTCTGATAAAACAGATTCTAAGCCTATTACTGTTATTGATGGTGAGGAATATATTGATACTGAATATCTTGAGCAACGTGAATTTAATCTAGAAGGCCGAAAAAGATTTTATAATTTGCCGGATGGGTTAGGCGGACATGAAGTGCTGGCACGCGAAAAAGGGGTCGATATGACCGTATTTCGTCAGCAAAAAATAGACAAGCCTCAAGTGGTGGATTTGGCCAAAAATTATCAGCGAATCCCACAGTCACAAATTATTGCATTAACGGGAACGGCTTGTTTTAGTAATAAACAGCTTAAAAATGCCAAATTATTAAAAGCAGATGAAACGCTGGATTTTTGGCCAAAACCTGGCTTTGAGCCAAAATTTGATTTTATTGTGGCAAAACTTGCTCAGCCGATTAGCGATCTTCAGGTCACATCGTATGCCAATACCACGAGTCTGCCAAAATTTTACTGGCCGTTACCTGTTTTTCTGGATGGTCAGGGTTGTATTTTAGAAGGCGTTAATGCGTTTTATCAAACTACCCTTGCTGCCACGCCAGTCATGCATCAAGGGTTACAGGGTTATTTGCATATTCCCCAAAATACCCAGTATATTTTGTTTACTCCCTTGGAAGCTGCAGCGGATTTATCAGAAACACAACTAACGGACAAAGGACAGGTTCGTTTAACGCCAATTCGTTAGCCATATTTATTTAATTGGACATACTGTAATGCGAAAATTTTATCAGGTTTCAAAACTTCCCTTTGCGTTAACCAGTCTTTGTGTACTGTTAAGTGCATGTGGTGGCGGAAGTAATACGATTAATGAAAATCCTGCCGCTGGTGGTGATGGTGGTACCAGTACTGCTATTGAGTGCGCCAGTTCTGATACAACCTGTGTTGATCTGGTATTTGATGACACCCCTGTGGTTAACCTGAATTATGAATGTGGAAAATACCGGGGCTTGACCAGCAACACTGGGGTTGCGCGCTGTCCTGCCAACTCCAACGTCACATTTTATTTAAAAGCTGCTGACGGCACACGCCGGATTGATCTGGGTTCGATTGCTGTCAAACCGGTTCGAAATACGATTTCATCAGAAGTGCAGGATACTTCTTTAATTCGGATTACTCCTAAAGATCTGGCTGAAAGCGTAACCGGCACCGGTATTGCTAGTTTAGACAGCAGCAGTGGTGCAACAATGGCAATTAATATTAGCCGCTTGCTACAATCTATTGCACGTTCCAACCTGTCTGATCCAGCACTACCGTATCTGGGTAAAAATGAACCTTATATTGATGAGGCGCCAGTTAACCGAGTTTATATTGATCCTGAACTAAAAGCAGGGATTGAAAAACTAACCGAAAATGTGACTGCTAAGGATTTTCAGGACAAAACATTTTTGAGTAAAATACAGCCATGGCTTGATGACAAAAAAATTAGTCTTATTTCTGAAGCTGAAGCCAAACGCCGGCTTGAAAAAGTCATTCTGGCCAAAAATTCCGGTATTTTCTATGCGTCACCGTCACTGGATTCCGGCCTGTTTCAAAGTACAGGGGTGGATTTAAAACTGGGCGTATCTGGTACTGGTTCAAATGGGATTGACAATACAGCCAGTGTTGCCATGTTTGCGTTGACCAGCCGTACAGGTGACAGTACAGGCTATGGTTTGGAGTGGGTAGACAAAGCCTCTGATAGCCTTGCGAAATACACCGTTTATTTAAAAAATAAATATTCAAAAATGCGTTTGGATAATGGCTCCAAGGTATTTGATCCGTATACCAACCGCTTTAGCAATTTTAATTTTACAGTGCAGCCCAAAGCTTATACCGAAGGCACCAATGCCACCACGTATGCAGGTGATATTTTCCATTTTGCTAACGGTCGACTGATCCGTGATCTGGCTGTTTTGGGTTCTGCAGATGTTTATAATCTGTATAACGGTGAAGCTATCAAAGATACCAGTGAGCTGGGTACATGGGAGCAAAAAAGTACCATTGGGGTGACGAGCTTTAGCGGTACGGCCAGTGTGTTCAAGCGTGGTGCTGTCAATACCTATCTGGATCCGGCTGTCTGGCGTGTTGAGAAACTGGTGGCAAAAGGTGAAACCTATCAATTCCCACTGTATGCCACATTAACCATTAACTATCGTGATGACTATACCAAAGATTGTGACAGCTGTGCCAAGCGGGAAACGTTACCGATAGCGATTCTGGCCAATGGTGATATTGTGACTGATGGCAATAATGCAAGCAACTATACTAACTCTACTGCGATATGTAATCAGCCCCAGAAAGATGCAAATGGTAACTCGGTTGAGGTTAAACAAAAGCTTATTGGAACCATTCGGGCAGCTTTTCCAAGCACTAATACTAATGATTATTATATTAGTCCAAGCATTGTTATTTCCGGTGCCGAGTTTGGTGCATTGGATGGTACGCTGATTGGCATCGGTGACCGTGTGAAAATTAATCTGGCAGGTATCCGTAATGTTAATGCCGGGCAACGTGGGTCAATTAATGCGACCAGTGCCGAGTTAGGTGATAGTGATACCAACTCTGCAATCTGGGCTAACACTTACAATAGCTTTACCAGCTTGCGGGTGGCCTACAACGCGGCCAATGAACAAGCGAAAGACCCGATTAAAGATATAGATCCGATTACCCCAGCAGAAAAACGTGCTGCCAATCAGGACTATGGTGATTTTCAGATCAATACATCACAGTGTTATACGGTGCGCGAAAAAAATTAAGGCATGGATAAAAAGTGATAAAAAAAGGGCGAATTTTAAATTTCGCCCTTTTTTTATAAATAGTTTTTATGCTTTATACTTTTAAAGTGTTGAATAGCGTTCAAACGGATTTAACGACCAATGGTTTCCAAGTGGAACGCAAATTGGCCTTGCTGCCGATCATGGAAATAGTGCTTCAAGGTGCGTTCGATACTGGGAAAAGCCAGTTCCTGCCATGGAATTTCATTTTCACTGAACAGGCCACATTCTAGGCTTTCACTGCCGACACCATATTGTCCATCTTGCAAGCTGCCCTTGAACAGCACGTAAATTTGACCAATGCGTGGGATATTGTACATGCAATAGAGTTGTTCAATATTGACAACCCCTTCTGCTTCTTCCCACGTTTCACGCGCAGCCCCTTCTTCCATGGTTTCATGCAGTTCCATAAAACCTGCTGGTAGTGTCCATAAGCCATAGCGCGGCTCAATAGCACGTCTGCACAGCAGCACTTTATCCTGATGTATGGCAAGCGCACCGCAAATGACCTTAGGGTTTTCATAATGAATATGATTGCAACTGGAACAAACCAGACGCTCGCGTTGGTCGCCTTCGGGAATAAGAAGCTGGCCTTGCTGGCCACATTTTAGGCAAAAAGACATAAAAGGCCGCAGTAAAGTGTTTATGAATGGTTGAGCATAACTGAAAACTTTGCTGATGGCATCTGGTTATCGCCAGTTTAACGCGGTAAGCTACGATGATGCAGCAAAATACGATAATTCCGAAAATAAAAGCTGATTCACTGATTGATCAGTTAAGACAGGGCATTGGCTTTGCACCGTCACCACGTCGTGCGGATGCAGCGGTGCTGCTGGCCATTACCAATGAGCCACAGCCTAAAGTACTATTAACCCGTCGTGCCTCGCACATGCGGCATCATGCCGGTGAGGTTTCTTTTCCCGGGGGACGCCGTGAGGATGGCGATACCAGTAATATTGTCGTGGCCTTGCGTGAAGCTTTTGAGGAAACCGGTTTAAATCCGTTTCAGGTGGAGTTGCTGGGAGAGTTGCCCAGCCAACGTTCTAAAAGTGGCATGTGGGTCAAACCCATTATTGGTCTAATTCCACCAAATCCTGTCTTGATACCGCAACCTGAAGAAATAGAACGTATTTTTTATGTGGAATTGATGCAGATGATTAAGGCACAACCACTACCATATCCAATTCAGCTCAACCAGCAACAGTACTATATGCCCAGTTTTCAGCTAGATAATGAAATCATTTGGGGGCTGACGGCGCGTATTTTAGTGTCTTTATTTAAGCGTGGCCTTAAGCATTCTATGGCGTGGCCTTTGCTGATGAATCAGCCGCAGGATCTGCTGTAACGGTAGTCAATTGCTTCAACAGTTGGCTACTTCAATCATCAGTAGCTTAAACAATAGGGTCGTGGGCTTTATTCAATAGGCGTTAGTCAACAGGAAGTCATTTATGCTTTATTGTTTGGATGAACATTGTCCTAGCACACTAGTCAGTCCTTGGGATGGTTGGGTGGCTGATAATGCGACGGTGATTGGTCAGGTACAGCTGGGTCAGCAGGTGAGTGTATGGTTTGGTGCTGTGATCCGTGCTGATAACAGTCCGATTATCCTCGGTAACTACACCAATGTGCAGGAAAATGCAGTGTTGCATACAGATGCTGGGATTGCGCTGACCATTGGCGAGTATGTAACGATTGGTCATCAGGCGATGTTGCATGGCTGTACCATTGGGGACAATACTTTGATTGGTATTAATGCGGTGATCCTTAATCATGCGGTCATTGGCAAAAACTGTATTATTGGTGCCAATGCCCTTATCCCTGAAGGCAAGGTGATTCCAGATAATTCGATTGTGATGGGATCGCCCGGCAAGGTGGTCAAACAGGCAGATGAGACAGTGGAACAAATGAACCGCATGAGCGCCCTGCATTACGCAAGCCATTGCCAGAAATTTAAACACGGTTTGCGAGCGCATCAACTGTAAAATTTAGGCTCTATAGCGCTGGCTAGATATAGACTAGATGTGGGTGTTTATCGGGTGCATGGATGTAATGGTATTTTTTGATGATCGTGGTGCTGTGTTTGACAGATTGAGGTGTGTATGGCGAGTCAGATAAAAGCAGGGGAAAAACGCAAACTGATTGCAGCACTGGTCAGTGAGATGGCGCAAACTATCCGTGATCATCAATCGCTGCAACAGGTTGTAGAGTTGCTTGAAAAACAGGTAGAGCTGGCGCAAAAGCAGCCATTTACTAATTTGAGTCGGTCACAAGCCAAAGAATTGCTGGAACAGTTGCAATCAAAAGTCATGCCGCAACTGTGTACCAGTTTGTGCGCACAAAGTCCGTGGTTTGGCAGCACCGAAAAACGCTTAACGGGTCTTGGCGCTGCATCGTTGTATATGCCCGCGACGGCCAGTAGCTTGGCGCAAAAGCATCAGCCCTTTACCGTGCAGCAGCAATTGCAGCGGGTTGGCCAGCACACTGAGTTACTGAGGGAACAATTACAGCGCAAGATTGACCGATTGACCGGCGTGCGTGCCAAACAGGATGAATGGGAAACCACTTTTCCAGAAGACGAATAAAAAATCCTGATCTGTACTGCCTGAGTTTAGGTAAAAATCAGCAATACACACCAGATCAACGCAGCCACCAGCAGGGTTTTGGCAATCAGGCGAATCAGTTCACTGGTGGCACTGCTTGAACCATGGTCATCGGCGGCAAAAATTTGCGCATACAGCTCTCCGGCACGTGCGCCAAAACAAAAGCCAAGCAGTGCGCCTAATCCGGCAAAAATATAGGCCAGAAACCAGATAAACTGACCATCACCATTCGGCTGGGTAAAAGTGCGGATGAGTGAAGTTAAAAAGTCAAAAATTCCCCCCAGCAACAATCCCATTACACCGGAATAAAAGGCAAACTGTAAACGGTTTACCCAGCCTTTAGTGGGTACTTTTTCTGGTTTTCTAGATAGCCTTGCGCGCTCACGCTCACGTAGCGCCTGAAATGCCCGAGTACGGGATAAGGAACGCATAATTTCACCTTGATCTGTTTTTGTAATCCTATGCTGCTAATTTACTGTAGTTTTCCGATCAATAAAGTGAATTGCTGTAAACGTAAGACGGTTTTTTGCAGGCGCTTGTGGTATTCAAACAAAAACAACTTATGGCATCCATGACCAATGGTTTTTGTTAATATAGCCCCCTTTAATAATGCGCTGGCTGACATTTGGTCAGCTTTGCGCAAACCAGATAGCCGCAATGGCTGAGCTTGGGGATACGGCATGCTTTTAGCACTGGAAACAGCAAATGAGTGGTGTTCTGTGGCGTTGTTTGATGGGCAAGCTGTGGTGGCTCATCGTGAGGATAACCGCAGCCGTGAGCAAACTCGTCTGATTTTGCCGATGATTGATGCCGTACTGGCTGAGCAGGGTTTGAATGTGGCGTCCCTGCAAGCGATTGCGTTTAGTCGTGGGCCGGGTTCGTTTAGTGGCGTGCGCATTAATGCCGCCGTGGCACAGGCACTGGCATGGGCGCATGATTTGCCCGTCGTGCCGGTATCAACCTTGCAGGCCGTGGCGCAGGCGGCTTATCGACAACATCAGCTCACGCAGGTCGTGGCAGTGCTGGATGCACGTATGAATGAAGTTTATGCCGCTGCTTACCAGCTGGATGCCCACGGTTTGATGCAGCCATTGGCCAATGAGTCTGGCATTGAGCAACTGGCCGCTTATGATCGGGTTAGGCTGCCTGTTGACGCTGAGCACTATACGCTGGTGGGCAATGGCAGTGCGCTGATTACGCAAACCAGTGCGCAAGCAAGCTGTCAGCAGCTACATGCCAGCAGTGAAGATATTGCGCGTCTGGGTCATGCTGCCTTTCAAGCCGGTCAGGCTATCAGTGCAGATCAGGCTTTGCCCGTTTACCTGCGTGACAATGCATGGAAAAAAATCGCCGAGCAGGGCGCCTCAAAACGTTAAGCTTTTTTTAATACTGATCCTGTAATTTCTCATTGCTAACTGCTAGCTTTTATAATATTTGGAGTGCGTATGGATATCTGGTTGCTGATTCAGGCAGCAATTATGGGACTGGTTGAGGGGATTACTGAATTTTTACCCATTTCCAGTACTGGACATTTAATTTTAACCGCCCAGTTGCTGGATTTCTGGACGCTGGAAAAACGTGAACTGTTTGCTGTGGCCGTACAGATTGGTGCCATTGTTGCGGTCATTTATGAGTACTGGGGCAAGCTCTGGGGCGCACTCACCGGAGCGTTAAAAGGCCAGCCAGAAGGCCAGCGTTTAAGCATTAACCTGATTGTGGCGTCGATTCCCATTGTGATTATTGGCTTAAGTCTTGGTGATCAAATTAAGGCTTATTTGTTCAATGCTATCACGGTTGCCATTGCGTTGATTGTTGGTGGTATTGTTATTTTGTGGGCTGAAAAACGTCCCCATCGTATTGTGGCACAAGAAGTTGAGCAAATCAGCTTTAAGCAAGCCATACTGATTGGCTTGATTCAGTGTCTGGCGCTGATTCCGGGTACATCGCGCTCAGGTTCTACCATTATTGGTGGCTTGCTGATGGGTGTCTCCCGTAAAGCCGCTGCTGAGTTTTCATTTTTTCTGGGTATTCCGGTACTGATGGGGGCTGGCCTGCTGGATTTGTACAAGTCGCGGCATGAACTGCACAGCAACGACATGCTGGTGCTAGGTATTGGCATGCTAGTGGCGTTTATTTCGGCGCTGATCGTGATTCGTGCCTTGATCCGTTACGTATCCAAGCATGACTTTAGTGTGTTTGCTTATTACCGCATCGTGTTTGGCCTGATCATTTTACTGACCGCCTGGACAGGTTGGGTGCAGTGGTAATGCAGTTGACGCTGTGGGTCGCGCAGACGCAAGAGACGAATGCGCAGGCCTGTCAGCAGCAATTGTTGCAACAGGGCATTGATAGCAAACTGCAAATTGTTGAAACCATTAATCCCAAGTTTTTAAGGCAACATCCTGAGCTGGCACTAGTACTGGATGAGCATGGATTGCATCTGGCTGCTGCTGGTATGAAAATGCAGCCTGACTGGATTGGACAGCTTGCCCGGCTAAAACGTGCCTCACATAAAAATGAACTACTGGCACGTGCCTGCCAGACTGAGCAGCAACCAATCCTTATTGATGCCACCGCTGGGCTGGGTCATGATGGTCTGTTACTGGCGTGGCTGGGGGCTAAAGTGACCTTAATTGAGCGGCATCCTGTACTGTTTTCGCTATTGCAGGATTCGTTTCAGCGTGCGATACAGTATCCGGAGCTGATGCCGGTGATGCAGCGTATTCAACTGGTTCATGCGGATGCGCGTGTGTATTTAAACCAGTTACAGCAGCAGGGCGAGCGAGTGGATGTGATCTATCTGGATCCGATGTTTCCTAAGGGCGGACACAAGGATCAGAAAAAACAAGCGTTAGTGAAAAAAGAAATGCAGGTTCTGCACCAATTATTACCTGAACATGGGGCAATGGATTTGGGAGAGTATTTGCTTCCGCTGGCACAACAGCGGGCTGGCCGGGTGATTGTCAAGCGGCCACGGCATGCTCCGACACTCACTGACAGTAAGCCGCAGCATCAGTGGCTTGGGGATGCCTGCCGTTTTGATGGGTATTTTCAGTCAATGGGCATGCGGACACCAGCAGAAAACACAGGCTTATTGCCCGAATAATCAGATCGAGATGGTTATGGACTCAGCAGTTTGGCAAAAATTTAATGCAGCCGCAGCCCAGTATGATCAGGCCAGTGGCTTGCAACAGCAATCGGCCCGTTATTTGCTGGACTGGATGGGTCAGGTATCAGCGGATAGCGTATGGCTGGATGCCGGATGCGGTACGGGAATACTGGCCAAAACACTGGCGGCACAGGGCGCACGGGTATGGGCGATTGATATGGCGCCTAATATGCTTAAGGCACTGGACGGTGATGACCGGATTCAGACTATTCTGGCTGATATTGGCCAGTTGCCGCTGGCTGATGACATGCTGGATGGTGCAGTGAGTAATTTTGCCTTGCACTGGCTAGGTTCAGCTATTGTGCCGGAAATCCTGCGCGTTGTGCAGCCGGGCGGACAAGTATGGCTAGCCGTTCCGGTGGCTGGTTCATTATCTGAAGTGGCTTTGCGCTACCCCGGTTTTCCATTGTTTCCGTTTGAGCCAGCACAGGCATGGATGGAACAGGCTGGTACTTTTGTGGTGAAACATGAAACCCGGCGCTTTAGTCAGGATTTTGCCAACCTAAAGGCCTTGATCGCTGCAATCCGGCAAATGGGGGGAAACCAGACTGGTGAGCCCCAGTCAGCAACAACAATGTCCAGCGCGGATTTGTCGCGCCGAAAGCAGTGGTTGCAAGATCCATCACCGATTGATATGTCATTTGAGGTATTGTTTTTACATCTGCAAAAACCCGCGTCGGGTCATCCATTGGCTTTCCTCAACACCTATTAATGCCTTCGCTTTTTTTATTGGGGTTTTAATGCTGGTTTGCTGCTTGCTGCAACAATGCCGTGCTTCGTTTGTTTCATTCGTTTTGTTTAATTTTCCCAGCCTTTTGTTTATTGGATTCAGGCCAGTTTTATGAATACAGCCATTGCACGCCAAGCCTATTTTGTGACAGGTACTGATACCGATGTCGGCAAGACTTTTGTCACGAGTTTGTTGTTGGCACGTGCCAGTAGTCAGGGCCATGCCTGCTTTGCCATCAAGCCCATTTCAGCCGGATGTCGTGTTGATGCCGCCGGTGATTTAATCAGTGACGATGCCCAGTGTTTGCAGCAGTATGCCAGTGTCAATCTGGTGGAGGAGCTGGTAGCCCCGATCAAATTGCCCGCAGCCACATCACCGCATATTGCCGCAGCGCAGGTGGGTGAGCGTTTACAGGCCGGACGAGTAGTTGGGCATATCCGCGCAGGGTTATCCACCCGTGCTAGTCATATTCTGGTGGAAGGAGCAGGCGGCTGGCGTGTGCCCATCAATATGCAGGAATGTATTTCCGATGTGGCCAAGCAATTGCGCCTGCCGGTGATTCTGGTGGTGGGCATCCGGCTGGGTTGCCTCAATCATGCGTTACTGACCGCTGAGCTGATTATGCGTGATGGTTTGCCACTGGCGGGCTGGGTGGCCAATTGTTTGCGTGAGAATGAACCTTTTATGGCTGAGCAGATTGACACCTTAAACAAAAAAATCAGTGCGCCTTGTCTGGGGGTAATTCCCTATCAGGCGGACAATAATGTGACTGCGCTGACGGATTGTATTCGCTGGCCGGCTGAGCTGATTGATTCGCATCTTCAAACCGAAGGCTAAATTTACAACGCCACTATTCGGCTCATTTTTGTAATCTATGTTGTTCATAGACAAGAAAAATACAGTTTCAAATGCTTTTCTTGATAGGATATCTGCAAGTAATTTGGCTATAGCTTAAAATTAATTTAAATCTAAATTAGACCGAATTCGGACCTGATTTAGACCTAACTTGAGCATAACGCGGGTGTGACGTGAGCGAATCACAAGATGATTGAACTAAAGCCTTCCCGTAATTTTCTCAGTGATTTGCGTGATAACCAGATTGCTGCATTGTGGATGCTGATTGGTTCAAGACGCTGTTTTGACCGGGTTACGCCCAATGGCTGGCAATTTTTATTCTGGGCAGTACTGGCCTGTCTAGCCAATACCCTGTTTAGCTGGCTCACCGCAGGCGGGGCAGGGCATTTTAATTTGCAGGGGCTGGTCAGCTACCTGTTATGGCCATTTATTGCCTTAATTGCCGGTATCTTTTTAGCACAGCGTAGTGGTCTTGGCCGCCTAATGCTGGTGCCTGCCATGTTGTGGCTGATTGCCGACGTCAACGTGGCGCTGCTGCAAAGTTTTGTCCAGTTTCTGGGTCAGATTGACCGCTTGCCGGACATGAGCTACGAGTACCTGCCAACCATTTTTCTGGTGCTGTTTGTCTGGCAAACCGTGGCGGTGTTTTGGGTGTTTGCCCGTGCATTGCACTGGCCATGGTGGGAACAGGCGCTGATTTTGGTGGGGATTATTATTACCCTCACCATCTGGCAATCTTCGGTGAGCAGCCAGCCGATCTGGAAAGTGGAAGAAAGCCGCATTACCCTGCCAGAAGCTGCCATTTATGCGCAGCCACGCTTGCTGGATGATGTGCTGTCACAGATGCAAACCAGTGTCCCCGGTCAAAGTAACTGGTATTTTATGGGCATTGCCGGGGCAGGCTATCAAGATGTGTTCAAGTCTGAAGTGGATCGTATCCAGCGCCAGTTTGATACCCGCTTTGGCACCTATGGCCGCTCTATTGGCTTGATTAATAACAAGGCAACTTTTATTAGCCAGCCGATTGCCACCAAAACTAGCATTGAGCGCAGTCTGGCGCGCATTGGCCAGCAAATGAATCCTGACAATGATGTGCTGTTTTTATACATGACCTCGCATGGCCTACCCAATGTGTTTGAACTGGCCAACGAACCAATAGACATGCAATCCATTGATCCGCAATGGCTGCGTGAAACATTGGACCGTTCCGGCATTCGCTGGCGGGTGATTGTGATTTCATCCTGCTATTCCGGCAGCTTTGTGCCTGCACTGCAATCCCCAGATACGCTGATTATTACAGCCTCCTCGGCCGACCGTACCTCATTTGGCTGTACCAATGAAGCCGATTATACCTATTTTGGCCGGGCTTTGTTTGATGAAGCCTTACGCTCACAGCATAGTTTTAAATCTGCATTTGACGTGGCCAATGGACGTATCAAGCAATGGGAAAAAGCGCAGGGATTTCCTCATTCCCAGCCGCAATTTAAGCTAGGACAAAACATGGCGCTGATGCTGCCCCAGTTTGAAAGTCGCCTGTTCCCGCCGGACATGCTGGCCACCCCGACAGCGCAACCGGTAATGGCGGCCCGTGCCAATCACTAAAATGAATACAACTGATTGCTGGCTACAATGTAATAAAAGCAATCAGTGTTAGTTCTTTTAATAAGTCTGGTGATGACCTTAACCAACCATCATGACCTTGAGGATAGAAGGAGCCTTAAATGAAAACACGTGCCGCCATTGCCTGGGAAGCTGCCAAGCCACTCACCATCCATGACGTTGATCTGGCACCGCCCAGAGCTGGTGAGGTACTGGTTGAAATTAAAGCAACCGGAATTTGCCACACTGATTATTACACCTTATCCGGTGCTGATCCTGAAGGCCGCTTTCCAGCCATTTTAGGGCATGAAGGGGCAGGCGTAGTGCTGGAAGTGGGCGAGGGCGTTAAAAGCCTCAAAGCTGGCGATCACGTGATTCCGCTATATACCCCAGAATGTCGCCAGTGCAAATTCTGTCTGTCGCAAAAAACCAACCTGTGCCAAGCCATTCGTACTACGCAGGGTCAGGGCTTAATGCCGGATGGCACCAGCCGTTTTAGTCTGGATGGACAAGAAATTCTGCATTATATGGGCACATCCACTTTTGCCAATCATATCGTCGTACCTGAAATTGCACTGGCCAAAATCCGTGAAGATGCCCCCTTTGACAAGGTGTGCTATATCGGTTGCGGCGTGACCACTGGCGTGGGTGCGGTATTATTTACTGCCAAGGTGGAAGCCGGTGCCAATGTGGTGGTGTTTGGGCTGGGCGGTATTGGGCTTAACGTGATTCAGGGTGCCAAAATGGTGGGTGCCAACAAGATTATTGGTGTTGACCTGAACCCCGAACGTGAAGCTATGGCGCGCAAGTTTGGCATGACGCATTTTATTAACCCCTCCAAGGTTGAAAACGTGGTGGATGCCATTATTCAACTGACCGATGGCGGTGCGGATTATTCATTTGAATGTATTGGCAATACCAATGTCATGCGTCAGGCGCTGGAATGCTGTCATAAGGGCTGGGGCAAGAGTATTATTATTGGCGTTGCGCCAGCCGGTGCAGAAATTGCCACTCGTCCATTTCAGTTGGTGACAGGTCGCCACTGGTTAGGTTCGGCATTTGGTGGTGCGCGTGGCCGTACCGATGTGCCAAAAATTGTGGACTGGTACATGGAAGGCAAACTGAATATTGATGACCTGATTACTCATCATTTAAGCCTTGATGACATCAATAGAGGTTTTGACTTGATGAAAAGTGGTGAGTCGATTCGGAGCGTGGTGGTTTATTGATTGATTGGATAGGTTTATAGCTCAAGCTGAATAGAGCTGCTCGTACATTGTGTATGGTCAGCTTGATCTATAGTGTAGAGTAACGGATAAATTTAAACATCAGTTCTAATAGTAAGGTAGTGATTAATACACTTATCCATAATGGAATATAAAGTAACCCTGCTAAACCTGAATCATGAGGTGCTAAACTTAAAATCCAAAAGTAAAAAGCAATTAGTAGACTATTAAGTAAGGTTAATAACCATATTAAAGCAATCCGCTTTATATTGGGTATGAATGCAAACAGCGCAACGATAATATGTGGCATAGCTAGAAACAAGTAACTTGGCAACAAATAAGCAAGGTTAGGAATTCGCTGATGAAGACTATAGTCAAACAGTAGATAAACTATGGCTGGAAAGCATAATTGCAATATGAGTAAAGTTAGAAAGTGCGATTTAGTCATAATTAAATTTGTGTTTATACTTTTTTGAGAAAAATTTTCCTAATGAATAAAGAGCTAGTGCTATTCCTAAAGCATAGGGTATAGCAGCAGCCATATAGCCAACATAGAACATTCGTGAACTCAGCGGTGTTACGTCAGATTGAGTGGCACGATATTTACTCCATACTGTCTTATTATCATCTTTGTATATCACCTCAATGATCTGATTGTCTTTATACTTTTTAAGTACATGATAGGAGGCATTGCTATATTCATCGATAACTATATTCCCCGAATCATGTGATGTAAGAAAGGAATAAGATTTTCCTTTAGTCTTAAGTTCAGGAACTTCACTTAAATTGATTAAGTGGAATGGCTGATTGTTTTTAGGTGATTCCACGACCACTGAAAATACAGAATGTACTGTATCGCCTTGAGCGGTATCTCTGGCATCCCAATGTGCAATCACATGCGTGCCAGTATATAACGCGGTGGTACAACTCACGGGGAAAAACCACGCTGAGCCTAAGATTAGTCCTATTAACTTGAGCCACTTCATAGAATTTTAAACCTCAGTTTTCACAGGCCGTCCATCATCCGCAATCCATTCACTCCATGATCCGGCATACAGCAACGGTTCTGGCAAACCAGCATGCACCATTGCCAGAACATTATGGCAAGTGGTAATTCCAGAGCCACAGTATAGCAATTACTAAAACAACTTCTCAAAAAAGCTCTTAACTTCCTCTAACGAAAATATAGGTTTAGCGTCTGATTCTGCACTGATACGCCTATCAAAATCAGCACAGGGATTATGCAAGTAGCTCCAAAGCTCATAAATTTCATCACCATCAATCACGTTATTTTTATTGTGATCCATCTGGGTGAAAATTTGCTGCGGGGGCAACGTGGACTCAAATCCAGCCTCATAATAAGAGCCAGTAAAATCTAAATGCTGCCACTCACTACGCTGCAATTTCTTATCGTTATTTTTATCATTGGCTTTATAAAAGGCTTGCCAGTTTGGTGCTGCTGGATCACAGGCAAACCCGGCATTTGAACAAACGAGCGCAAAAATCATCACGGCTCTGGCTCTGGTTTGTAGCATGCGGGTTACCCTGTTTTAAGCTGATATTTAACAATCAAGACGGTTTACTTCTCACGTCCGACTTCGCCATTTAATCCATCCGGCAAATCCAGCACCTGATAAATCGACGCCTCAAGTGCGCTCGGTTTTGCCACCACCAAAGCCAGCCAGCCGTCTGTACTTGCAATGGCATTCACCACCTGAATATCCTTGTCTAATTCAGCACCCGCAGCCGGTACATCACCCAGACTAGCATTAATCAAATGCAGCCAATGCTTGGGTTTGGCGCGAAACCACAGCCGCGCAATAATTTCCTGTCCCAGATAGCAGCCCTTGTCATAGTCCACGCCACCACGCTGGTGCAAGCGCAATTCCTGAGGCTGAAACAGTCCTGCCGTTTGCGCACTAATCCAGGCCTGCCCTTGGCGAATGGCCGTGTGCTGCCATTGCTCTAAGCTCACGCCTTGATCAGTATGACTAAAGGTTGCCTTACCATCTTCAATGGCAAAATAAACAGCTTCAGCAGCCTCTAGCGTAAATTTGGAAAACGCCCCGTATTTTTTAATATGCGCTTGTAAGCTATCCAATTGATCATTGGCAATCACCACTTCAATGGATTCCGTGCTGTATCTTTTGAGCCAAATCCCAAAATGGATGCGGCCTTTTAAATCACAAATTGCCGTAGCCTGATAATGCGCAGCATCCAGTTTACTGACATCAACGGTCACCTGACCTTGCAAGAATTTTTCGGCATCTGCGCCCTGTAAAGTCGTCCGACTGAACCCTGTGTTCAATGACATAGCAATGCTCCACGCAACCTATAAATAACCAACCACTAAGATAAAACAACCACCAAAATCATAGTCTATAGCCTATACCCAAACCTTGATAAATGGCGTGTTAAAACTTGATGGGGAGTACATTTTTTACTCAACCAATTCTAAGCTGATTTAAAAATTAGAGTAAAAAACTTAAATATATGTAACCAATTATTTCAAAAATGCGATATTTGGGGTTAAGCTAATGATAATTATAAGATTTGGGAAACGCTACTTTGACAGCGTACAATACGGACACAAACAGGTAGGCCAAGTTTTTGATATGAGCCACAACATCGTTTGCAGCACTGCCTACCGACCAAACTTTTATTAGATTGAACACTAAAACCATGAATACACAGTACCGTAAGCCATTAGCTGGCACAGAGCTTGATTACTTTGACACCCGCGCGGCGGTTGACGCCATCAAGCCAGGCGCATACGACACCCTGCCATATACCTCGCGGGTATTGGCGGAACAATTGGTACGTCGTGCCGAGCCAGAGCATTTAACCGCATACCTCACCCAGTTTATTGAGCGTCGTCAGGATTTGGATTTTCCGTGGTATCCCGCGCGTGTGGTGTGCCATGACATTTTGGGTCAAACCGCATTGGTGGATTTGGCTGGCCTGCGTGATGCGATTGCCGATCAAGGTGGTGATCCATCCAAAGTAAACCCAGTGGTGCCAACACAACTCATTGTGGATCACTCGCTCGCTGTGGAGTGCGGCGGCTTTGATCCTGATGCATTTGATAAAAACCGCAGTATTGAAGACCGTCGCAACGAAGACCGTTTTCACTTTATTGAATGGACTAAAACTGCCTTTAAAAACGTGGACGTGATTCCTGCTGGCAACGGCATTATGCACCAGATTAATCTGGAAAAAATGTCGCCCGTGATTCAGACGCGCGATGGCATTGCATTCCCTGATACGTGTGTTGGTACCGACTCTCACACACCGCACGTGGATGCGCTTGGCGTGATTGCCGTGGGTGTGGGTGGTCTGGAAGCTGAAACCGTGATGCTGGGCCGTGCCTCCATGATGCGTCTACCAGATATTATTGGTGTTGAAATTACCGGTCAGCGTCAGGTTGGCATTACCGCCACCGATATCGTATTGGCTTTAACCGAGTTTTTGCGTAAAGAGCGTGTGGTTGGTGCGTTTTTAGAGTTCTTTGGTGAAGGTGCGGACAGCATGACCATTGGCGACCGTGCCACCATTTCCAATATGACACCAGAATACGGTGCCACCGGTGCAATGTTCTATATCGACCAACAAACCTTAGATTATTTAACCATTACTGGCCGTGAAACTGCTCAAGTAGAACTGGTGGAAAAATATGCCAAAACCACTGGCTTATGGGCAGATAGTTTAAAAACTGCGGTGTACCCACGTGTGTTGCATTTTGACTTGTCTACCGTGACGCGCAACATGGCTGGCCCATCCAATCCGCATGCTCGTGTATCGACTAGCGATTTGGCTGCCAAAGGCATTGCAGGCGAGTGGGTGAAAGAAGAGGGCTTAATGCCAGATGGCGCAGTGATTATTGCAGCCATTACCTCATGTACTAATACCAGTAATCCGCGTAACGTGGTGGCTGCGGCATTGGTTGCACGTAAAGCCAATGAGCTTGGGCTTGAGCGTAAGCCGTGGGTTAAAACATCGTTTGCGCCAGGCTCTAAAGTGGCTGAGCTGTATTTAAAAGAAGCTAACCTACTGGTTGAACTGGAAAAATTAGGCTTTGGTATTGTTGGTTTTGCCTGCACCACCTGTAATGGCATGTCTGGCGCACTCGATCCAGTGATTCAGCAAGAAATTATTGATCGTGATTTATTTGCCACTGCGGTATTGTCGGGCAACCGTAACTTTGACGGTCGTATTCATCCCTACGCCAAACAGGCATTCTTGGCATCTCCGCCATTGGTGGTGGCCTATGCGATTGCAGGTACAATTCGCTTTGATATCGAGCGTGACGCGCTAGGCAATGACCAAAACGGTAATCCAATTTACCTCAAAGACATCTGGCCAAGTGATACCGAAATTGATGCTTTAGTGGCCAAAAGTGTGAAGCCAGAACAATTCCGCCAAGTGTATATTCCAATGTTTGACTTGGGTGAAATTGAACAAGCGGCCAGCCCACTGTACGACTGGCGACCAATGTCGACCTATATTCGCCGTCCGCCGTATTGGGATACTTCAGGCATGGGCGCATTGGCTGCTAGTCCGCGTACCTTGACGGGTATGCGTGCCTTGGCCGTGCTACCAGACAATATCACTACCGATCATTTGTCGCCCTCTAACGCGATTATGATGAACAGTGCGGCAGGTGAATACTTGCACAAAATGGGCTTGCCAGAAGAAGATTTTAACAGTTACGCCACCCATCGCGGTGATCATTTAACTGCTATGCGTGCCACCTTTGCCAACCCAAAACTACTGAATGAAATGGTACGTGACGACAATGGCAAAGTGATTCAGGGTTCATTGGCACGTATTGAACCAGAAGGTCAAGTGACTCGCATGTGGGAAGCCATGGAAACCTACATGGAACGCAAACAACCGCTGATTATTATTGCCGGTGCCGATTATGGTCAGGGTTCTAGCCGTGACTGGGCGGCTAAAGGTGTACGTCTGGCAGGTGTGGAAGCCATTGCTGCTGAAGGTTTTGAGCGTATTCACCGTACCAACTTGATTGGTATGGGCGTGTTGCCACTTGAATTTAAAGCTGGCGTGAATCGTATTACTTTAGGGCTTGATGGCACTGAAACTTACGATGTGAAGGGTGAACACACGCCACGCGCTGAAATGACGTTGGTGATTAACCGTGCCAATGGTGAAGTGGTAGAAGTCCCTGTGATTTCTCGCCTTGATACTGCCGAAGAAGTGTTGATTTATGAGGCAGGTGGCGTGTTGCAGCGTTTTGCGCAGGACTTCTTGGAAGGTAAAGTTGAAGTAGAAGCTACTGCTTAAACTGTTTGATTTTGCTTGAGTAAAGCCCTATCGTGAGATGGGGTTTTTCTGTGAGTAATTAATGTATGGCTATAGATCAAAAGAAAAGAGAAAAATTAAATCACTTAATTTTGGAATGTATAAAAGAAGTATTCCCTATATTAGTCGATAAAATTCAAAAGAAAAAATATATTTTATCTTATACAAATTTTCCTGAACTCACTTTCGCCGAGAATGGTTTCCCAAGAATTAGAAAAAACTTTTGGGGAAATAATAGTCCTAAAAATTTCGCTAGTTTATTCAGTAAGTATGGTGGAGAGCCTGACATAGACTGGAAAGATATTTTTACGCTGAAAGATTTATATCATTTTATATGTAAAGATAATGATTTATTAAACTACTTTGGTAGCCATATTCAAATAGAAATTCCTGATTATAATTTTGATGAAATAAGTATACAAAATTTTATAGGGAATATTCTAGACTTCTACATACATAGTTATGGCTATGAATTTTTTGAAGAAAATTTTTTAAGTGTTATTGAGTTAAGAACTAATTTTGCATTTTTAGAAAAATTACCAATTATTATTTATGTGCCTATTCTATTCTTAAATTTTGAAATTGAAAAATATGATTTGGCTGAAGGAGTAAGCATTCAAAGAATTTCTGATCAGTTACATTTGTCTAGAGCGGAAGCTAAATCTAATAATATTGTAGTACATGATTGCGTTTTGGATAGCGCTACACACGCTTTGGTAATTGAGAACTATTATATTGATAATAAAGATAGAGATTCGTATGATTGTTTGTATTATAAAGAAGCATATCCAAATGTATTAATACAAAATTTTTTTAGTGCGTTAAGATTAGTAAATGATTATAAAACTGGTTATGCACAGATATTTTCTAAATCGGAAAATTGGACTTCTGATTTTAAGGAAAATTTACTTAATGTACGAGGATGTAGTGTTCGAGAATTCCCTCATGAATTTGAATTTAATAGATATTGGTTGAGTAATAATTTTCCTATTGTTAATTTAGATCAATTAAATAAAGTTAAAGATCTTTACGGAAAGCTAGCAAGTAATAATCATAAAAGTATTCCAATTGCTTTGAAACGGTTAAATAGTTGTATGCTTAGACAAGATGAAGAAGATACAGTGCTGGATGCTACGATCGCCTTAGAGATATTACTTTCTGATGATGGCAAGACAGAAATGACACATAAATTAGCTTTACGTGTAACCGCATTATCAAAGTTAGATAGTAATATTTCAGAATCTCCTAAAGATATTTTTGATAAAGTAAAAAAAGTTTATGCGTATAGGTCAGGCATTGTTCATGGCAATAAAAATTTAGAAAAAAGTAAAAAGATTAAAATACCAAATATTGTTGAGTTGAAAACTGTTGATGTTTCTATAAGTTTACTGAAAATGGTTTTAAAAGTATTGCTTAGTCATGAAAAGTTTTTAGATGCAAAGAAAATAGATGAAGAGCTATTGTTAGGATTTAGCCAACCTACATAAGTAGCCCATTAGATGAAAAATACATAAAATAAAAACTTAACCTCCCAACCATCCACACGGAGCCACTCATGGAAACAATACTAAGCCTATGTATCGGCATTGGACTGAGTACCGCCTGTGGTTTCCGTGTGTTTGTGCCGTTATTGGTCATGAGCGTGGCATCCCTTGCAGGATGGTTTGAACCCATGCAAGGTTTTGAGTGGGTAGCTATGCCAGCGGTATGTTTTGGCTTGGCCGTGGCAACACTGTGTGAAATCGCTGCGTATTATATTCCGTGGGTGGATAATATTTTAGACACCGTATCAACGCCTGCGGCAATGGTTGCAGGCACGCTGGCCACCATGGCAGTGAGTAGTGGCGAAATGTCGCAGTTTGCCAGTTGGGCGGCGGCCATTATTGTGGGTGGCGGCACAGCGGGTACGGTACAAATGGGTACGGTGGCATTGCGTGCGTTATCCACTGCAACCACGGGCGGTATTGGCAATCCTGTGGTGTCTACAGGCGAGTGGATGGGGGCATTGTTATTGTCAGTGTTGGCGCTGATTGTGCCTGTGTTGGTAGTCATTGTGGTGGTGCTGATGGCGCTATTGGCGCTGCGCTGGTTTAAACGTAGAAAAAACCTCAAAGCTTAATAATTCATGCCATCAAACGGATTTAATAATTTCACGCTAATAAAAACTCAGCATGACAAGCCTATACCTGCCACATAAATCCTAGTATTGTTGACACGCAATCACACTCGACATGGTGTCGGGGGTTAAGGAGAGTGAAGCATGTTTAATCACATCATGGTCGGTTCAAACGATATCGAACGCTCAAAAGCCTTTTATAACAAAGTGCTTGGTGTTTTAGGTGCAGGTGAGCCATTTGTAAACGTATCAAACTCGGGTCATACGCGTTTATTTTACAGCCATGATGGCAATACCTTTAGCGTAACTGAACCAATTAACGATGAAGCGGTAACGGTTGCCAATGGTTCAACCGTAGGTTTCAAATGCAATTCACCTGAACAAGTGAAGGAATTTCATGATGTGGCGGTTGCCAATGGCGGCACGACTATTGAAGCTGCGCCTGGTTTACGCCAAACCACGTTGGGTGAGCTGCACTTGTCATACGTGCGTGATCCAGATGGACACAAACTCTGCGCCATTTATCGCCCTTAACCCATTGTTTTAGCATCACAGCGGCTAATCATAAGCAGGTTTTTAAAGTCTATCGCACGGTATTCTTAATGCGGTGCGATAGATGCTTTATACTGAGTGTACTGTGATCAGCAGCCTATAATGTGTTTAATAATTAAAGGCAATTTATTATTATCCCTTCAAAGTAGCCCTGTATACTACGGCTTATTCAAATCTTATTGTTAGCTGCTTTCGTGCCTCTAAACGACCATTTCATTTATACGCCACCACAAGAGCCACTATCTATTCTTTATGAAGATGACGACCTGATTGTCATTGATAAACCTGCTGGCTTACTGTCTGTACCCGGGCGCTTACCAGAACATCAAGACAGTGCTTATTTGCGGATTTTGGAAAGTTATTCTATGGCCAAAGTCACGCATCGGCTGGATATGGCAACCTCAGGCATTTTACTGTTTGCCAAGCACCGTGATGCTGAAGTGGCCATGAGTAAACTGTTTCAGGCTAGAAGTGTGCAGAAAAATTATGTGGCATTGGTGCAGGGTGAATTAAGCGGAGAGGGTAGCATTGATGTACCGCTCATTGCAGATTGGCCCAATCGCCCTAAGCAAAAAGTGGATTTTGAAATAGGAAAACCAGCCAAAACGCTATATCAGCAGCTTGATTATAATGCCGAACAAGACATCAGCCGGATTTTATTAGCGCCGATTACCGGACGTTCACACCAACTTCGCGTGCATTTGGCGCATATTGGCCATCCCATCACCGGTGATAAGTTATATCACCCATCGCCTAGCAGCAGTCCGCTAAACCGTTTGGCCTTGCATGCCAGCGATCTGGCCTTTAAGCATCCTTTACAAGGTCATCATTTGACGCTTCAATCCACAGTGCCGTTTTAATCGTCCTACCAATTGCCACATGACCCAGTGGTTTTGCGGCTATAATGCACCACATGATGTCACTGAACGTAATGATATGACTGCGCCAAAAACTGAACCTGTACGCCTTGCCAAAGCTGTGAGTCAATTACGTGGCTGTTCACGCCGCGATGCCGAGCATTATATTGCCGGAGGTTGGGTCATGGTGGATGGGGTGGTGGTGGAACAGCCGAATTATATGATCAGCAGCCAGCAGGTTAGTGTGCATGAGTCGGCCAACTTAAAGCCGCTGCTGCCTGTCACTATCTTGCTCAACAAGCCGACAGGTTATGATTTTGGGCTAACGCAGGACTTGGTAGCACGCGGTTTGAATCATAAAAGTATGCATGTGCGCTTGAGTCCTGAACAACTGGATTTGATCCAGCACGATGCCTTGCAGCTCATTACTATGGAGACACAAGCCAAGGATGACCGTTCCACTATTCGACCCTTGCGCTCACATTTCCAAAAACTGATTCCCACCCTGCCGCTGGAAAGTGCCGCCAGTGGTTTGGTGGTGTATACACAGGACAAGTCCGTGGCGCGCAAGCTAATTGATGATGCCAGTCGGGTAGAGCAGGAATTTATTGTCAAGGTTGCAGGCACATTATCAGACGATGATTTAAAGCGCTTAAATCAGGGTTTTTATGCGCAGGGAAAACTACTGCCGGCGGCCAAAGTGAGCTGGCAAAATGAGGAGCATCTACGCATTGCCCTAAAAAATGTCCAGCTTGATCAAATTGAAACCATGTGCAGTGCGGTGGGGTTGCAGGTGCTACAATTAAAGCGGTTGCGCATTGGACGTTTGTCACTGTCCAAGCTGGCCATGGGTGAATGGCGTTATTTGTTGCCGTATGAAAAGTTTTAAATAGCCTTAAAAAAGGGATATGTGACAATCCATATCCCCCAAGCTGAGCTGCCTAGTCACATTTTAAAGTGCTGTGAATTAGCCTTCTAGTGAAGCATCACGCGGAATATCGCCTTCTTGAGAAGCACCGACCAGATCGCGGTCAAATGAATACAGGTTGGCATTGCTATTTTTCTCTTTGGAAGCCAAGGCATATTTATCGCGTAAGCCATCAATCAAGGCTTCTTCTTCAATTTGTTCTTTGACAAACCACTGCATAAAGTTAAAGGTTGCCCAGTCTTTTTCAGCCATGGCCTGATCAACCAGTGCGTAGATTTTTTTGGAATTGTCCAGCTCATGTTGCCACGTGCGTTCAATACATTCTTCCACGTTGGCCGGATTATCCAGCGGCGCAGGAATACCAGTGATGCGTGCTTCACCACCACGTGCATTAATGTATTCTAAAAATTTGAACATGTGGTTGCGTTCTTCTTCAGAATGCTTATAAAAAAAGTCCGCCAGACCGGCAAAATTGTTCACTTCAGCCCAAGACGCTAGTGCCAGATAAGCCTGTGCCTGAAAAGCTTCATTCATCATCTGTTGGTTTAATGATTGTTCAATATCATCTGAAATGCGTTTGTCGGAACTTGACATTGTGGGTTTCCTTTGGCAAATGGCTAATAAGAAAACCCCAGTGTACGTGCAAAATTCTGCACCATATCCAATTGCTGCAATTCACTGCATAAACTCCTATCTGCGGTAACATTCTATAGTCACCAATACGGTTTGCGTAGCACATTGATATACAAGCGTTATATTGACCGCCAGCAGCAGGTTGAGCAAGGTGCTAAAAGTCCGCAAGATTCGGGTCGGCCATAGCAGTAATTGGGGCTATGATCTGGTCATGCAATCCATATTGATTAAGGCGATTTTTCCATGTCAGACGATGTCAGTATTGACCATGAACAGGTTGGTGACACAAGTATTGTTAATACAAGCATTGATTATCAACGGATTGAAAAAGCGATTGCCTATTTGGTGGCACATGTGGGGGAGCAGCCCAGTCTGGCACAGATGGCAGCGCAGGTGCATTTGAGTCCATTTCATTTTCAGCGCTTGTTTTGTCAGTGGGCGGGCACCACGCCCAAGCGATTTTTGCAAGTGTTGACCTTGGAGCACGGCAAGCAATTGTTGCAGCAATCACGGTCTTTGCAGGCGGTATCGCTGGAGATTGGCTTGAGTGGCAGTTCGCGTTTGCATGATCATTTTGTGCAGCTTGAAGCGGTGACACCGGGTGAGTTTAAGCAACAGGGCAAGGATATTCAGATCGATTATGGCGTGCATGCTACGCCGTTTGGGCCGTTATTTGTGGCCATGACTACGCGGGGTATTTGTCGAGCCAGCTTTGTGGATTTTAGTTCACTGGAACAGGAGCTGGCGGCCTTACAACAAGCATGGCCACTGAGCATTTTGCAGCAGGATCAAGCGTTAACAGCACCCGTGGTTGCTCGGATGTTTGAGGCAGCGCAGGCTAATCCGCCACATTATGATCTACCCGCCGCTGACCGACCAACCCATGAAATATCCGAATCAAACCGCGGCAAGCTGTTTTCTGTGCAGGTGAGCGGTACTAATTTTCAGGTGGCTGTGTGGCGTGCCTTGCTAAAAATCCCGTCAGGCAGTCTGGTTAGCTATTCCGAGCTGGCCAATACGCTGGGTTGTCCCACAGCATCCCGGGCGGTGGCCAATGCGATTGGTGCCAATCCGGTGGCGTGGCTGATTCCCTGTCATCGGGTCATTCGGGAAAGTGGCGCATTGGGTGGTTATCGCTGGGGCGTGCCAAAAAAACAGCTCATCCAAACTTGGGAGCGGTTACAAGTTGTGCCTGATGATGAGGTGGTAGGTGGTCAATAAAGTCTAAACAGAAATACAGGGAACAGGTTTAGTAAGGCAATCAATGCAAAATCGCTGATCACGAAGCTGCTATACATAAAACTGCTGCACACAAAAAGACCAACGTATTGGCGTATTGCTTGTATGCTAATGGCATAAAACCCACAAACAATCAGTGAGTACCCCATGCCATTTAAAAAAAGAATATGTCAATTAAGAGCACTTCAACAAAAAGCACTCAAAAGTACAGTGTGGGCTTTCATCATGCTGCCGTGTATAGGCTATGCCGCAACAGATAAAGACACTGGCAAAGGCCTGCATTTTTATCATCAGGACTGGGAAGTGGTTTGCGATAACACCCGCACCTGTCGCGCGGCAGGCTATCAGCCTGATGAAGGAAATAGTGATGGTTTTCCAGTGTCGGTGTTATTCACCCGTCAAGCTGGGGCTGGCCAGCCGGTGAGCGGCGAAGTCATGCTGGGCAATACTGAGTATGTAGAAGGCCAGCCAATGCCCCAATCTGTGCAACTGTCAATCAATAACACTTCCTATGGCAAGGTAACATTAGATAGCGGATTATCAGGGACGTTGTCTGCATCACAAATTCAAGCCTTGATTGCCGCGCTAGCAGGTCACACAGTGATTGAGTTTCAATCGGGACAGGACACATGGAATTTATCGAGGCAGGGTGCAGCCGCTGTATTGCTCAAAATGGATGACGTGCAGGGGCGGATAGGCACCACAGGAGCATTATTACGACAAGGCAAGAAAAGTGAGCGCAACGTGTTGCCCGCTTTAGCAAGACCAGTGGTGAAATGGGTAAAACCTGATCGCAAACTGCAAGCGAATCCAGTCCTACAGCACGCCATAAAAGCAGTCGATATACAGCAGCTTCAACAACAACTGGTCAAGCAACAGCAAGCCCTGCAACAAAGACTTCAAGCATCCAAAGAAAGTTATAGTGCCGATGAGTGCCCCGTGCTGACCGAAGGCGATGAATATGCCACATTTGAGTTGACAGTTGAGCCGCTCAACACCCATCAGTTACTGGCCAGTGGCTTATGCTGGCGTGGTGCCTACAATGAAGGCTATGGCTATTGGGTGATCAATGCCCAAAAGCCCTATCAGCCAAAACTGGTGACTGCCAGTGCATCTGATTATGCCGATGGCGTGATCATTAGTGATCAAAAAGGCCGCGGTTTGGGTGATTGTTGGTCACATGAAGCGTGGACATGGAATGGCCAGCAGTTTATCCACACCAATGAAGCGACTACGGGCATGTGTCGTTTGATCGAACTGGGCGGCGCATGGGAACTGCCGACACAGGTGGCCACGGTTAAAAAATAAAGCTGACTGGGTAAAATTACTGGCACTTCAACCGCGCCACATGGGAGAAAATGCCTATAACCCCTGATTTAATGCCGTTATAATAGTGCCAAATTTTAACAATGCACTGGAACCAAAATGACTGCCGCCTCAAGCAATGCGCCACAAGTTAAAATCCCAGCTACCTATATGCGTGGTGGTACCAGTAAAGGCGTGTTTTTTCGCCTGACTGACCTACCAGAAGCAGCGCAAGTACCCGGAATTGCGCGGGACAAACTATTTATGCGTGTGATTGGCAGTCCTGATGCGTATGGCGCGCATATTGATGGCATGGGCGGGGCAACCTCCAGTACCAGCAAGTGTGTCATTATCTCTAAAAGTAGCCAGCCCGATCATGATGTCGATTATTTATATGGTCAGGTATCCATTGATAAGGCTTTTGTGGACTGGAGCGGCAATTGCGGTAATTTATCCACGGGCGCGGGTGCATTTGCCCTGCATGCAGGCTTGGTTGATCCTAGCCGGATTCCACAAGATGGCGTGTGCGAAGTGCGAGTCTGGCAGGCCAACATTGGCAAAACCATTATTGCGCGGGTTCCTGTGACCAATGGCCAAGTACAGGAAACTGGTGATTTTGAGCTGGATGGCGTAACGTTTCCAGCGGCAGAAATTGTACTGGAATTTATGAATCCATCGGATGATGGCGACAGTTCCATGTTTCCGACCGGTAATCTGGTGGATGAGCTAGAGGTTGAGGGCTTGGGCACGCTAAAAGCCACCATGATTAGTGCCGGTATTCCAACTGTGTTTGTCAATGCTGAAGATATTGGCTATAGCGGTACAGAGCTGCGTGAAGCGATTAATTCAAACCCTGCGGCACTGGCAAAATTTGAAGCCATTCGGATTGCTGGCGCGCTACGTATGGGCTTAATTAAAGACCCAGCCGAGGCAGCCACGCGTCAACATACCCCAAAAGTTGCCTTTGTGGCCAAGCCAAAGGATTATGTGGCGTCTAGTGGCAAGACCATCAAAGCCGATGACATTGACCTGCTGGTGCGTGCGTTGTCGATGGGCAAACTGCACCATGCCATGATGGGCACAGCGGCGGTGGCGATTGGTACAGCCGCAGCAATTCCCGGAACGCTGGTCAATCTGGCGGCAGGTGGCGGTGAACGACAAGCAGTCCGCTTTGGCCATCCGTCCGGCACCTTGCGTGTGGGCGCCGAGGCCAAACTGGTCAACGGCGAATGGACCGTCACCAAGGCCATTATGAGCCGTAGCGCCCGTATTTTAATGGAAGGCTGGGTGCGTGTGCCGGGTGATTCCTTTTAACGCATTGCATTAAAGAATATATTACATTTCTTTCAAAAGTATGGTTTCGACATGCTCAACCAAAAATGCCTAAGCCTGTCGAAGGCAAATTGAGCGTACTTATAAAAGAAGTCTATTATGAGCACCAGCGCATTGGCAGCAGTGTACTGGTGAATAAATCAGTTATTACAACAATGTGAATTAAAACTATGCCTGCAAAAATTTTATGGTCTGTCAGCTTGGTATTAAGCATGATGGTTATTCCAGCATTCACCACGCCGGCACTTGCAGCCAGCAAAAATGCGCTGCCGAAAGAAGATCAGCAATTTCTTAAACGCTATGAGCTGTGTGATCATTTTGCTGGTGAGTTCAATGGGGATCGTTCCGAACGCGATGCTGAACTTAACCGCGAAATGGCAAAATTACGCTGCGGCAGCATAGATCAGGAAGAAAAAGCATTTCGTAAAAAATATGCGCATAACAAAAAAGTCATGGCAACCCTGATTCAGCTTGACGCACCGTATTAATCAAATCAATTAATTATAGTACTAAAAATAGAGTAATGACCTAAAATGCCTTTTACTCCCATTCATTTAGGGGCGGGCGGCTAAAGCTATCGGGCAAAGACAATTTAGCCTGATGATTTTTGCGGGTTCACAGGTACTCATGGATATTGAGCCATTGCTGCGTGGTAATCCGTGGCTGGATATGATGACCATTGAGCAGTTGCATCTACTCTGTTTCGCATTGGGGATTACTGGTGTGGTAATGATGGCAGTTCAGAAATATTGGCAAAAGCCAGCAGTAAAATAACGATGCAACTCAGTATTCATCAGGATATTTTTCAAGTGGTTGCCTTAATTCCCTATGGAAAGGTAGCGACTTATGGACAAATTGCTGCACTGGCTGGCTTTCCGCGCCATGCCCGCTTGGTGGGTTATGCCTTAAACCGACTAGATGCAGCCAGTGATTTGCCGTGGCACCGGGTGATTAATGCACAAGGTCAACTTAGCCTGCAAACACTGGATGAACAGGCAAACAATATACAGAAAATAAAACTGGAGCAGGAAGGGGTTGTGTTTATGGGTGAACGGGTTAATCTCAAGCACTATCAATGGCAACCGTAGTCAGCCCACACCTGCAATGCTCGATTCTACAAATAGTTCTAAAAACAGGTCTGCGAATCTGCCTATACAGTTAATCTACTGCCAGTTTGAGCGGCATGGCACACAAATTCTAGCTATTTTTAACCATGCTATTTTACACACGCTATCTTTATATGAGTACGAGCCACGCACGCTGCATGACATCAGGCTGTGGTTTGACTTTAAAGCCAAGGCGGGTTTTCCGGTGCTGGGACTGGTAGATGATCACAATCAGTTGCTAGGCTTTGCTTCCTATGGCTCGTTTCGACCACAGGCAGCCTTTGCGCACACCATAGAGCATTCTATTTATGTGCGGCCAGACCAGCAGGGCAAGGGACTCGGCAAAATCCTGCTACAGGCCATCATTGATGAAGCCTGCCATCAGCAATTTCATAGCATGGTCGCTGGGATTGATAGCAGTAATCTAGCCAGTATTGCACTGCACCAGCAATTTGATTTTCAGCACACTGGCACTATTTATCAGGCTGCTTACAAGTTTGAGCGCTGGCTGGATCTGGTATTTTATCAACGCATGCTGGGCAAAGCTGTTTGTAGTGCGCCTAAAGGTAGTCAGTAGGGATGTGTTCATGATCTTTTTTAGCCGCATACAAGGCACAAAGCCATTGTTTTTCCTTGTAGAACCTCGGTTAGCTAGCCATTGCAGTCAATAGTTGTTAAAGTGGGCGTTTTTTATGGCAAAGCCAGCTTTAGACGCCTATTCAGCTTGTCCGGTCATTATTGAATCGACAATTTAGGCTCCATGGACGCTGTTTTGTTTGCCATTACCTTTATCATCTCGCGGTGATATGCCCGATAGTAGCGGGCATCACTCCTTAAGGATACATTATGCCTGTAATTACCCTGCCCAATGGCGACCAGAAACAATTTGACCATCCTGTATCAGTCATGGATGTCGCCTTGAGCATTGGCCCCGGCCTTGCCAAAAACACCATTGCCGGAAAAGTTAACGGCCAATTGCGTGACGCGTCCGATCTGATCAATGATGATGCCAGCTTACAAATTATCACGCCCAAAGACGACGAAGGCGTGGAAATTATTCGCCATTCCTGCGCGCACCTGATTGGCCATGCGGTCAAGCAATTGTTTCCTGACGTGCAAATGGTGATTGGGCCTGTGATTGAAGAAGGCTTTTATTACGACATTTTTAGTCCACGTCCTTTTACTTTAGATGACATGGCGGCCATTGAAAACCGCATGAAAGACCTCATTAATGAGGAATATGACGTTATTAAGAAAATGACGCCGCGTGAAGAAGTGATTAAAACTTTTACTGAACGCGGTGAAAGCTATAAGCTTCGTCTGGTTGATGATATGCCGGATGAACAAGCTATGGGGCTATATCATCATCAGGAATACGTGGATATGTGCCGTGGTCCGCACGTGCCCAATACCCGGTTTTTAAAATCCTTTAAACTGACCAAACTTTCTGGCGCATACTGGCGCGGCGATGCCAAAAACGAGCAATTGCAGCGGATTTACGGCACAGCTTGGGCTGACAAAAAACAGCTAGCGGCCTATGTGCAGCGCATTGAAGAAGCCGAAAAGCGTGATCATCGCAAAATTGGCAAGGCACTGGATTTATTCCACTTGCAGGAAGAAGCGCCCGGCATGGTGTTTTGGCATCCCAATGGCTGGACCATTTATCAAGTGCTAGAGCAGTACATGCGTAAGATTCAGCATGACAATGGCTATCAGGAAATCCGTACACCACAGGTTGTGGACTTGGTGTTGTGGGAAAAGTCTGGACATGCGGCCAACTATGCCGACAACATGTTCATTACCAATTCCGAAAGCCGTACTTATGCGGTGAAGCCAATGAACTGTCCCTGCCATGTGCAGGTGTTTAATCAGGGCTTAAAATCCTATCGTGACCTGCCATTGCGCTTGGCTGAGTTTGGTTCCTGTCACCGTAATGAGCCGTCAGGTTCACTGCATGGTATTATGCGGGTGCGCGGTTTTACGCAGGATGATGCGCATATTTTCTGTACTGCGGCACAAATTGCAGATGAAGTGGCTGCATTTATCAAACTGACGCTGGATGTCTACAAAGATTTTGGTTTTGAAGAAGTCCAAATGAAACTGTCTACCCGCCCTGAAAAACGGGTCGGCAGTGAAGAGATGTGGGACACTGCCGAAAAAGCACTGGCTGATGCACTGGATGCCGCCGGTCTGCCGTGGGATTTACAGCCCGGTGAAGGCGCATTTTATGGGCCAAAAATTGAATTTAGCTTAAAAGACTGTCTGGGACGGGTGTGGCAATGCGGTACAATCCAGTGTGATCCCAACATGCCGGAGCGTCTGGATGCCAATTTTGTCACTGAAGACAATCATCGCGATCATCCGATTATGTTACACCGTGCAATACTTGGCAGTTTCGAGCGTTTTATTGGTATACTTATTGAACACTACGCCGGTTATATGCCGCCGTGGCTGGCGCCTGTTCAGGCATGCGTGATGAATATTACCGATGCACAAAGCGATGCGTGCAAAAATGTTACTCAACTGTTAAATCAACGTGGTTTACGCGTCATCAATGACTTGAGAAACGAGAAAATCGGATTTAAGATTCGTGAACGTACCCTTGAACGTATTCCTTACTTGCTGGTCATGGGTGACCGTGAAGTCGAGGAAGGCACAGTCAACGTGCGTACACGTACTGGGAAAAATTTGGGAACCATGTCCATTGAAGCTTTCATTGAACTGGTTCAATCCGCCGTTGCCGAACGTGGCCGGTATATTTTGGAGTAATAGCGATTAAACAGCCTGACCGTAACCCACAACAGGTTGCCAAGAGCAACCGTCCTGCCATCAATGATGAAATCCGTGCCAAAGAAGTACGACTGGTTGATGAAGCAGGCGAGCAAAAAGGGATTGTGCCATTAACTGAAGCACTGCGTGCTGCTGAAGCCGTTGAACTTGACTTGGTCGAGATCGTGGCCAACGCCGAGCCGCCAGTGTGTAAGATTATGGATTACAATAAGCATTTGTTTGACCTGAAACAAAAGCAGAAAGATGCCAAGAAAAAACAGCATCAGGTTCAGGTTAAAGAAATCAAACTACGTCCGGGTACGGATGTGGGCGATTACCAGATTAAGCTACGTGCGATCATTCGTTTTCTGGAAGATGGGGATAAGGTTAAAGTTACCCTGCGTTTCCGTGGTCGTGAAATGGCGCATCAGGAACTGGGTCTGAAGCAATTGCAAAAAATTGAAGGCGATGTGGCCGAATTTGGCGTGGTTGAACAGCATCCCAAGATGGAAGGTCGTCAAATGGGTATGCTCATTGGCCCTAAAAAGAAAAAATAAGCTGCTTTAGCTATTTTTTCTCAAATAAAAAAAGCGATACTACCTAGGTGGTATCGCTTTTTTTATGACCGCAGTTTGGGTAGGGGATATACCAAGGCTTTTTTTGTCAGAATGCTTTTTTTATACGTATAAAAAGTGCTACAGTCCCAGCACAAACAAGAATATGGATTTACCGTGGAGATGGATACGATGCGTAAAATTACAACACTTAAATGGATAGTCGTTGCAGTGGCGTCGCTGATGAGTACGCAAAGCTTTGCACTGGGTTTGGGTGGTGAATTACTGTATTCCAATCCTGAAGTGAAAGATTACGATGGATTAAATTTTGATTTGGCTGGGGTGGCTGGCACTTTACAGTTGGGTGAGTTTGATAGTTTGTTGGCGCCCGCTGTACATGCCCAGTTTTCGACCGGTAGTGGCGATACGCCCAATGGCAAAACTGACGTCAACTATTTTGAGGTCACTGGTACAGGTGGCCTATTAATGTATGACAAGAATAATATCGTCGTACGTGGTGTTGCCGGTATTGGTATTGGCATTGCTGATATTGATGTGCGTGCAAGCACCATCAATAACGACACGGATGCTTCATTTGTGGTTTTCCCGGTTTCTGTGGAAGCCAGCTATCTGGTTCCCAATACTAACTTAAGCTTTTTTGCCAATGCCGGCTATAAGTTATATCTGGATGTGGCGGATGAGCGCATTCGTTGTGCTGATGGCACGGTATCTTCAGATACCGGTTACACGGTGTGTAATGGCAAAGGCGGATTTGCCGCAGACTCCAAATTTCCAGTTGGTAAAATGCAAGGTGTCCAGCTGGGTTTTGGGGTAAAGCTGTTTTATTGATATTGTATTTTAGTGCTGAGCAGGGTTAACAGTTTAGCCCTTAAAAGGCATAAAAAAAGCGATGCCCACTGGCATCGCTTTTTTATACGGAATAGCAAATACATGGGGAAAAAGCCCCAATTAAGCTATTAGGCAAATTTGGCCAATACATCCAAAAAAGGTTGCGCTTGTTTGGGATACTGGTTAATCACCTGAGCAATGGTTTGGCCTTGAGGGTTGCAGGCATTGATATTACGACCATCGGCCACAAATTGGGTTAGCAGGCGTTCAAAATCGTAAGGGCGCATGTGTTTAAAGGCCGTATAAAGCACCGAATAATCGGCATCTGTGCCATAAGGCGGCTGATGAGTGAGGTAAGCAAACACGCGAGAATCAGGCCATTCTTCATTAAATGTTGCAGGTTGTGAAACGGCCATGCGGCTCTCCTATGGAGTCAATCAAAAACAAAAATGTTTTAAATTAGAACAGGGCAAAAGGGAAAGAACAAAAACCGCTAGCGGCTAAAAAACACTTCCTTTTTGCACAGCAATGCGCTTGCTTATTCAATCATTCAAAACATCGTTTCTCGTCTTGCGGCGGGGAAAAGCAGTGCTTTTCTTGCCCCACCCACGCGAAGTATAACTTCTTGCCTTGCGACTGGGCAAAGTGGTACTTTGCTTATCCAGTCTCATATTTTGCCTGAGTTGAGTAGTGCGGTAAAATGAGAAAAAATGAAAACCCTCATCACTTTTTCCGTCAACGCCGCCACTCAGGCTTTATGATTGAACGCTGGATACTCGTCTAGCGTTCTTCAGGCAGGTTAATGTTCATTTCCAGCATTTCAATGTCCGCCTCACTGCGCACACTCATTTGCACGTCCTGTTCATCTACACCGCGGACATAACGGTTAACCACTTCCATAATCTCAATTTTCATGCGCTCAATCTTGTCCTGACTCAAGCGACGACCTAACCGGTTTTCACTGGCCACAATCACTTTTAAGCGATCCTTCGCTGCCTTGGCACTGGTCGGCTTTTCATCATTCTTAAATAAAGTACTCCAGAAACCAGCCATGTTATCCTCCAAATAGTCGAGCTAACCAACCTTGTTTTTGTGGTTGAATATGACGGTAAGGACGCTCTTCTCCCAGAAAACGTGCAACAAGATCATCATAGGCTTCACTGGCCTTGGACATCTGTTCACGAATAACGGGAACGCCCTGGTTAGACGCATTCAATACCGAAGGGCATTCTGGAATAACACCTAAGGTTGGAATTTTTAAAATATCATCAGCAATATCTTCAATGCTCAGCATTTCTTCACGCTGGGCACGGTTTGGATCAAAGCGGGTGATCACCAGATGTTTGCGGATACGTCCTTCATTTTGCTCAACCTTTCTGGTTTTGCTGTCCAGCATACCAATAATACGGTCAGAATCGCGCACTGATGAGATTTCCGGATTGGTGACAATCAGGGCTTCATCCGCATAATACATGGCCAAAATCGCGCCACGCTCAATCCCTGCAGGCGAATCACAAATAATGTAATCAAATTCCTGTGCCAGCTCATCCATTACCCGGCCTATGCCTTCGTCACTTAGCGCATCTTTGTCGCGGGTCTGTGAGGCGGGTAGGATATACAGGTTGTCAATGTCACGATCCTTGATCAGAGCCTGTTGCAAGCGTGCTTCATTATTAATGACATTAACCAGATCATAGACCACACGGCGTTCACAGCCCATAATCAGATCAAGGTTGCGCAGGCCAACGTCAAAGTCAATAACGACTGTCTTATGACCGCGCTGAGCCAGTCCTGTTGCAAAAGATGCACTGGTCGTGGTTTTGCCAACGCCACCTTTGCCTGATGTTACGACAACAATTTTGGCCACCGAATAAACTCCTGTGTGAAATTACAGCGGGCTAAATACCCGCAATATCTATTGATCTGTATGTAATTTATGCATACCTTAATGGGCTAGCAAATGGAATTCAAGTTCCTGATCGGAATTCAGGCAAATATGCACTGATTTGCCAATCCTGTCAGCGGGAATATCATCTGCCACACAGTAGGTTCCTGCAATGGAAACCAGCTCTGCTTCTAGACGCTGGCAAAAAATTCGGGACTGTTGCTGACCACTGGCGCCAGCAATAACGCGGCCTCGTGCTGTCCCGTAAACATGAATACTGCCTGATGCAATAACTTCTGAACCACTGTTCATGTCTGCAATTAAAATAATGTCACCGTCATCTTCATTCAGGCTTTGGCCGGTACGCAATACTTCTTTATGAATGATATTGCGTGCTGCTGGCCGTGCGGTGCTGGTTGCTGCTGCAACGGGTGCGGCCACAGGTTCAATGGCGGCTATAGCACCCGGAATATCTTCGGTTGGCTTAATACGCTGCATGGGCTGATCACGGTTGAGTACCGGAAACTGGATAATACGTGCTTCATCGCCCAGTATACCGTCAATCACGGCCATGGGTTGCAGGCCAAAATCCACCAGCAACTGGATGAGAGCAATCAGGCTATTTTCAACCGTACTGTCTAAAATCACCAGTGTGCCGTTATATTCGCCCCGAGTTCCCAGATGCTTTTCCAGCCCTTTTTTTATTTTGTCATGATCACTGGTTTGAAAAATTAAACGCGAAAAATTGACCATCCGGCCATTAATGCGAATATCGCTCATATTTTGTCCTTAGAGGCTATATGGCCTGAGCACAGGTTTTTAGCACATTCACTACCATCAAATTGATTTGAATCGTAGTCCAAATTGGCCTTTTAAACTAGCCATATTCAGGAAGTTTTCACCAACATTTATTGTAAAAACCAAAAAATCCGCCCTCTGTTTAGCCCGTCACTACACAGAGGTACGTTTTAATTCTTGCTGTGCTGTCTGATCCAGTTTCCATTGCTGGACTTTGACCTGCTGGCGAATCACATCAAGACTTTCAAAAACCAGTGATTCCACCAGCTTTTCAAGGGCAGGGGTATCAATCTGAAGCTGGCCCACATAACCTGCACTGGTATTCAAGGCGGCATTGACTGGCTGATTCAAGGTGGCAGGTTGTGCAAAAGGTTCAATCAGTCCCGTTGTAATATTTTCTCCCAAACGCTGCCCAATACTTTGTAGTTGTTGTTCCATCAATGAGCCGACCACTGGAATCAGCCGCAACAGCCGGTGTAGTTCGGGGGTATTACTAATGGCTTTACTGACAATCTGGCCAACACCTAGCGCAATTTGTTGCTGCTGCGCCTGTAGTGCAGTGGCTAGATTATGTTGCAGCACTTCACCTACAGCTTGTTCAATCTGAACCCGATGGCTATTGACCAATTGATGCAATAAATGATGATGGGTAGCCCCTGTTTTTAGTTCACGCTCTACGCCATCTAGAATGGTAAGCACGATACGGTCAGACAGCTCTTCCATCACCACCTGATAATAAAATCGACCTGTCTTGAGCCAGCTATCCGGCAGAACTTTATAACCGAGTTGATAGAGACGATAACCAATGACCGTGGCACGTAACAGACGTAAGGCGCGGAACGTGGGAATCACTGCCAGAAATTCATACCAATGAATAAACGGAAAGAAAAACCAGCGGTGATGATGCTTAAACACAATAGCCACTAGCCAGCGCACCATCAATTCACTCACTAGATAAATAGTCACCCATTCATCCAGCGTTTGAATGAGCGGATGCCACTGCTTACGGTAATCATAAACCCAGCTAGCCTGATTAATAAACTGAGCTGCTGACAGCGCAATATTGGTAAACATGAGATGATCGATGCCAATAGTGAGCAAATTCACTACAATGAGCATCATCATCAGGATGTCGTAAATTAAAAAGGCACGCCAAGCCCGCGTAGGCGGTTTGTGATCCGGCAAATCTTCTCCCGGTAACTGTTTGGAGGTATTAAAACTGGCGTCGTTCGTTTGCGCTGTTGAGTTCATTGCACCCATCACGTTGAGGATTGATGAGAAAGGCTGGGTACATCGGGATTCAGGCTTTGTGCGCTTCCGGCAAAGTGTTGCAACATTTGCGCAATACGCTGATCCTTATCTTGCCATAACTGAGTCACCCAATCCTGAAAGCGTACCCGATAGGCCATGTCTTCTTCGTAATCACCATCCAGCACCCAATCCGGTAACTCAACCTGACGGATATCTATCCCAATTCGCCGCACACGACCTGTCCAAAAATCCCCATAGGTAGGAATGCCATCGGGATACACAATAGTCATGTCCATCAGGACATCAATTTCCTTGCCCAGAATCTGTAAGGCCAGAGCCATACCACCCGTTTTGGGCTTGAGCAAATGCTGGTAAGGCGAGTGTTGTTCCTGCTGTTTTTTAGCAGTAAATCGCGTGCCTTCCAGATAGTTAAGCAGGGTATAGGGCTGACTTTGCAAATTGGCACAGGCGCGTTTGGCCTCTTCCAGATCCTGTAATTTTAAGGCTGGATTCTTGGCAATTGCTTGCTTGCTATGCCGCTTCATCATGGGAAAACCCAGAATCTTGAACGCCAATCCCAAAAATGGAATAAAGATCAGTTCCCACTTGGTAAAAAACCGTGTGAGCGGCATCCGGGTTAAACCCACATACTGCATGATCGTGGTATCCACCCAGCTCTGGTGATTACACATCAGCAGATAACGCCCATCCATGCTTAATTCGGTGGGCAAAGTAATCTGCCATTCAATATCAGGCAGCATATGATCAATCAGCCAGTTATTCACGCCAAGCCAGCTATTGGTCAGACCAATTGCCATTTCATCAATCTTGGAAGAAGGAATTACGGTTTTGAGCAGTCCCAGCATCAGTACTGGAGGGCCATGCAGAAACGTGCTTGAGGTAATGGCAGTGCTAATGGTTAAGCCACGCAGCTTTTCAGCCACTTTCTTGTTCTTGATAAATTTATCTAATACTGTCATAGGATGACCTTGCTCACTAGCAGTGTAATTTAACGGTTGAATGGTAAAAAAGAATAGGGCTAAGTGCAAATTGCATTTTGTTCCAAAACATCTATCCGCTATAATTTGTGATCTGCTGTTTCTAAACAAATAGTAGAAAGGACATAAAAACAGACAAAACTGGTCGAATTGACTATAAATTATGCAAATGCTCAACCCAAATGTAACAGAAAAATTATTTGTTAACAAAAAGAGCATAGCACCAGCTTATATTCATGATCAGAATGTTTTCCAGCAAGTTCAATAAATTACTAAGGAGAAAATCCATGCGTGCACTTGTTATTACAGCTTTGGTGGGTAGCATGTCATTGGCGGGTTGTACTACTGATCCAACCACTGGCCAACGCGATTACAATAAAACGGCGATTGGAGCTGGTTTAGGCGCCTTATTAGGTGCCGGTGTTGCCAAGTCAAATGGCGATTCAGATAAGGCAGGTCGTGCTGCTGCGATTGGCGCTGTTGTGGGTGCTGCTGGTGGTTACTTCCTTGACCAAAAAGAGAAGAAGTTACGTCAACAAATGGCGGGTACTGGTGTTGATGTATCACGTAATCCTGATGGTTCGATTGCGTTGGTCATGCCGGGTAATATCACTTTCCCTACTAATTCTGCAAGCATTAGCCCAAGTTTTTATAATACCTTGGACAAAGTTGCGTCCACTCTGGCAGAAGACACCAAAACTGCAATTGTGGTAAGTGGTCATACTGACAGCACCGGTAGTGATTCTATCAACCTGCCATTGTCACAAAATCGTGCCAATGCAGTTGCCAGCTATCTAGTCAGCAAAGGCGTATCTAGCAATCGTATTAACGCACAAGGTTACGGTTCTGCTCAGCCTGTTGCTTCTAATGCAACTGCTGAAGGCAAACAACAAAACCGTCGTGTTGAACTAAGTATTTACGCACGTCAATAAGCTTCACGTTGTTTTCTGAGCAAAAGCTAAAAAAGCTGGCCTAATGTGCCAGCTTTTTTTATTGATCTAAAAAATCTGGATACATAAATAATGTGGGTGCGTTTATTCGTCGTATAAACGCATGCAATAATTCATTTTTGGCAATGTGTTATGTTATTTTGCCAAGGCTAGTGTTAGGATGCTAGAGTAAAGAAACACCCCGCTGCATTGACGCAGTGAGTAAACAACAAGATAAAACGCCTGAGGGAAGCCATGCGTTATTTAACGATGCATTATTTACCAGTCATTACACTGTTGTCTGTTACATTGACAGGATGTGTCACTGCGCCCAAATCTGAAGCGACGCAGGCTCACCGATTTGATTTGTTTGGTTTAATTAAGTACAAACAGCAGCCAAACGAAGAAGCAATTGCCAATCCGTCTACCTTAAAAACCATTGATTATGCCCATACTGATTTGCATAAAAACCGGTTTCGGCTTGATCCTTTTTCGGTGGGCGGTTGGGTGAACCAGAATGAAGGCGCACCTTTCAAGCAGGTGATGCCAACTACGTCCAATTCGGCGATCGTGTATTTGTATCGCACGCACAGCACGTGGAATCATCAAGAAATTGTGGCACCCAATTTCTTTTTAAATGACCAGCGTATTCCCAGTTTGCTGGACAATCATTATTACTGGATTGAATTGCCGGCAGGGAAGTATCGCCTGAACATTAGTCGGCCAGTAGGCGTGATTCATTTCCAAAAAGGCACGGCGGTTGATTTTTCTGTCGATGCGGGAAAAAGCTATTTCCTCCGCTATGAAGAGCAAAAATTCCGTGGTAAGCCCAATAATACCGATGGGTTGCTTCAGGCTGGTCCACTGATCCAGATGCCAACCGAGCAGGCCTTGCGTGAAATTAGTAGTACTACCCTAAGAACACCGGGTTATAGCTTTGTGAAGCGTGACACAATCGACCAGCCGGAGCTGGCGGCATTTAATGGTCAAGCACCGGACAAGGTTAACCGCAAGCAACTCGAAGAGAAGAAACAGCTTCACGTCGACAAACCCTTTAAGTTATGGAATCCATTAACTTGGTAAGCGTTAAAAGAGCGTGTGTACATAAACAAAAAAGCCGAATCTGTTAAGAATCGGCTTTTTTAAGTCATTATTGATAATTTTAGGATGCTGGAGCAACGGATTTTTCAGCTGTACCCTGCTGTAACTGCATTAATTCAGCAATTAAGGCTTCCATATCTTTACCCATAAAATTTTGCATATTCTCTTGTAAGTCAACCATAGTAATCTCCATACTTTGGCGAATCACCTGTGGCATTTTTTGCATAATGGATTGGCCTACCGATGAGCTGTAAAAATCTAGTTGAGCCTGAATTTCTTCCTCACTAAAAATGGAAGTATACATATTAACCATTCTAGGTTTTAGCTTATTCCAGTTCATGCTGTCCTCTGCCGTTTTCAGCATTTGCACTGCCAGCTTGTCAGCAACAGCTTGCTGCTCATGGTTCAGCGTTTCCTGCTCTAAGATATGTTGCACAATTTGATTGGCTTGTAACTGAAGCTGGGGTGTAAGCTCGGTCATCACCTGATTGATTGTCTGGTCAGCTTGTACCACCACCAGCAGTTTCTCAACTGTTTCAACTTGGGCAGGTGCGGCTATAGCTCCAGTTGAGCCTAAAGCCAGTAGTAGTGCACACAGTATTTTTTTAAACATTGTTATGTTTTCCTGTCTAGTATCCTGTTTAATTGACGAGTTAATTTCTGGCTGGTTTTGTTTGGCAATAAAAAAGCACTCATGCTTAACTGCATGAGTGCCTTGAGTGTAGCGAAATCAAAGACAGGCGTAAATTAACCTGCCGCATCCGTGACTGGAATTTTACCAATTTTAGCCTGCCAGATTTTTGGTGCTGTGGCATGTACCGACGTGCCATTGACATCCACAGCCACAGAAACCGGCATATCTTCGACCACAAACTTATAGATGGCTTCCATACCGAGGTCAGCAAAGGCAACGATTTCTGCTTCACGCACCGCCTTGGATACCAGATAGGCCGCACCACCCACCGCCATTAAGTAAGATGCTCCATGCTTTTTGATGGCGTCTACCGCAGCAGGGCCACGCTCGGCTTTTCCAATCATGCCAAACAAGCCAGTGTGTTCCAGTACCTGATCGGTAAATTTGTCCATACGGGTCGCTGTTGTGGGGCCAGCAGGGCCAACCACTTCATCACGTACCGGATCCACCGGTCCCACGTAATAAATAAACTTGCCTTGCAGGTCAACCGGTAATGGCTCGCCATTGTTAATCATGTCCACCATGCGCTTATGTGCGGCATCACGCCCCGTGTACATGGTACCGGACAGCAGCAGGGTGTCGCCCGGTTGCCATGCATTCATTTCATCACGCGTCAGCGTATCCAGATTGACACGTTTGGCTTTGGAGGTTGACCATGTCACTTGCGGCCAGTCTTCCAGTTTTGGTGTCGGCAAATGCGCCACTCCTGAACCATCCAGATGGAAGTGTGCATGGCGCGTGGCGGCACAGTTAGGAATCATGGCAACCGGTTTGCCAGCCGCATGACATGGATAATCCTTGATCTTGATATCTAGTACCGTTGATAGACCGCCCAGACCCTGCGCGCCAATACCCAACGCATTGACTTTTTCATATAGCTCAATACGCAGTTCTTCCAACTTGTTTTGCGGCCCACGAATCAGCAACTCGTGCATGTCGATGTCTTCCATCAGGGCTTCCTTGGCCAGCAACACTGCTTTTTCAGCGGTACCGCCAATCCCAATACCCAGCATACCCGGTGGGCACCAGCCTGCACCCATGGTTGGTACGGTTTTTAATACCCAGTCCACAATGGAATCGGACGGATTGAGCATGGCCAGTTTGGATTTGTTTTCAGAACCGCCACCCTTGGCTGCAACCGTCACGTGAACCTGATTGCCCGGTACCAGTTTGTAATGAATCACCGCAGGGGTATTGTCCCTAGTATTCTGGCGGCCAAAAGCAGGATCGCGCAAAATAGAAGCCCGCAAGACGTTGGTGTTTTCCAGATAGCCCTGACGCACGCCCTCATTGATGGCATCGTCCAGACTCATACTCAGGTCAAATCGTACATCCAGACCCACTTCCATAAACACGTTGACAATGCCGGTATCCTGACAAATTGGCCGGTGACCTTCGGCACACATGCGGGAATTGATCAGGATCTGGGCAATGGCATCTTTGGCTGCCGGATTGGCCTCGGCCTGATAAGCACGGTTCATGGCCTGAATAAAATCCAGCGGATGATAGTAGGAAATAAACTGAAGCGCGTCTTTGATAGAAGTAATCAGGTCATCCTGTTTGATGACAGTCTGTGGAGCAGGGAAGGTCATATCATGATCTCGCAGAGAGTTTTTTGCTGGCCAATATTACTATTGGGCTGGCTTATGCGTGCAGCGCAGCATTATACAAAAAACATCCCGCAATGTGAGATACTTTAGTCTTGACCTAAAAAATAAGATGCATCATCTTGATCAATAAAGCTTGTCCCTTGGTATTACGCCAGCATCATAATGCCAAGGGACAGCACCTTGAAATTCTGGCCTTTAGACATCCGCTTGCTGGACTGCAACTGGTAAAAGGAACAATAGAGCCTGATGAACTACCTGCGCATGCGGCCTTGCGCGAATTACGGGAGGAGGCGGGTATTGAGGCAAGGGTGATTAGTCATCTGGGTACTCAAATAATTGAGGCAACTGGCCAAAGCTGGCACTTTTACTGCTGTGCTGCAACTAGCATGTTACCTGACCAATGGCAGTTTTATACACAGGATGATGGCGGCCATTGCTTTGAGTTTTTCTGGCATTCACTGGATAGTGACATGAGCCAACAGTCCACCTTTTGCTTAATGGATCGTTTAATAGAATCTGGGCAAGCAAATGATTACTGGCATCCGATGTTTCAACAGGCGCTGCTATTTTTACAACAACGCCTGACTTTGATTTCCCTTAATGAATTAGACAAAAATTTTTCTGACCAATAAACGTTATGTAGTACCAAAAATTATTCTGTACCATTATTCGGCATCAAAAATTCGCGCCATGGGAATAGACAATTTAGCGGCCAGATAATCATCCGATTGCACAAACAATGGGCCAATAATTTTGAGCCAGCGATCATCATTATGCACACGCCCCAGATCTTCACGTTTGGGCAGGGGATAATTCAGGGTGCGGTAAAACGTCCAAAAATCAATAGAATTGAGGTCACGGCACAGCATGTAATGGCCTTCTTCAGTGCGTTTGATCAGATTATTGTCTTCCAGTGTTTCAAGATAAGAGGTTTCATTTTCAAATTCACCACGACCCAAAATGGAGAGCGCATCTTGATCACTAACCGCCAGCCCCAGCTTTTGATGATGATAAAACAGCTCCATGATGTCGAGTAAAATCAGTACCGGATGACGGTTTATATCGGTACGGGTAGTAAACGCCGTAATCGCATAGCTCACTTCTACGCCCAGTAAAATCACATTCCACGACAAAAACACCCATAACAGAAAAATCGGGAAAGCCGCAAAGGCACCATACACCAGCTCGTAGCTGGTAAAGTTACTCATGATCAGGCCAAATGACTGGCGCAATACTTCAAACAGCAGGGCGCTAAATAAACCGGCAATAAAGGCTGATGGCAGCGGCACACGGCGGTTGGGAATAGTCCAGTACAGCAGGCTAAAGCCAAGCCATGTGAGTGAAAAAGAAATGAGCCAGAGCCAGAATTCGCCATTTAGTTCATAGCCGGCAATGTTGTTGCTCAGGAATTTCATGGATGCCAGCGTTGAGGACACGGCAAAAGCACTACCCAGCAGGATGGGTCCTAGCGAAATAATGGTCCAGTAGCGCATAAAGCCCATCATGCCGCCACGCGATTTGGTGACGCGCCAGATATGATTAAACGCCGCCTCAATAGAGCTAAGCATCAGAATAGCGGTCACAAATAAAATCAGAATCCCGATAACAGTCAGGTTACTGGAAGTTTCGGTAAATTTATTCAGATACTGTTCCACCGCCACACCCGTGCGCGGTAACAGGTTGCTATAAATAAAATGCTGGAGTTGTTCGCGTGCAGGGGCAAGCGCCTTGATTGATGAAATAATTACCAGAAAGACTGTTAGCATGGGAACCACTGCAAACAGGGTGGTATAAGTGAGTGAGCCTGCCTGCTGGCGGCATTTATCGGCTTCAAAACGTTCGATGACAAACAGGATAAACTGAAACCATTGTTTTTGATAAAACGGTAATTTTTCCAGCAGTTTTAGCATGGATTTCCCCAACTCAACCTAGATTACAGGTTATGATTTAATAGAACTGGAAAAATCTTAACATTGTTAACTGCTGATTCTGTGTATCTTTTTTGGCACAAGTGTCGGCTTTTAATTTTTAGCTAAAAAAGGGATTCACATGTCGCGTTATGTTCTGGTGTTGTATTACAGCAAATATGGCACCACCCGCCAGATGGCACATCTGATTGCTGAAGGCATTGAGCAGGCAGGGCTGCCGTATGGAATGGAGGCCAGAATCCGTACCGTTCCTGACATTGCACCAGTAACAACCCTACAGGCACCTTCTGTGCCGCCAGAGGGAGAGCTTTACTGCACGCTTGAAGACCTGCGCCAGTGTGCAGGATTGGCGTTGGGTAGCCCAACCCGGTTTGGCAATATGGCATCACCGCTCAAGTATTTTCTCGATCAAACCAGTAGCCTGTGGCTGGCCGGTGATTTGCAGGGCAAGCCAGCTTGCGTATTTACGGCAACCGGCACCATGCATGGCGGACAGGAGAGTACCTTGCTCAGCATGTTCAATCCCTTGCTACACCATGGCATGTTCCTGATGGGCTTGCCCTATGCGCATCCGGCACTTTCGGCCACCCAGCGCGGTGGCACGCCGTATGGTGCCAGTTATGTGACCGGAGCCAGCCATGACCAGCCCTTAAGTCGTGACGAAAAAAACCTGTGCATTGCGCAAGGGCAGCGCTTGGCCAGACTGGCACAAATACTGGCTGAGCATGACCCGATTCAGTAGACTTTTGCTAAGGTTAATATCAGCGCAACACCATGATGGCATGATATAAAATGAAAAATCCCCGTCAATGATCTAATGCATTGGCGGGGATCTATTTTTTAAACTGAATAAAATTTTAGCAGCAGTTATGACGCCTTATAACTGGTCAGGTTGAGCGTATAAATACTGCCATCATCGTTGTGCATAACTTTAACCGGCAGATAATCCAGACTGGGTGCTAACCAAAAAGTAGTACTTTTATCTTTTTTCTGATGATTGATGCGAACTTTTACTGCCTCATAAGTTCCGCTGGGGGTAGTCACTTTTGTTGTACCTTCATTGACAAATTGGCGCGGCGTGACGTCTTTTTGGTCAGCGATTAGATAGAAGGATTTTAAACCACCTTTTTTCAGGTCTTCGCGCAACTGAATTTCTACATTTAAGTCATCCAGCACGCCAGCTTGCCAAGCCAATTGACTGGTTTTCTGGTCACGTTTAACCTGAATACTTTTGCTGCCACTATTAAAATCCAGACTGGTTTTCTGGTTATGCACCAAAATTTTATACTGGCGCTGGTAATGCTGCGACACGATTTGATTATTGTTGAGGCCAAACACACTTTTTTCACTGGCAGTGGCAATCACCGGAATACGGGCATCAAAATTATAAACCCACTGGTTGCCTTGACGGGATAACTTACGCACTGCTGTACCCGATGCCTTGTTATCCAGATTAAACGTATAACTGGCGTTGAAGGGAGCTATTGCATAAGCACTACTTAGCGTGGCCGAAACCAGTGCTACTGCCAAAAAGGCTGAAGAAGAAAGTTTAGTCAGTATTCGGTTAAAAACAGTCATTATTATCGGCACCTCGCTCATCAGGTCAGGGGCAATGTAAAACACTACCGCTGAGTTTGCATATTGTCAGTCTAAGCATAGATGAGGGTGAATTATCAAACCACAAGGCAAAACGGGCAAACGGATTGCCCTAATCGCATTAAGTAAGCGTTAAGTTTATTTAAAATCACTGGCCTGTGGATCAATGGCTGAATCAATAGTGCGTAAGCCATCGTCGTCATCCCCCTCAATATCTAGAATCAGGGTGTCGCGTTCTGGATCACGCCGAAAAATGCCGGGCAGATTCAGGTTGGCTTTGAGAACGAACTGGCCTTCACGCAAAACCGCATGATTGACATGAATTTTGTTGAGGGTGCGAATGACCTTGTCAGATTTTTCCAGATATTTATTTAGACCTAGATACAATAAGTCATGTTTGATTTCAATGACATCCAGCTTTTCCAGAATCAAACCCAGTGGGTCTTTGTGCAAAATGCGCTGAAATACATACAGGGCAATATTAAAGGCAATTTTTCTAAAGGTACTGCTAAAACTAGCGCTAATAACCTGTGTTTCACTAATCTGCTCAAACACCAGTTGTTGAATGTCCTTATCCAGCTGCATTTGTACCAGCCGCAAGTCTACCGAGAGCGTGGTATAAATGCCTTTATAATCCAAAGTGGCGTACAGGCGGCACCAGTCATCATAAATATCAGCGTGTAAGTCTTTAAGCGCCTCTACATTATCTGTCACATATTTTTGAATGGTCGCATTCAGCAGGTTCTGCGATAACGGTAATTCGCGTTCTTCCTCAATCAGATCTTCTGCCTTATGGTAAAAGCCCCGAATGTTTTGTGCAATTTTCCTAAAAACGCGTTGCATATCCTATTTTCTCATTGGCTTGAGCACATTGATTGCACCGTATGGTTTGTCTACAATGCCGGCTTACTGCGTACAGCTATAAAATATCGAATGTGTCCAAATTATCACAGTTAGGGCTTTATTTTACATGCGATATTTATAAAAATGAAACTGGAATAGGTACGCTGGGTTTTATTTGCGTAATTTTAATGATGCAGGTTTAACCCGTTATGCGGCTATCACGCAGATGAATGCGCCCGAACAGGGAAGAAAACAGGATTTTTAGGCTTATGACAAAACAGCTTCTAGCGCGCCATGCCGATCCGGTCAGTTTTGCTCAGGATCGGTTGTTACAAGGGGCAGTCATTGTGGCCTGTCTGTTTCATGCGATATTACTCGCCACCACATTTATAAGCCCTAATCCGCCCAAAGCTGCCATGCAGGATATAGCCATTGCAGTGCATTTGAGTCCTAATAAAGTAGAAGATGCCGATTTTATTGCACAGGCTGATCAGCAAGGAGCAGGCGTGCTGCGCAATATTCACCGCATGACCAGTCCAGATCAGCAGGCTGCTGCGATAGACCAGCAAGAAGTGGCTGAACAATTGGCAATGCAAACTGAAAAGCAAAGTGAGGCACGCACTGCATCTGAACAGGTACTGGTGACCACATTAAGCTGGCAAAAGCAGGCACGCAACCTTGAGCGCGAGCAGGAAGCCAAAACGCAGGTTTCCAATAGTCCTGACTTGGCACAAATGGCCATGATTGCCTCACTGGAAGCGCAATATGCCAAGCGCAAGCAGGAATATACCCATAAGAGTAATGTGCATACCGTGGATAGTGTGTCGGCGCGTGCTGATGATACGGCATTGTATATGACCAAATTTACCCAGAAAGTCGAGCAACTGGGCAACAAGCACTATCCCAATCAAGCACGTGCCCAGCATTTGCATGGTGAGGTGCAACTGATGGTCATTTTAATGCCCAATGGACATATTCGTGCCATTCGCCTGTTGCAGGGTTCGGGTTATCCAATCCTGGACGAAGCAGCCAAGGACTCGGTACGTCAGGCGGCACCGTTTGGTCCATTCGACAAAAAAATGAAAGCCTATACTGAGCTGCGCATTATTAGAACGTGGCGTTTTTCAGAAAATATGGATGAACTGCAAATCGGCCAGTAAACAATAAGTAAAAACATTTTAAATAAAATTTGAACTGAAATTGATTAAATAGACAGATCGGTCTATTTAATCAATTTCATAAGGATTGGCAAAGCCCAGTTGTTGTAATACCTTAATTTCAATGGCTTCCATTTCTGTGGCTTCTGTTGCACCCAGTTCATGGTCATAACCCATCAGGTGTAAGGTACCATGAACCACCATGTGGGCAAAGTGTGCTTCAGAGGTTTTGTGCTGCTCAAGTGCTTCTGCCACTACCACCGGAATACAAATCACCAGATCACCCAGCGGACTTTGCGCCAGCATGGGCAGGATTTCTTCGGGTAGTTCGCTGGGAAACGACAGCACATTGGTGGGCTTGTCTTTTTGACGGTAATGCAGGTTAAGCGATTGGCTTTCTGTCGCATCCACCAGGCGAACGCTGATGTCACAGGCTTGTTCAAAACCAATTGCGGTCAGGGCATGCGCTACATATTTGATGACTGCTGCCCGCTTGACCAAGAGGTCAGGCGAGCGGTAGGCATTTTGCAGGCTGAGTTTGATGAGGCGCGGGTTCATTTGAGCTGCTGATCAATAACAGGCTGATTGATACTGTGGTCTACCGGAGCGGCCACATCGTTAACCGTATCGCCAGTACTGATATGCTCAGGAGCGTCATGCTGAGCATCAGCGGCTAGATCATTGGACAAAATGGCTTCCTGTACGCGCGCCTGTCTGGCACGTTTTGCTTCCACGTTCAGTTTATGCTGTTGATCATCAAAGCCTTCATAGGCCTCAACAATTTTTTGCACCAGCTGATGACGCACCACATCGCGTGAATGAAAACGGGTAATGTGAATTTCAGTAATTGGTTCCAGAACGCGCAAGGCATGCGCAAGGCCGGATTGCTGACCACGTGGTAAATCCACCTGGGTAATATCACCGGTAATGACCGCGCGCGACCCAAAGCCCAGCCGGGTCAGGAACATTTTCATTTGTTCTGGCGTGGTATTCTGCGCTTCATCCAGAATCACAAACGAGTGGTTCAAGGTGCGCCCGCGCATATAGGCCAGCGGTGCCACTTCAATCACCTGACGCTCAATCAGCTTGGCCACTTTTTCAAAGCCCAGCATTTCATACAGTGCGTCATACAGCGGACGCAGGTAGGGATCAATTTTCTGGGTCAGGTCACCGGGCAGGAAACCCAGTTTTTCACCCGCTTCCACCGCAGGACGTACTAGCAAAATGCGCTGGATTTCGTTGCGTTCCAGCATGTCGACAGCCGCAGCAACCGCCAGATAGGTTTTGCCAGTTCCTGCCGGGCCAATACCAAAAGAAATATCGCTTTGCAAAATACGCTGTACATAACGATGCTGGTTGGCACCGCGCGGATGAATTTTGCCTTTGCGGGTTTGCAGGTATACCTGAAAAGAGGCTTCTTCATCGGGTGCAATTTCACGCTCAGTCTGGCTGCCCTGAATGAGCAGGTGCAACTGGTCGGGGCTAATGGTACGGTTTTCCGCAGATTCTTCGTAAAGACGTTGCAGCAAGACTTCGGCACGTTCCACGGCTTCAAGTTCGCCATCAACAATAAACAAATCACCGCGCTGGGCAATTTTCACATCAAGACGTTGTTCAATCAGCTTGAGGTGCGCATTGTAGGCACCCAGCATGGATTTTAAGCGTTCCAGCGTAACGCCTTCAACTTCAACAGTACGACGAATAGATGCTGTCAACATAATTCCTTTTTAAATGAAGTAAGCCACTTGAGCTTACGATAGCCTGCTTTCAAAGGTCAAGTGGTTCAGTCATTCAGCATTTTTAGGGGTTAAGCAGTTGAAATAATTAGGCTTTTAGTTTAAGGAATCTTCAAGATTCATTTCTTCAAGACTTAATAACTCGCCTTCCACCAAATTCATGCTTTTAATTCGGGTTACTTGAATCTGGGCAAAGCGGCCAACCCAACTGCTGTCACCCACAAACTGAACCAGACGGGTATTATCAGCACTGCCGATCAGCATATCATGGTGGCGATCTGACGGCTTTTCAATCAGTACGCGCACCGTTTGACCCAGCATGGCATTGGTTTTATCAATACTGGAGCGCTTGATCACATCCTTAACCTGTGACAGGCGTAATTTTTTCGCATTCTCTGGCGTATCATCGGGGAGTTCAGAGGCTGGCGTGCCCGGACGCTTGGAGTAAATAAAACTGTAGGAATGGTCGAAATCCAGATCCTTGATAAACTGTAGCGTTTCGGCAAACTCTGCATCGCTTTCACCCGGAAAGCCAATGATAAAGTCACTGGACAAATGCATGTCAGGACGCACTGCACGCAAGCGGGCAATCTTATCAATATACACATCAATGGTATGATTGCGTTTCATAGCGGCCAGTACGGCATTCGAGCCACTTTGTACCGGCAAGTGCAAATGCGATACCAGTTGTGGTAAATCAGCATAAGCAGCAATTAATTCGTCAGAAAACTCTAGCGGATGACTGGTGGTATAGCGAATACGGCCAATGCCCGGAATTTCACTGACCAGACGCAGCAACTGGGCGAAGTTGCAAATATCACCATCAAAGGTGTCACCACGGTAGCCATTGACATTTTGTCCCAGCAGGGTGACTTCACGCACGCCCTGTTCAGTCAGGCTGACAATTTCAGCGAGGACATCATCCAGCGGGCGCGATACTTCTTCGCCACGGGTGTAGGGTACGACGCAAAATGAGCAGTATTTGGAACAGCCTTCCATAATAGACACAAAAGCCTTGTAACCGTCTACTTTAGGCTCAGGCAAAAAATCAAACTTTTCAATGTCCGGAAAAGAAATGTCAATCAGACTAATTTTCTGGCTTTTGGGAGCCGTTTTATTGTCCTGATGCTGATCCAGCAATTGGGGCAGCCGATGCAGGGTTTGTGGACCAAACACCATGTCCACATAAGCCGCACGTTTCTGGATGACTTCGCCTTCCTGAGACGCCACGCAGCCACCCACACCAATGATCACATTGGGATTGGCTTCCTTGAACTTGCGCCAGCGTCCCAGTTCACTAAATACTTTTTCCTGTGCCTTTTCACGAATGGAACAGGTGTTCATCAGCAGCACATCCGCGTCGGCGGGATTGCTGGTCAGCACGTAACCATGCGAATCACCCAGCAGGTCGGCCATACGGCTGCTGTCATATTCATTCATTTGACAGCCTTGTGTTTCAATATAAAGCCGTTTGACAGGCGTCTCAGTGCTGGCCAAATCAGGCTGACTGCTGGCAATTTCTGTAGGACGGGATATTGAAGGGACAAAGGTCTGAACGGTCATGAATGCTCCAAAAGTACAGTCAGTTATTCCCTGCCGGGTTTCAGGACTGGACAGGCGTATCAAGCTATAAAACGCGCAATTCTAGCATTTTGCCAGTCAAATAACATGGGTTTGCCAGACAGAAATTCAGTGTTTACAAAAAGTGCAATGCTGTGCCGTCAACCAATCAAATATGAATAGCAGCAGGTGGGATAGGCGGAATATTACATAAGCCCACTGTTTTCAAAATGACGGGGCTTCTAAAATTCGCTTTGCGCCATTACATGCAAAAGCACATCAATTAAGGTTTATGTTATGGCAGAATTGATAAATTGTGAATTTCCAGAGGTTTATGTGTCTACCGTGAAAACAAAATCAATAGCTAAAGCCCTGCGCAAAACCACAGCGATGGTAAAAATCGGTATGTTTGCCGTGAGTCTTGCAGGCAGTATGGTAGTACAGCACGCTCAAGCAGCCGATAGTGATTTTAATGCGGCGTTGAGTGCGGCCAATAATGACAACATGACGATGCTGGACAATTATCAATTTTCTATGCAGGACAGTGTGCTGGGCTATTATCCACAATACTGGAAGCTCAACAGCGATCTGGTGACCCAAAGCCCGCAGACTATTTTAGCGTTTGTCACACGTTATCCCAATTCGGCCATGGCAGAAAAGCTGGCTGCTGACTACATTGAAGCCAAGGTGCAGGCTGGTGATTTTGCCAGCGCGCGGCCTTTGGTGGCATATGTCACCAATGCTGACGAAGCGGAAAGCTGCGCAATTGGGCAGGTGCAGGCCATGGCCGGTGATCCACTGGTATTTTCAGAGTTTAATCGGGTGTGGCTCAAGACCAACAAACAACCGGAGTCCTGTTCAGGACTTGCGCGGCTCATGGTCAATAGCCCGCTAAAAAGTGCGCAGGATCGCCAGCAACGGTTATGGACCATGTTGCGTGCTGGGGAGTTGGGCAATGCAGTACAGGTCGGGCAGGGTCTGGGGATTGCACTGGATTTTGCCGAGCTCAATTTCATTGCCAGCAATCCTTTTAATTATTTGCAGAGTGCGCCGCTGGCCAGTAGTGCTGATCAGGCTAAGTTCCTGTTTGCGATTGCGCGGCTGGCCGATAGCTCGGTAGACATGGCCGCAGGTCAGATTGGCCAATACCGTGCCCGCTTGCCACAGGATGTTTTACGCTATGCCTATCGAATTGTGGCGTACAAAGCCGCCAATTCCGTGATGCAAAATGGCTTTAATGCCCAGTCGGTGAGCTGGTTTGACCAAAGTTATGGTTATCCTTTCAGTGATGAAGAAGCCGAAAGCTACGGCAGACAGGCGGTTCGCTTTGGCCAATGGGATGCGCTACTACGTGCAGTCGATAGCATGAGCCTGCCATTACAGCAAGAGCGCCTGTGGCAATACTGGTTTGCGCGTGCCAGCGAGCAGCGTAGTGGTGATGCTGCAACGCAGGAGCAAGGCAAAATCGCAGCCAAAGCGTTTTATACCAATCTGGCGCTAGAGGAAGATTATTATGGTTTGCTGTCGCGGGATCGTGTGGGTCAATCATTGACAAAATTGGGCACATCCTACAATCCGAGCACGCAGGACTTTCAGCGTCTGGATGGCGACGTGCATTTCCAGCGGGCTTTTGCACTGTATAACATCAATGCCTCAGCCAGTTATAGCAACCGTGAATGGAACTGGGCTGTACGTCAAGCGTATCTCAAGCACGATGATGGCATGATTTTAGCAGCAGCTAGTCGTGCCAATAGCATGGGCTGGTATGACCGGGCTATTTATGCAGCGGAGCGAACCACCAAGCTGCACAATTATGAGCTGCAATTTTTGACTCCTTTTCGGGATCAGGTGATTCAGCACAGCAGCAATGTAGGTATTGATCCGGCATGGGTCTATGGCCTGATCCGGCAGGAAAGCCGTTTTGTACTGGCTGCCCGTTCGCATGTTGGCGCAGGGGGTCTGATGCAGATTATGCCAGATACTGCAAAATGGGTAGCACGGCAACTGGGAGAAAGTTACAGCAGTGCCGCGTTGTCCAACATGCAGACCAATATCCGTTATGGCACGTTTTACCTGAGTCATATTCATGGGGAGCTTAGCAATCAGCCAGTGCTGGCTACAGCGGGCTACAATGCCGGGCCGAACCGAGCGAAACGCTGGCAACCCATGGACCAACCCCTAGAGGGTGATCAGTACACGGAAAGTATTCCACTGCTGGAAACCCGTGATTACGTCAAGAATGTAATGACCAATGCAACCTATTACGGGTTGATCTTTGGCAGAAACAACCAGACCATTGCACAGCGTATGGGAAAAATACCTGTTCAATATTGAACATACGGTTAACGGGAGGAATAGCATGACGAAGAAGACAAGCAACAGTAACAGCCTTTATCAGCGCATTGCGAATGCAGGCCATGCTCAAAAAATTCATGTTCACGTTTGTTCAACACGATCATGCTTTCAAAATATGAAAGCTGGTTTAACATAGCGATCCGAAATTTATGCGTTCATACTTTTTATGCTTTTGTCGGCGGGTGATCTAACCAAATGAAGTTACGGCATACAATGCTGAGTACAGTATCTGCTTTTTGCTTATTATCGCTTGCCCAACAGGTGATCGGTGCAGAGAACGTACGTCCGCAGCGTTTTACGCTGATTATTCACATGTCGCCTGCGATATGTGCATTAGATCCCAGCAAACGTCAGTTGCGCCAGTGTCAGGAAGGTTTTTCACTCACTATTGCATCGCTCAAACCAGAAGTACCTGTCACTGATCCCAATGATTGCGCCAGTCGTACACCAGCCGCGCTTAATCCTTTGCAGGCTCGAGTCGTTGAACGCGTTATGCCAGATGAACGCCTGCGACAGGAAGACTGGCAGCGCAATGGTGGTTGCACTGGTATGAGTCCAAGCACCTATTTTAGAACCATTGCCAACTATGCAGGTCGTTTGCGGGTGCCGCCCGAGTTTAATGCATCCAAAGAAATTAGCATGCAGCGCAGTAGTCTGATTCGTCAGCTGCAAATGCTCAACAACACGCTGCCCGCAGACGGTATTCAGTTACGCTGTGTACAGACCGTACGCTTTAACGCGCCTGTCCTGACCGAAATGAAAGTGTGCTATAACAATCAGGGTCAGTATGTGTCTTGCCCGGCAACCATTCGTTCCAACTGTCCAGCCACCTTTATCGTACAAGGTACGCCGTAAAGCAGAAGATTGCTCTGACATTGCAGCGCGCATTTTTCTGCTATTTTCATCAAAAAATCTTCGACTTTTGCAGATTTGCCTGCCCCTATACTCGCACCCATCGCGTTAATCAAGTACAATCTTGGCGCCGAGATGAAGTGCTGTCGATATTCATAAACCATCGCTGCTGCTTGATCTCCCCGACATTCCTTGTCCCCTAATTGGAGAAACTACATGAAGCAACCTGTTCGTGTTGCCGTAACTGGCGCTGCTGGTCAAATTGGTTATAGTTTGTTGTTCCGGATTGCCAGCGGGGAAATGCTGGGCAAGGATCAACCAGTTATTCTTCAAATGCTTGAAATTCCAATGGAAAAGGCTCAACAAGCGCTTAAAGGCGTGATGATGGAACTGGAAGACTGTGCATTTCCTTTACTGGCTGGCATGGTAGGAACAGATGATCCAAAAATAGCCTTTAAAGATGCTGATTACGCGCTGCTCGTGGGTTCACGTCCGCGTGGTCCGGGCATGGAGCGTGCTGAGTTGCTGGCAGTCAATGGTGAAATCTTCATCGCACAGGGCAAAGCCTTAAATGACGTGGCCAGCCGTGATGTTAAAGTACTGGTGGTGGGTAACCCAGCCAATACCAATGCATACATTGCCATGAAATCTGCACCAGACCTGCCAGCCAAGAACTTCACTGCCATGTTGCGTTTGGATCACAACCGCGCATTAAGCCAGCTGGCTGCCAAAACTGGCAAAGCAGTGGCTGACATTGAAAAAATGACCGTGTGGGGCAACCACTCGCCAACCATGTATGCAGATTACCGTTTTGCCACCATCAATGGCGAAAGCGTCAAAGACATGATCAACGATCAGGACTGGAATGCCAACGTATTCCTGCCAACAGTTGGTAAACGCGGTGCGGCGATTATTGAAGCACGTGGCTTGTCTTCTGCTGCGTCTGCTGCCAATGCTGCCATTGATCACATGCGTGACTGGGCGCTTGGCACCAATGGCAAATGGGTCACCATGGGTATTCCTTCCGACGGTTCTTATGGTATTCCAAAAGACGTAATGTACGGTGTACCAGTAACCTGTGAAAACGGCGAATACACGCGTGTAGAAGGCTTACCGATTGATGAGTTCAGTCGTGAAAAAATGGACGCAACCCTAGCCGAGCTAGAAGGTGAGCGTACAGCGGTTGCTGACCTGTTAAAATAACAGACTAGTAATAGCACTACAAAAGCCCTGATTACAGCGATGTGATGAGGGCTTTTTTAGTGGAAATCCCTATTAAAAAATAAAAAACGCACAATACGCTACGTTTTGTTGCTTGTGATTTTAGCTGGCTGGTTTATAAATTTTACTATCATATTGAATAAATTAGGAGCTAATCATGATTGTCGGAACCCCGAGCATAGAAACTTTATTTGAACAACTGGGTTTAGACTCCTCTGAGGACGCCATTCAAACCTTCATCCATACGCATCAATTGCCTGAAAACGTCAAATTGGGTGATGCACCGTTCTGGACGTCAGGTCAGTCGCAACTGCTAAAAGAAAAGTGGCACGGCGATGATGAGTGGGCACCCATTATCGACCAGCTCAATACCGAGCTACACTGTGACTCCATGCCAAAGATATAATTTTAGTATCTTTGTAGCATTTAAAAGGTGCTACTGATTAATGAAGATGCGTTCTAAGCAACGCTTTAAACCAGTCTTCATCGCGATATGAATCCAGTTCCGCTGCTTGCCTGATGTCCATAAGGTCTATATTCGGAATTTGCATCAGGCGAGTCATCCAGTGTTTGACGAGTGAGGGATGATTTTCAGCAGCGCTCAAGCGTGCCAGTGCCAGCAAAATTTCTGTACTGGCATGATGCGACAAGGGTTTAATGACTTGTTTGCTAATAATCAGGTAACGCGTTTCCTGAGTCACATGATAAAACTCTAAATAAGTTTCACCCAAAGCGGCACTCAAGGCCAAATGCTGTTCTAGGCTGCTGATTTCCATGAGCGCAATTTCCAGTAACGCCGCAGCTTCCGTCAAAAAATAAATTTGTTCCTGCCGTTGATGGCTATGTTTTACAAGTTGGACGCGCAAATTAGCGCGGATTTTAGCCAGTTCTGGCGTGGGGTTGGTTAAAAACTGCTGATCAGTTTCGCCAATTTTTTTTACCAGATCAGCACTATTTTGATGGATCGGATTTTGAAGTGAATTATTTTGAGAGGGATCATTTTCAGAAAGATCAATTTGCTGAGAAATATTAGTCATGGCTTACCTGTTTCAATGAATAAAAACAATGGGACATCAATTAAACGTTTTGCCAAAAATTGGTCGACAACGCAATAAACAGTGAAAACGCACAAATTGCTGTAAGCAGTAGCTATTCAAGCAGCAGTTGTACCAATAAAAGATTTAAAAAATATGTTCATCGCGGCGTAACCAGCCTGCAATCGAACGGCGCTCATGGCGTGCTGGACACACTTCATGCAGTAAATCACTTTGGAAAATCACCAGTCGATTGGGTAACGGTAAAATCTTATGCCAATGCTGCTGCTGATCCTGTAGGTGCAATTCACCATGCCATGTAGCTTGCCATACTGGATTAAGGTAAAAAACTGTAGAAATAACTCGTGAATGTTGCAGCGTGGGTTGCGTCACTGGCTGATTGTTCAGGGGATTATCACGGTGCAGCTTGTAAAAGTCTCCGGCTGCATAGCTGGCATAGTGCGCTTCAACCCGACGAATGCCCGAATATAGCTGTTGATTGAGGTGATGCCCCAGTTTTTCAAGTAAAGTCAAATATAAGCTGCCTGCATGATCGTCAGTGCGCAGCCAGCGGGTGATATCACCACGAATCGCCTGATTTAAGCCACCCTGTGCAATTTTGGCCTGCTGAAATTCGCCTTGCAGCTGTGTTGATTCCTGTAGCAGCGCCTCAAACAACTTGGCAGGGCAGGCATCATCAACCACAAAAAATCCCTGCTGTAATAGCAGTTCAAGATTGGCTTCACTTAGCCACTGTTTGGCTGGCTCAAAGTCATTCATATCGCGTATAACCCATCAAATTAAAATAAAAGGTTTAAGTGATTGTTGCGTAAAACGAAAGCGCGAATCTAGATGTAGGCAATACTAAATAGCAATGCAACCTGAGACCACATGCAATTGCAACCATTTCGAAAGTCACTTCATGCTACCATTATGCCAAATCTGATAAGCAAGGCGTTTAAATTACAATCATGAATTATCGACATCATTTTCATGCTGGCAACTTTGCCGACGTCATGAAGCATGTTTTGCTCATTGAGCTGTTAAATCGCTTAAATAGTAAGGACAAGCCTTATCATTATATTGATACGCACGGTGGTGCAGGCTTATATGACCTGTCGCGCGCGCCTGCGCAAAAGTCAGGCGAGTATCTCGAAGGTATTCATCGTCTGGTGCAACTGGATCGCTCGGTGATTCAACAGGCACCACAGGCAGTTCAAACCTATCTGAAAGACGTTGACAAGTTGCGCAGCCAGCAAAGCAAGGGCTGGTATCCGGGATCGCCGTGGCTAGGTAGCCAGCATATCCGGCCACAAGATGCGGGTACGGTATTTGAAACGCAGCCGGATGTATTTTTTGACCTCAAGCATAATATCCGTGATCCGCGTTTTGGGATTCATCAGCGTGATGCCTATGAAGGCTTGCTGGCGGTGATTCCACCTAAAGAAAAGCGCGGTATGGTGATGATTGATCCACCGTATGAACTCGAGCGCAAGGATTTCCCCCAATTGGTGGAGTTGCTGACCAATGCTTATAAAAAATGGTCTACCGGCATGTTTGTGTTGTGGTATCCCATCAAGGATCGCAGCATGATTGAACGGTTTGAGAAAAAAATGCTCAAAACCGGCATTAAAAAGCAACTAATCTGTGAGTTGTGTGTGTGGCCGGATGATACTCCTGTGGGTCTCAATGGCTGTGGATTACTCATTATCAATCCGCCTTGGCAATTTGCTGATCAGGCAGAGGCTATTTTACAATGGCTGTTTCCGCATTTGCGCATGACTGAAAATGGTGGACATGCTGCCGTACGCTGGCTAGCTGCCGAATAAATCTGGCTTGCCTTACAGTTGTGTAGGGCAGCTTTATACATTTATTGTTGCCAAAAGCTAATGAAAGCAACATCATCGTCCGCTAAAATCACAATTTTTAATAACGCATCCATAAAAAGATCCGGGAGCTAATCCATGTCACAGCCTTCAAATCTGGAACCTCATTCACAAAAGCCACTGGATGAAGACCACGATGGATTAACTTTTGAAATTGTTGAAGAAGAACAAACCCAAGAAGGCCATAAAATTAGGAGTCGGGGTATTTATTTATGGCCCAATCTGATTACTACAGCAGCATTATTGTCTGGGTTTTATTCCATTATCGCCAGCAGTAACAATGAATTTACCCACGCAATTCTGGCCATTTTTCTGGCTGCTTTGCTAGACGGTCTGGATGGTCGGGTGGCGCGCTGGACCGGTGCCCAAAGTGCTTTTGGCGAGCAATACGATTCACTCTCCGACATGCTGTCCTTTGGTGTTGCACCTGCCATGCTCATGTATAGCTGGGCGCTAGAGCCATTAGGTCGCATTGGTCTGGCTTGTTCCTTTATCTATACAGCATGTGCTGCCTTCCGACTGGCTCGTTTTAATGTACAAATTGGTACGGTTGATAAACGCTATTTTATTGGTCTTGCCAGTCCGCTAGCAGCGATCTTGGTCATTACGGCGGTATGGGTGGGGATTGATAACGCCAGCCTGTTTAATATTTCAGATTTGTTCTGGCAGGTTGTCTATGCGGCTGTTGTGGTGATTGCAGGTCTGCTGATGGTCAGTAATGTGAAATATTTTAGTTTTAAACAATTGGATCGCAAGCGCGTGCCTTTTGCCGTGATGTTGCCGGTTGTACTTGTTTTAGCTGCTGTGACTTACAATATTCCTATTGGTATTTTAACGGTGGCGCTCATTTATGCAGTGTCTGGTATTGTGACTACTGTTACCCATCGCACCGCCCGATAAAGCATCAAAAGGAAAACAATAACTTTTTTCTTACAAACTTCTGCTTCTGTTGTGGCTTGGCTCGTACTAGTGTAGGAAAACTGGCCATAACAGATGAGACGCTTCATGCTAATTCAACAAAAACAAAAATCTGAGCCAGCTTCTAGCGAGATTACCGCCGAAACTTCTTATCTTAACCGTCGCCAATTAATGAGCCTTGCTGCCGCAGGATCAGTAGCCAGCCTTTATCCATTAGAGGCTGCCCATGCCGCAGGCACTTACCAACCCATAAAAGAGCGAAGTGATGCGGCGCTGTATTTGCGTAAAAAAATCACCGCCAGAAAAATTGCCACTACCAACCCCACCCAAAATATCATCACGCCTTATGATTCTGTCACTACCTACAATAATTTTTATGAATTCGGCACTGGAAAATCCGATCCGTCGGCCAATGCCGGCACTATCAAGGTTGATCCATGGCGGATTAAAGTCGATGGCTTATGTAATAAACCGGGTACATTTAACCTTGAGGATATTCTGGCGCCTTACACCCTTGAAGATCGTATTTATAGGTTTCGCTGTGTAGAAGCATGGTCGATGGTGGTGCCATGGCTGGGTTTTCCACTGGCTCAGCTCATCAAACGATTCCAGCCCAAAAGTAACGCACGTTTTATTCAATTCACTACTTTGCTTGATCCCAAACAACTGCCCAACCAAAACAGTAATGACCTCGACTGGCCTTATATCGAAGCATTAAGACTGGATGAAGCATTGCACCCGTTGGCTTTTATGGCCGTCGGATTATATGGCCGCAGTTTGCCTGACCAGAATGGGGCACCATTTCGCCTGATTGTGCCATGGAAGTATGGTTTTAAGTCTATCAAATCTATTGTAGGCATTACCTTTACCGATAAAGCCCCAGTTACCACTTGGCTAGGGCTGGCACCACAGGAATACGGCTTTTATGCCAACGTCAATCCCAATGTCGACCATCCGCGCTGGAGTCAGGCACGCGAACGACAACTGCCCAATAGCCTATTCAATCCAAACTGGAAAAAAACCTTGCCCTTTAATGGCTATGGTGCCGAAGTCGCGGCACTTTACAAAGGAATGGACTTAAAGCGCTTTTATTAATAATGAGAGACGCTAAGGAAATACCTCAATGAAAAATGAAGAGTGTTGAAAACAATGGATAAGAAAACGCTCAATACCCTCATTCAAAAATTCAAGCCGCTGATGTTTGGCATCTTGCTGCTACCGTTTTTATGGATGGTTTACCAAACGGTTTTAGCTCCCCAGTCATTGGGTGCAGACCCTACCAAAGCATTAGTTGATCATAGCGGGGAGTGGGCTATTCGCAGCATTTTATTTGCGCTGGCAATCACCCCTCTTCGAATTTTAACCGGCTTAACCGGCTGGATACATTGGCGTAGAATGGCTGGGCTATTTGCTTTCTTCTATGCTTTAGTGCATTTTTTGGTTTATATCGGCTTCTTCTTGCAACTGGATTTTTCGCGCATTTATCAGGAGATTATCCATCGCCCTTATATTATTGTCGGTGCCATCGCTCTCATTTTATATCTACCATTAGTTATTACATCTACCAAGGAATGGCAACGTCGCCTTAAAAGAAATTGGATCAAACTACACAAGCTGGTTTATCTCATCGGCATTCTTGCGGTCGTTCACATGACATGGCTCAAAAAAGTTGGATTAATGGATACATGGCCTTATGCGCTTATTTTAGTTGTATTACTTCTAATACGACTTATTCCCAAGCTTAAAGCGCAAAAAAATAATTTTTAGGCTTAAAAATCATTAAATTTCCATAAATCAATAGTTAAGCCTAGAGCAAAAAACCTAGGTCGTTCATAAAACGCCCGGTCAATGGTTGTGATCTAAAATAAGTATTGACGGGGTGGAGGAATGCTGTAGAATGCACCCCACAGCGACGATGAGCTTGACAACAATCTGTTGAAAAACAAGTAGTTAAGATTAAGTTGCTGTAAGGTTGAGTTGATTGCTGGTAATATTTTGAAT
>SECL01000054.1 GCA_004173455.1 Moraxellaceae bacterium | reverse complement strand
GTCCATTATCAGGATTACCAACGGTTACGACCGTATGACCGACGCGGAGGTGCTTGAAAAATGCCTGTTTATTCATCAGCAGGTAAGCACCAAAACCACGTTGTTCCCAACCCCGGTTCCGGCCATGTTGGTGCTCAAAGACTCCATCGACGAGTACCAGGCCTCTATGAGCAGCGCTCAAACCGGCGACACCGCAGCTATCTCGCAAAAAAACCAGAACCGCGATGCGCTGATCGACAAAATGCACCAGTTAGGCAATTATGTTCAGCTCACGGCCAACGGCAATCCACAAATTGTGGTGGAAGCCGGCATGGCCGATGAAAAACCCAGGACGGCAAAGGTGCTTGGCGAGGCTGTTATTGAAGCGGTTAGCTACACAGGCACCAGCGGCGAGCTGAAGGTGGCTGCTAAATGCCCGAACGCCAAGGGCTATGTAGCACAGATTACCTCCGACCCCGAGCTAAAGCCGGAGAGCTGGAAGAGTATGAAAAACAGCACGGCAAGCCGGTGCCTGGTTACAGGCCTTACTCCCGGAACGGTGTATTTTATACGCATGCAGGTAAGCGGCAGCCGCAATCAGTCAACGTACAGCAACATCGTTAGCAAAATGGCGGTGTAACACCGTGGGTTGATACAATTAATTCGACAAGCCTCTGCAGGGGCTTTTTTTGTTTTGGGAGGATTGGTGTTGAGGCGATGGTGTGGTGTGGTGGCTAGCCCACCAACAACAGGAACAAAAGCATTTACTGCTTCCGGATGGCCGCCAAGCTACCTTGCTCTTTGTAAGTGAGGCAGAAGACTTAAATTTGGTATATGGAAGTCAGAGTGCACATACCTTTTGAAGAGTTGGTGTCCATTGTGAAACAACTTTCACCAGCCGATAAAGCAAAGCTGCAACGGGAATTGACGGAAAGCAAACCGGCGACTAACAAAAGCAGATTGACGGAATTGCTGCTCAACGGACCCGTCTTTACTGAAGACCAAATAAAAACCATTGAAGAAACCCGCAAATCAATCAACCAATGGCGGACAACACCCTTATGATTGACACGACCTTGTTGATTGATTATTTCCGCAAGACTGATAAAACCAATGCTAAACTTGTTCAACTCTCCCGGCAATATGAACAAATTGCTATTTCCAGTGTAATAGAATATGAAGTTTACAGCGGAGCAACACCTGCCCAGATTTCCTTTTGGCAGGAATTACTTTCAGAGATTGTTGTACTGCCGTTTGACAGCAAAGCCGCTCACATAGCTGTTGACATTCAGCAGCAATTGAAGAAGTTGCGGAAATCCATTGAAACGGCTGATTTGTTTATTGCTGCTACCGCAATTGCTAACAACCTTACTTTAGACACATTGAACCGCAAACACTTTGACAAAATAGAGCAGCTTGCATTATTGTGAAACCGCGGGCTAACAGGTATGCCAGGCTAGCTATTCATTTCCCAGGTAAACCTGCACATAGCC
>SECL01000035.1 GCA_004173455.1 Moraxellaceae bacterium | reverse complement strand
GGTAATGATTTGATATCGGTATATTTCATGCTGTTATTATAGTTGAAAGTCATACAATTTTTAGCTCAAAAGATGATCAATACATTGATCATCTTTTGATTTATGCAAGAGATCTATTAATTAAAAACAATATAAATTCTGATAATACTCAGCAGACCTTTAGCTGTATGCAGGAAGATTCTCAATATAATGATCAATGTTCCGGCTCAACCATTCAGTATGATCCAGCTACTGGTTCAGTAGATATCAGTTTTACTCAGACGGTTCTAAAATCCAATAATTCATTGGATAATTTATTAATACTTAATGGAAAGCTTAAAGGCACTCTCTCGATTGCGCCGCAGACGCTACAAGATATTCCAAAGACAAGCCATGGCTCAGTGACCATAGACGGAAAAACCCATCAGGTTATAGCTGCGGTTAATAGTCCGGAGCAGATTATTGGCTCAAGAATTTTTAATACAGGTATTTCTGTTTTAACAGACAATAATATCAATATATCGTTTAGTAAAAATGATCGAGGCCTTTACGGCCAGTATATGGATTATAGTAACTACTCTTTAGATGCTCAACCTACAGATACCCAAAACTTAAGCTTTAAAGATTTACAGTCGGCCAGTCAGTTTACCTTGCTACCGACAGCATACAGTTTTTCCAGTTTTGGTAATGATCCTAAACCAGCACCACTTATCATTAGTGCATCAGTGGATGCATTGAAGCCAAAACAAGTATTAACCATTCGCCCATTGCCATCGAAAGCGCCAGCAGCAGACCAGAATAATCTCTGGTATGCCGATAACTCCTATTTTAACCAAAGCACCACACCTAATGACTTTAACGTAAGTGTTACTAATCACGACACAGTTACGATAGAAAGTCAGGATGTGACGGTCATAATCCAAAACAAAAAACTAAAGTCGATTCAACTTAATAGGATATTACTTGATTCTGGCACTAGTAGTTTAATACGCTTAATTGCAATCGACTACCAGTGCGGTAAGACAAACGCTGCATGCAAGGGCATTCAGGTTGAACCAAATGGATTTGGAGTGAAATTTAATAATACTGTTCTCACCAATTCCAGCCCATTTAACAATGATCTTGATAATCCTCTACCCCCCTCAATTACCTTAAATGGTGGACTGATCTATACAGGGCGTTAATTCAATTTAGCGTCGTTCATTAAAAAGCACGCCCTACTCAGCATGCTTTTTATAGTCTGGCTTAAGTGTTACTTTCGCCCAGCAGCTGTTCCAGACTTTGTTGTTCAATACCATAAAACTGTTTAAGTTCCTGTATTTTTTGCGACACCTCGGCCTGTTTTTTGGCATTCAGCTGTTTTTTTATGGCCAGAATCATTTTGTTTTTGCTGGTATGTTCGAGCGCTACAAACTCAAACACCTTGGTGTCATAACCATGCGCTTCCAGTAATAATGCCCGCAAGCTATCGGTCAGCATTTCGGCCTGTTGCCCCAGATGCACACCGTATTGCAGCATGGGTTGTAACAATAACGGCATTTTTAGCTGTGGCCGGATTTCCTTATGACAGCATGGCGCGCACATGATCACGGCTGCATTCAGGCGAATACCAGTATGCAAGGCATAATCAGTGGCAGTATCACAGGCATGTAAGGCAATCATGATGTCTATTTTGTCAGGATTAAAACTGCGTACATCGCCCTGATAAAATGTCATTCCTGTTGCATCTACTGTTTGCGCAACCTGATTGCAAAACTGCACCAGCTCATCACGCAATTCCACTCCGGTAACTTCTGCGGTTTTGTGCAATTGCTGGCGAATAAAATCATGCACGGCAAAAGTCAGATAACCTTTGCCGGAGCCAAAATCCACCACCGACATCGTGTCCTGCTGCGTCAATGAGGTCTGCGCAATGGCATTGGCAAAAATTTCTACAAACTTGTTAATTTGCTTCCACTTGCGCGACATGGCTGGAATTATCTGCCCTTGCTGATCAGTCACGCCAAGTTGTTGCAAAAAAGGGCGTGATTGTTCCACATAGCGTTGCTTGGCACGATTATGGGTCGAATGAGTATGATCAGAATGGCTGTGTTCCGAACTGCTTGGCAGCGAACTGGATTGCGGACTGAGCTGCTGTGAATAGGGCTTTTGTAAATGACTCTGTTGTGAGAGCAAAGGTTTGCCTTTTTTACTGATCATCAGCTGGTAGTCATGCGTTAAGGTTTTAGCATTGAGCTGTTTAAAACCGGCATCCAGTTGTTGGGTGATTTCAGTCAGTGCGTCATCTAGTGAATAGTTTTTGGTAATGTCACGGGTTTGATATTGATAGACAAAGCTCAGCATTGGCTGTTTTTTAAGCGCGACAGATCGGATCAGGATTTTTTCCAGATTTGCTTCGCTGCCTTTATATTTGCTCAAGGTGATTTTTTCGAGTTGCCCTGCCGCAAAACTGCTACTGATCAGGTGCTGTAACTGATGCACGCTGTCCGATGAAGATACAGGTAAGGACGGGTCAGACATAGCAATACTCAGCTTTACAATCACGAAAAGCACTATGATAAAACATCCCACTCCTGCATGCTAAAAATGCCCTGAAATTTATGTTAATGTGGCCAAAACAGGTTTGCAGTATTATGAATTTACCCAGTCCTCTCATGCCTTATCAGCGTCACGAAGAACAACTAAATACCCTGACCCATGCGCTAGGCGCTTTATTTGCGCTGGTTGCTGGGTTTTTCCTACTAAAAAAAGGTTTGGGTTCCCTGACCAGTGCCCAAAGTGCCGGAGTGCTCATTTACAGTATCAGTATGATTGTGCTTTTTCTGGCCTCTACCCTGTATCACGGCATTCAATCGCCCAAGGCACGCACGTTTTTAAAACAACTGGATCATAGTGCGATTTATTTGCTGATTGCGGGCACTTATACTCCATTTTTAATGATCAGTCTTGATGGATTTAAGGCGGAGCTGCTGCTATGGATTCTGTGGAGCATGGCTGCGCTGGGCATTGTGTTTAAGCTGTTTTTTATTCATCGTTTTCCCAAAGTTTCCCTCACTGCCTATTTGGTGATGGGCTGGCTAGCGCTGTTTGTACTGCCAGATATTTATCATGCCTTACCCGCAGCCGGGTTTTTCTGGCTGGTAGCTGGCGGGGTAAGTTATACCGTGGGTACTATTTTCTATGCGGCCAAAAAATATCCTTATACCCATGCCATCTGGCATTTATTTGTGCTGGCGGGTGCGGCCTGTCATTGCTGGGCGATTTATGCTTATGTGTTGCCTTAACACAACCACCAATGAGCCATTTTCCCGCAATCTTTAGCAAGATTAATCACCTTAAAAACCCTGTCAGTTTAACCACTTTAAAAAAATAGGCTAAAAAAACCGCGCCGTAGCACTGGCATCCTCATCCGGCTAGTGGCACTATGAGCCGCTTGATAAGCTGTATCTTTTTTATTCAGCTCGATCAGTTTTGATGATTTTTCTGGATTTAAAATTATTTTTTTGCACAACCGGGATAGATGATGCGTAATGTTGCTGTGGCAGCGCCTGCCAAAACCAACTCAAAAGCAACGGTGCTGTTTGCCAGCCTGATTGGCACCACGATTGAGTTTTTTGATTTTTATATTTATGCCACAGCGGCAGTGCTGGTATTTCCAATTTTGTTTTTTCCGGGCAGTGATCCTGATTTAGCCCGTTTACAGTCTTTTATGACTTTTGCACTGGCATTTTTTGCCCGTCCGGTTGGCTCGGCCTTATTTGGCCATTTTGGTGATCGGATTGGCCGTAAAGCCACGCTAGTTGCTGCCCTGCTCACCATGGGTATTTCCACAGTAGCCATTGGTTTATTGCCCAGTTATGCCCAAGCCGGGATGCTGGCTCCGGTGTTGCTGGCGCTTTGCCGCTTCGGGCAAGGACTAGGTTTGGGCGGTGAATGGGGCGGTGCGGTATTGCTGGCCACCGAAAATGCGCCACCCGGCAAACGGGCATGGTATGGCATGTTTCCACAACTGGGTGCTCCGCTTGGATTTTTAATGGCCAGTGGCGCTTTTTTGCTACTGGGTGAATTTCTCAGCGAGGCAGACTTGTTTGCCTGGGGTTGGCGAGTGCCTTTTCTGGCCAGCAGTGTGCTGGTGCTGGTGGGTTTGTTTGTACGCCTAAAAATCCATGAGACGCCGGTATTTCAAGCCACGCTGGACAAGCATGAACAGGTCAAGGTGCCCATGCTTACCGTGTTTAAACAGCATGGCAAAATGCTGTTTTTAGGCACGTGTATTGCGCTGGCCACTTTTGTGCTGTTTTATCTGGTCACGGTATTTGCGCTAAGCTGGGGCACCACCACTCTAGGCTATAGCCGCGAGCATTTTCTGTTACTGCAACTGGTTGCCATTTTATTTTTTGCCATGAGTATTCCAATTTCTGCCTTACTGGCCGACCGCTATGGCCGTAAAATCACGTTAAGCGTGATCTCACTGGCTATTGCAGTCTTTGGGCTGTTGATGGCACCGCTGCTCAGTAGTGGCACCGATGTGGGTGTGCTGGCATTTCTGTGTATTGGCTTAGCCTTGATGGGCTTCACTTATGGTCCGCTCGGAACCGTGTTATCGGAATTGTTCCCTACCAATGTACGCTATACCGGTGCATCACTGGCCTTTAATCTGGCTGGCATTTTTGGGGCTTCACTGGCACCTTCTATTGCCACTTGGCTGGGCAAACACTATGGCCTTGGGGCAGTTGGGTATTATCTGGCTGCCGCCGCGCTCATTACCTTGGTGGCAGTGCTGGTGACGCATGAAACCAAAAACCAGCAATTGAACAGCTAAATGTTTCGCTAATCGTCGGTTTTTTCATGTAGATTGAAATAAACTCAGTTAAGCTCAAATTAACAACAGGTTGAATTGATTTGGGCTTAATCACACCAAGTTGCTTGTATTTTGATGCTAGTCACTTATGAATGATTGCAGATTATGGGATGAGGAATATTGATTAAACCTTCCTATCAGCAGGCCAACTCCCATTATATTGAAGAACGCGTTTTTCTTTTAAAAATTGCTGCATTGCTGATTTGTTTGCCTTCAATCATTGTGCTGTTTGGCTGGCTGTTTGAAAGTCGCCTACTGACTTGGCTGTTTCCGTCCGGAATTTCCATGAAAGCCAATTCGGCTTTATGTTTTATTCTGGCCAGTATTGCTTTATTGCTATTTTTGACCCGCCGCCGCATGACCACACTGGTACAGCGTATCGTGTCGCTCAGCCTGATTAGTCTTGGGCTGCTCACTGCATATCAATATCTCACAGGCATTGATTTAAGCGCAGTTGATTCCATATTGGTGCAAAATCATTTAATTCAGAATAATGCCGATAATCAGCTATTTTCAAACCGCATGTCCCCGCTGTCAGCCATTAATTTTATTTTAAATGGCCTTAGTATTTTTCTGCTGACCTTCCGTAATTACCATATTTTAAATCTGGCGCGCATTATTATTATTCCGGTGATTTTAACCTCAATCATGGTATTGATTGGCTATGCCTATGGCGTGCGCGAACTATACCGCTTTGGTTTTTATGTCCCACTATCGCCGCTGTCTGCTATTGCCTTTATTGAGCTTAGTGTGGCGCTGTTGTTTATTCATGCCGAACGAGGCTTTATGCGGCTGTTTGTGGGGCAAACGCTGGGCAGCAAAATGGTGCGCTGGTTGCTTCCCACACTGATTCTGGTGTTTATTACTATCGGCTGGCTGTGCCGTCAGGGTAATCTGATGCACTGGTATAACAACCAGTTTGAAGTTTCCATGCTGATTTTCCTGACGCTATTTTTGTCCTGCTGCCTGATCATCTGGCAGGCACGCGCCCAGCATGGCCAAGAACTGCTACGCCAACGCGCCCAGCATGCACTGGAACTCAATAATATTAACCTTGAGAAAAAAGTAGAACGGCGCACGCAGGAATTGAAACAGCTTACAGTAGAGCTGGAAGCCCTAAGTCTCACTGACAGTCTGACCGGCCTTGCCAATCGCCGTGCGTTTGAACAGCGCCTACAAATGGAATGGCAGCGTGCTACCCGCTACGAGCATCCTTTAGCCGTGATGCTGCTAGACGTGGATCACTTTAAACGCTTTAACGATGATTTTGGCCATCAGACTGGTGATCACGTACTGGCGCAAGTTGGAGCTATTTTGCAGCAAACTGTGCGCACTACCGATCTGGCCTGTCGTTATGGCGGCGAAGAATTTGTGATTATTTTGCCCGATACGCCGCTCAATGATGCCTTGCCCATTGCCCATCGCATTCGTGAAGAAGTGGCAAATTATCCTTGGGAAGCGCGTCCAGTCACTATTAGTATCGGTGTGGCGCAGTTTAACCATCAAAAAACGCCTAACCAATTGGTGTCGGATGCGGATCAGGCACTGTATCAAGCCAAGGCGGCAGGACGCAATCAGGTGATTTATCAAAGCGAATAGCATGCTTAAGCATTAGCTTAAAAATCAGGAGTTTGACGACCTGATTTACTTTTCTTTGCCCTTACCAAAGTGGTCTAATGCAAATGAAGAATATCAATCGTAGGCGGTGTCCTAAAACGCAGTGGCAAACCTACCAGTCCAGTGCCAACCGTCACATAAACCTGTGCATTTTTTACCTGATATAAGCCTTTTTTAAATCCCAGCAAGGATACTCGGCTAAGCACATAATCCGTTAGCCAAGGCAGTTCTAGTTGGCCACCATGCGTATGACCGGACAGCATGAGCGGACGATAGGGCAAGTCTGGCACCTGCGCTACGGTATCGGGATTATGCGCCACAATAACCCACGGCTTATCCTGTGGTAATTCCGGCATGGGCTGCATATCGGCTTTGCCTGCCCAAAGATCCCCTACGCCAATCAGGCGAATTTCATCCATTTCAATAATTTTGCCTTCAATGGGAATAATATTGGCCGCCTCTAGTCCTTCCTTGAGCACCTGTTGAATAGGCGGGCCGGGAATCTGTTCATCATGGTTACCCGGCACTGAATACGCTGGCGCATTAAAACCTGACAGGACTTTTAGATCCTCCATCAGATGCTCACTAGGTTCATAGGTCCAATCCCCAGAAATCACAATAAAGTCCGGCTGCTCCAGATTCACTAGATTGACAATGCGCTTAAGCTGGCGGCGGCGGCCTGAAAACAGGCCAATATGCAAGTCCGCCAACACTGCTACCCGTAACGGATCCTGTAAGGGTGGCGAATCATGCAGGCGCACTGGCAAACGGCGTACCACCAACAACTGTGGTTCGATAAAACGTGCATAAATTAAAAACAGTGACAACAACAACATAGGCACTGCCTGCCATGCATCCTGCAAGCCAATCGACCACTGCCACAGTGTCCATGAAAAAAACGGTAAGGTCAGATACAGGCCGTAATAGACAAACAGCAAAATAAAAGTCTTAAATGGCGAAACTGTCAGAGAGTGACGGCAACCATGCATTGCACGGATTACAGCATAAAGTGCCAGCAGCAAAAATATGCCATTAAAAATCATCTGTACTGAAGCAGGATCGGTCATTATTTCTCCAAAAACTTAGGCGCCTAAAGCCTGAGACTGTGTTGCCATTAGAGGTTGCCATTCAGTGTGTGACCATCCGGTTGCACACAAATCTCATTGAATCAGGCATTATTTATTTCTATGCTATGAGGACACATTTATTCATTTATTTTAGTCCAGCAGTACTTATACTATGTAAGTATTTCGCAACCAGTTAAATGATTGTGTGCGCTTGGTTTCTGGCAATTAACTCATTATTTTCTTGAACAATAGGATACTTCGCATGGAGCGTCAGACGACTTCAGGCTTTCTCCCCCAGTGGCTGAAGCTTGCGCTCATTTTTTGTCTAGGTTTTGTGCTGTATGCCTGTTCTAGCCTGCCAGAACGAATGCCGGTCAAGCCCAGCTATTACATTTCTGATACTGGCGACACCCGGCTAGGGGAACTATTCGAAGCACGCAAGGCCGCCCATCAGGGGTTAACTGGCTATCATTTGCTGATTGATCCCATTGATGCCATTGCTGCGCGCCTGATGCTGATTGAAAAAGCCCAGAAAAGTCTGGATTTGCAATATTACATCTGGCACAACGACAAAGTGGGTGCCTTGGCACTAGAAGGCTTGTTGCGGGCGGCTGACCGTGGGGTCAAGGTTCGCCTGTTGCTCGATGACAACAATACTGGCGATCTGGATGCCAGCCTACTGGCACTGGATCAGCACCCCAATGTAGAAGTGCGGCTGTTTAATCCATTTGTATATCGCAAGTGGCGTATGCTGAATTATCTGCTGGATTTTAGCCGCAATAATCATCGTATGCATAACAAAACCTTTATTGCCGATAGTCAGGTCGCGCTGATTGGTGGACGCAACATTAGCAACCAGTACTTTGATGCAGGTGAGAGTTTTCAGTTTTCCGATGTTGACGTCATGATGGTTGGACAGATCGTACCAGAAGTGGCCAAGTCATTTGATGACTATTGGAACTATCCCATGGCGTATCCGGCTGCCCAGATGATCAAGGCCTCAGATCACCAGCTCACCCTCAACCAGCTACGTTTTCAGCTCGCACACTATAAAGCCACCAGCACGGCGCAAAATTACCTAGACCTAACTCGTGAGCAGGCTGACTTTGACAATTGGCTGTCTGGCAATGAAAAAATGCAATGGGTGCCGGCGCATCTGGTACAGGATTCACCCGAAAAAATTAACAAGGATGCCAAGCGCAGTGAACACCTGACCTTTCAGCTACAGAATCTGGTCGGCAAACCTCAAAAGCAACTGGATATTATTTCTGCCTATTTTGTGCCCGCCGATACCGGCACTGAATCACTGATTAGCATGAAACGCCAAGGGGTACGGGTGCGGGTACTGACCAACTCCTATGCTGCCAATGATGTGGGTGTGGTGCATGCTTTTTATGCCAAGCGCCGCAAGGAACTGCTGGAAAATGGCATCGAACTGTATGAGTTTTTACCACAGTCACGCAATGTCAAAGGCCGTAAAAGCAAGAAAAACCATATTAGTGCATTGGCAGATGATGGCGCAGACAAAAAAGGCCTGAATATCGGGGACAGTAGTGATGCCAGCCTACACGCCAAAATGATGACATTTGACAATCAACAGGCTTTTATTGGTTCTTTTAATTTTGATCCACGTTCGGCCAATCTCAACACCGAAATTGGCGTCATTCTGGACAGTCCTACACTGGCCACTCAGGTGTCTAAGGATCTGGACAATTCCATCATGAACATTGCTTATCGGGTACGCCTTAATGAGCGCGGCAAGATTATCTGGGAAGAAAAAACCCCGACAGGAATCAAGGTATATACTCATGAACCCAACATTAGCCCGATCAAGCGCTTTGGCTTAAAAGTATTGTCTTACCTGCCACTGGATGGCTATATGTAAACCGCTGCATCGCGTAAAACCATCACGTTTCAATTCAGTTGGTTTTACGCCCAGCTTTATAGTTAAACTAAAATTTTTTGGATAAGCCTTTTTTGATGCACTGTTTTAAGGCTGAAGTACCTGCTGTTGTAAGGCCAGCAGTCCTTCACTCATCTGGCGGTGTAACTCAGCCGTCAACGATTCTATATCATGACCTTGCGGTGAAATGGCAGGCAGTGGCAACAAATGCGCACGGATTTTTTTAAGTGCCAACACCTCAAACAGGTGCGACACAAACCCGTTATCGTTCACAAACGGAACCACCTGCTCGAGTTGCCCCTGTTCATTCACATAACACAGCACCAGTGGTTGAATGGGGGTTTGGGTAGCAATCGCTGAAGCCAGCAGCTTGCCATGCAGGCGCTTGACTGCGCGGCCATCGGTGGTCGTGGCTTCAGGGAAAAACAGGATTGGTAATTTCTGGTTTAAAAATCCGGAAATCTGCTCCTTGACCACCACAGAATCACCTGAGCCGCGCTGGATAAACAGCGTTCCGCCCGCTTGTGCTAATCGACCAAACAGCGGCCAATGCTGGATTTCGGCTTTGGCCAGAAAGAAAATTCGAGTTTGCGAACCAATCACCGCCACATCCAGCCATGACACATGATTACTCACCCATAAGGCATGGTCGACAGGGATTGGCGCATGAACCGTCACCTCAATATCCAGTGCATTACACAGACCACGGCAAAAATAGCGCACCATGCGCGTGTGCTTGGGCTGGTTGGGCTGACTAAACGCTCCCTCACGCAACGCCAGTCCAAAACCCTCATTGACGACTTTGAGTAAGGCGGCCAGATGCTTGACCTGTCTGAGCGTCAACTGACCCTTGGCCTTGAACTGCTGAAGTTGCTTGGACGAATAAAAAGGAAACTGGGATGCAAATAAACTCAACGTTTTCACCTGACTTAGGGCTAAAAGCAGCAGCCGGTATGGCTACGGTTGTTCACAAATAACAGCGTTATAGTGCCATATTTTCTGTTTAAAACAATGAACGGAAAACTGGCTTTTTGAAAACCGACCGCAACTACCCACGTTTTAAAAAAATCAGGTTGAGGACTGTGCAAGGTCAAACAAACCTGCACGTCATGCTATGTCCCACTCACACAAATAATGCAGCACCACACCGTAAAATTGCTTAAAATAGCTGCTTCTTATTTCTTGCTACAGGTCAATTCATACGTGGAATATTTTGAGCGGCATCAAGGCGGTGAACGTGCACTGCTGGTTCACCTAAGCGTTTATCAGCTGGAAGAACTGGATGTCGAGGAATTCAAGCTGCTGGCTCAGTCTGCCGGTGCTGATATTGTTGACTTGATTACCGGTTCACGTCAGCGCCCCGACCCTAAACTGTTTGTTGGCAGTGGCAAGGCTGAGGAAATTGCAGCTCGCGTCCAGACTGATGATATTGATCTGGTGATTTTTGACCATACTTTAACGCCCGCGCAGGAACGCAACCTTGAACGGGTCATGCAATGCCGCGTAATTGACCGCACCGGCCTGATTCTGGATATTTTTGCCCAGCGCGCACGCACCCATGAAGGCAAACTACAGGTCGAGCTGGCACAGCTGGAACATTTGTCCAGTCGTCTGGTACGGGGCTGGACACACCTTGAACGGCAAAAAGGCGGGATTGGCTTGCGAGGACCGGGTGAAACCCAGTTGGAAACCGACCGCCGTTTGTTAAGAATCCGGGTGAGCCAGCTCAAAGAACGGCTGGAAAAAGTCCGGCAAACCCGCAGTCAGGGTCGTGCGGCACGCCAAAAAGCCGATGTGCCCACCATTTCACTGGTAGGTTATACCAACGCGGGCAAGTCCACCCTGTTTAACAAACTGGCCAATAGCGATGTGTATGCCGCCAACCAACTGTTTGCCACACTTGACCCTACCTTACGTCGTTTGGAATGGGATGGCCTTGGCACCGTGGTACTGGCTGATACCGTAGGTTTTGTGCGCAATCTGCCCCACGCGCTGGTCGATTCATTTCGCGCCACGCTAGAAGAAACACTGGAAGCGTCTTTATTACTGCATGTGATTGATGCCAACAGTTCGGAAATGCACGAACAAATTGAAGCGGTCGAAGCAGTGCTCAAGGAAATTGGCAACAATGTCGCCGTGCTGCGTGTTTATAACAAAATTGATGCCAGTGGCGATGAACCCCGACTGATTGAAGCCGCCCCCAACCAGCCGGATCGGGTGTATGTGTCAGCACACACTGGCGCCGGATTAAACCTGCTCAAACAGGCGGTACAAACCTGCTTGATGGGACAACTGCATGATTTTGAACTCACTTTGCCCGCCAGTGCTGGCAAGCTGCGTAATCAGTTATACCAACTCAATGTAGTCAAACACGAGCACAATCTGGACGATGGCTATAGCGTGCTTCAAGTTCATCTGGCACAGGATCAGCTTCAGCAACTGATTGGTAAGGCGCAGCTTTTACCGCGTGATGTATTGGCGCCGCATCAGGCTGCCCTGCTTGAGCGACCTTTAGAACATTTTGAACAAAATGCCGCAGCGCAACAGCATGAAGCAATTGATGCACTGGATGATATTTTAAATGATGGTTTTGACCATCCCGTTGATGCTGAATTTAGTGATGAATTCGAAGCAGAAAGAGCCTTTGAAGCAGAAGATGTTTTCGATTCTCAACTTGAATCTGCTGATGCGCATGAAAAGTCTAATAAGTCTTTTTAATGCTTGACTCAATTCACGTCATAGCCTAGAGCCCGAAATACTGACGCGATTCGATAAGGTCTTTTCGCAGTTTTACCTTAACTTTAAGCATGTTGAAAGCCTCAATGACCGCAGGCTGTATGAATCACGTTGTCATTAGCCGCTTGGGGTGAAAATAGCCATAAATTCCACTGCTTGTTAGCACATGGTTGAATAGCCCAGTTTAGGTTTAATCGCTATACTAATGCCGCTGATACGATGGCCATGCTGATCAGATCAGCGGCTTAATGATTTTCGTTGAATAATTTACTGTGGATGATTCACTCTGGGCGACAGCATGTGGTGGAAAAAATACGACTGGCCTGCTTTGCTGGCAACGCTTGCACTGATTGTGCTGATACGAGAAAGCTGCGTGTGGCTGATGGGTTTGCTGGCGCATCCTGAGCTGGGTAATTTGCTGGGTTTGTTACTGCTGCTGGCTATTCTGGTCGCGTGGCGTAAAGTAAAGCCTTTGCCGATACGCATGCTAGATGCCAATACCCACATCATGAAAGAAAGTGCTTTTGCATTTTTACCAGTTTCCGCAGGCTCGGTTATCATGCTGATGCACTTGGGCAATGAGCTGCCGTGGTTTCTGTTTATTCTACTGTTTAGCACGCTAGTGCCTTTATGGTTATACGGGCAACTGGCTAAACGCTGGCTTAAAACACCTTAATAGGTTATTTCCAAATAGACTATCCAAAGCAGCCTCCACCTGAACCAATTCAAACTGGTTCAGGTGGAGGCAAGCTATTAGCCTTGGCTTTTTCGTCTCAGTCACTGCAATCTACCCGCTAAAACAATAGAAAGCCTAGCCAGATCAAGAGGTTTTATGACCATGTTATTTGTTGTTGCTGGCTTTGTCCTGACCCTGCTATCGCACATTCTGGCACGGTTTATTGGTCAGTATTTTCCACGCCTGCCGGTTATTGTCATTGCCATGTTTATCGTACTGGCCTTACTGTGGCTGGTACGCTGGCCTTACGATCACTATATGCAGCATGTCGATCAGCTATTTCGGCATCTGCTCGGCTATGTGACCGTGGCGCTAGCGATTCCATTGGCAGCAATCCGACTAGATGATGTCCCTCTCAAAATGCTCTTTAGTCTAATGGTCTTTGCGACGCTCACCAGTGTAGCGATTCCCATGGGGCTGGCCTATGCCGTGCATCTCTCCTCGCCTACCGTGCTGGCATTTGCAACCCGTGCCGTCACCACGCCGATTGCCCTGAATATTGCCACGTTAATTCATGCCCCCTTAGCCATGGTGACCCTGATTGTGATTTTATCGGGATTGATTGGCGCGGCATTATCGCCGCTCATTTTGCGGAATTTGAATGATGAGCGAGCGGCCGGGCTGGCATTAGGACTGGCCGCCCATGCCATTGGCACCGTACAGGCGTGGCAACGTGGCCCAGTTGCTGGGCGCTATGCGGCGTTTGGCATGGCCGTCAATGGAATTTTAACTGCCATCTGGCTGCCCTTATTGCTTCTGAATTGGCTTTGATTTGCTTATATTTTGACAAAGCAGCATGTCATTTACGGCTTTATTTTATAGATGCAGTTCTTTCATTCAATAGCAAATGATCGATCAGTTCACACAAAATAGTTGTAGCTACCCTTGTATTCGATTAAATTGTCTACAGATATATCAATGTTAAGTGTTGTTAATTTAATTAACTTCAATTTCCGATGATCTAATCGGGTAACGTCAAGCGATGCTACTTTAGAAAGTTATAGATCATGCGCTCATTGAAGGTTACGGAGAACCTAAATGCTCAAATCATTATCGATTGCCTGTGCTGCCAGTTTAACGTTGCTGTGTGCCAGCTTTGCTCAGGCTGGTGATCTTACAGGGACATGGCGTACCATTGATGATAAAACCGGCTTTTCCAAGGGTCTGGTAGAAATCAAGAAAGACAGTGCCGGCGCCTATCATGGCACGATTGTTAAAGTGATCCCACGTCCCGGCTATACCCCAAAAGAAACTTGCCAAAACTGTCCGGCACCGTACACCAACAAGCCTATGGTTGGCTTGACTGTACTCAATGGTTTACAGCAAGACCCTCGAAACGAAAACAACTTTATCAATGCCAAAGTGCTTGATCCGTTGTCCGGCAATATCTACAAAGGTAAAGCAAAGTTAAGTACCGATGGTCGTCGTCTTACGATGCGCGGTTATGTTGGTATTTCCGCACTGGGTCGTAGCCAGACCTGGATTCGCGAGGAATAAATAGCTTGTTAAATACACAATAAATCTTGTTCATCAGGTTTAGTGATTACTAAAGGGTATAATTATTAAAAAATGATTATGCCCTTTTTTTGCTTTTCAGCTACTATTAGAATAATTACTCTAACAAGGACGCTGTCATGAAAAAGTGGTTATTAGGCTTGGTCTGTGTAATGACCAGCGTGTTAAGCCATGCTTCAGATATTGCAGGTGTTTGGCGTACGATTGATGACCGTACTGGTTTTTCCAAGGCATTGGTTGAAATCAAAAAACAGCCTGATGGTTCCTATACTGGTACTATTATCAAAATTATTCCGCGCCCCAACTATACGCCCAAAGAATTTTGCCAGCACTGCCCCGCGCCTTATACCGATAAGCCAATTTTGGGTCTGACGGTACTGTGGGGACTCAAGCCTGACCCAAATCGCCCTAATCAATACACGGGTGCACAGGTACTCGATCCTTTATCCGGTAGAATTTATAAAGGTAAAGCCAAAGTCAATGCCGACAATCGCCAGCTCAGCATGCGAGGTTATGTAGGGATCTCTGCACTGGGACGTAGTCAGATCTGGATTCGTGAACATTGATCTATAAAGCTTGTTTCCTTTTTCTAAACTTAAACTTTCATTAATATAGGATGAATGTCAATAACGATTAATATGTAATGTATTAGAGCAATGTCGCCCTCAAGCTCTTGGCTGCAAGAGCTGACTATTAAAATCACGGTATCGAATATATCGGTGATTATAGATGTTCTTTTGCCCTGATTTACTGTAAAATCCCGCGCTTTTCATTTTGGATGCCCTTTATGAAGCGCGTTTTTATTGCCTTTTCTTGTATGTTCGCGGTTTCGCTGTGTCATGCGGCAGATATTACAGGAGTCTGGCGCACTGTCGATGACCATACTGGTTTTTCCAAAGCACTGATAGAAATAAAAAAACAGCCTGATGGCACCTATGCAGGCACGATTGTTAAAGTGATTCCACGACCCGGCTATACGCCAAAAGAAACTTGTCAGCACTGCCCAGCACCGTATACCAATCAGCCTATTTTAGGCCTTACCCTGCTCACTGGCCTTAAAAAAGACCTCAGTAATCCCGATCAGTATTTAGGTGGTAAATTAATTGATCCTTTAAGTGGCAAATTTTATCGCGGTAAAGGGCTGGTCAAGGCGGACGGCAAACTGCTAAACATGCGTGCATATTTGGGAGTTTCCGCCTTGGGACGTACCCAGACCTGGATTCGTGAACGCTAACAGCCATTCTGGTTACAGCCCAGATGAGCAAAACAATTGTATGAAATCAGCCCGACATTCTTGATTGGTTCGCCGAAAGGTTTTATAAGATAAAGGCTGATTAAGGATGCTTGTTTTGCGAATATCCTTAGTCGATGCACGTTTTGGGCATAAAATAACCATTCCGGCAGGATAACAGCGCCTCACCGGAATTTTCTGCACAACATCATTTACAACATGGAGAATAGACCTGATGAAAGCATGGATGATGATTTTAGCAAGTTTAAGCCTGACCACGTTTGCCAATGCCGCAGACCTGACAGGCACCTGGCGCACAATTGATGATAAAACCGGTGTGGTTCGCGCGCATATTAAAATGACCAAGCAAGCCGATGGCGGCTATATCGGCACACTGGTTGAGGATTTTCCTGCAGCCGGTGAAACACCGTTAGTTACCTGTAACAAATGTCCAGCGCCTTACACCAATAAGCCGATTATTGGCTTGCAGATTTTAAAAGGCTTTCGTGAAGATCCTAACCATCCGAATAACTTTATTGATGGCAAGGTACTGGATCCACGCAGCGGCCACATCTATAGCGGTAAAGCCAAATTAAGCAGTGATGGCAGAAAGTTCCGCCTGCGCGGCTATGTCGGTATTTCTGTTTTAGGCCGTAGTCAGACTTGGTTACGTCAAGAATAATTGATGTCTTGTTCAGCTTTTGTAGCAACGGCTTATGAGGGCGGCAAAATACTCTAGACTGTAGATATTATAGATCAGATATTTTGTTGCCATCATGGCTACGTCCCGCATTGAAAAAACGCCTCTGCAAAAAATTGGGTTGCATCAAAATAGAAAAATTGTCCTCAATAAGCCTGATTTGCGTATTGGCCTAGTACTCATTATTGTAATAACCAGTGTGCTGATATGGCTGGTTTTTTATTGTACTTCCCCTTATTGGTATAGTCGTGCCATGGTTCAGCAACTGAGCCAGAACAATCTTGCCGTAGCCGAACAGGCCATTCCAGCATCGTTATTGCAGCCTTATAAAGCTGACTTGCTGGCCACCCGCCAACTCAGCGCCCAGCAACAGCAGCAACCGGGAGCAAAATATCTGCAACAGGTGTGGCCAAAAGTGGCTGAACAACAAAACCTGTATCAGCTCTTGCTTCTTCATTTTAATAGTGCTCCCAGCGACAGCATCCAGAGCAGCTATTCGCGTTTCCCCTCGCGCTTTCGCCTAACAGTGGGCAATACGCCACAAAACACCTTATGGCTTGAATGGCAACGCGCGTCGTGGAATCGCTGGACGCTCAGCAAACTATGTGTTTACAACCCGCAACCCGTGGCCGAAGTAAATAACTGCCGGTCTTCTAGCCGGTAAGCCATCAATTGTCCCCCCCAGACACAACCGCCATCTAAAGCATGAACCTGTGGACTAATCTGCATGCCCTGTAATGCTGCCCAGTGACCAAAAAACAGGTTAACATGATCTTGCAACTGGTTTGGCCACTCGAACCAAGGCTTAAAGCCATCCGGCATGGGTGCGTTAAGATCATCCTTGAATTCAAACTCCAGTTTGCCATGTTCATCACACAGACGCATTCGAGTCAGATAATTGGTGATCGTCCGCCAGCGTTCATAACCAGACAAGTCCTCTTGCCAGACATCGGGTTGGCTGCCATACATGTGCCCAAGATACGCGTCCAGATGATCCAGCTCACTCACCAAGACTTTTTCCACTTCCCGCGCATACTGACTGGCTTGTGCCAATGTCCAGATGGGCGGAATACCGGCATGCACAATGATGGCATCGGCAACGGGCTGTAGTAATAAGGGCTGTCGCCGCAACCAGTGTAAAAGCGCATCACTGTCTGGCGCGGCAAAAATCGGCTGGGTGCGGTCTTTATCTTTTAGTTTTTGAAAACCGCGCCACACCGCCAGCAGGTTTAAGTCATGGTTACCCAATACGGTACGGGCAGCGCCTACATCAGCCAGTCGCTTGACTTCACGCAAGGTAGACAATGAGTCCTCACCACGCGCGACCAGATCACCTGCAAAATACAGGCAATCCTGCTGCTCATCAAATTCGATGGTTTCTTTCAATGCCTGTAGTGCGGCAAAACAGCCTTGTAGGTCGCCAATAATGTACTGATACCGATAAGCCATACTGCATCTCCTATAAGGTTTTTAAAAATAGTTTAATGGCCTTGGCTTCGGTTAACTGACGAATCAGCAGTTGAAATTCCGTGTTTTGTTGCTCAATAAACTGCCGGTCTTGTTTTAGCTTTTTGATGGCTGCCTTGGGCGTGACCGTATCAAAATAATCAAAGCGGCAGATGTCATACAGCATGTCACGATATTGCTCAATGTCCTGTTGCAGTTGCTGGCTATGCTTGGTCAGGTTCAGGTTATACAAATGAAGCTGCTCGTCGGCCAACTGTGCCAGACTGGCTTGATTTTGCTGGCCAAGCTGTATTTGTAGTTCAATTAAGCCTATAAGATCCTGTGCCTGATACGCGCTACTGACTTGCTGCATCAAGGCGGTTTTTTTGATTTTTTCCTGTTCGTCCTGCTCGCGATCAGGATGCAAATGGGCAATCAGGCGCTGATAAATCTGTTTTAATGATTTGCTGGCCAGTGCGTCGGCTTGTTGCTGTTGCTGCTCCTTTTGCAATTGCTTGGCGGATTTTTTATGCGCTTTGCTGGCATGTTGATGTGCGTGCTGCCTAGCTTCCTGCTGTTGCCTAAAATGCTCAAACAGGCTTTCCGGGTCTTCAGGATCAATACCCTCCATATCGTCAGTCAATCCAAGTTCGGCGCTGATCTGCTGCCTTAATGCTTGTTCTTCTGCTTCCAGCTCTGCATTCATATCGTCAAAGCTGCTACCGGCATGTACCTCAAAAATGTGCTTGATGCGTTGTTCTTGTGCGCTGTCTAAATTGCGATTCAAGCTCAGATCGCATAAATTTAAAATCAGCTGATCCAGTTTATCCATTTCGCGCGCGCTAAATTTATGCGCCAGTGATGCCTCGTGCAATTGCTCAATCAATGTCGCGCGGTAGACCACCAGTTGCTCAGATAAAGGAATCAGTTTGCCATGTACTTGTTGCTGTGCCAGTTCGGCAGTTTCTTTCCACTCCTGAAGCTGTGCCTTTTGCCGTTCAATTTTTTTGCTCAGCTGGTCAAATTTCTTTTGCACGGCACTTAAAGGTTGTGCAGTTTTTTTGGAAAGCGGCGTAACGGTCACTAAGGTTTGATTCATAAGCACCCTTTGCTTTAGTGTGATTCAGAGGCGCGCTACAGCAAATACCATACCGCAAACACGACATGCATTAAGCACCACATGTATTAGCCACCACACGCATCGGAAAGCGCAACAAACTGCGCCATGCTGAGGTTTTCTGGCCGCGCCATCGGGTCAACTTGCGCCTGCGCAAAGCCCTGCTCATCTAGCCGGCCTTTTAGCGAATTACGCAAGGTTTTACGGCGCTGGGTAAAGACATGACCCACCAAACTGGCAAAGTTTTTTTCATCTTTGGCCACAATGGGTTTTTGTGCATAGGGCGTTAGGCGAAACACCGCACTGGTAACTTTTGGCGGCGGATTAAAAGCGCCCGGTGGAACTTCAAATAAAAATTCAGGCTTGCAATAATACTGGATCATGACCGACAACCGACCATAATCCTTGCTGTTGGGTGCGGCCACAATGCGGTCAACCACTTCTTTTTGCAGCATAAAATGCATGTCCTGCACTTGGCTGCCATATTGCAACAAATGGAACAGCAGCGGCGTAGAAATGTTATATGGCAAATTGCCCACAATCCGCAGCGGCTTGTTGTCCTGTACCAGTGTCAAAAAATCAAACTTGAGGGCATCGCCTTCAACAATGGTTAATTTTTCTGGCTGGCTTACTCGTCTGGGCAATCCGGCGGCTAGATCACGGTCTAGCTCAACCACGGTCAGGGCTTCACTGGCGACCAGCAATGGTGCGGTGAGCGCGCCAAGACCGGGGCCAATTTCCACCATAAAATCACCTGCACGCGGCGCAACGGCATGTACAATTTTTTCAATGATGCGGTTGTCATGCAAAAAGTTTTGTCCAAACCGCTTGCGCGTTCGGTGCCCTTCATCTTTGGGATTGGGCGCATTAAATTGATAACTCATGACACAACCTTTTTAAACAATAATTATTAAACAGCAATTAAACCGCAGACTCATAACGCGCTGCCAACTGTAGCGCCAGCTCGGTGGCCACCAGCAAGCTGCTGCTACTGGCCTTGCCGCTGCCTGCCAGATCCAGCGCCGTACCGTGATCGACCGAAGTACGGATAAATGGCAGACCCAAGGTGATGTTCACTGCTTCACCAAAGCCCTGTGATTTTAGCACGGGCAAGCCCTGATCATGATACATGGCCAGTACGGCATCGGCATCCTTTAAATACTTGGCGGTAAACAGGGTATCTGCCGGTAAGGCATGTCCCACGTCAATGTCTTGAGCGCGATAACCGGCCAGTACCGGTTCAATAATATCAATTTCTTCACGGCCCAGATAACCGCCTTCACCGGCATGCGGGTTAAGTCCGCACACCAGAATTTTGGGCTGGCTGATGGCAAATTTGGTCTTGAGATCGTGAATTAAAATATCCAGAATCTGGGTCAAACGTTGTTTGGTAATGGCCGCTGCTACATCCTTGAGTGGCAAATGTGTCGTCACCAGTGCCACCCGAAGCTGACGGGTAGCCAGCATCATCACCACACGCGGCACGCCGGCATAGTCCTGAAAAAATTCGGTATGCCCGCTAAAAGCAATGCCCGCATCATTGATGACCGACTTTTGCACCGGCGCTGTCACCACGCCAGCAGCCTCACCCGACATACAGGCGCGCGCGGCTTCGGTGAGTTGTGCCAGCACATACGCGGCATTGGCACTATCCAGCTTGCCGTTGACTACAGGCTGTGCCAGCGGCAGGTCTTTGACATACAGCTGACCAGTCTGGGCAGGTTCGGACTGCTTCTGATAATCCAGCAGTGTAATGGTTTTGCCCAGTTCGGTTGCCCGTTGTTGCAGCAAGGCTTTATTGGCCAGCACCACCAGCGGGCGCAGACTTTCAGGCGGTAGTTCAAACTGCGCCAGATCCAGACAAATATCCGGGCCAATGCCCGCAGGTTCACCCGAGGTAATATAAAGCGGCGTTAGAGGCAGCGTGTTCAATGGTATGTCATGCCTTTTTCATTGCGGTTTACAGCCATTATATAAACTTGGCAGCCATAAAACAGGCACAAAACATTCACAGTTGTTGAGCTTACATTTCTACAGCCGGGAATTTACAGGTTTTAAGTTACTATTTTAAGTGAATATAGTGATGAACTTTTTTAAATTGATCAGTTTTACTACTGTTTTAAGCAATCCGGTACAATTTTTTTAATAAGGATCAGGCTTAGGCAGCAGGTTTTAATTCAACCCATTTTGATGGAGTAACGCCGCAATGAACAAACCATCAGTACCGGAGCAAAAGAGCTGGTATCAGATTAATCCACCGGTTTTTTTTGGTTCCACCCTGTTTATTGTATTGTTTATCGGCATGGTATTCATTGCGCCGGACAGTTTTGATGCACTGACGCTCTCTGTCAAAAACTGGATTACCAGTTCGGCGGGCTGGTTTTATATTTTGTCGGTGGCATTTTTCCTGATTTTTATGGTGGTGCTGGCATTATCAAGTTTTGGCAAGCTCAAGCTGGGACCCGATCATAGCAAGCCGGACTATAGCTACGGCTCATGGTATGCCATGCTGTTTACGGCGGGAATGGGCATTGGCCTGATGTTTTTTGGCGTGGCTGAACCTGTCATGCATTTTGCTGATCCTCCGGTCGGTGATCCGGCAACAATTGTCGCCGCAAGGCAAGCCATGCGCATTACCTTTTTTCATTGGGGATTACATGCTTGGGCGATTTATGCGGTGGTGGCGTTGTCACTGGCCTATTTTGCCTACCGTCACCGCTTGCCCTTGCAAATCCGTTCTGCGCTATACCCTTTAATTGGTGATCGGATTTATGGGCCGATTGGTCATGCAGTGGATATTTTTGCAGTACTGGGTACTATTTTTGGGGTAGCAACGTCGCTGGGCTTTGGCGTCACGCAGGTGAATGCCGGGTTTAATTACCTGTTTGGCCTGCCGCAAACCACTACCGTCCAAATGATCCTGATTGCGGCCATTACTGGTTTGGCTACATTATCAGTTGGCGCTGGGCTGGATAAAGGCGTCAAGCGGCTGTCAGAGCTGAATATGGTGCTGGCCGTGGTGCTGATGCTGTTTGTGCTGATTGCCGGGCCAACTATTTTTCTGTTGCAAACCTTTGTCCAAAATACTGGTAATTACTTGTCTAGCCTGTTTAGCATGACCTTTAACCTGTATGCCTACGAGGAATCCAGCTGGATTGGCGGCTGGACGCTGTTTTACTGGGGCTGGTGGATTGCATGGTCGCCTTTTGTGGGGATGTTTATTGCGCGGGTATCGCGTGGCCGCAGTGTGCGCGAATTTATTCTGGGCATGCTGCTAATCCCGACCGGTTTTACCTTTATGTGGATGACTTTCTTTGGTGATACGGCCATTTACCTGATCCTGAAACAACATGCGATGGCGTTAATTACCGATGTACAGGCCGATCAATCTGTAGCGCTGTTCAAGTTTTTTGAATACCTGCCGTTTTCAGGAATTAGCTCGCTGATTGCCACCATACTGGTGATTATGTTTTTTGTGACCTCAGCCGATTCTGGTTCGCTGGTGGTGGATATGCTTACCTCAGGCAAACAGGAAGGCACACCGGTATGGCAACGGGTATTCTGGGCGGTGCTGCAAGGCGTGATTGCTGCGGTGTTGCTGCTGGCGGGTGGCCTGACGGCGCTGCAATCGGCTACGATTGCCAGTGCGCTGCCCTTTACGGTCATTATGCTGCTGATGTGCTGGGGGCTATTTATGGCCATGCGACTGGATGTGCTGAAAAAAGAAAGCATTCAGGATGCCCGCATTACCCCACGCGCTGGCATTCATGCGCCGCGCAGCTGGCAGGAACGACTTAACCTGATTATGCATCGACCCAACAGTCTGGCTGAGGTGACTACTTTTATGCACGATACGGTCAAACCGGCGCTTCTGGAGGTTGCTGAAGAATTTGGCCGCCAGTCCATTGACGCCACGGTGATTGAAAAAAGCCCGGAGCATATCTGGCTTCAGGTTGGACATCAGGCAGAGTCTGATTTTTATTATTCTATCCGGGTGCGCAAGCATCAGCCGCCTGCTTTTATGACCCAGGCGCAGCAACAGGCTATTCCGGCTATGTATTATCGCGCTGAGGTGCATTTGCAGGAAGGGGGACAGGATTATGACATCATGGATTGGACTAAAGAGGATATTATTCAGGATCTGATCGACCAGTATGAACGTCACTTGCACTTTTTAAATGTGGTGCGCTAAGACCTAACTACTCTCCTGTTGAGCGTTTAAAAAAAGGCGCTGTGTCCATGCTCACAGCGCCTTTTTTGTTGAGAAGATAAGATTTTCAGGAATGAAATACTAAGCAACCCTAGCGTTCACGCAGGGCTTCTTGTGCCTTGTTAAACGGTTTGATCAGATAATCCAGCACAGTCTTGCTGCCAGTATGAATATCCACAGTGGCAATCATGCCGGGAACGATGGGAAATTTCTGGCCGTGCTTATTGGTGAGGTGGTCGGAATTGGTCAAAATATACACGCGATAATAATACACGTCTTTTTTGACATCATCCTGAATGGTATCTGGTGAAATCATGGTGACTTTGCCGGGCAAACCGCCATAAATGGCATAGTCATAGGCGGTAATCTTGACCAGTGCCGCTTGGTTGGGATGAATAAAGGCCACATCTCGCGGAGAAATGCGCGCTTCAACCAGCAATTGCTCATCTAGTGGCACAATCACCATCAGGCGGCCATTTTGGGGAATGACACCGCCCACCGTGGTGACGGCAATTTCCTTAACAATGCCGCGCACGGGCGAGGTAAAGGTCAGCCGCGTGAGTGAATCCGACTTACCCCGCACTACCGAACGCTGGGCTTCAATTTCGGCATTGGCCTTGGCCAGTTCCTCACGCGCCTGCACGTAATACTGGTTGCGCACATCGTTCAGCTTGTTTTCTAAGTCGTTGGCCTGACGCTTAAGGCGCAATACCTCCACATCACTGGCTGCACCGCGCGCGACCAGCGGCTCGGTCATGTTCAGTTCCTGCCGCACCAGACGCAATGCCTGATTCAGGCCTGCACTGGTTTGTTCCAGATTGGTACGCCGCGATTGATACAATGCGGTTTCTTCCCGTACCAGAAATGGCTCCTTACGCACTTCTTCCGGAAAATTTAACGGCGCGCCACTCACTTCGGCTTTTAGGCGTGCCGCTGTAGCCAGTGCTGCCCGCAAGCGTGAAGCACTTTCTTCTACTGTGGATTCAAAACGGGTACGATCCAGTTGCGCCAATATCTGGCCTTTTTGCACAATGTCGCCTTCATGCACTTTGAGGTCGGTCAAAATACCGCCATCCATGGACTGAATCACCTGTTCCTTTGATGATGGAATTACTTTGCCAGTGCCAGTGGACACCTCATCCAGCTTGAAGTGCCAGGCCCATAGCACAAAACAGCTCACGGCCAGCGCCACAATCCAGATAATAAAAGACGCCCGTGGCAACGGCGGTTCGGATACATAAGGGGCTGACTTGCTCATTTTCATCTCATTATTGATTCATCAACACTAATACCTTTTAAGGCATAGTCCATGCGTATTGTTTAGGCCTGCTTGCACATTCGGCTTAATCATCAGGACTGTTGCAGTTTGGCCTTGCTGGTGGCCAGCACCTGCGCCTTGGGACCGTCCATTACAATCTGGCCATCATTCACCACAATCACCCGATCCACCAGATTCAGCACTGCCATGCGATGGGTAGCCACCACCAGCGTGCGATGTCCTAGCCATAATTTGAGCCGGTCGATAAGCTGTTTTTCTGTCACCTCATCAATGGCCGCCGTAGGTTCATCCAGTAACACAATATTGGGCTGGCGAATGAGCAAACGTGCCAGCAGCAGCATTTGTTTTTGGCCGCCGGATAAGCCCGTGCCGCCTTCCAGAATCTGGTAATCCAGTCCGTCCTTGCGCGACTGCACAAAATTCAGGGCACCGACCATGTTCAGCACATCCAGAATTTCCTGATCATTGACCAGCGGGCTACCCAGTGTCAGGTTTTCCCGCAGTGTGCCAAAAAACAGGTGGGCATTCTGGTTGAGCAAACCCATGTCACGCCGTACATCGGCCGGATCAATCAAGCTTAAATCCAGATTATCCAGCATCACCTGTCCACTCTGGGCAAACTGCATGCCGGACAGCAATTGCAGCAAGGTGGTTTTGCCCGCGCCATTACGCCCCAAAATAGCCACCTTTTCACCGGCTTTAATACTCAGGTTTTTGATCGACAAAATGGGCTTATTGTCATCACTGCTATATTGAAAACTGACATTGTTGAGCTGATAGTTGCCCAGCAATACGGCGCGATGAATCAGGTTAGCGTGATCCGGCTGGTCTACCGGACGCTTGATCAGCTCATCCAGACTTTGCCGCGCCACCTTGGCCTGCTGCCAGCGTGACATCACCCCGGAAATCTGCGCCAGCGGAGCAATCATGCGCGAGGACAGCAGCGAACAGCCCACCAACGCGCCGGTGGTCATCTCGCCATCAATCACCAGAAAACAACCGGTTAGCACCACCAGCGCATACATGATGGTTTGCAGTTCTTGCGTCCACGTGAGCAACAATCCGCTAATAAAACGCTGGCGTTTGCTAATATCAGCCGACACTTCATTGAGGTGATTCCACTGGTTTTGAAAACGTGGTTCAGCGCGCAGCAGCTTGATGTCTTCAATGCCCTGCACGGCTTCCACCAGCATGGCATTACGGATGGACGATTCACGCATGCCCTCGTTGGACAACCGTGCCAGTGGCTTTTGGATCAGCAGGCCGGGAATCAAAATCAGTGGAATGGCCAGCAAAATAATCAACACCAGCGGCCCGCCGATAATCCAGAAAATCACCAGAAACAAAAAGAAAAATGGCAGGTCAGCCAGCGCGCCAATAGTGGTTGATGTCACCAGTTCGCGCACACTTTCCAGCTCGCGGATTTGTGAAATAAATGTACCGGTTGACTTGGAACGCTCACTATTGCGAATCCGCAAGGCATGGCCAAACACCCGGTCAGACACGCGCAAGTCTGCCCGTTTACCAATAATATCCGACACATGAATACGGGCAACACGCAGACTAAACTCAAAAATCACCGCAATCAGTACGCCACCTGCCAGCACCCACAAGGTGGGAATGGACTGCGCCGGAATCACACGATCGTACACCTGCATGGAAAAAATAATGGCCGACAGCGCCAATACGTTGGCCACCAGTGACGCCAGCATGATGTCACCGTACCGCTTCCAGTCCTTAAACAGAATGCCCCAGAACCAGTTTTTCTGATACGGCTTGATGTATTCATCCACCCGCGCATCAGCCACTGAGGTTTCAGGACGCAAAATCAGGATACGGCGGGTTTGTTGCTGAATTTCACTGGCCGGCAATGTGGTCGCCAAGCCATGATCACCGCTAAATTGCACACTGACATTGCCCTGACTATCGACTTTTTCCAGAATACCAATTTGACCAGTGATGAACTCCACCACCACTGGCAAGCGCCATGCATCCAAAATGGCTTGGTTAAACTGGTCAAAGCGCAATTCAAGACCAATTTGGCGTGCCATGCTGTGCAATAAGGCATCTAGCGAGGTGGTTTTTTCCCAATCCAGATTAATGCGGATGTTTTCTTCCGAACTTTCAATTCGGTAATGCCGCGCAATACCCAGCATGGCCGTTAACCACGGGGCATAGCTGGGCTGCTGGCTGCTTAGGGTTTCGCGTTCAGGCGACTGGCTGGCGGCAGTTTGACTGCTTAGGGGCTGACTCATGGTTGAATGTCCAGACCTTGGATAGTGGTGTTGTTTAAGCCATAAACCGCTCTGGAACGTCCCGTGATAGCAATATAATTCACCACGTTGTTCCAGATATCGTAGCGGGTATTTTCCCGGTCAGTGGCAGCCAGATGAATTTCCTGCTCAGAGTTCAGCAAGTCCAGTGCAGTGCGCGTACCCAGCTTGTATTGTTCCTGATATAACTCACGGGTTTGAATAATGGACTGCTCGCGGTCAGCCAGTACATTAAGTCGGCGCTGTGCGCCCAGTATCTGCTCCCGAAAGCTGCGCGCCTGATCGGTCACCTCCAGATAAGTCGCCTCAATTCTGGCACGTGCCGCTTGCTCGGCATAACGGGCTGACCGTTCTGATGCAGACAGCGCGCCACCTTGCGACAGGTTGCTGTTTAAGGCAAACATCACCGAACTATAAGTGCCGTCATCATCAGCATTGCTGGGATTACGGCCATGAATCGCCCGACTAACCGACCCCTCTACCGCCAGCGTGGGATAACGCCGCGCATGGGCATTTTGCCGCTTGGCCTGTGCTTCGCGGCGGGCAGATTCGGCGGCAATAATATCGGGCAGCGTATCGATAGGTGGATTGTCATACAACTGTGCCTGTTGAACCAATGCCGCCGGCAGGTCAGTAACCTGCTGTGGCAAGGCCTCGCCCACCAGTGTCCTTAGTTTTTCACGCCATTGGTTCAGCGCGGTTTCGGTTTGCAGCAGGGTTGCCTGTGCGCCTTCATAACGCGCTTGCGCCTGTACTGGATCGGCCTGACTACTAATCCCGGCACGCGCCCGCAGTTGGGTAATTTCCAGAATACGCGCCACCCCGCTCACCTGCTGCTCGGCTATTTTTTTGAGTTCCTGATAGCGCCGCACATTGACGATTGCTTCTGCGGTTTGCAGCGCAATTGCATCAATTTGTTTAAGTACCACCGCTTTTTGCTGGTCTACGCTGGCTTGTGCCGCATCCACATTGCTGCGCACCTTGCCAAAGTCATACAGCGTTTGGGTGGCATTTAGGCTCAAAAGCTGGCGGCCTGACTCAGAAGTCCCAAGCCGTCCAGTCGTGACCCCAGCCTGCACTTGTGGCCAATAACCGGCTTTAGCCACATCCACCTGACTATATTCGCTGGACAATTGCGCCAGTGTCTGGGCAATGGCCGGATGCCGATTGACGGCAATTTGAATGGCACGAATTAAATCCAGCCGGCTACTGTCCGACTTGTTAATGGCCAAATTGCTACTGTCCAAATGGCTGCCTGCTGGACTTGTATCAGCACGTGCTTGTACCTGAATAGCAGGCAAAACACTGGTTTCACGCACAATACCGGTTTCACCACCAAGCAACACATCCTGATCAGGCTGCAATGTCAGCGCAGACACGCTAATAGTATTGTCAGGTGGCGTGCTTTGAAAAGCCGCCTGTAAATTACTCACTTTTTGGCTTAACCGTTGCGGCAGGGTCAATGGCTGATCCGTTGTATCCTGCGCAAGCGCGATAGCAGAAGTCAGCATGAACTGCGCCAGCAGCATGGCAGTCCCGAGATAGCTTAATGCCAGCTTTGGTCTGCAATGGCTGAGTAGCGATATACTGTGTAGCGGTATTTGGGGTAAATCTTTTTGCATCGAATAGTGAACACTTATGAGTATGTCAGTTATGGGTATGTCATTAAGAAATCATTGTCATTCATCTGGCAGTTTATTGTGCAACCTGTCCATTGGCTATGCCTCATTCCTGTTTCTTGCACTGGCATATTTACAAACCACTATGTTTACAAACAGCTAAAACAGCCTATGCCAGTTTAAATTTATCTTTAACCTTCAGCATACTAATGCCAAGTTCAAGCCCCAATCAATACCCATTAGTGCCTGAAAACCAGCTTGTTTTACCAATCAGGCCAGTTGACGCAATTGGCAACACAAGGATTAGCGCAATTAAACCTGAATCGTATCCCTACTGCGTCTAGCAGGCAGGGAATCATAATGGATCAATTGGTAAAACTTTTGCTTTTTATAGCGGTAGAGGTTGTTATTTTGCCTAATTTTCACTAAAATTCGCGCTCCATTTTGTTTGGACTGCTCCAATGTCCAAACCAACGATAATAGGTAGTGGTTAATGAAAACTCTCAGCGCCAAGCCTGCTGAAGTGCAACACGACTGGTATGTTGTTGACGCATCAGGCAAAACTCTCGGTCGCCTCGCGACTGAAATCGCTCGTCGCTTACGTGGCAAGCACAAGACATCTTATACACCTCACGTTGATACTGGCGACTATATTGTTGTCATCAATGCTGAACGTGTACACGTTACCGGTACTAAAGCGGCTCAACAGCCACAAGTTTTGGACATTTAAGGAAAAAACGACATGGCAACTAATTATGGTACTGGTCGCCGTAAGACCGCAACCGCTCGTGTATTCCTGTCCTCAGGTTCAGGTAAAATCACAATCAACAACCGTGATATCGACACTTATTTTGGCCGCGAAACTGCCCGTATGGTAGTTCGCCAGCCCTTAGAGCTGATCGATGCTGTTGGCAAATACGATATTTTCGTGACCGTTAAAGGTGGCGGTATCGGTGGTCAAGCTGGTGCAATCCGTCACGGTATTACCCGTGCGCTGATTTCTCTGGATGAAACCTTAAAATCTGCACTGCGTCAGGCTGGTTTTGTTACCCGTGATGCGCGTGAAGTTGAGCGTAAAAAGCTTGGCTTACGTAAAGCACGTAAGCGTCCTCAGTTCTCCAAGCGTTAATTCTTTACGAATCAACGCTGGCCAACTGGCTCGCGAGGATGGCAAATGCTTCGGCAAATGCCATTCAAAAAACCTCGGGAAACCGGGGTTTTTTTAGGTCTGCTGTTTATACAACGTTGCCCTACTCCTTATTATCCATTACCCAAAAATACAATTTAGCCTTGTGATACATTATCATTCACGTTAAAAACAACATTACATGCTGCCCAGTATCAATCTTTCATTATGATAAGAATGCCTGCTATGAAACCGTCCACCCATGTTGTTGCCCATTTTCATCCTCTGTCGCCTGCTATTGTGCAACCGGTCTGGTGGCTGAGTAAACGCTGGTTCAAGCCGCGTTTTTATGGCCTAGAGCATCTGGATGCCAAGCGCCCGGCGCTGTATGTGGGCAATCACACCATTTATGGCTTTGATTCACCGGCTTTTGTGCTGGGCGTTTACCAGCATAAACAAATCTGGTTGCGCGGGCTGGCGGATCATTTCCATTTTTATTTTCCAATATGGCGCAATACCTTGCAACAGTTTGGCGCCTTTGATGGCACGCGGCAGGCTGTACACAAACTCATGCAGGCACGGCAGCATATCCTGATTTATCCGGGTGGCTCACGTGAAGTGCTCAAACACAAGGGCGAGGCCTATCAGCTATTCTGGAAACAGCGCATGGGTTTTATTGATCTGGCGATTGAGCACGGTTATGACATTATTCCATTTGCTGCACTGGGTGGCGAAGAAACACTAGATATTGTGTATGACGGCAATGACTTCAAACAATCATGGCTTGGTAAGCTGGCTCAAAAGAGTGGTTTTTCTGCGCGCTTTTTGCGGGATGGCGAGTTTTTCTTTCCGATTGTGACTGGCTATCGGCACATTCCCTTTTTACCCAAGCCCAAGGCACTGGCTTACCAGTTTATGCCGCGTTTGACCACCCAACATAAAGCTATCAACGCTTCCGATGACGAAAAAATGGCATTGCGTGATTACATCCAGCAGCAAATTGAAGTTGGCTTACACATGCTACGCCAGCAGGATGACACTAACCTGCCTGCCGAAAAGTAACATTAATACGTCGTTCCCCGAGCAGTAAATGACTGGCTGGCTTGAGCGATAAGATCCCATGATAGCGTAAGCGATCTACGCCACCCCACACCACCACATCACCGTGTTGCAATACAATTTTTTGTGTATTGTCCTTTCGCTGCAAACCACCAAATAAAAAAGTTGCTGTAATGCCTAACGATACTGACACCACTGGCTGGGTCATATCCTTTTCGTTTTTGTCCTGATGCAGTGACATTTTTGCGCCCACGCCATATACATTGATCAGGCAACTATCCGGCTGAAAATGCTCAAATCCTGCCATGCTTGCGGCTTGTTGTGCCAATGCCTGAAAGACGTGTGGCATGTCAGGCCATCGTTTTCCGGTTAAGGGATCAACCGACTGATAGCGATAGCCCTTGCGATCAGTAATCCAGCCCAGTGATCCACAACTGGTCATGGCAGCAGACATGGTATAACCACCCGGTGTTAGCATGTGCCGAAATGGTGCTTGTCGGCTAATCTGATCAATTGCAGCCATGAGCTCATCCTGCATAGGGCTGGCAAACTGGCGCAATACTACAGACTGCTCACCAATTTTTTCTAATCCCGCAGGCAGGGTGTCAAATAAATCCAGATTCATCAGTTGCCTCAGTCAGTTTGTTTCTGTCGATTTGCCTTTATTCATCAGTTGCCCTTCTTCATCAGTTGTCTTTAGCGGTTGATTACCCCTACAGATTCACGCTCTAACGTCAATATTTGCATGATTGATAGTACGTGAGTTAACAATATCTGATTTCAAAAGACATGCTTTTAAAACAAGTCATCTCAAAACCAGTCACCTTAAAACAAACCATGTCATCTTAAAGCGTCTCATAACGTGATCCCTGCTCTAGCCTGCAAAAATAAAACATGTTATTACCGGGCAATCCATATAATCGCGCTATAATCTCGCGTATCCTGCAATTTTAATGAAATAGCCTTTTGGCAATATGAATAACGAGTTAGCACCACAACAAGGTATTGTTCTCTATAGCCATCCGGATGATCATTATAGCCATCGTATCCGGCTGGCATTGGCCGAAAAAAATGTAAAGTACCAATTGGTGCTGGTAGACGAATTTTCTGAAGATGTGGCCGATCTCAATCCTTATAATCAACTACCCACACTGGTTGAACGTCAGGTGCGTTTGTATGAAAGCCACGTTATTTTAGAATATCTGGATGAGCGCTATCGACAATCCAAGCTGCTGCCTGACACGCCCAACCTGCGTGCTGAACAGCGTCAGTATGCATGGCGTATTGAACAGGACTGGATGAAACTGGCCGATATCCTGTTACGCCATCCCGACACGCTAGATGAAAAAGCCGCCAGCAAAGCCCGCCAGAGTTTAAGCCAGTCCTTGGTCAGCCTGTCGCCGCTGTTTGCGCACTTTCCTTTTTTTATGAGCGAGCAATTTGGCTATAACGACTGCATCTTAGCGCCACTATTATGGCGACTACCCCAAATGCAGATTCATTTACCAAGCGCCCATTGCAAGCCCCTGCTGGCCTATTGTAAAAGACTTTTTGAACGACCTGCTTTTATCGCGTCCCTTACCGAACTGGAACGCCATAAACAGCAATATCCACTGCACAGGTAATGCCATGTCTACTGAAATGATCCCAACACGTCCCTATTTGCTGCGGGCAATTTATGAATGGACCAATGACAACCAACTGACACCCTACTTGCTGGTCAATGCCGAGCTACCCAATGTGCAGGTGCCACGCCAACATGTTCAGGATGGCCAGATTGTGCTGAACATTGCACCGCATGCCGTGAGCCAGATGCTCATGAGCAATGACGTGGTAAGCTTTAGCGCCCGTTTTGGTGGTGTTTCGCAGCAGCTCTATGTTCCTATGGCAGCAGTATTAGGACTCTATGCCCGTGAAAATGGCCAAGGACTATTTTTTGACCCGCAGGAATATGAAGGCTACCAAGCTGATAGTGGTAGTTCGCAAGTGCAACCTGAGCACTCGGCTAGCGAAAATACCAAACCTACCACCGATGCCACACCAACCAAAAAACCCAGCTTGCGTATTTTGGATTAACAGGCGGGACTAACCGGATTTTATCTTAACCGAGGAACACCGTATGGCGTTTTCACTACTCGATCATTTGCAAAATAGCCGTCAGGCGGATATTCAGGCGCTGCTGCCCACCCTTGATCCAGACCATCAGCGCGAACTCGTAGCCATCGTGCTGGGTCAACTTATCGTACTCGACCGTACCAATAGTCCGGCATTGTACCAATCCATCACAGCACAGGATCATAGCCTGTTTTGGCAAGATCTGGATGATCAGGCCATAAGCCAACTTGCCACAACCACGACCCTGTCGGTTGAAGATTTTAAACCCATCATTGGCCAGCTCTATACTTATACCAGTGCTGAAATTCATAGTCTGGATAGCGCCGCCAATCTGGAGCAGGCCGGAGTTTCCGAGCTGATTCAAGGACAGGCTGAATATCTGGCCGGCGCTGCGCCGGATCAAGTATGGCGCGTGTTAAACCTGAACGAATTACAGGGTCAAACCGCTCCCACCGAAACCGCTGTTGATCTAAATGCCAGTATTGCAAGCCTCAATAAAATGATGATGGATGCCAGCCAAATGAATACTCAAACTCTTGATGAAACCCAGCACGATTCACTTGCTGTAGCGCATGATGAACACAACCACGCTCATGCGGTCATTCAATTGCCAGCGCAACGCCCTGTCCCGCGCTTCTTTTTGGCACTGGAACCCTTGATCGCGCTGCTGATCTTGATGGCAATGTGGATGATTTATCACAACCTGACCGGTTATTAATCTGCGCGTATTCGCCTACCCATTGATGTAATGGGTAGGAATATTTTTATGGATTGTAATTTAAGCAATTCAGGCAAACAACGGCTATAACATAATTTTTAAGTATAAAAAAACTGACAGTAAGTCGGAAATAGCCTTACTGTCAGTGAAACTGGTAAATTCAAACACTTTATTGATTAAACTTTAGAACCATAAAAAATATCACAGGGTCAAATTAAATGACCGATGACTGCATCACTTTTCAGCAAGGCTTGCAAACGTGATGCATTTTCAAAATTGCCATGCTTAAACAAGGCACGCACCCGTTGCCCTTGTGCCTCAAAAATCAGGCATTCCAGTCCCAGCTCCTGTCCGTCTACATCAGTCAGGCATAGACGCATATCGCGGGGTTGTGCTAACAGTTGCTGCGCCATTTCAATACTGCCTGCATCAATTAACACACCAAAAAAGTTGATATCCACGACATTAACATTGGTTTCCAGCTCGGCTTGTACCCGGTGACGCATCAGGTAACTGGTGTGTTTGAGCTGCAAACGAGTTTCACCGCGACGCTCCATATTCTGCATTTGTTCACGGTTCAGCACGCGCACGCCTTCCACTTCGGCAATGTCCTTGCCTTGCAGGAAAGTTGCAAACAGGTTCATGGTTTCCTTGCGACGCTGCAACTGTGGCACATGATCGGCATTTTTAATCATGGCAAACTGCATGTCCTTGCATTGTAAGGCAAAATTGGCATTTTCAAACGGTAGGGTAAAGCTGTCAAATTCGCCACACGCCACCATGGTTTTGCATTGTGGACTGGGCACATGTTGCAGGCGCAATAGGCGATTACAGTTGATTTCGTAGCGCAGGCGTTCTGTGGTGGCAAACTCGGCCATTTGTCTAAAAAACAGGCGCTTGGCAGTGGGTGACATACGGGTCTGGTCAAGGCGGGCATGATTGATCAGGTATAAAATAACCGCCTGACCGAATTCTTCCATCCGGTCTTCCCGCATTAAGTGCAGGGATTCTTCCAGCAACATACGCCAGCTTGGACGGGTTTTTTGCATGACACCCATCAATACCAGACGTTCAATTTTTTCAGGACGCTGATCGGCAAAATGGGAAGCAACCACCGAACCCAGTGACATGCCCATAATAGAGACTTTTTGCAGACCTACTTCATCCATCCAGCGACCCAGCATACCAGACAGTTCCGGCAACTCTAGAACACCTGCCGAAACACCCGTTTCAACATTGCTAATTTGCTGATTACCACCCATGGACGGCAAATCCACCAGAATGATAGGGCCACATTCGAGTAGTTGTTCTACACAGTATTTATAGGAATTAAAATTCTGAAAGGCACCGCCAATAATAACCACTGGCGGCAAGTGCATGGTTTCTTGCAAACCAAAGGCAACGTATTCGATTTTCCAGCCATCAATCCAGTGTGCCCGACTGGGTTCCTTAAAGCTGTTACGCGTATAGGTGTCAAAAAAACAATGAGGTTGAATTCGTTGGATCAAGCTATCATGCATATCCTGTTGCCCTAACGCCCACACGGCATTCATAACACACTCCTTGTAACCCCACGACATCCATTGGTATTGCGTGGCTAATTTCAGTAATAAGCAGCATAAATTCCTTTGCCATGACTACTTACATTTCTTTTATGACATCACTGTCAGCATTCCCAGTTATTCCTTGACTGGTCATTTCATTACAGACTTTCTGTTAGTGTTAGATATAACATAAGTTGCTGGCTTGTGAACAGCATATTAAATACTAAAACACTATAATTCTGATGAATAAAATCTATTGAACAGTGACACAATCCGCACAATGACGGCAAATATACCGCTAAAATCAGTTTGCTGATAAACTAGTCCATTCAATCTTCATACCTTATTGGAAATAACAATGTCCGGATCACTCAACGATTATATGCAAACGTTAGGGCAACAAGCGCGTGCTGCCGCACGGGTGCTATCGGGTGCGCCGACAGAAAATAAAAACGCCGCCCTGTCTTGCATTTATGATGCCTTACAAGCAGGTCGCCAACATATTCTGGCCGCCAATAGCAAGGATATGCAACGCGGTCAGGAACGCAATCTGGAGGCTGCGCTGCTGGATCGGCTGGAACTGACTTCTACCCGTTTCGAAGGCATGTTACAAGGCTTAAAGGATGTAATTGCGCTGATTGATCCGGTGGGTGTGATTACTGATCTGGCTTATCGTCCATCGGGTATCCAGATTGGCAAGATGCGCGTGCCGCTGGGCGTGGTGGGTATGATTTATGAATCACGGCCTAACGTGACATTGGAAGCGGCATCGCTGGCACTCAAATCCGGTAATGCCATTATTTTGCGTGGTGGCTCGGAGGCGTTTGAATCCAATCAGGCCATTGCCAAATGCATCCAAAATGGCTTGCGTGCCGCGCACCTGCCTGAGCATTGCGTGCAGGTGATTGATACGCCGGATCGGGATGCAGTGGGCCTGCTGATTACCCTATCCGAGTTTGTCGATGTGATTGTACCACGTGGTGGTAAAAGCCTGATTGAACGCATTACCAATGAAGCCAGCATTCCAGTGATCAAGCATCTGGACGGCAACTGTCATGTGTTTGTAGAACGTCAGGCGGATCTACAAAAAGCCTTGCCGATTTGTTTTAATTCCAAAACCCATCGCTATGGCGTGTGCAATGCCATGGAAACCCTGCTGCTGGATGAACCGATTGCTGAGGTTTTTCTGCCAACCATTGCCGAGCTGTATTTGGAGCAAGGCGTAGAGCTGCGTGGCTGTGATGAAACCCGGCGTATTCTGGGTGAAACTATAATGGCCAAAGCAACTGAAGAAGACTGGTACACTGAATATCTTGGGCCGGTGCTGGCCATCAAAATTGTGGATGGGGTAACACAGGCCATTGACCATATTAACCAGTATGGCTCACACCATACCGATGCCATTGTGACTGAAAACTATAGTGTGGTACGACAGTTTTTGCGTGAAGTAGATTCCAGCTCGGTCATGGTCAATGCTTCTACCCGTTTTGCCGATGGCTTTGAATATGGCCTAGGGGCTGAAATTGGTATTTCTACCGACAAGATTCATGCGCGTGGACCGGTTGGGCTGGAAGGTCTGACCTCACAAAAATGGATTGTGCTGGGTGATGGCCAGATTCGTCACTAAACAGGCGTTTATGACTTTTTAGAACAACTAAAAAGGGTTGCCATCAACTAAAGGCAGCCCTTTTTGGTTATATTCCCCTGAATTATTCGCTATCTCACTGTAATAGTTAATGCATAGTGATAAACATCGGCAGCAGGTTGTTCATCAGTCTTAGTTTTTGGATAGCTGGTTTTAATTAAATACTGACCCAGCTGTTTGAACTGAATTTGCACTTTTCCGTCTTTATCAGACACCGCATCCGGTGTGTCCTCTGCTGCATCAGCATGCACGCCACCCGCTTGTTCGACGTGCAAGCCAGTATTGGCGACTGGTTTGCCATCAAACAACACCTGAAACGCCAATCCTTCGGCCTGTTTAAGCTGATTGGGATGCTGGTCAAATTTTAATTCCAGTCCTTTGCCGCTAGGTGTCAGCACCTGTGAGGTTGGGCTGCCTTTACTCACATAACTCACCACTTGGCCATAGGCTTTACTGACACGTTTCTGGTCGGTGTCCTTAACTTCGCTGCTTAATAAATAAGGGCGCTCACTAGCGGCAGGCGCTTGACTTGCAGGCATGTCATACACTGCTTTCCAAATGCCCTTTTGCTGGACATAATTGGTGCTGTGTTCAACCAGTGCAAATATCTTATAAGTACCCTGCTGCTCCAGTGGCAATTCAATTAGCGTGGCACTTTGCAAACCCGTCACAGGCGCGATTTCCTGCTGTTGACCTTGCGGATTGACACGATAATACTGTGCCTTTAATGGAAATTCCGGCACAAACAAATCTTCGGTATAACCTGCATGCAACAATACCTGCTTGCCTTGCGGCAGATCGCTCAATGGCAAAATATAAGCCTGATGTGCACTGACAGTACTGGTTAGCATAAGACTTGTACTAAGCAAGCCGATGCTTATCATGGCTTTAAACATGTGGATCCCCTTTTTAAAAATGCTCAAAAACAAATCATACCGCAACTTTTATAAAATTTATTCTCATATAAAAACAATTCTCAGTTTCATTTAAGCTTTATTGAAAATTACCGATTCACACTTAAATGCTGCCGCTTTATTTGTTACTTTTGTCGTTTAATTCATACTGCATTGTTGTGGTCTATTGGCTAGGCCTTTGATGGGCTTTATTTTTTTATTTTGTCTGGATTTGATTCCGAGAATGATATGTCTGCTTGCATCCTAGTAATTAATTGTGGTTCTTCTTCCATTAAATATGCGCTGATTGGTCAAGGGCTGAGCACACAAATTGCCGGACTGGCAGAAAATCTGGGCACGGCGCAAGCACGTATTAAAGGCACACAGGCTGATGGCAGCGCATTCAATGATCAGTTCAATGACAATGCCAATATCGAGTCAAAACCGACCAGCCATGCCGATGCCTTGCATTATATTCTGGCGCAGTTGTCCGATTATCAACCTGTGGCGATTGGACATCGGGTGGTACATGGCGGAGAAAAATTCACGCAAGCTGTGCAAATTGATGCGCAGGTCATCGCCACCATCCGGCAAACCTCGGCGCTGGCACCGTTACACAATCCAGCCAATCTACTGGGTATTGAAGCCACGTTGGCGCTATTTCCAAATTTACCGCAAGTGGCTGTTTTTGATACCGCATTTCATCAGACTATGCCACCCACAGCCTACCGTTATGCCATTCCAGAAAATTTATATACTGATTATGCGGTACGCCGCTATGGTTTTCATGGCACCAGTCATGCCTATGTCAGTCAGCGCGCCAGTACACTGGCTGGCACGCCGGATCAAGGGGGTTGGCTCACGGCACATCTCGGTAATGGTTGCTCGACTTGTGCCATCTGGAATGGGCAAAGCATGGACACCAGCATGGGTCTGACCCCGCTAGAAGGGGTGGTCATGGGGACGCGTAGTGGTGATGTCGACCCCGGTTTGCATCGTTTTCTAGCCGACAATCTGGGCTGGTCATTGCATCAAATTGATGAGGTGCTGAACCGCGAAAGTGGCTTACTGGGACTGTCCAGCCTATCCAACGACATGCGTACGCTGGTGGATGCTGCTAAACACGGACATCAACAGGCGCAGCTTGCCGTGGATGTGTTTTGCTATCGGCTGGCCAAATCATTAGCTGCGATGAGCTGCGCGCTGCCCATGCTGCATGGCCTGATTTTTACCGGTGGCATTGGTGAAAATGCCGCTGAGATCCGTGCCAAAACCATTGCTCTGTTGCCGCACTTTGGCTGCACCCTCAACCAGCAACAAAACCAGCGTATGTATGCGGGCGCAGAAGGGCGCATTGATGCCGGACAAGGGCCACAAATCTGGGTGATTCCCACCAATGAAGAAGGTCGCATTGCTGCGGAAACCCGTCAGGTTCTAGGGCTAGGTGAATAAGGCCAATACAGCCAGTAGCTTACATCACATTGATATCATAGATTTTATGGAATAAAAGGAAATCGCATGAAAACATTTTTACTGGTTCCCACCGGCGTTGGCGTTGGCCTGACTTCGGCTTGTTTGGGACTGATTCATGCACTGGATTGCTTGGGAATTAAATCCGGTTTTTTAAAGCCATTTGTGCAGACTGAACTCAATGGCAGTGGCGCAGATCGTTCATCAGCACTGGTTGGCCGCACCTTTAACCTTAATCCGCCCATGGCCATTGGCCAGCATCAGGTCGAACGCATGCTGGGCGATAACCAGCTGGATGAGCTGCTGGAAAAAGTGATTAGCCTGTACCATGATGCCGCACAGGATAAGGACATGGTGGTGGTCGAAGGCGTGGTGCCGACAGGCGAGGCCAGTTATGCGGCTCAGCTTAACATTGGCCTTGCCCAAGCACTGGATGCCAAAGTTATTTTGGTCACTACCGCAGACCTGCAAAATCCGGAAATACTGGCTGATCGCATTGACATGCACTTACGACCTTTTGGTGGTACAGCATCGCCGCGCGCATTAGGAGCTATTTTAATGCGAGTGCAAGGCTTACCGGCTGATAGCGCTCAAATTCCACTGGCAACCGATCCCTCGCTACGTCTGATCCAGCCGTTACAACAGTTTATTAAACAAGTACAGCCTTTTTCACCGTTGATTGGCACTAAAAATTTTCCCATTATTGGCTTGGTGCCGTTCAGTACCACTTTAAGTGTCCCGCGTACACTAGATGTAGCTGAAGTCTTAAATGCAGAATGGCTCAATATTGGTGAAGCCGAACAGCGCCGGGTACAGCGTGCTAGTCTGACCGCGCGCACCGTGAGCAATGCCCTATCTGCCTTTCAGCCCGGTAACTTGATTGTCACGCCGGGTGATCGTGATGATATTCTGGTGGCAGCAGCATTGGCCAGCATGAATGGTGTACCACTCGCCGGTGTACTCTTAACTGGCGGTTATACGCCGCATCCGGCAATTGTTGAGCTGTGCCGCCCTGCCCTAAAAACTGGCTTGCCGGTGCTGTCGGTCAATACGGATTCATTTGAAACCGTGAGCCGCCTAAGCCAGATGAGCAATGAAATTCCCAGTGATGATATCGAACGCGCCGAACAAGTGACCCGCTTTGTATCCAGTCACCTTGATCTGGAATGGCTCAAAGTTCACAGCGCCTTAAATGATGTCACCCGACTTTCCCCTTCAGCTTTTCGGCATGCACTGGTACAGCGTGCTTTAAGCAGCAAAAAACGGATTGTATTGCCAGAAGGTGCTGAACCGCGCACCATACAGGCGGCTGCCATTTGCCAGTCACGCGGCATTGCCCAGTGCGTGCTATTGGCCAAACGTGAAGAAGTGGAAGCCGTGGCCAAGGCGCGCGCCATTATCCTGCCACCTGATCTGGAAATTCTTGATCCCAGTTTGATTCAACACCAGTATATTGCTGCCATGGTGGAACGGCGCAAAGGCAAGCTGACCGAACCCATGGCCGAAGCCCAGTTACAGGATACTGTCGTACTGGGCACCATGATGCTGGCCTTGGGCGATGTGGACGGACTGGTTTCAGGTGCGATTCATACCACAGCCAATACAGTGCGACCCGCGTTTCAACTCATTAAAACAGCGCCCGATTACTCACTGGTTTCCTCAATATTTTTTATGCTGCTGCCGGATCAGGTGGTGGTTTATGGGGATTGCGCCATTAACCCCGACCCGAACGCCACCGAGCTGGCCGAAATCGCTATTCAAAGTGCCGAGTCTGCACTGGCCTTTGGTATTGAACCACGCGTGGCCATGATCAGTTATTCCACCGGAGAATCTGGCACGGGTACCGATGTCGACAAGGTGCGCGAAGCCACCCGCATTGCCCGCGAGCGCCGTCCAGATCTGCTCATTGATGGGCCGCTGCAATATGATGCCGCAGCCATAGAAAGCGTGGGTCAGCAAAAAGCACCCAACTCGCCAGTGGCTGGACGAGCCACCGTGTTTATTTTTCCTGATCTAAATACTGGTAATACCACGTATAAGGCAGTACAGCGTAGTGCCAATGTGGTGAGTGTCGGTCCTATGCTGCAAGGTTTGAACAAGCCAGTCAATGACCTGTCGCGTGGTGCGCTAGTCGATGACATTGTATACACCATTGCCTTGACCACCATTCAATCGATGCAACGCGAGAACCAGTCTGATTAAGCGCAAGTTTGTTTGTTGAAATTGAAAGGGCAATATTTTGCTAGCTGGTTTTTTTACATTTTTTAACTCAAAAAGTTAGCCAGTTTTTAACTACTTAATGGCTAACTTCGCTGAATTGATTAAAAATAAAACAATGACGGACAAATTGAAAATTTTCCGAATTTACGCTATAGTAATACTGCCTAATTGTATGGATTTAATTCCCAGTATGAATATTGAACCTTCTCGAGGTCAATCATCAACATCTGATAAAACCTTTGCTACCACAGGTGCTATCACTAACTCCGCGCTTTCTGCTGCAGACCAAACCGATAAAAACGCACAAGAATGCCTTGAAATCGTACGCTTTGCCTTGAATGATGTTAAAGCCCAAAATATTGTAGAGCTTGACGTCACTGGCTTGACCAATATTTCTGATATGGTGGTGATTGCCAGTGGCACCTCAACCCGTCATGTCAAAGCATTGGCTGACAATGTGGCTGAAGAAGCCAAAAAACAGGGCTATCGTCCTATTGGTGTGGAAGGTGAACGCGATGCTGAGTGGATTCTGGTTGATCTAGGATTTGTGGTGGTGCATGTAATGCTGCCGACTGCGCGCAAGTTTTATGATCTGGAAAGCCTGTGGCGTCCGGTTGAAAAATAAGTTGTAGCTTAGCTTCTAACTAACGTTAAAGAATTCAAACTGGTTTGGTGTGAATCAGTTAAAAAAAGCAGGTATCGAACCTGCTTTTTTGTTGCCTGTTTAAAATAACTGCGCTGACAAACTGCCTGCCCTGCTTTCACCATCTGGGCAAACAGCTTTACTAGGTTAGCTTAGTGAATCGTTTTGTCACGGTAAATCTGAGAACTTTTAGTGTATTTCGCCCATGGCATTTTGCCGCTTACAGCAACTGGCGAATTGGCCATTCTGGATGGTTTTCTTCCAGAAATTTCACCGCCATGGAAAGCTGTCTGTCGGCCTTTACTGGCCCGATATACTCACACAGGGCGCTATAAATCAGATTAATCACCTGCTGTATTTCCTCAAGGTTCAATATGCTGGTTGGCGGTGCTTCCATATCGGTTCCTGTCCATAACCGCAAGGCATGAATGCAATCACTGCCCATTTTTAGCTTGGGAATGGTATCCATGAGATACAGTCGCAAGCTACGGTCAATCTGTGCTGGTGCTGTCCTGAACAGACGCTGGCTTAAAGCTGCAAAGCATTGCATCAATGCCTGAGCCTGCTGATCGCCATTAAATCGGGCATTCATATCCAGGCTATCCAGTGAATCAGCATAACGCAGCACAGGTTTTCCGGGCTTGGTTTTCTTGCTGGCAGGCTGATTTTCCCGTTCACGGGCAGACAACGCCAGCAACACACTTTGCAGCATTTGCGAACGCTGCGCTTTTAGGCCAGCGGTGGTACAAATTTCATTTAAAAACCGTTGCAGTACAAATGCTGGTTCATGGCTATAGTGTAGCTCCCAGAATTCCAGAATGTCCTGCAAATAATCATTCGGCAAAAAAGGTCTTAAACCCTCTTCCACCGCTTGCCGTTTTTGCACCACGCTCAGGTGGGTTTTAGCATCAGAATTCATGGTTTTCACTTCTCCCTGTATAGCCCCTAGCGACGGGTATTCATTTGATCAGGATCAAATACCGCAGCATCCTGAAACTCGGGATAGGCCAGCTCGGCATGCTCGGTATAATCCAGACCACGCTGCTCATGCTGCGCTGATACGCGTAGACCGCCCAGCAGTTTGCCCAATACAAAATACACCACCAGTGCCGCACCAAAGCCCCAGATAAATCCTGAAAACACACCAATGCACTGCACCAGAATCCGATCCAGATTAAACAGTTGCCCCTCAAAGAATAACCCCGCTGCAATGGTGCCCCATGCCCCACAAAAACCATGCACGCTCACTGCATCAACCACATCATCCAGACCCATCCGCTCCAGCAAGGCAGGCCCATAGGTCACCACTACACCAGCGACCAGCCCCGTCAAAATGGCAAATATTGGTGACATGCTGGCACATCCGGCTGTAATGGCCACCAGTCCACCTAGACTGGCGTTAATCGTTCCGGTCAGTAAAATAGCCTTGCGACGCATTAAGGTCAGTACCATATAGCCAGCAGTACCGGCACAGGCTGCCAAATGGGTATTTAATGCAATTTTACCGATATTGCCACCTGCTGCGACGGTAGAACCGGCATTAAAGGCAAACCAGGCCAGCCACAGCATAAAACCGCCCAGCGCAATCTGGGTTAGGTTATGACCCGGAATATGACGGGCACGCCCCTGACTGTCAAAACGACCCATGCGTGGCCCCAGAATCATAATGCCTGCCAAAGCCACCCAACCGCCAATGGAATGCACCACAGTAGAGCCAGCAAAATCAATAAAGCCCATGGCCTTGAGCCAGCCATCACCCCCATGTGCGCTGCCCCATGCCCAACTGCCAAAGATGGGATAAATCAGACCACTGACCAGACATGCACCCACCAGATACGCCACAAAATGAATGCGCTCTGCCATGGCACCGCTGGCAATCGTAGTGGCCGTGGCTGCAAACATCATTTGAAAGAACATGAATGTCCAGTCCCAGTCCGTCATTTGCTCTGGAAAAAAATGGCTGGTGCCAAACCAGCCAGTACTATTGGTGCCAAACATCAAGCCATAGCCAATAGCCCAAAATACCAGACCGCCAAAACAGGCATCCAGATAGTTTTTCATGATTACATTCACGGCATTTTTGCTACGCACCATACCGCTTTCTACCAGCGCAAATCCGGCCTGCATCATAAATACCAGCATGGCGGCAACCACCACCCAAACAGTGTCAACCGCCAGCTTGATTTCACCAAGATTGGCTGGTGCGGCATATGCTGCGCCTGTGCAGCACATGCCGGATACGATGAAAAATATTGCTACCAAATGCTTATTACACATGTTCATCCCCTTTGATGATTACAGAGGACAACGCAAACAACATGCCAACACGTTAAGTAAAACTTAATTTTTATGTCTATTTAAGTACTTTTTTAAAAATAGAGCCTTAACAGTATCCATAAAAAAAAGCTGCCCAATTGGACAGCTTTTTTTATCAATGACTTTAAAAATAGCTAACTGATCTTAATGACCACCACCATTGATGGCTTTGGTCATGTCTTCCACTACTTTTTTGGCATCACCAAAGATCATCATGGTCTTGTCATTGTAGAACAAGTCATTGTCCAGACCCGCATAACCGGTTGCCATAGAGCGCTTGATCACCATAATGGTGCGCGCTTTGTGGGCTTCCAGAATCGGCATGCCATAAATAGGTGAGCTTGGATCGTCTTTTGCCGCAGGATTAACCACGTCGTTTGCACCAATCACCAGCACCACATCAGTCGCTGGGAAATCAGAGTTGATTTCATCCATTTCCAGAATGTCTTCATAGGCAACGTCCGCTTCAGCCAGCAATACGTTCATGTGACCCGGCATACGACCCGCAACAGGATGAATGGCAAAACGGACTGTTACGCCCTGCTCTTTAAGCAAGTTAGCCAGTTCTTTCACCGCGTTTTGGGCACGGCCTTGTGCCATGCCGTAACCCGGTACAATCACCACGCTATCAGCATTGGACATCAGGAAGCCTGCGTCATCTGCAGAACCAGAACGATAATTGCGTTGCTTTACTTCACCGTCGCCAGTTGCAGCAGCAGCGCCCGCAGTTGCAATACCACCAAACAATACGTTGATGATAGAGCGGTTCATGGCTTTACACATAATGTAAGACAAAATGGCACCGGATGAACCCACCAGAGAACCTGCCACAATCAGCATGTTGTTTTCTAGGGTAAAACCAATACCTGCCGCAGCCCAGCCAGAAAATGAGTTCAGCAAAGACACCACCACTGGCATGTCGCCACCACCAACCGGTGCAATCCACACCCAGCCAAAGGCCAGCGCCAGTACGGTCATTGCCCAGAAGGCTTGCATATTGCCGGTAGTAAAGAAGACAAAACCGCTCACCAGCATGGCAATAAAAATAATCGCCTGAACTGGTTTAACCCAGCCACCTTTAATGGTTTTAGCCCATTTTTTGGCAGCCAGTTTGCCATAAGCAAATACTGAAGCCGTAAAGGTAATGGCACCCACAAAACAGCCCACAAACAGTTCAAATAAATGAACCTTGTTCATGTGAGCATGTTCAACACCAGCAGCAGTCAATGTATCGCCATTGGTTGCAAATGATTGGGTCAAAATGTTGTTGTGCAAAATCGCAGCAATCGCAATCAGTACCGCAGCCAGACCCACCAGCGAGTGCATAAGTGCTACGGTTTCCGGCATTTGGGTCATGGGAACAGTGCGCGCACGGGCAATACCGACGACTGCACCGGCTGCCATGGCGGCCAGAATCAGCCAGATAACCGGATTATTAGCCACAAAAAAGGTGCTAACGACCGCAATGGCCATGGCGATCATGCCATAACGATTACCTTGAATAGCCGTTTTTGGGCCAGACAAACCACGCAGCGTCAGGATGAATAAAATCGCACCGATCAGATATAACCAGTTCGCATTACCCTGAATAAAATCATGAATAAGTTCCATCAATACTGCCCCTTACTCTTTCACTGCTTTTTTGGCTTTCGGTTTAAACATTTCCAGCATGCGCGCTGTGACTGCAAAACCACCAAAAATGTTGATGCTGGCCAAAAATACCGCCACCGCACCTAAAATGCTCACCACATTGATGCTCTGAAAAGCAACATTGCCATCAACACCAATGACAGGTAGGCCAATGGTCTGAATCATGGCGCCGACAATAATAATGGATGACAGCGCGTTAGTAACTGCCATCAGGGGCGTGTGCAGTGCTGGCGTAACGCCCCACACCACGTAATAACCCACAAAAATGGCCAGCACGAAAATTGTTATCGTTTCTACCATGGTATAACTCCCCTATTTTCTCGACTAGCCGCGCTTGAGCAGCACTTGGCCGCCATGAGTTACCAGCAGGGCTTTTTGAATTTCATCGTCCTGATTTAATACCAGATTTTTTTCTTTATCAAATAAAGTATCGATGAAATTAAAAACGTTGCGGGCATACAATGCAGACGCTTCAGTGGCCAGCGTGGCAGGAATATTCGGAATACCCAATATTTTTACGCCATTGGCAGTCACGACATTTTCACCCACGACCGAACCTTCCACGTTACCGCCAGTTTCAACCGCCATGTCCAGAATCACTGAACCGGGTTTCATTTTGGCAATGGTATCTGCTTTGATTAAGCGTGGTGCATTGCGACCCGGAATCAATGCTGTGGTAATCACGATATCCGCATTGGATACGGCTTTATCGACAATTGCAGCCTGATCCTTGATGTACTGTTCGCCGGGCTGCCAGCCATAACCGCTTTTAGCAGCAGCGGCCGCATTGGCTTTTTCTTCATCAGACATTGGCACATCAAGCCACTTGCCGCCCAATGACTCAACCTGATCTTTGGCAGTTGGACGCAAATCAGTTGCTTCAACGATCGCGCCTAAACGCTTGGCGGTTGCAATAGCTTGTAGGCCAGCAACACCCACACCCATAATCACTATACGGGCAGGTTTTACTGTGCCAGCAGCAGTCATCAGCATAGGAAACATGCGCTGATATTCATTGGCCGCCAGCAATACAGATTTGTAGCCTGCAAGGTTGGCCTGTGAAGACAGCACGTCCATGTTTTGGGCGCGTGACAGCGTACGTGGCAATAATTCAAGTGCAAACGCAGAAACTTGCTGGGCCGCAAACGCATCCAGCTCTGGATTACGATACGGATCGAAAGTTGCCACAATAATACTATTGGCGTCGAGCTGCTTGATTTCATCGCCTGACGGTGCCCGCACTTTGAGGACAATTTTACTGCCAGTATAGGCGTTGTCCGTCAAGGTAGCCCCGACTTGCTCATAAGCATTGTCAATATAAGCGGCTCTAACGCCGGCACCGCGTTCAATCACAACGGTGTGCCCGCTTGCGGTCAATTTTTTAACCGTTTCCGGTGTTGCAGCAACGCGTGTTTCGCCTGCAATCGTTTCGGCTGGAATTCCGATCTGCATGAGAGATCCTCAAGCTGGTTTTTTGTCTGCAAAAGCTCCTTGGTAAGAAGCTTCCCCCAGTAAATTTCCCGTAAAAGGTGTGCGATTGTACTCTAAATAATTAAAATTTGTACCTACTATTTCGCAGGTGAATACCAATAAAACCTATTTTTCTACAATTTTGACATTTTTACATGTCAGTTAAAACTTTGATTGATCTTGACAACGCTTGACTTCAAAAACAAACTGACTGCCTGTTCTGCTACCCTGCCTTTTCCATGTCCCGCATACAGTCCAATGCCTCTCGCCCGACAGTTCTATTTGGTTCTATTTGTGTGCTGCTATCGGCCGTATTGTTCGCCATCAAAGCAATTTTAATCAAATATACCTACCAGTCATCGCCTGATGCTGATGCAGTGACAGTACTGGCTTTGCGTATGATGAGCGCGTTGCCTTTTTTCCTCATTATTGCATTTATTGCCAAAGCAGCCCCAAGGACGATTACACGGCAGGACTGGGGCTTATTATTGCTGGCAGGCTTTGTGGGATATTACTTGGCCAGCATTTTAGATTTTATCGGCTTGATGTATGTGAGCGCATCACTGGAACGGATTATTTTGTTTTTATATCCCACCTTAACCGTAATTGCCTCCTCAGTCATTTATCAACAAAAAATAGTGCCACGAGTATGGCTAGCCATTTTGCTGAGTTATGGCGGAACCGTGATTGTGGTGTTGGGCGAAGGTTGGGCGGCATTACAGGCCAATAATATTTTACTGGGTAGCTCGCTGGTTTTTGCAGGGGCTATCGCCTATGCCATGTATCTGGTGATGACGCCGACTTTAATTAAACGCTTTGGTAGCTGGCGCTTTACCGGACTTGCCATGAGTGTGGCCTGTATTGCCGCCATTGCCCATTATCTTGTGGTCACACCACAACCTGTGCAGCACTTAATACAATTGCCAGGGCAAGTGATTTGGTTTGGTTTGGCGTTGGGATTTTTTTGTACCGTGTTGCCGGCCACCTTACTCATGCAAGGCATTGCGCGGATTGGTTCGGCACAAGCAGCGCTCATTAGTGCTGGTGGGCCAATTTTAACCCTGTTGTTAGCTGTGGCTTTTTTGGGTGAACATTTGAACCTGATTCAGTGGCTGGGTTGTGTTTTAAATATTGTTGGCGTGTTAATGATTACCTTGCTGCCCAACAAACCAGATACTCCACCTAATGTACCTGCCATGGAAAACCTTACTTAAATGGGTAGAGGCACAATAAAAGCCCATTACCGCTTTTTTTAGGATAATCACCTATGCAAATTAGAAACTCTAAGCATGGTTGCAATCTAGTTGTATTATAATCAATACAGTGTAATGCCTTGCGTAAACATCACGCCCTATTTTTTTGAGAATTCCATTGAATGACTGATAAACTTGAAAATAAATTTTTAGATAAGCCTTTCAGAATATCGGTCGCTCCAATGATGGATTGGACAACACGCGACTATCGGGTCTTTGCACGCCTGTTTAATCCGCATGTGTGGCTCTATAGTGAAATGGTGACCACGGGCGCAATTATCCATGGCGACAAGGCACGACATCTGGACTTTAATACCAGTGAGCAACCTTTGGTATTACAGCTTGGTGGCTCTAACCCAAAAGATTTAGCCCTGTGTAGTAAAATTGCACAAGATTGGGGCTACAGCGAAGTCAACTTAAATGTGGGCTGTCCTAGTGATCGTGTACAAAACAATAAGATTGGCGCTTGCTTAATGGCTGAGCCAGAGCTAGTTGCAGAATGCATTGCGGCAATGCAACATGCCGTTGATATTCCGGTTACCGTCAAGCATCGTATTGGTATTGATGACCAGCAAACTTATGAAGATATGCTGAACTTTGTGGATACCGTGGCACAAACGGGCTGCAATCACTTTATTGTGCATGCGCGGATTGCGCTATTAAAAGGATTATCGCCGAAAGAAAACCGTGAGATTCCTCCGCTACGCTACAATGATGTGTATCATTTAAAACAAGATCGGCCGCATTTATTTGTAGAAATTAATGGCGGTATTCAAACACTGCAACAAACCCAAGAACAGCTACAGCAAGTAGATGGCGTCATGATGGGTCGGGCAGCTTATCATGACCCTTATATGCTGGCACAATGCATGACCCTATGGCAGCAAACCCCGCCCGATCGTTTTGATATTATGCAGCAATTTATGCCGTATATAGAACGGCGTTTAAGTGAAGGTGCCCCTTTGAGTATTATTACGCGGCATATTTTAGGATTGTTTCAACACCTACCCGGCGCACGTAAATGGCGGCAGGCCTTAAGTGGGAATAATGCCAAAACACTCGCCGATGTAGAACAGGCACTGACCGAGATGCAAGAACGTCTTTATGCAGCCACGCACTGCTTTGTGGCAGATTAAATTATCGTGTTAAAAGCCTTATCAATTGCTCAAATTTAATGCAGAAGCAGAGCGATAGACTGGACAAACTTATAAAACTCGCTAAACTAACCCACTTGTTCGGGGCGTAGCGCAGCCTGGTAGCGCACTTGCATGGGGTGCAAGGGGTCGAAGGTTCAAATCCTTCCGTTCCGACCAATAAAATCAATGAGTTATACTAGGATTTAAAGATAGCGAAAAACGCACAAAATCAAAAAATAAACAAACGTGTACAAGTCCGTGTACAATTTTAAAATTCATCCTTCTACCTTGTTAAGCAACGCTCTCCCTCAACTAAAAAATAATCGTTGTAGATTCCTATTAAAATAACCTGAATCCTGCTTAATGGGACATTCGTTGTCAAATGCGCCTTACAACTAGCCCCTTTATTTTTTATCCGTATCTGTGAGTTAAGAACCGCCAAGTGGTCTGAAATAGAATTTGAACAGGCTGAATGGCGTTACCATATCACCAAGACCAAGCAAAACCATATTTTAGCCTGTCAAATTCTGAATGAGTTTAGACAGCTTATAGGCAACTATGAACATGTTTTTGTTGGCGGGCATGACCCTCATCGACCAATGAGTGATGCAGCAATTAATGTCGCACTCAGACCTATGGACTACGACATCAAAACAGAGATGACAGGACATGGCTTCAGGGCAATGGCAAGAGCTATTTTGCACGAACGCCTTGGTATGGATCGTGACGAGATTGAGCATAAACTCGCCCACTGCGTCCCTGACGCTTTAGGAACAGCCTATAACCCTACCTGATTCCTCGAACAGCGCAAAGAAATGATGCAAGTCTGGGCTGACTATCTGGACGAGTTAAAAGCTGGACAAATCATTCAGTTTCATCGTCTAGCAATATAAACCATTTCTAGACTACAAATACAACCGTACTTAAGATTTTAGCTGCACATGCTGTCAACAATAAGAACCTCAGACTATATGGCAGATAAACATTAGAAAGAGCTCCAGATTGACAAATTTCAAAAGAATTCTAAACACCAATCCTTACAGCTAATAATTTTGTAAAAATTCAAACAATAGATTATAAAATCTCAAAATATAAATTATACATATAAAAAAACGGCAAAATTTAATAATTATATTGATGGTTAATGCTTACAGTGGTATAAATCACAAATCAACTAGACTTAGGTTAATAGAATGCCCTTCAATGATGATGACTTCATAAATTCAACTGTTAGAGATATCAAAACCGTAGCAAGAGAACATGCTGTCCAAGCTAAAGGGAGAAATGAGCCTTTTACCGTGACAATCACCAACAACGATATTCGGCAAGCAACTGACAGAGAACGAGTAAAAACTCCTGTTTTAGAAAAAATCCATACTGGATTTATAGCTGCGGGCTTAGATGCTGAAATAAACTACGAAGACAAACTTATTAAAGTCACTGTAGAACCAATTGTAAAAAGCGCATACTCCCTTAATCAGCTCAAGGAAGCTGCTAACACAATAGACGAGATTTATTTAAGAGAGTCTCTAGAGGATTAGCATCTTCTATGATTCAGAATTAAGAGGCAACCATTTCTATGCTAATTTGTTACCTCTATACCCTATAGAGAAATGCTCTCTGTTATCAGTCCAAAAATTATCAATTTATTTTGTACTTCATTTTAAAAATTAAATTTTTATACTCTAAGATTGACTCAACTCGCGCTCCATTCTATCCTTTCCCTGCTGGCACTCATTGCCAGTCGGTTTTAGCAGACCGTTTTAGCTAAGCGCACAACGATACATGTTGTATGTGTTTCTTGTGCGTGCCTTTCTCGTCCCCCTCTGCGGCGGAACGGGAGGGGGACGCGTTCGCGCGTGCTGATTCTTAGCTATCAGTCTGCTAACCCGCTCTCGTTCTGCCACCCATCATTTAGCAGTGAGCTGGCAGGACTTCTTTAATAGCTAAGGAGTCAGTCATGACTAAGCATTACTTATCCCTGCTGTTTTCTCTCAAGCATTATTCCGCCTTTTCATTGACCGCTCCCACTTAGGTCAAATCATCAGCCTTATTGTTTAGTTTGCTCACATCACATGGCTGAGTAGGTATTTTTATGCCTGTTATTCGCTGTGGCTGTGCATCATTAAAAATAAGCTGGTTCAGACAATAACAAACATGCAGAACAATATCGGAGAAAACAATTGAACATCACTCAATGCTGTTTACTGGCAGGGCTTGCCAGTCTGTTGCTGGTCGGGTGTGCCAGTAAAACCGAACGCCAGTTCGTCAGTGGCTGTAAAACCAGTGGCGTGGACTCGGACATCTGTGAATGTGTCTACGACAAACTTGAAAGCAAGTATGGCGAAGATGGCCTAAAAAACAATATGTACACGCTTCAACCCACTGACGCATTCCAGCGCGATACGATGAATACCACGATTCAGTGCATGAAGGAGTAATGCCATGCGTACCATTGCAGGGATCATCTTTATTGTCGGCGTGGTGTGTATCGTTGGTTTGCCATTCATTGGTGTCATGATTTTTCTATGGGTTTTGGGTGCACTGGCTAGTTTTGCACTGGGAGGTAAGGACAAATGAGTTCACAGGTGAAAGCTTGGATTATTGGTGTTTATGCCACCATTGGGTTTTTCTTTGCGATATACCAGCATATGTGGGGACAGTATAACTACAAAAGTTTTGCCTATAACCTTGGGCAGGGTATTTTCTGGCCTGCGGTGATGTTCCCGTCAGTCGGTAAATTTATTGGTGGCATACTGATTTTACTGCTGGTAGGTTATTTTGCTTTGTCGCGTAAATGATCGGATTAACCCTGACAGTGAGCAATTATTTTTACGTCACTGTCAGGTCACATGCCTATGCTGCCCTAACTACTGACAGAAGCCCATGTCCAACAGGTTTAAGCTCACTGTCAGGCTTTGTACTATCAGGCTTGGTAGTGTCCGTTTTCCTGCTTTTGCCACCACTGGATTTGCTTTTGAGCAATGAACTGCGATAGACAAGGAATCCACTCGTAAACACACTGCTTTCATACTGACGATAGTGTAACCGTGACATCAGCACACTCAGTTCAGCCTTAAATTCGTTCAGCTTGTCCACATCACCATTACGCATTAAACCCACCGATTTAAGCTGGTAAATCTGTGTTGTGTCTGCCTGCTTGCTGTCAACAACACTTTTATGCCAGCACCTGCGAATATCACCCATGTTTTCAGGGATCAGATATTCACTGTCCTGATCATGCTTGAGTACCAGATGAATGCGGTGATACAGCCCTTTGCCATGCTCATAACCCGTATCATAGTAATAGCCCAGCAAACGCTGATCAAGTAACTCATGCTCCAGTCGCGCAAAGAAGTAGGTCAGCGCCTTTAAGCGTGGTTTTTCCAGATTGACTAAGTTCACGGTGGTGCTGCCTGCATGAACTACTGGCAAGGCTGCGACCTGATTACTGGCAATCGCATCATACTGGTTAATTTCCAGTGCCAATACCTGTACCGCATAATGCTGCCTCATGCCATCCGTTAGCAGTGACAGGCAGCCAGCCTTGCTGACTTTACAAGCTTCATCCCATGTATGCTGCTGGATGATAAACTTGGGATGCCTGACTTGCGTTCTTAAGCAATTAATACTTTTTTCGATTTCATCAAGTCTTGCAAGATGATGAGTAAGATACTGACTCTTGGAGATGCAGTCTTCAATATTTCCAAGTATCAGTTCAAGCTCGGGATGAAACCTGTAGGCAGCCATAGCCATCCGTACGTTCTGTATGGGCAGGTTTAACAACTCCTGATAGGTATAGCCCACTTTGGTCGGTTCAAGTTCACGCGAGAACGGAATATTTTTAACCTTGGTGTATGCCTTGCTGGAACTGCCCATGATCTTCTGCCCATAGAATCTGGTCATGAGTAAATGTTGCATGGCTTCGCCCTCGCTACTGGGCTGGCTGTTTTCATGATAGCTGTGCAGCAAGTGCTTGAATTGCTTTTCTTGTGTTTCTGATGGCTTAAATACATTCATAATACATACCTTAAAATAAAAAAATATTGGGAAACAATGACAAGGATGGCCAGATACCGGTCCTATCATGCTTAATTTCATTACATTCAAAAATTTTGAGACAACGATGCCTATTACCCGTTACGCATGGCGTCAACAGGCCGGACGCATCTGGATGTGGATAAAGGAGTATGGATACTCCGTCGAGCTAGGGATTAAATATCCTGTCACACTTAACCATTCATCGTGGCAGTTATCCGCCGGGGTCTCCCCATTCTGGTCACTGAGGGGGTATAGTCACTGTTTGGCATTTCAGAACGCCTGAAACAGCGATAATTTTTAGGCGTTTTCAGCATCACAAACTGGGATGCCTTGGTCATATAGGCAATCACCAAATACAGGTTTGCAATCTTGTCTTGCTCATAATGATTGATCATGCCAATACCAAGCTTACGGTATTTGGTTTTATCAAAATTACAGTTGTAAAACATGCCCTTACCTCTGGTGATCTTCTCTTTCCAGTATTTGCCAATTTTTTGCGCGTAAATGGCATCGGCTTTCACCTTTGAGCCATCAAACAAGAAGAGGCAATGGTAATGCAAGCCCTTCTTTTCGCCATGCTCCAGCTTGATAATGTAACCTACCATATGCTCAAACAGGGAGTTGCCACGTCTGTTATTCAGCAACTGATTCAAGTAAGCGTGCATCGTTTCAACCGTTTGCCCTTCCAGATACTCTGGTTTTAAGGCAAAATCCACCCGACATACCATCAGACGTGCATACTGTTCAACCAACGCATCAACCAGCTTACAGGCTGAAAAATAGTTATGCTTTGACTGTTGCACACGCCTGTCCATCACTTTCTTAACCGCTGGGGAATGGACTATTTCCCATAACTGGCTCACCAACAGGTTGATGTATTCTGCAACCACTATGGTCTTGCCATTGATGTTCAGTTCCTCTGTCAATTGACACTGAAACAAAGCAGACGTTATTTTCATCTTACGCCACAATTGCATAAAATGATCATAATGTGCGCAGTCATAGCGACTGCTGTCCACCTCTGGGTTCAATAACTTTAAGAAGTCTATCTTTCCCCTGTATTCGTTTGCCAACTGATAACGCTGTGCGCTTGTAATCTTTACCAGTTTGTAGGGCATTACCTGTGTCTTTTGCTGATACAACATTTCCATGAACAAAACGACATGACATATCTGTTCCAGTGCTGGATTAGCATAGACCACTACATTCTGCTGTTCATCAGTATGAATCTGGCTATCAGTATTGATCATATTGATAACATTTTCAGAAGATATATCTTCCATAATGGCTTTATGTTTTAGCTTTGCATTCATTCACTCTCTCATGATCATTTTAATTTACTGTACAACCCTATTCTTAAAGTATCGTGATTACTCCTATGAATAAGATCATATCTAACTGATAGATATAAAATTAATAAGAGAATATAAAACACTAAAATATATACTCTTTAATTAGAATATAAACCATAAATAGAGCACCATTACAGGGCGCGGATAATCCGACAAGCCTGTGGCATGAACTATCCGTAGTACCGTGGTTTAGAAGCACAGCCAAATATACAAAGTTAGCTGGCAGCACTTTCTATGAGCGTTGTTGCGCCCAACTGGATAACCACTGCTCAACTTCGGACTCTAGCCAGCCGACTGCTGATCCGCCCAAGTTCAATTTTTTTGGAAAGGTTTCATCGTAACGGGGCGATTTCGGATTCATGCGATCATAAATCGTACTGCGTGCCAGCCCGCTTCGCTGCACCAATTGTGGCAATCGTATTATGCGATCTTGGATCGTGTTACCAGATAAATTTTTCATTTTTTCCGCTCTGTGGTTGACTAACAACAGAGCGGATATTACAACTGAGGGCATTCAAAGTCGGTCAATCCAACCTTAAAAAGGCAGTAAAATGGCAGAACCAAAATTTTCATCACCGTTGTATTTGCATACATCCAGACTCTTAAATGAAATAATATATATGGAGAAAATTAGGCGCGCTGCCCAGAAATATCACCCTGATGAATACAATAATATTAGGGGCTGTAGTAGCACAGGTTAGATTTTCGTCCAAATGAGCAATGTTTTTAATTGCTCTTTGGGCGATCCGTAATTAAATCTAAACCTTGCGAAGCAGTGCTTCTCATCTTTAAGAAA
>SECL01000002.1 GCA_004173455.1 Moraxellaceae bacterium | reverse complement strand
TTTCTTAAAGATGAGAAGCACTGCTTCGCAAGGTTTAGATTTAATTACGGATCGCCCAAAGAGCAATTAAAAACATTGCTCATTTGGACGAAAATCTAACCTGTGCTACTACAGCCCCTTAAATTAACTTAAAATAAGTCATATTTGCGGATTTTTTTAGGCTAAAATTAGCCACCTGCTTGCTAATCCCGATGTTTAATAACAATGAATGCACCCCTTACCTGCTTTAAAGCCTATGACATTCGTGGTCGCCTTGGCACAGAACTCAATGAAGATATTGCTTATCGCATTGGCCGCGCCTATGGACAAATTTATCAGCCCAAAACTGTGGTAGTAGGTAGTGATATTCGCTTGACCAGCGAAGAGCTAAAGCAAGCTACTGCACGCGGGTTAATGGATGCGGGGGTTAATGTCATAGACCTTGGCATGACAGGCACCGAAGAAGTATATTTCGCTGCATTTCATCTGGATGTACAAGGCGGCATTGAAGTCACCGCCAGTCACAATCCGATGGATTACAATGGCATGAAGCTGGTACGCGAAAATGCCTATCCGATTAGCGCGGACAGTGGTTTAAAGGAAATTCAGGCACTGGCGCAAAGTCAGGATTTTGTAGAAGGACTGCCAAAAGGCTGCTTAATCCAAAAATCAGTTTTAAACCAATTCGTTGAGCATTTACTCACCTATATTGATTTAAGTCAGATCAAACCGCTCAAGCTAGTGGTCAATGCCGGCAATGGCGCGGCAGGCCATGTGATTGATGCGCTCGAACAGCAATTTATCCAGCATCATGTTCCTATTGAATTTATTAAAATTCACCATGAACCCGATGGCAACTTTCCCAATGGCATTCCCAATCCGATTTTGCCAGAAAACCGTGCGGCGACCCGTGATGCGGTGCTGGCGCATCAGGCTGATCTGGGCATTGCCTGGGATGGTGATTTTGACCGCTGCTTTTTGTTCGATGAAACAGGCCAGTTTATTGAAGGCTATTATATCGTTGGTCTATTAGCGCAAGCGTTTTTGCTTAAAAATCCGCATGAAAAAATCATTCATGATCCACGCTTGACCTGGAATACCATTGATATTGTTGCGCAAAATAACGGCCAAGTCATTCAGACCAAATCCGGCCATGCGTTTATAAAAGAACGTATGCGCAAAGACAATGTCATTTATGGCGGCGAAATGAGTGCGCATCATTATTTCCGTGATTTTGCCTATTGCGATAGCGGCATGATTCCATGGTTGTTAGTGATTGAACTCATTAGTCAGGCAGGAAAACCATTATCCAGTTTGGTTAATGAACGGATTGCCAAGTTTCCGTGTAGTGGTGAAATTAATTTTGTGGTGGATGACAGCCAAGCGACTATTCAGCGCATACTGGATTATTTTGCTCCACAGCAACCTGTAGTTGATGAAACTGATGGCATTAGTCTTGATTTTGGCAACTGGCGTTTTAACCTGCGTGCGTCCAATACCGAGCCGCTATTGCGCTTAAATATTGAAACCAAAGGCTGGCTGGAAAACAACGGTGTTGAGCAATATGTCGAATTGCTGACTGGTTTGATTGAAAATAAAAATATTTGATTTTTGAATCTTTCTACCATAACACCTCCCGTCATAAAAGGAAGTTGTTATGGTATTGCTTTTAATTGTTAATGCTTTTGATTTTTTGCTCAATATAAGCATTGGTTTTAACATCAAATATAAAACGGCTTTTTTCAACAACTGGTTTTTCTTTAGCGCCATCTAGAGTTTGATAAGTCACTTCAACTGGATAATACGCCTGATCATTCGGTACAACTTTTAAGGTAGATGTAGTTACGGAACTGTATTCAGGCCGATCTGCATAAAAAGATCTACTGTCATTGCCTGCCAGCCCAATATCCACCACCTGAATTTTGCCTTTATCCGGTAGAAACAGATTGTACCATTCAGAGCCTGCCTCTCCGCCAGCACCGGTATAATGTCCAATAAAATAACTACCGATCAGGTCTTTGCCTATTGGCTGTAAATGCTGCTTAATTTGTTTTAAATCCAATTTTAAACGCCCCGCCCCGCCCGGTAAATCATCTGCATTTAACTGATAATTAATAAGATAAAAACTGTCATCAAGCTGTCTCTTAAATATTAAAAAATCCGCTTTTGCACTACAAGCATTACACATTTTAGGGTAACCATTACCATCCAGATGTAATTTTTCCATTAATATAAAATAACGAATTTCATTATTGGCATTTTTATAGACAACTACAGGATGCATTAATACTAGTTGTTGTTCCTGTGCTGCCACATCATAAAATATTGTTTTGGGATAAGGCTTAAAATTTTCATCGCTTTCATATTTCTGCGCACCCATGAGTGGCTGAGCATAGATATGCTTCAAAATATCCTTAAATACCAGTGAATTGGTTTTTCGGTTTAACTCTACTGTTTCTATAAACTCCTGTTGATTTTGAGCATAGCTGTATTGAATTGTTCCAAGCAGCATTATGCTGCATAGCAATAATAATTTTTTCATTTTGTTATCCTTTTAAAGCATTAAAAAGCGTTTTACCCAAAATCCATTTAAGAATAAAACGCAAAGTTAATTATCATTAAAGCTCGTTTACTCGCGTAAAATAAATCTATCCTAAAATAAACCGCAATAAGCCTTCGGTCGAAGAATCAAATGGCTTGCTGGCCTGCTCCCCCTGTAAGGCAGGTAACAACTCTTTGGCAATTTCCTTGCCCATTTCTACACCCCATTGATCAAACGGATTAATCCCCCAGATCACTGATTGCACAAAAACCTTATGTTCATAAGCCGCCAGCAGCGCACCCAAACTAAAAGCATTTAACTCATGCAGCAAAATCGTGGAGCTGGACTGGTTGCCATAGTAGCGTTTATAGGCAGGCAATGTGCCATAGCGTTTATCTAAAGCCGCCTCGCCCAGCGCCAGCAGACGCGACTGCGCCAGACAGTTGGCCAGTGCCAGTTGATGTTGTGCCTGTAACTCACTGGCTGCTTCGGCATGCTGCTTTTCGCGGGCATGATAGCGCAAAGCCGGTGCAATAAAATCACAGGTAATCGGTTCTGTGCCCTGATGCAGCAGTTGATAAAAGGCATGCTGGGCATTTGGCCCGACATTCCCCCAAATAATCGGACAGGTGCCCAGCTTGACCCGTTCGCCATCACGGGTCACGGATTTGCCATTGGATTCCATTTCCAGTTGCTGCAAATAATCCGCCAAATACTCCAGCCGTCCGTCATAGGGCAAAATGGCCTGGGTTTTAATATTCAGAAAATTGGTATTCCATACTCCAATTAATCCCATAAGCACTGGCAAGTTTTCTGACCATGGCGCACTTTGAAAATGCTGATCCATCAAATGCGCGCCGGCCAGCAATTGCTTAAATCCTTCAATCCCAATAGTCAGGGCAATGGGCAAGCCAATCGCCGACCAGAGCGAAAAACGGCCGCCTACCCAGTCCCACATGCCCAGTTGATGCTCCGGATAAATCCCCCATTCGGTCATCTTTTCCTGGCTGGTGGACACACCTATAAAATGACAGCGATCTACCCGCGAACTACGTCCCAGTTTACGTTCAAGCCAGCTTCGGGCAGTTTCAGCATTGTAGAGTGTATCAACCGTGGTAAATGACTTGGATGAAATGATAAACAGTGTGGTTTCCGGCCTTAGCTCATTGAGCAAATGAGAAACCTGACTGCCATCCATGGAAGACACAAAATGAACCTGCAGGTTTTGCGGGGTTTGAATCCGGTAATCTTCCAGCGCACGACTCACCATCAGTGGACCAAGGTCTGAACCACCCACGCCAATATTAACCACATCAGTAATCACTTCGCCGGTACAACCGCGATATTGTCCCCGCTGCAACTGATCCACCAGAAACCCCATGTGGTCTATCTGCTTATGAATCGCCTGCAAAATCTCCTGATCCAGTCCTATATCTGCCTGTTGGTTTTCAGGCATACGAAGCGCCCAATGCATCGCCGCACGTTTTTCGGTATTGTTAATGGGGTCGCCTTGGAATAGCTTTTCAATCCAGTGGCGTAACTGCACCGAATCAGAAAACTGAGTGAGCGATTCCAGAATGGCGCGGGTTACCCGCTGCTTGCTGTAATCAAACAGTAAAGGTCCTATTTCCAGCGTAAATTGATCAAAGCGTGCTGCGTCTTGCCCAAATAAATCGTTGAGATGAACGGTTTTTGAAAATTCTGCATGTTTTTTGAGTTGTTCATAAGGCGAAAGCGACGGATCAGCCTGCATACGAGATTCCTCTGCCAATACCCACGTATTCAAAACCAAGGTCTTTTAAATAATACGGGTTATAAATATTACGACCATCCAGAATAAGTGGATGGTTCATGGATTGTTTTAAGCGCTGAAAATTAGGGTTCCAGTACTGTTTCCACTCAGTCACTAGCATCAGTGCATCAACGCCACAAGCCGCTTCATACTGCGACTCACACAGGATCAATTGTGCGTGCGAACCGTAATGCTGGGCGATTTTTTCCAGCGCAACGGGGTCATGTAATTTAACCACCGCGCCCTGTGCCCATAGCGCTTCAAGAATTTTCAAAGTCGGTGCATTATCAATCTTATTGGTATTGGGCTTATAAGCTGCACCCCAGATTCCAATGGTTTTATTGCTGAGGTCACAATCAAAATAACGCCATAATTTTCTAAACAGAACTTCTTTTTGATCTTCATTAATTTGTAAGACCTGTTGCAACAGCTTGCTTTTAATTCCTACGCCAGACACGGTTTGCGCAAGATTAATTACATCTTCAGAAAAACTTTGTCCACCAAAACCGCAACCCGGATACAGATAAGCCTCACCAATTCGTTTATCACTGCCCATTCCGACCCGAATTTGCTCAATATCCACCCCAAGCGTATCCGCCACATTGGATAAATCATTCATAAAGCTAATGCGGGTGGCCAGCATGCCGGATACGGCCAGCTTGGTAAACTCTGCCTCACGTAGCGACATTTTCAAAAAATGGTCTTTTAAGCGATTAAATGGCCTGAAAATCTCACGAATTTGCGGTTCGGCTCGTGCATCGTCCATGCCCAGAATAATCTTGCTAGGACGCGCAATACTGTCAATTGCCATTCCTTCCTGAATAAAATCCGGCACATAAACCAGACTTTGCTGCTCAGATAAATGGCTGGCCAGCCGGTCTGAACAACCTACCGCAAAAGTAGACTGGTTAATGACCAGCAATTGCTGCGGATGAGTGCCCAGTTTTTTAACAATTTGATCTGCCAGCGCAAAGTCCTTGGGAGCAAATGCCAGAAATACAGCTTCAAGATCATCAGGAATCGACGCGTTTAAATCGCTATAACGCAGCCGCTGCTCCTGATATTGCCGGTTCAGCAAGTCCTGCAAACGCGGTTCTGGATAAGCCTCATCGCCGCTTTCCAGCGTTTGCTTAACCCGGCCTGCTGGCAGGCATAAACTAATATCATGACCTACCGATGCAAATAAAGCGGCATTCACCAGCGCACACAGGTTATCGCCATATACATGTATTTTCATTGTAATTGTCTATTACTTAAGGGATTGTTGAATCAGGTTGAAAAAATCTTTACCCAGCTCTGGATGATCAATTCCATAGCTTAAAATTGCTTCCAGATAACCCATCTTGCTGCCACAATCATAGGTTTTGCCAGACATACGGTAAGCATCAACAAACTCCTCATGCATCAGCGCAGCAATGGCATCGGTCAGCTGAATTTCGCCGCCAGCGCCGGGGCTGGTTTGTTCCAGTAGGCTTAAAATCCGGCTTGGCAATACATAACGCCCTACGACAGCAAGACGCGAAGGAGCTTCATTAATTTTTGGCTTTTCAACAATACCATTAAGTTGCAGGCTTTGGCCTGCATCAAGAGTTTGCCCTCCAATATCCACCACCCCATATTGGGAAACCAGCTCGGGTGCCACCTGCTCCACCATGATCTGCGCATGCCGGGTCTGGTTATAATAACTGATCATTTGCTGCAAATCATGGGGAGCGCCCGTGGCTATCCCAGCGTTTTTTACCAGTACATCCGGTAACAGCACCGCAAATGGTTCATTGCCAATCACGGATTTGGCACATAACACTGCATGGCCAAGACCCAATGGCTGCGGCTGCCGTACAGCCACCACGTCAATGTGTTTAGGAATAATATTCTGAATCACTTGCAGCAACTCAAGCTTGTTTTTCTTTTGCAGGGTGTCTTCTAGCTCGTAATGACTGTCAAAGTAATCTTCAATCGCCCGTTTGGATGAATGTGTGACCAAAATAATTTGTTCAATTCCGGCTGCAATCGCTTCTTGCACCACATAATCAATCACAGGACGATCCACCACCGTGACCATTTCTTTTGGAATGGATTTACTGGCAGGTAAAAAACGTGTACCTAGACCTGCAACCGGTAATACTGCTTTTTTTATCGACATAACACTCTCGGATAACGCCTAACCCATTAAAAATTTATTTTGTCATACTGCCGGGATTACTCAAATTTATTTTGCAACTTAAATATATAATTTTGTTAAGTTTATAGTGTTTTCCATAGCATTACTGCTTAAAATTTTCTGCGCACAATCATTGTTTATTTTCTTACTATTTCAGTTGTATGGTTTGACCGTGTTGTTGCCAGATATGACAGCATTCCTGCCACTTTGACACACTGACAAAATCACTGACGGGTAATTGGCACAAAAACCCGAGAATGCCATAAATTTTATGGAGTGTTTCAATCGCTGTAGAACGAATACTATAACTAGCCGAAAATCGCCAGCCTTGTTGTAACTGGCTGTATTCCAAAATACCCGATGGCTGATAAATGTAATAACCAAGCTGTTGAATTTTATCAATGGATTGGGCGGTTTCATAACGATGCGGTGCATACCAATGCGGAACATTGCTAGGCAAATGTTGACGTAAGTTCTTTAAGCGTAAGAGAAGTATTGATTCATTTTTCAGGTAAGTACCGACCAGATTTGAACCAATGACCAATACATCAGATCGTACCGGTAAATCATGTACTTTTACTTTAAAGCATTGATAATCGTTGTGGACCAACTGGTTTGGCACAACAGGAATTTCAAAAGCACTAAAAAAATTCGCCTTGAGCAGTCGATTGGGCGTGAGTTGCAGGCTCAGAATCTGGTCTTGCCAACGCTGTTGCCATTTGATTTTTTGTTGTTGCCATTTGACAAGCTGTCGGGCGATCATCAGGCTTTCATTACCATCATCCAAAATCCAGACTTGCTTGGGTTGTAAAATATTCACCGTATGCAACGGAACATGGCGAATCATGCCGATATAAACTGCTTTAACCGGTTTAAGTGCCATTAGCCAGCGATTGAGCTGCCAGCCATAAAAATGCTTATGCCAACCCTGAAAAATGACTGTTTCAACCGCAGTCCAATCCTGATCAGAGGTGATCATGGCCTGCATCATCTGCAAATCTATGTTTGAGCCAGCCACCACAATTAAATATTTTAAATCATGCTGGTGAAAACGTTGACAAGCCTCAATTGCATTAAACAATTGTAGTGGCGTGCGAACGACGCAAACTACTTTATGTAATGATTGTTCAATGGTCATAATTGAAACTTAATGGATGAAATTCATATATCGTTCAATAATTTATCATTTTAACTGCTATTAAATTTTGTAAATATGTAACTACTCCACTGTACAGCGGGTTTAAAAAAAATCTTATTAACAAGCTTGGCTAAAAATTACTAGCTTTGGCTATTCGCAATACCATTCAACATCCTGTCTACAATGACTTAAAAAAACAACAATTAGCTGTTTGATTTTTTTATAATTTTTTTGAGTACTTGGAAGTAATACCCGTGTATTTTAAAAAGAAAATATTCTATCAAAATGTGATTTAAGCTATATTCTCAGCCCAGTTTACTCACCGGTTTGTGCTCATCACCATGCCAAAAAAAATCCTGTTTATTATTGATCATCTTGGCTGCGGTGGCGCTGAAAAAGTAACCATTGAGCTGGCCGATTATATGGCGCGGCAAGGTCATGAGGTCACTTTAGCCGTATTAAATGGCAAGAGGAATTATTTTACTACACCGCCAATCATTGATTATATTGATCTTGGCTTTTCGGATTTTTTTGCCCACGGCAAACTCTGGAAAGACCGCTTTCTGACAGAAACCGAACAACAGACCTTACAGCAACTTTTGGCGCAGCAGTTTGACCTGATTATTCCTGAATACAACAACGGTCACTGGTTGCGGCCTTATCTAAGCGGAAATGTGTGGCATTGGGTGCATGGTGATTTGATTGAAAAACGGCCTACCCAGAATATTTTTAAACACCTTAAAGAGAGTTTGCGCGTCAGCCGCTATACCCGCAAATTTGTAAGACTGCTGGATGGCGCCAATATCGTCACGGTTAGCCAGCATTTAACCGACAAATATAGTCCCCTACTGCCCAACTCAACCCTGCTGACCATCCATAATGGCGTGGATCAGCAAAAACTATATGCTTCTTTAAATGATGTGCAGGTGGATCAGCAATGGGACGTTGTTTTTGTCGGACGTGTGCATAAAATCAAGCAAGTGGATCATGCCCTAATCGCGTTTGCCCAAAGTGGCTTAACTGGTCGTATGGCCATTATTGGCGATGGGCCGGAGCGAGAAATGGTGCAGAATCTGATCCGTGAGCTTAACTTACACGATCGGATTGATTTTATTGGCCGGGTCAATAATCCTGCCCCGTATATGATGAATGCCAAATGTCTGGTGTCTAGTTCCTTTGCTGAAGGCACGCCCATGTGTATTGCCGAGGCGCTGCTGCTGGGGATTCCGGTCGTGGCCTATGCCTGTTCTTCAGGAATTCGTGAGCAACTGAGCGCAGCGCATATGCAGTGTGGCCTGATTGCCCCACAAGACCAGCACGCATTGGCAAAAACACTTTATGAGATGGTCAAACAGCCGTATGTGGTCACTGATGAGGATAAACAGAAAATATCCATGCATCACATGTACCAACGCTTTATGAAACTTGCATCCTAAAATTAACGCATAAATTATTTCTCACCCGATTGACGTATTGATGGATTTGGCATGATTTTAATTACTGGCGGTGCGGGTTATATCGGCTCACACACTGCAGTTGTATTATTACAGGCAGGCTATGATATTGTTATTTTTGATAATTTATGCAACAGCTCTAAGGTTGCTATTGAGCGCATTGAGCAAATTACCAGTCAGCCTGTACCCTTTGTAGAGGGTGATATTCGCCATGAACGCGAGCTACAGCAGGTTTTTGAGCGTTATCCGATTGAGGCTGTCATTCATTTTGCAGGATTAAAAGCCGTTGGCGAGAGTATGCAAAAGCCACTGGCGTATTTTGATAATAATATTAATGGAACGGTACAACTGCTTCAGGTGATGCAGCAGCATCATGTGCATCAGTTGGTGTTTAGCTCATCTGCGACGGTGTATGGTGACAATGCAACGCGGGAATTTGTAGAAATCATGCCGCTGGGTATGCCCACCAATAATTACGGCTATACCAAACTGGTGATTGAGCAAATGCTGGAAAAAATGGCGCAGGCTGAGCCGCAGTGGGCCTTTGCCAACTTGCGCTACTTTAATCCCATTGGAGCGCATCCTGGTGGCCTTTTAGGCGAAGATCCGCAAGGTATTCCCAATAACCTGCTGCCCTATGTGGCGCAAGTGGCCGTCGGCAAGCTGGCCAGCTTAAATATTTTTGGTAATGACTATGACACGCCTGACGGCACTGCAATTCGTGATTATCTGCATGTGATGGATTTGGCGCAGGGTCACCTTAAGGCATTGCAATATTTGCGCGGAAAAACAGGCAACTTTATCTGGAATCTCGGGACTGGCCAGGGTCAATCGGTTCAGCAAATTGTTCAGACTTTTGAGCAAGTGACCGGGATTAGTATTCCTTACCAGATTGCACCACGGCGTGCTGGTGATATTGCTGCGTTCTGGGCCAATGCCAACAAGGCACAAAATGAATTAGGCTGGAAAGCGCAATATTCTTTAGACACCATGATTAAGGATTTATGGAACTGGCAAAGTCACAACCCCAATGGGTTTAATACTTAAATTTTTTAAATGACGGGTCTATTTTTTCAAGCTTAACTTCAGGCCGTAGTGATATAAGGCGTAGGTTAATTTTAATAAATAATAGTGTAGTTTATTCACTTTTTTCATAGGTTTTAATTTATTGATTCTTAGAATATTCAGTCTTGCGAGTTTAAATAATGGTTCCTCACGATAAAGCTGAATAATTTTTAGTAACTCACGCAACATTAAATCGTGCTGATTAAACGTGTTATTGGCATGCATGCGATAATAAGCCAACAATTCTGGCACGCAGACTATTTTCTTATTGGCTTTGGCTAGCCGCAACAATATATCCCAATCTTCTATTTTGGTTTGCTCATTGAAGCCGCCCAAACTTAGAAAATCCTTGGTTTTATGCATTTGCGTGGGTGCATACAACGTAAAACGGTTGAGGAAAATTTCATCAAACCCGTACTCCTGATAATCCAGTTGTTTTTTTTGCCTTAAATCGCCATGCTCGTCAATGAGTTGCACACTGCCATAAATAGAGGTTATTTCTGGATTTTTTAGCGCATAGCGGATTTGGATGGCCACTTTATCCGCAGTCATCAGATCATCGGATGCAATCACACAAAAGTACTCGCCCTTAATCCAGGCCAAGCCTTCATTTAAGGTCGCACTTAAGCCTTTGTTGGGTCTAACCCTAAATTCAAAACGGCTAAATCGCGCCTTGCATTGATTTTCCAGCGCCTTGATTTTTTCAGCCGAACTGTCTTTGGAGCCATCATCAATAATGATAAATTCAAGATTGGGATAACTTTGGCCAATAATACTTTCGATACAGGCCTGAATATAATCCTGATGGTTATAACAAGGCACAATAATAGAAACTAGAGGTTGCTGCGGCATGATGTTCATACTTTATGCTTTAAATTGATTGCAAAGCCGAATGACAGTCTGCGCTTCTTCGACTGTCAATACCGGACTAATTGGCAAACTTAATACCGTTTCATGCATTTGTTCGGTAATAGGAAAGCTTAACTGATGCCACTCGCTATACGCAGCCTGCTGGTGCGGCGGAATCGGATAATGAATCAGGGTTTGCACGCCATGAGTCAGCAGATAATCCTGCAATTGCTGGCGATGTGCTGAGCGAATCACAAATAAATGCCAAACGTGTTGTTCTGCCTGTTCGGCATTGATTGACAAGGATGGCAGCTGAATCAACGGGTTGTTGATTTCGCTTAGATAAAGCTGTGCGATTTGGCGCCGATGCGCGATGTCTTGCGATAAAAATTTGAGTTTGACACTCAGCATCGCTGCCTGCATTTCATCAAGTCGGCTGTTAACGCCTTTGACCAGATTTTTATATTTCTCATGTGAGCCGTAATTGCGCAGCGCCTGAAGCATGGATGCCAGCTGTTCATCACTGGTGGTAATTGCGCCTGCATCACCTAACGCACCCAGATTTTTGCCGGGATAAAAGCTAAAACCTGCTGCATCACCCCATGCACCAGCTTTTTTACCATTGATCGCGGCACCATGGGCTTGTGCGGCATCTTCCAATACCAATAAATTATGCTGCTGAGCAATTTGCATAATAGCTGGCATATCAGCCAGTTGACCATACAAATGCACGGCCAGAATGACTTTGGTTTTTGCGGTAATGGCCAACGTGATAGTTTTAGGCGCTATATTAAAACTGTGTTCGTCCGGTTCGACCAGTATAGGCACCAAACCATTGGCACTAATGGCCAGAATACTGGCAATATAAGTATTGGCTGGCACAATCACTTCATCACCCGGCTGGATGAAGCCCAATTCGATCCACGCGCGCAACGTTAAAATTAGCGCATCCAGTCCGTTTGCCACACCAATGGCATAACGTGCCCCACAAAAGGTAGCAAAATCCTGCTCAAAGTTTTCTAAGGCTGTTCCACCAATATACCAGCCAGAATCAATGACATCCGTACAGGCTTGGATCAACTGTTCACGGTATTGCTGATTGATTTTTTTTAAATCAAGAAAAGGAATCATGATTGCATATAGCCTGTAATAACTGCGGGATTGCCGACCACAATGGCATTATCGGCAACGTCTTTGGTAACCACTGCGCCTGCGCCAACCATGGCATTACGGCCAATGGTAATACCCGGCAAAATAGTCGCATTGGCACCAATACTTGCGCCTTGCTTCACCACTGTTCTTAAAAACTCTTCAGGATACTGTTTGGAGCGTGGGGTTTTGTCATTGGTAAAGGTGACACAAGGGCCAATAAAAACATTATCTTCCAGCGTGATGCCATCCCAGAGATACACACCCGATTTAACCGTGACGTTATTGCCAAGAATCACGTCATTTTCAATTAGGGTATGCGCACAAATATTGCAGTCATGGCCAATGACCGCATTTTTTAAAATCACGCTGTATTGCCAGATTCGGGTTTTTTGACCAATCATGCTACTTTGCACATCTGATAAAGGATGAATAAACGGGCGATTAACGTAGGCCAGAAACTCATCATAATCACGGATATAATCAGATTCATCATAGTGTTGATTCGCCAATACAATCAGCACACAATCTTCTGAAAAATCATGCATTTCACGCCACATCATGCTATCAATGATTAAGCCTTTTGTGGGTGAATCCAGCATGACTTCTTCTTTGGTCTTACCATTGTCTAAAATAAACTTGCAACTGCCATTCACACAAACCGCCAGTTGTTTTAAATCCTTATGGGCATGAAAACCACGCGGTTTATCCTTGCTTGCGGCAAAAATATAATAGACCCGTTTGATCTCAAATGGCATGGAATGGCCAGCCTCAATCGACACTAGCCCGCCGCGTTCGTCACCCAGATTGGGTAAGTCAATTAACTGAACCATGCTCATTTTTCGTCATTTGCCAAAGACATTAAATACTGGCCATAATCATTTTTACTCATGGTTTGACCAATCTTTAACACTTGATCCTTATCCAGCCAGCCATTATTTAACGCAATTTCCTCAAGGCATGCCACTTTATAGCCTTGACGTTTTTCAATGGTTTCGACAAAGTGTGCTGCCTCTAATAAACTTTCATGGGTGCCCGTATCGAGCCATGCAAAACCACGCCCCAGTAACTCAACATTTAAGTCACCACGCTCAAGGTACATCTGGTTGATTGAGGTAATCTCCAATTCACCCCGATCCGATGGCTTGACCCGTTTGGCCATTTCAATCACGTCGTTGTCATAAAAATAAAGACCCGTCACGGCAAAATTGGATTTGGCCTGCTTAGGTTTTTCTTCAAGGGACACTACTTTTTTATTGGCATCAAACTCGACCACCCCAAAGCGTTCGGGGTCTTTGACCTGATAGCCAAATACCGTCGCACCTGTTGGGCGTGCCACCGCCTGACGCAACATGGGAGTAAAGCCCTGACCATAAAAAATATTATCGCCAAGCACTAAACACACATTACTTTGACCAATAAATTCTTCACCAAGAATAAATGCCTGTGCCAGCCCATCTGGACTAGGCTGTACCGCATAGCTGAGCTCAATACCAAGCTCCGAGCCATCGCCCAACAGGCGTTTGAACCCATCAATATCCTCAGGGGTTGAGATCAGTAAAATATCGCGGATACCGGCCAGCATGAGTACCGATAAGGGATAATACACCATGGGTTTGTCATAAATCGGCAATAGCTGCTTGGACACTCCTTTGGTGATGGGATATAAGCGCGTGCCTGAACCCCCAGCCAAAATAATTCCTTTTGTTGTCTTCATGAGGCATTTACACCTAATCGTTGTCTTTGATAATTTCCGTTTTGTACACGCTTGCACCAGTCCAGATTGGCCAGATACCACTGAACTGTTTTACGCAGGCCTGTTTCAAAGGTTTCCTGTGGCACCCAGCCCAATTGATTTTTGATCTTGCTGGCATCGATCGCATAGCGCAAGTCATGCCCTGGCCGGTCTTTAACAAAAGTAATCAGCGATTTATATGATAAATAATCCGGGCGTGGCTGTATGTCGTCCAGTAACTCACAAATACTGTTGACCACGTCAATATTTTTTTTCTCATTGTGACCACCAATATTGTAGGTTTCGCCTGTTTTACCAGTGCTAAGCACCCTATATAAGGCACGGGCATGGTCTTCTACAAATAGCCAGTCACGGATTTGCTCGCCATTGCCATATACGGGCAACGGTTTGGACTCCAAAGCATTGAGAATAACCAGCGGAATGAGTTTTTCGGGAAAATGATACGGCCCGTAATTATTGGAACAATTGGTAATGACAACCGGTAAGCCATAGGTACGGTGCCATGCCCTGACCAGATGATCGGAGCTGGCCTTGCTGGCAGAATACGGTGAACTGGGCGCATACGCGGTTTGTTCAGTAAACAAATCCTCCGGTTGATACAAGTCACCATACACTTCATCGGTAGAAATATGGTGGAAGCGAAAATGTTCCTGTTGGGTTTTTTCTCGCGTATTCCAGTAGTGGCGGCACACTTCGAGCAACTGATAAGTACCCACTATATTGGTTTGGATAAACGCCGCTGGGCCATCAATCGAGCGATCCACATGCGATTCTGCCGCCAGATGCATAACGGCATCCGGTTGAAATTTTTCAAAGACCTGTGTTAAGGCCTTAGCATCGCAAATATCTATTTGTTCAAAGCAATAGCGATTGTTGTTTTCAACGTCAAGCAGAGAATCCAGATTACCGGCATAGGTGAGCTTATCGACATTGCACACCACATCACTGGTATTTTGAATAATATGGCGAATTACTGCAGACCCAATAAAACCAGCTCCCCCAGTAATTAAGATCCGCATAACATGTTGTCCAAAAGGAATAAATAAAAGCCGATTATATCGTGTTATCAGGCTACAAAAATAGCCTGCGCTCCGCTGAAATGATCATGAAAAATTTAAAAATTTCTTTGCGTTATGCTTTTTATTGTGTAATTTCAAATTCTTCTCAAGCAACTGACCCAAATGGCGCGCACAATGATTTAAATGGCATGACTCAGCTTGCCATTTACACCGGGTAAAGCGGCTTAATCACATTGCATGATGTAATCCTACTTTTTTAGCAGACATTTTAATTGACATGAACAGCCGTTATTTTATACGTTACATCATCAAAAAAGATTTCAAGATCGCTTTTTTACAACGGCTGATTTTAAAGTGGCTAAAAAAGCTGGAGATTCGTGACATTATCTGGCTGGACAGCTTAACATCACATCAGCTGCACTGTTTGCAGTCCGCCAAAACCGTATGGTCATATCCACCCCAACGCTTAGACAAATCCACCTTACCGGTTAAAGTCAGTACGCCCACCCTGTTTTTATATCGCCTGCACAATATTATTTTAAATACTCATTCCAGTCATTTTGTAGCAGAAAACAACCAGATCATTATGGAACGTGTGCCGGATGCAAATCTTGAATACTGCAATTATTCAACAGGTTATATTAAGGCGCATAATAGTTATCACGGGCTGTACAAGCGGAGCGCAAAGCCAAAAAACAGCATGCTATTTTCTAGGGCGCTGTATCTGGGTGGCAACGGAATATTTAATTATTACCACTGGTTAATTGAAATAGCACCCAAGCTTTTACAGATTAAACAGGACGTTTTAAATCACTACGACGTCACCACAATTATTCTGGATGATTCTGTTAAAAACATCCCGTCATTTTCTAAAATTCTGGAATTATTCTTATCAGCCAGTCAATTAAACCTGAATATTATCTATCAGCATAAATCCCGTACTATTTATGTCAAAGAGCTTTTTTATATCAATCAGATTAATAATATTGTGTTTAATTCCAGTCAGGTTTTATCGTCACCGACATTTTCCTGTCTTTGCCCTGAGCTGATTCATCATATCCGAACAGTTTGCCTGAATCAGCTCGAACCTTTAGTCACATCAAAGACTTATCCGCGGAAAATATTTCTGGCACGCAATGAACGGGCGGTTAGAGCCTATAATCAAACAGAAATTATGACCTATTTTGAACAACAGGGCTTTACAGCAGTTTATCTGGAACAGCATGATTTTTTAGAGCAGGTGAGATTATTTAATCACGCCGAATTTATTGTCGGACCCAGTGGTGCGGCATGGTCTAATATTATATTTTGCCAGCCGCATATCAAGGCTATTAGCTGGCTACCCGAACAAATTGCCGAGTTTTCAGTTTTTTCCACCTTAGCGCAAATCGTGCAATGCGATTTAAGGTTTACTCTTGCTCAAGCTGAATATCCGGACAATCTTCATAGTGGTTATCAGGTCAGTGCCAAAGACCTGATCCAGCTTTATGACAACATGAAACTGTAAATCTATTGAACTGTAAGCCATACATTATACGACCCTACCGCCTTACGGGTTTTAGTCATGAGCTCGAGGGGTGATAATGCGTATAAACCTGCCGGACAAATGCATCATGCGCCTTGGCAATTTGTGCAAAACAGTAGCGTTCCAAGGCTTCTTTTTTGGCTTGTGTGGCCAGCATTAGGGCGTCATCAGGATGATTAATTAAATGCTCAATGCCATCGGCCAGTGCTTGAGCATCTCCGACCGGACTTACCCAGGCATTTTTCTGGTGCTGGCAAATCTGTAACGGCCCAATGTCATCACTGCTTAATACCATCTTGCCCCAGCCAAAAGCATCCAGAATTCCCAAGGGCTGAATATCGGCCAGTGATGGGACTGCCACAAAATCGGCCTGATGATAGAGTGCTACCTTTTGTTCCGAATTTACCCAGCCCGGAAACTCAATTTGATCGCCTAATTGATAGTCCTGTACCATTTTTTCATAGTGTTGTTTTAATTCACCATCGCCTGCTAATACCGCACGCACTTGTATACCTTTTTGCTTGAGCAGATGAATCGCCTCAATCAGTATATGCACGCCTTTGGTTTCAATCATGCGGGTTAGCATTAACACCATTGGTGGCTGACCGATTAAAGCCGGTTCGGCGGGTTCATCAGGCAAATGAATCAAGTTTGAAATGACTTGTTGCGGTTTATTTTTTCTGGCCACTTCAGTTTGTAAGGTCTGTACCAGATGCGCTACGTGTGGCGTAATATGAATAAAGGCATCTGCCCTCACGGTACGTTTCACGTTATGACTATGATTGACGGCAATCACCGGAATATTCATGCCCATCGTTGCATTTTTAAACAACCAGACTGCACGCCCACTATGCGCAATAATCAAATCCGGCTGCTGGGCTTTTAGCCATTTACGCATTCGCAAGGCCGCACTTGTACTATAAAATCCCCGATTTTGTAGCACCGTAATCGGACGGTTACCACTACTCAGATGAGCATTTTCCTCACCACGTACCAATATGATTTCATGACCGTATTGTTCCAGCGTGTCGGCCATATTCAACATAGCTTGCCATCGACCACCGGTTGCATCGCCATAAACGGTATTAATAATTTTTAATTTTTTCAACATATCAACCTAAAATGGCAGCAACGGCACAATAACTATTTAACGCAGATTTTATAGGCTCTACCCCTTAAAAGTCATTCCTATTCTGCTTGAATTTAAGATTTTTTTCAGATGGCCTAAGGAATTGAAACAGCGTGAGAAATTTAAACTTATTTGCTCGGCTAGCCTTGCTGCAATGATATACGACGCCTGATTAAATCCAGTGTTTAAAATAAAGCCTGTTGCTGGATCGCCTGCTTAAGGCTTAGCCCCTGTTCATCTTTTGAACTGATAATAGGCTGGCCTGCGACGTCTAAAGGCCACTGAATCGCTAAATCAGGATCATTCCATTGCAAGGTACGCTCTGACGCTGGCGCATAATAAGCCGTGGTTTTGTACAATAACTGCGTATTATGGTCGAGTGCTACAAAGCCATGAGCAAAGCCGGGTGGAATCCACAACAAAGCAGCACTGATGTTATCCAGCTCTACAGTGATCCACTGGGCAAATGTTTTAGACTGTTGTCTTAAATCAACTGCCACGTTATAGCTTTTGCCCTGCACCACCCGAATCAGTTTGCCCTGTGCATGTGGATTGAGCTGATAATGCAACCCGCGTAATACACCCTGATGTGATAAAGAGTGATTATCCTGCACAAACTGCGGTAACACTTGCCCCTGCTGCTTAAAAATATCCTCAAAACCGGCAAGGTTAAACGTTTCCCTAAACCAGCCGCGCTCATCATTAAACTGACGGGGCTGAATCATAAATACTTCCCTGATCGCGGTCGGCTGCACCTGCACGCTAGTCATTATGCTTCAACTCTTCTAATAGCTGTATTACACCGGATTGCCACGTCGGCAAGGTGAGCCTGAATGTTTGCTGGACTTTGGCGGTATTAAGTTGCGAGTTAGCCGGCCGGACTGCTTTTGCCGGATAGTCGGCACTTTTGATGGGCAGTATGGTTTTGACGCGAAACGCCATGCCTAATGCACCAGCCTGCTCAATAATAAAGTTTGCATAGTCATACCATGAGGTTTTACCCAATGCACTAAGATGATAAATCCCATCAAGCTGCTCAGGGCGAGGATGATTAAAGTAAGTACGCAAAATTTTTACAGTTATGGCCGCAATCCATGTTGCACTGGTGGGCGTGCCGTATTGATCACTCACAACACTTAAAACGTCACGTTGCCCAGCCAGTAACAGGATAGTTTTTATAAAATTATGACCACGCGCCCCGTAGAGCCACGATGTTCGTAAAATCAGGGCATGGCAACCACTGTTTATAATGGCTTGTTCACCTGCCCATTTGCTTTTACCGTATTGATTTAAAGGCTCAGGAATATCCTGTTCTGTCCATGCCTTGCTGCTTGTGCCACTAAATACATAATCGGTTGAATAATGAACCAATAACGCATTGATGTGCTGGCAAGCGTGCGCTATGACTGCTACGGCCTGATGATTGATTTTGTCTGCCAGTTCATGCTGTTGCTCGGCTTGGTCAACGGCGGTGTACGCGGCGGCATTGACGACCACATCAGGGCTCAGAGCATTGATAGTGGCATGAATGCCCGCCAGATCCAGTAGATCACCGCAGAACCGGGATTCAAGCCCACATCCGCTGCGATCAAGCGCAATGAGTTCACCCAACACAGCAAGGCTATCCTGTAATTCATAGCCCAATTGTCCATTTTTGCCAAACAGTAAAATTCTCATTGCAGATACTGTTTAAGCTGATCAGCCAGATTGAGTGCGGGTTCTTGTAATAACGGCTGCACCTGCATCAGTTGACTCTGATTTTCATGTAGCTGTTGAATGGCAGATCGCAATACCAGTTTTTGTTGCTGTAAGCGATCCATGGCGTTTTGAAAATTGTGATCAGGTGAAAAGTACTGTGGAATAACCGCCACCACTGGTCGCATGGCGCTTACGGACTCCATCATCATCGACATGGAGTCTACCGTACAATACACCACCTCGCACAACCCCAGATAAGCAGAAGTAACCGGACGCGGTGCTTCAGACCACCATACGGCATCAGCTAAAACTTCCTGATTCAAACTTTGGCTTAGAATTTGTTCGGCACTCACGCTGGTGCGCCGTGAAGTCGTCACCAGCCATTGAATTCCATGCTGTTCAGCCAGCGCATTCATTTGCTGTGCCAACGTTTGCCAGTCATTCTCTTGATAGCTTGCACCTGCCCCATCTCCACCAATCAGCATGGCCCAAAGCAGTTTTTCAGGCTGGCGCTGTTCAGATGGGTGCCGTTCAGCCCGCCATGTTTCAGCGGCCTGTTTTAAGATGGGCTGGCTAATCGGCATAGGAGCCGTTTGTACACTAATAAATGGCGGTTGGCTGCTAGGCTCCAGAATTAATACCGCATCGAACAACGCAGGTTTTAACTGACGTAGCGACCCTGCAAAAATGGTTTTTGCCGTAAATGCCTGCCCCAGCCAAGCCACGGCAAACATACTTTTACCGCCTGCACCAATGACCAGATCGGGTGTGCCATTGGGTAGCTGACCCCGATAGAAAAACGATAACAAATTTACGGAAGGCTGCATCCGGTTAAGTAGCCAGCTTAAAATGCGTCGGTAAATTCCACTTTTTAGCTGTAACTCAACCCAGTGTACTTTTAGTGAATACAAATGCTCCAACGCCAGCAAAACCCCTTTCGACTGGTTAAAATGTCCGGGAATGCCATCACTAATGACCCAGACGACTTTTTCAGGTTTATGATCTGGCAGGGAAATGGTCATTTTAGTGGTGAGATCCTAGAGTTTTGATTGCCAGAAACCAGCTCCTGATAAACAGTAATGGTGTTATCCAGCATGGCAGCAAAACTTAAATGATCTTGTGCAAATGGATAAATGGGCTGGCTGATTTGATTGAGCGAGTCCAAATTCGATAGATATTTTTGCAGCAAGGTATGCAATGCAGCGACGTTATCAGGCTCACACATTAGTTCATGTGGCAATACTTCTGCCACCATGCCAACATCAGTGGCCAGAACAGGCGTTTTGGTAAGTAACGATTCTGCCAGCGTATAAGGGCCGCCTTCATGGCGCGAGGAAATAATAAGCACATCCGATTGCGCTAGCAGCGTGGCAATATCGGCGCGATAACCCAGCAGTTCAATAGTATGTTGTAACCCTAGTGCCTGAATCTGTTGCGATAAAGCTTGCTCTTCTGGGCCATCACCCACAATCCACAGCTTGGCATCAATCCCTTGCCATGCCGCAATCAGCACATCAAAACCTTTTACCGGAACCAGCCGACCAATGGCAATAGCCTGTATGTCAGATTTATCCCGCACACACTTACCGACAGTTGCAGGCAACTGAAGGCCGTTCCACACCACACGCACTTTTTGGCTGGTGGCAAACCGGCTGGCCACACGCTGACTGACTGCAATAATCCGGTCAAATTGCAGATAGGCATTTAAATTTTTCTTGATGCCATGCACGGTGGCAACACAAGGAACATCAAGCCATTTTAATAAAGGTGCAACCATCGCCACGGCTTTACTGGCCTGAACATGCAGCACATCAGGCTGACTGGTTTTGATGGCCTGATACAGCTGCCATAATATCAGCGGATTACGGCGACTTTTGCTTAAATCAATCGCCAGAAAATGCACGTCCTGACTTAACCGCGGTTGATATTTGGCATGCGCAATCAGGGTCACTGCATAACCTCGCGCCGCCAGTCCATTGCTCAGCTCAACCACGTGCTTTTCCAGCCCGCCTTCTTCATCACCTGCCATCACTAGAGTGATTTTTTTCAGGCTAGCCATATTAAAGCCCTCGCTGTCCGGTACGCAGGCGGCATTTAAACGCCAGCAGATTGTCCTTGCCACTGACTTTAATACGTTTTAACTGTAAAAAATCTGGTTTGGGTAATTGTTCGTCAATCCCCTCAATGGTTGTCACCGCAGTCAAATAACCCGCCTGATCCGCTGCTACAACATCAGCCTTACTATAAATCCCAAACGGATAGGCAAAACTGTTAATGGCCTGTCCGGTTTGCTGTTGCAGGATGTAGCGCGATTCAGTCATTTCCTTAAGACGTTGCTGGTCATCAATAGTTGCCAGATTGGCATGGGTCAAGGTGTGCGAACCAATTTCTATTAAGCCACTGTCTATCAGTTCCTTGATTTGCAAATCGCTCAGCTTAGTTTCGCGTGCCAGTTCACCGGTATTGTGATGGGCTTTTTTATAGCTGGACCAGTCCCGCTCATGCCGGTCTACCACCACATAAACGGTTGCAGAAGCATGGTACTTTTTTAAAATGGGTAAGGCATTGGTCAGGTTGTCTTCATAGCCATCATCAAAGGTAATGGCAACCGTTTTATCCGGATGTTTGCCCCAGTTGGCACAAAGTTGGTGCATGGTGACAAAGTGAAAACCCTGTTCGCTCAGCCACTTTACCTGTTGCTCAAACTGGGCAGGTGTCACGCGAAGTTTGTTAAATTTGGCACCGGCAACATGTTCACGCACCATGTGATACATCAAAATGCGTGGGCGATTCCAATTTAAATGTGGGCGCCACCAGGCATAACGATGACTAAACCAGCCAAGTCCCAGCATCACGACAACACATCCTATCCAGACACTCATGTTCGTTTGTTAGCCCTGTAAATGATGAATTAACCAGCGTGCTGCACGGTCAGCTTCATTCAAAGTGATTTGATGGCCTGAATCAATGGCTTTTTTACTTAAACTCTTGACCAGTCCCTGTGTCAGCAAATCATCCACTGCACAGGTAATCCGATCCTGTTTCAATCGCGGCATTTGAATGAGGTGTACCTGACAACCAGCAGTCAGGGCTTCATAAATCATCGACACGCTGTCTTCGGTAACCCATACGCTACTGGCCAGTTGCAATTGCTCAAACAGCCAGCCTGTAGGCGTTTGTGCGACCGGATAAATCGTGACATGCGGATATTGGGCAGAATTAAGCTGGCTTAAAAATTCGTGCTGCAAAAACTCAGTTGGGGTGCGGCGAGAAGTGGTCAAGATCAACTCACCGTTACCCTGCTGTTGGCCAACCACTTGCTGAACCACTTGCTGCAACTGGGCAATCAATGCTACTTCTGACCAACCATGCCGTTTGGAAGACCCACCAATTAAGATCAGATTTCGATTCAATTGATGTCGCTGTTCATTCACCAGCGGGTTTAACACCCCTTCAGTCACCAGGATTCCGGCTTTGACTGGTGGATGGTCATGCTTGGGGATGATCAGGTAATCAAACCAGTTCACTGGCAAACTGGGTTGCATCAGAATCAAGGATTTCAGTCGTGGATTTTTGCGGCGCAGGATTTTTTTAACCAGAATGACTTTCCAGTGCGTTCGATGGCCAACACCTGCAATCACATCAGGAACTGCAAGGGATTTTAATACGCTCGGCAAACGCTTTAGCAAGCCGTAGCTTAGCCAGCATAACAGCAAGCCAAACCATGATAACTGCTGCACTGCAATTTCACTCAAGTGAATTAGACAGGACTGGCGCTCAAGCCCAGCAACCAGACCCAGCATTTGTGCCCGATGCCCGGCCTTGCCATCACTGATATACCAAATTTGCATGGGGTTTTCTATACTCAAAAAATCCATACTCAAACGGCAACGCGACCTGCTAAAAACCAAAAAACCCAACCTGTCCAGCTACACATGCGGACAGATTGGGCTTAAGGGTATTTAGGCAACAGGCGTTAACCAATGGCGATACTCTTCACGCTTTCCGGTGACAGCTTCAAAGAAAATTCGTTGCAATTGCTCGGTGATCGGGCCACGGCTACCAATCCCGATGGGACGGTCATCATATTCACGGATTGGGGTGACTTCGGCAGCAGTGCCGGTCAGGAAGGCTTCATCGGCAATGTAAAATTCATCACGGGTAATACGACGCTCAACCACTTTAATACCCAAATCAGCAGCAATTTGGAAAATGGTTTGACGGGTAATCCCATCGAGTGCCCCACAGCCCAGATCAGGGGTATGCAATACGCCATCTTTGACCAGAAAAATATTCTCGCCAGCACCCTGACACACAAAGCCATGCGGATCGAGTAAAATGGCCTCATCATAGCCACAAGCAGTAACTTCCTGATTGGCCAGAATGGACACTGGATAGTTACCCACAGCCTTGGCCTTACACATGGTGATATTGGGCTGATGATGGGTAAACGATGAAGTCTTAACCCGAATGCCTTTTTCCATGCCCTCAGCACCCAGATAAGCGCCCCATGGCCATGCAGCCACGGCCACATGTACGGTATTGGTTTTGGCGGCAATGCCCAGTTTTTCTGAACCAATCCACGCGATTGGGCGCAAATAGCAGGATTTCAGGTTGTTTTCACGCACCACTGCTTTTTGCGCATCCATCAAGGTTTCCAGATCATAAGTCACTTTCATCTGGAAAATACGCGCTGAATTGAGCAGGCGCTGGGTATGCTCACGCAGTTTAAAAATGACGGTGCCCTGCTCGGTTTCATAAGCCCGTACGCCTTCAAACACGCCCATGCCATAATGCAAGGTATGGGTTAACACATGAACTTTTGCATCGCGCCAGTCAACCAGTTTACCATCATGCCAAATTAGACCATCACGTTCAGCCATACTCACGGCGTTGTTACTCCAAATTTTTACAAGAATTCTTTAAAAGCCCCGATAGAAGCTTTTGTTTTAAAATGCAACAAGGACAAGCACTTAACAATCCAGATCCTCAATAGCAGCCGGATCAATCAAACGTTGCCATAGCGTGCAAACGACTTTGCGGGTCTCAAACCAGTCGGCAGCATTGACTTGCATGGATTGCTGGGCAAGGGCTAACCGGTGGCTGGTCGTACGTTCGCGCAGGTACGCTGTGGTCAAGGCATCAGCATCGCTGCGGGATAAGCAGCCTGCCGTTGCAGTGTCATCAAGAATGCGTACGTTATCGGAGAAACGGGCGAGATCGGGATTCGTCCCGCTCCAAGCGAGCACTGCATACTGTGCCATAAATTCAATATCAACGATACCACCTGCATCCTGTTTTAAATGAAAAATCCCGGCTTTTTGCTGCTCACGGCTGCTGCCCAAATGATCTTTCATTTTCTGGCGCATGCTTTTCACTTCTTGCTGCACCGCTGCTTCATCACGTGGACGCGTCAGGATATCGTGGCGGATTTGCTCAAATCGCTGCCTGACCTGCGTATCGCCAGCAATGCTGCGTGCCCTGACCAGCGCCTGATGTTCCCATAGCCATGCACTTTTTTCCTGATAATGCGCAAAGGCATTCAGGCTGGACACCAGTACACCCGCCTGACCAGATGGCCGTAGTCGTGTATCCACTTCATAAGCACGTCCATCCAGTGTTTGCGTGGTGAGCAGTGACATCAGCTTTTGCGCCACCTTGACACAAAACTCCATGCCGCTAATGGATTTTTTGCCATTAGTATCCGATTGTTCATCGACATCATGCAAAAACACCAGATCAAGGTCAGAGCCATAGCCCAGCTCGATGCCACCCAGTTTGCCATAACCCACCACGGCAAATGCCGCTGCATCCAGTGTCAGTACCTCGCCAGTACGCCGCCTTGGCAATCCATGCCGTGCATAGACACCGTCCAGCGCCAAGTTCAAACTGGCCTGTAATACCACCTCGCCAATATCGGTTAAGGCATCAGACACTTTCATTAAGGGACGTTCGGCCAGCACATCACTAGCGGCCACAGCCAAGACCTGACTTTTTTTGAACAAACGCAGCACGCGCATTTGCTCCTCAACATCATCACGCTCTACCCGCAACAGCAATTGACGCAAGTTATCCTGCAAATCCTGCCGTGAGGGCAGCTCAAAATCCGTGGATAAAAATTCATCTAACAATACTGGATAATGGGTTAATTCCTCACTAATCCATGGACTCACCGCCACAATATCCACCAGCCGCTGCAAGGCACCCTGATTTTCGACCAGCATCACCAGATAGACACTACGCCTGACAATGCTTTCAATCAGGGGAATCAGCCGGGTTAAAGCCAGTTGTGGCGCTGGTTTTTTGATTAAAATACGCATTAGCGCTGGCCAAAACGCATCCAGCCGCAAGCGTGCATTTTCGGGTAGTTTCTTGATGGCAGCGCTATTCCAGAAGTTCTGTACCAGTTGCCATGTAGGCTCATCAATTTTTTGTTGCAAGGCAATCAGGTCATCGGTGCCAGTGTTATTTTCCAGCGTTTCGCTACGGTCGTTAATGAGCTGGGCAAATTGCTGGCTCACCACCTGCCGTATCTGCTGGAGTTGTTCCAGCAAATCAGCCCAGTGGCTAAAATGTAGAATCTGTGCAATCCGTTCCTGTATTTCAGGTTGGGTCGGCAAAGATTGGGTTTGCTGGTCGTCTACAGCCTGAATGGCATGTTCCAGCCGTCTTAAAAACAGGTAACTTTTTTCAAGCGATTCCACATCAGTCTGTTCCAGCAATCCGGCATCGCCCAGCCGTTGCAAGGCAGTCAGGCAATGTTTAACCCGTAATTCACGTTTGGCGCCGCCATAAATCAACTGAAAAACCTGCACAATAAATTCAATTTCACGGATACCGCCATCGCCAAGTTTAATATCATCGGCAGTATTACGGCGCTGGATTTCTCGCTCAATCATGGCTTTCATGTCACGCATGGCCGCAAAAGCCGTATAGTCCACATAGCGCCGATACACAAAAGGTCGGGTCATGTCCATTAACAGTTGCCCTGCTTTGCCAACCGTAATTGCGCGTGCCTTGATCCAGGCATAACGCTCCCATTCACGGCCATGCTGTGCCAGATAACGCTCCAGCGCGGTATGACTAATGGCCAACGCACTGCCGTCGCCCCAAGGACGCAAGCGCATATCGACCCGAAATACAAAACCATCCTGCGTGACCTGATCCAGCATACGGATCACACTTTGTCCCCATTGAATACAAAACTGCTGGTTGTCAATTGATTTGCGGCCATTGGTTGCGCCTGCTTCATCAAAAGCAAAAATCAGGTCAATATCACTGGATAAATTTAACTCTTGCGCACCCAGTTTACCCATGCCAATCACAATCAGCTCCTGCACCAGTCCGTCCTGTTCACCCAACGGTTCGCCATAACGTGCCACTAGCGGCTGTTTGGCCAGCGCCACCGCAGACCGAATACAGGCATCGGCAAAATCGGATAACTCGCGCGTCAGTTGCACCACATGGGTCAAATCATTGGCATCCTGCCAGATCCAGCGCAACATGAGCCGTGCCCGCAACTGTCTGGCTTTTTGCATCCACAAGGTTTCTTCCTTACAGTCTCCCAGCGTTTGCTGCACCAGATTGTCTAGCTGTTCAGTGGTAAATGTAGTTGAAAAATGGTCTGCGATATAATCCTGTTCCCATAATGCTGGCAACTGCTGCATGACCTGCCGAGCATAATTACTGGCTCTCAAGGTGCGTGCCAGTTGTACCTGATCAATCCCTGCACTACGGTCAGAAAAATCAGAGCTGCTGTCTGGTTGAGTGTCTGCCATGTTGTTGTCCTTGCCTCATTATTATGACTGCTGACGATTGAACCATGGTTGGTCAATCAATAATGCCTGACTTATCATGTCAACGCGTAAATACGGAATCACGACTTATACAAAACTACGCGCTGGCAGTGTGCCGCTTGCGTATGATAAATACCAGAACTGCGTAAAACAGATTCATCTTGATGATGCAGTTTTATCCCCATTATTATCATGAATAATAGCAATGCCTTACAGGAAAAATCATGAATTCAGAGTACAATCGTTCGTCGCTGTCTGCCTATTTAAGCTTGGGTGCTGTGCTGGCACTGGGTTTTATTATTTCAGCACTGATTTTGGCCTATAGTGCTAAGCAAGTGGCCAACTCACGCGAAAGCATTACCGTTAAAGGCACGGCTGAAAAAGCCGTCAAAGCGGATCGCGCACTCTGGAGTATGAGTATTACCGCCTACGCACCCACCGTCAGTGAAGCCTTACCACAGCTCCAGCACAGTGTGGCTCAGGTCAAAAGCCAGTTACTGGCCTCAAAATTTGTAACTAGCAGCGAGTTACAGCAATATGACTGGACATCAGAGCCGGTCTACCAGCGCGATGAGCAGGGCAATGAAAACCGTATTGTCGGCTACACCCTCACCCAGCGTTTGGGGACTGTGTTTAATGATGTCAGTATTCCGCAAAAACTCAACACACTGGTCAACCAAATGATTATTAATGGCCTGACGGTTGAGCGCAACGACACGCAATATCTGGTCTCCAATATTGAAAATATCAAACTGTCACTGATTGCGGCTGCCACCAAAAATGCCCATGACCGAGCACTGGAATTTGCCAAAAGTGGTGATGTAACCGTAGGCAATATGCGCTCTGCGTCACAAGGGGTGTTCCAGATTAATGCACCGCTGTCTACCGGTTCTGATGAATACGGCGGCGAATATAACACCACCACCATTGATAAAGTGGCACGAGTGGTGGTGACCGTCAATTATGGCATTCAATAGCGGGTTTTTGATGTTTATGGCTAAAATGCCCTAAAGAGTTAAAATAAAAAAACGCACGATCTCAATAAAGTCATGCGTTTTTTTATGCCTACAACTAAATGCAGGATAAAATTAACAGATCAGCTATTAGGACATGAGTGGCTTATAGGGAATGATAATGGTAAAGGTAGTGCCTTCATTGGGCTTGGACTTAATGACTACTTCGCCATTGTTTTTTTCCACAAACTGACGGCATAACAATAGCCCCAGTCCAGTCCCTTTTTCGCCATCTGTTCCCTTGTTGCTCTTGGGCTGCTGGCGCATAAAGAACTCCTGAATCTGTTCCTCAGGCATCCCAATACCCGTGTCACGTACCGAAATATGGATTTTATCCTCTACTTTTTGCGCCGACAGATAAACGTGTCCGCCGCTGCGGGTAAACTTGACTGCATTGGAGGTCAGGTTTTGCAGCACGGAAGTCATCATGTTTAAATCAACATGCGCCATCAGCTTGGGATCGGCATCATTATGCAGGGCTACATTTTTTCGTTGCGCCATCGCACTCAGCACTTCAAATACAGTTTGAAATACCTGTTCAATCTGGACATCCTGCGGCCGGTAAATAATGGCACCGCCTTCTGACATGGCCCATTGCAGCAGATTTTCCAGCAAGCGAAAGGTGGCATGAGCAGTACTGCGCAAATAGCCCGCAATATCTCGAATACCCTTTTCATCAAGGTCTTCAATTTCGGTTTCCAGCACTTCGGAAAAACCTAAAATGCCATGAAAGGGCGCACGCAAGTCGTGAGCAATAATCGAGAAAAATTTGTCCTTACTGGAATTAATTTCCCGTAATTCATCATTGACTTGTTGCAGTGACCGATGAGACTTGCGTAATTCAAGATGTGTCATCACCTGCTTGGCCAAAGTACGCAGGGCATCAATTTGTTTCGGCTCTAGCGTGCGTGGCTTAGAATCCAGAATACATAAGGTTCCTAACAAATGCCCATCACTGGTTTTTAAAGGCGCACCAGCATAAAAACGAACATTAAGATCGCCCGTCAGGGTTGGATTATCAATAAAACGTTCATCAAGCTGCGTATCTTCAACAATTAAAATATCGGGATGCAGGATGGCATGACTACAAATGCTGTATTTGCGATCCACTTCTGCGCCACAGCCGACACCATGCGCCGACTTGAACCAGCTACGCTTATCATCTAGCAAACTAATAATAGATATGGGGACATTGCAGATATTGGCAGCCAGTTGAACCAGGTCATTGAAGCACTCCTCATCCTCAGTATCCATAATCTGATACTGATCCAGTGCGTACAGGCGTTCAGGTTCGTTGCTAGGCAACTCAGCCTCTATCATATTGCAATTCCTCAAAAGTGATATATCTACCGGTGCGTATTCAATTACGTCTTGTTATATTTTCCTTACTCAATATCATACTTTAACATTTAATCAATAATACTTCATAAAAAAAATTTAAGTTTACACGATTAGTTTTTTTGATTTTAAAATGCAAAGTTATACGGCTCTTGTGTAAAGAGCCATATCATAAAGTTTAATTAAATATGTATGTAAAAAGCATTTTAGGTTTTAAGTAACCAACTATTCTTAATCCACTAATTCAGGCACTGTCAATCCGCGACGTTGATAAAAATCCATGACAAACGCATCAAAGCTATCGGCTTCAATGGATTCACGGATCATTTGCATCAAGCGCTGATAATAACGCAAGTTGTGAATTGTACCCAGCATAGCGCCTAGCATTTCTCCACATTTATCCAGATGATATAAATACGCACGGGTAAAATTCTGGCAGGTATAACAATCACAATGCGCATCCAGTGGCTTCATATCATGACGATACTGGCTGTTGCGAATGCGCACAATCCCATCGGTAATAAAGTAATGACCATTACGGGCATTGCGTGTTGGCATTACACAGTCAAACATGTCAACACCACGGCGTACCGCTTCCACAATATCTTCCGGCTTACCCACGCCCATCAGGTAACGCGGTTTGTCTTCCGGCAATTTGGTGGGCAGATAGTCCAGAATTTTGATCATGTCTTCTTTGGGTTCACCCACCGACAAGCCTCCAATGGCATAACCATCAAAGCCAATCTCAGTCAGGCCATCCAATGATTGCTGACGCAGCTCGGGATACATGCCGCCCTGCACAATACCAAACAGTGCATTAGGGTTGCCTTCAAATGCATCCTTACAACGCTTGGCCCAGCGCAGCGACATTTGCATGGAGATTTGCGCTTCACTATAGGTAGCCGGATAAGGCGTGCATTCATCAAAAATCATCACAATATCGGAATTCAGCACGCGCTGGATTTCCATGGATTTTTCTGGTGACAAAAAGATTTTGGAGCCATCAATCGGTGAGCGGAAAGTCACGCCCTCTTCCTTGATTTTGCGCATAGCACCCAGACTAAATACCTGAAAGCCACCGGAATCGGTCAAAATGGGCTTGTCCCATTGCACAAAGTTATGCAGGCCACCATGTTCTTTAATGACCTCAAGACCGGGACGCAGCCACAAATGAAAGGTATTGCCCAAAATAATATGGGCACCAATGGCCTCAATATCGCGCGGCAACATGCCTTTAACAGTGCCGTAAGTTCCCACAGGCATAAATGCCGGCGTTTCTACCACACCATGGTTTAATGTCAAACGGCCACGACGCGCACGCCCAGTCTGGGCAATTTTTTCAAATTTCATGAATTAACCTAAATGAATCCAGCGAAGAAACAGTTCACCGATTTTTAAACGACTTTTAAAACCAGACGGATATTGTCGTTGATTATACAAAGAAGTGCTAGCGCCAATATTTTAGCACAGGCACTATTAATCCCACTTAGACATTTAAAATCATTCAATATTTTAAACCCCAGTTTTTTTATCCTTTAGATTCAGGTAAACCGTGCAATATGGCCCAAAACGACGAGAGCATTGCTAACAAGGACGAATCAGATCCCACGATCATTATTTCTGATAATCCGGAGCAGGATAAATATGAACTGCTGAAAGAAAAACTGCGCTATAAACAGGCCAAGCGTGAAAATAGTAAAAAAATAGATCACAAGGAGGTTCGCCTCACTATTCAGGCCAATGCCCTGCCCAGCAAAACCTTTTTTATCATGAATACGCTGGCAGGCGTCATTGCTGGCTATGGTTTGCTGGCCAACTCTCCGGCAGTGGTGATTGGCGCGATGCTGGTGGCCATGATGACGGGGCCAATTTCCGGTATTGCGCTGGCGCTGATCGACAATCGCATGATTTTGCTGGGAACGTCATTAAAAACCCTGCTGGGCGGTATTGGACTGCTTATCGGCGTTGGCGTTTTAATCGGGCTGGTTCATTACAATATGCCCATGAGTGCAGAAATACTGGCGCGTACCCGACCCAATTTTATGGATTTGATGATTGCGCTGGCTGGTGGTGCAGCAGGGGCATTTGCGTCTATCTCGCCGCGCTTATCGGTCGCAGTGGCGGGTGTTGCGGTGGCCACTGCACTCGTTCCGCCTTTGGTGGCAACCGGTATTTTGCTGGCACACCTTGAATGGAAAATGGCACTGGGTGCATTTATCTTAGTGTTTACCAATATGGTAGCGATTCAGTTTAGCTCATCATTGGTGTTGTGGATTGCTGGTTTTCGGCGCGGCACCGATGAGGAAATGGACAAAAGTGCGCTGGCCTTTGTCAAACGCAACTTTGTTAGTCTGATCATGCTGAGCGCCTTGGCCGTGTATCTGACCCTCAACCTGCTGAGTACTGTGGCCAAGCAGCACTATGAGGCTACCACCACCAATCATCTTAAAGTGCTTTTTTCCAAGAAGAATAACGTGGTGGATCAAGTGCAGTACATTCCGTTCCAAAACTTCATGCTGGTTCGGGTCATGCTGCAAGGTGATCGTGCTCCTACCCATCAGGAAGTCTTAACCGCTCAAAAAAGCCTGACATCTGATAAAAAAGGCTTGCCAGTCAAGCTACAAGTACGGTTTGCACCCGTAACGATTGTACAGCCTGAATTGCTGGATGATTTATCACTAACTTCAACTGAGGCTGATGCACTGGCGCAACCTTGAAACCAATGAAATATTCATATTGCAAGGTCTTGCGCTCGGGTGCCGATTCTCAATCGACACTTATTTCTCGCCATTCGAGCTTAGCTCTCCTCTTGCGCTCGGGTGTCGATTCTCAATCGACACTTATCCTCGCTCATCAATGAGCATGGCGTCACCGTAACTAAAGAAGCGGTATTGTTGTTGAATGGCATGTTCATAGGCTTTCATCACAGGATCACGGCCAGCCAGCGCCGACACCAGCATCAGCAAGGTTGATTCCGGCAAATGAAAATTGGTAAGCAAACGATTAATCACGTTAAAGCGATAGCCGGGATAAATAAAAATATCAGTTTCGCCAGACCATGCCGTGAGCTTACCATCATTGGCTTTGGCGGCACTTTCCAGCGCGCGAGTTGCGGTGGTCCCCACTGCAATAATTTTGCCGCCCGCCGCTTTGGTTTTTTCAATCAGTTCAACAGTAGCTTGTGGAACTTCACCCCATTCGCTATGCATCGTATGTTCAGTAATATTATCGGTACGCACCGGTTGAAAGGTGCCTGCACCCACATGCAAGGTCACAAAAGCTTTATTAATACCCTTTTGTTCCAATGCTGCCAGTAGTTCATCATCAAAATGCAGGCTGGCGGTTGGTGCTGCCACACTGGCCGCTTTATCCGGATCATGGAAAACCGTTTGATAACGCTCATCATCGGTTTCATCGGCAGCACGGTTAAAATAAGGCGGAATCGGCAAGGCTCCAAATTGTTCTAACGCTGGTAATACCGGCTGGTTAAAGCGCAATGCATATAAATTATTTTGCCGTCCCTCGACCTGTGCTTGCAGTTGGCCTTCAGCCAGATATAAGCTGGCTCCAGCCTTGGGTGAATTACTGGCTTTGACATGCGCCAGCGCGGTATGCGTGCCAGTAATACGCTCCACCAACACCTCAACTGCGCCACCACTGAACCGCTTGCCGTGTAACCGTGCCTTGATCACCCGGGTGTCATTGAGCACCAGTAAATCACCAGCTTGTAGCAATTCAGGCAATTGCATGATCGTGCAATCCTGCGTGTGTCCCTGTGCATTGAGATAAAGTAGCCGCGATGCACTACGTTTGGCCAAAGGATAACGGGCAATTAGCTCGTCTGGAAGCACATAGAAAAAGTCGGATAATTGCATGGGCACAGCATGACAGCCAAAAGATTCGGAATTATACCCAATTGAAAAGTCAAAAACTAATCAAACAGCTCAAAAGCCAACCCATTGGGCTTGACAATAATTTTAAGGCCGCTAAGATAGCAACCCATAACGACTCCTACCCGGGGTGGTGAAATTGGTAGACGCGGTGGACTCAAAATCCACTGTCAGAGATGACGTGTCGGTTCGAGTCCGACCCCCGGGACCATAATTTAGAATAATAAAATTAGATTTAAGCCCCTCACAATCACTTAATCATCTAGCAGCTTATGTATTGGCTTGAATAAATTCGACCACGACTTTTGCCAATTTCTCGCCTTGATCTTCTTGCAAAAAATGCCCGCCATTTTCAATCGTTGTGTGCGCCTGCCCTTCACAACCGGGGATTAATTTGCGCAATACCGGCGCGCCTGCTGCGGTAATGGGGTCTTTATCGCTAAATGCGGTGAGAAACGGTTTTTTAAACTGGATCAAGGATTGCCAAGCCTGACGATTGGCAGGCGTTGCAGGATCATCCGGCGTGGCAGGAACCAGCATCGGAAATTGACGTGCGCCTTCTTTATAGGTTTCATCAGGAAATGGTGCATCATAGGCAGCAATGACTTCAGGTGGCATGGCCAAGGCGCAACCTCCTTGAATAATATTCCCAACCGCAAACACAGGAATAGTTTGCGACAGTTTTTGCCACTTAAAAAATGATTCACCGAGCTGAAAATCACCCGTAGGCAGCATGGTATTTGCAGCAACCACACGCGCAAACCGCTCAGGATGTTCAGCCACTAGTCGCAAGCCAATAAGCCCGCCCCAATCCTGACACACTAGCGTCATTTCGCTCAGATCAAGTTGCTCTAGCAGCGCCCGCACCCAGTCAACATGACGCTGGTAAGTATAATCAGTGCGCTGGCTTGGTTTATCAGACCTGCCAAAACCAATTAAGTCAGGCGCAATTACGCGATAGCCTGCATCGACCACAATTGGAATCATTTTTCGGTATAAATAACTCCATGTGGGTTCACCGTGAAGCATAAGTACGATGGGCGCATCAGCGGCACCTTCATCCACATAATGCATGCGCAAGGTGCCGCCTTCGGTATCATCCACCATGATGTAATTGGGCAGAAAAGGATAATCAGGCAAATTGGCAAAACGTTCATCCGGGGTACGCAGTGCTTGCATGTTTTCACTCCATTACTTGCTAAAATTTTATTTTTCTTGACATATGAATCACTTAATTCATATACCTTGCCACAGATTCAATAGACTTTTTCCATCAGTAACACTAACTTGCTTTCGACTATTTCGACCAGACCTCGGCATGAGCCTGTTAAATACTCAATGACCGCAGGCGACGTCGGTTGAGTTTGACCAAAGCAGATTTTTGAAAAAATCTAGTAAAAAAACCTATTCATCTGGACAACAAGCCATGTATATCACAGTCGTGATTGGATGTTGAGAACCAAAATACCGCATGATTGGCATACTGGAAGAATTTGCCAATCAATGTATACGGCATAAAATTTAGCAATAAAAGCCAATATGGCCATGCCTTAACCACGCCCTAAAGCACCTCAGCACCGCACAAAACATAGGCAATTTGAGGCTTTGTTTTTGTTTTTACTTTTTTTAAATGACGGCGACCGCTTGAATATTATTACTTTGATAAATCAGTGTATGACTAAATAGCCTTTCGCTTCATGGCTTGAATGGCTTGAATGGCTTGAATGGCTTGAATGGCTTGAATGGCTTGCTCCAAAATCTGGGCTGGTGTCTGACAGGCATCGAGTATAACAAAACGATCCGGTTCAGCATTGGCGCGGCTTTGATAGCTTGCCCGCACACGCTGAAAAAATTCCAGTTTTTCCTGTTCAAACCGATCCAGTACTCCGCGTTTCTGGGCACGTTGCATGCCAATCTCTACCGGTGCATCCAGCCAGAACGTAAGGCTTGGCATCACTGGTACAAACTGCTGGCACAATAGCGCAATGGTTTGTACATTCAAACCACGGCCACCACCTTGATAGGCAAAACTGGCATCCACAAAACGATCACTCAGTACCCATTGACCAGCAGTTAATGCAGGTTGAATCACTTGGGCAATGTGCTGGGCACGTGCTGCAAAAATCAGCAATAGTTCACAACTTTCGCTCATGGCTTCTTGTTGCGGACTTAACAACAATTGACGGATTTGCTCAGCCAATGGTGTGCCACCGGGTTCACGGGTTAGCAAAATCTGCTCACCCTGCTGCTGCAGATAATCCGCTAGGCTTTTAATCAGGGTGGTTTTGCCCACACCTTCTGTACCTTCAAAACTAATAAACATCAGGGATTGACTCCTACCGGACTGGTATTGGCCGCACGCTTCTGGCGCAAGACTTTCAGGTAACTGGCCACTGCCTGATTGTGCTGTTCCAGTGAATTGCTAAATACATGCCCGCCTGTACCGGTTGCTACAAAATACAAGCTATTGCCCGGTGCCGGATGCAAGGCTGCTTCAATGGCTGCCTTACTGGGCAATGCAATCGGCGTTGGCGGCAAGCCATCAATGGTGTAAGTATTATATGGCGTTGGCGTGGTCAAATCCTGTCGGCGAATATTACCCTTGTAACTATCACCCATGCCATAAATGACCGTGGGATCGGTTTGCAAACGCATGCCCACTTTCAGGCGGCGCACAAACACGCCAGCTACATCCTGCCGCTCGCGCGGAATACCGGTTTCCTTTTCCACGATGGACGCCATGATCAGGGCTTCGTAGGCATTTTTATACGGCAGGTTGGCCGCACGTTTTTGCCACGCATCATCCACAATCTTTTTTTGCGTGCGGTACAGGTGCTTTAAAATGGCTGCATCGGTTTCGCCCTTGGCAAAATAATAGGTATCCGGTGCAAACCAGCCTTCAGGATGCGGCTGGTTAATTTCCAGCTTTTTGAGCAATTGCTGGTTGTCCAGTCCAGTCAAACTATGCGTGACATTGGGGTCGCTGTCCAGACGTTTACGCAGCTGGCCAAATGTCGTGCCTTCAATCACTAGCACCCGGTTCATCTGCGCCAGCTTGCCATTGCTCAGCATTTGCAATAGTTGCTGAACCGTCGTGCCTTTTTGAATTTCATAAACACCGGCTTTTAGAGAATCATGAATAAACAGGCGCTGATATATTTTAGCCATGACTGGCAAGCGAATCTGGCCTTTTTTGTTCAATTCAGCAATCAGCCCCGAATAGGTTTGTCCCTGTTTGATATTGAGCATCTGGCTCTGGGTACGCATGGGAATTTCACGCCAAAGCCCTTGCCACAACAGCAGCCATAGTCCCAATAGTGCTGCAATGACAACAATCACCAGCAAGCGAATACCTTTGGACTGAAAAATGCTTGTCTCAGAAGGTGTGGTTTTGCTGTTATAGGTGACAGCGGCTTTGGGTTTTGTTGTGGGTTTTGCTTTCGTTTTAACAGGACGTTTTGCCATGACCGATGGATGCTGAACAAAGGGAGGCAAGCATAGCAGAACTTGATGGCAAATTTGAGCGGTTCAGATTAAGCCCTGTCCAGCTCGCTGATTAAAGCGTCAGTCAACACTGCAAATTTTAATAAAACAATCCGCGCAATTGCTGTTTTAACTGCTCAACGGTATCCGTATTTAACAGACGGCCATTCAGGCATTTGACTGATACTATTCCGCTTAAGGCATTACAAAAAAATAGCGCTTCAATCTGATCCACTACTGTTTTTGGAATATGGGTAATCAGGTGAGGAATATCCTGATCCAGCATTTGTGCCAGAATTTCAGCCCGCATCACCCCTGCAATACCTGCCTGATCCAGCAATGGCGTGTACCATTTTTCATCCATATAAAAAAAACAATTACTATAAACGCCTTCTATCAGATTGCCCTGAATATCGGAAACCAGTGCTTCAGGCCATGCTGTTGCGGCCAGCTCCTGTCGTAGCAAAACCTGTTCCATGCGGTTCAGGGTTTTTAGGCCAGCAATGGCAGGCATCACATGGCCTAGCGTAAGTTGCAATAACCCACTATCAATAGGCTGCGCGGGTTCAGCCATAATGGTTGGGTTTTCAACAGGGAAAAACTGGATATAAATATCAGCACTTTGTTCAGGCGGCAAATAGCCACGCTCACCCAGACCACGGCTCACAATAATTTTAACCGTACCAAATGCGCTGTCGTGATCGCTCAGAAATGCTTGAACCTGTTGATCCAGCAACTCAATGTCCAGATTAAAGCCCAACTGGTCGGCACACTGAATCAGCCGTTCGATATGACGCTGCCATAGGCAAAGTTTACCGTTTTCAAGCCGGACGGTGGTAAAAAAACCATCGCCGTATAAAAAAGCACGATCCTGACAGTCAATGTGCTGACAATAATTGCCATTTTTAATACTGATCATGATACGTCCTCAGGCTGGCTTAACCCATGATAAGCCCTTTTAGTATTAGTCAAATTTATATTTGTTTAAATCATATTTTTTCATAAGAATTGCTTTTTTTATTGTTTTTTTATTTTTACAGAAGTTTTTATGCTTATTCCAATCAGTGATGAAAAGCACTGTTCTTCATCTTAAAAAGTGCAAAATTCTGGAGAAATAAAATGGCAATTCGTTTTAGCGCTGGTTTGACTGCTGGCCTTGCTGCTGTCCTGTTCAGCGGCAGTGCTTTGGCCGCTCCCATCAATTTTTTAAATGTGTCTTACGACCCGACCCGCGAATTATATGACGACTTCAACAAATCCTTTGGTAGTTACTGGAAACAAAAAACCGGACAGGATATTCATTTCCGCCAGTCACATGGCGGCTCTGGCAAGCAGGCGCGTTCAGTAATTGACGGTCTGGAAGCTGATGTGGTCACGCTGGCACTGGCCTCAGACATTGATGCGATTGTAGATAACACTTCGCTCATTAAAAATAAAAACTGGCAAAAACAGTTTCCACAAAACTCAACGCCGTACACCTCAACCATTGTTTTTCTGGTACGCAAAGGCAATCCGAAACAGATTAAGGATTGGGGCGATATTATAAAACCCGGTGTTGACATCATTACGCCAAACCCAAAAACTTCTGGTGGCGCGCGCTGGAACTATCTGGCGGCATGGGCATGGGCCAAGCATCAAAAAGGTGGTAATGACACCACAGCGCGTGACTTTGTACGTCAGGTTTATCAGCACACCAAGGTACTGGATTCCGGGGCACGCGGTGCAACCACCACGTTTGTTGAACGTGGCATTGGCGATGTGCTGCTGGCGTGGGAAAACGAAGCTTACCTGGCCATTCGTGAACAGCCGGGAAAATTTGAAATCATTACTCCAAGTTTGTCGGTACTGGCTGAGCCACCTGTTGCCATTGTCGATAAAAACGTGGACAAGCACGGCACCCGCAATCTGGCAACCGGTTACCTCAACTATCTGTACTCTCCGGCAGGACAAGAGATTGCCGCCAAAAACTTTTACCGTCCGCGTAATGCTCAAGTGCTGGCCAAATATAAAAACGTGTTTAAACCGCTCAAGCTGGTCACAGTAGATAAAGAATTTGGTGGCTGGCGCAAAACTCAAAAAGCCCACTTTGACAATGGCGGCATCTTTGACCAGATCGTGGCGCAAAATTCTGGTAGCCGTTAATCCTTACGGATGGGCAGGATAAAACATGATTTGAAGCCCTTATTGGTTTTAGCAGTTTATTTTGAGGTTATTTATGGCCAATGTTAGGGCTAAACCAACCCGCGTTCTGCCCGGTTTTGGATTGTCGCTGGGTTTTACCCTGCTGTATTTATCATTGGTGGTGCTGCTGCCGCTGTCAGCCGTTTTTATCCGATCACTGGGCATTGGCTGGGATGGACTTATAGACATTTTAACGTCTGAGCGAATTATAAAAGCCATGCAGCTTAGTTTTAGTGCAGCACTGATTGCCGCACTGGTGAATGTTGTGTTTGGCTTGTTGCTGGCGTGGGCACTGGTACGGTATAGCTTTCCCGGCAAGCGCATTGTGGATGCACTGGTGGATCTGCCCTTTGCCCTGCCCACGGCAGTGGCAGGGATTGCCCTAACCACGCTGTATTCCAAAAATGGCTGGCTGGGGCAATACCTTGAACCGTTGGGCATTCAGATTGCCTATACCAGCCTTGGCATTACTCTTGCGCTGCTTTTTATTGGCCTACCTTTTGTGGTGCGCACCGTGCAACCTGTGCTGGCTGATCTGGAAAGCGAACTAGAAGAAGCCGCTGCTATTTTGGGTGCTTCACGCTGGCAAACTATGCGTAAAGTGATTTTCCCGATTTTATTTCCTGCACTACTGACTGGCTTTGCGCTGGCTTTTGCCCGTGGCGTAGGTGAATACGGTTCTGTCATTTTTATTGCCGGTAACCAGCCGTTTAAAACTGAAATTGCACCGCTACTCATTATTGCGCGGCTTGAAGAATATGACTATGCCGGAGCAACCACCATTGCCGTGGTCATGCTGGTAATTTCATTTGCATTGTTGCTACTGATTAACTTTTTACAGGCGTGGGTCAGTCGCCGTAACGGGAGGACAGTATCGTGAGTTTATCGATTACCACAGGTAATGCGCTGTCAAATCGCTTGCAGTCACGAGATGCCACCCGTGAATCACCACTGGTACGCTATATCGTGCTCAGCATTAGCCTGCTTTTCTTTGCAAGTTGCTTGTTATTGCCGCTAATACTGGTATTTGTTGAAGCCTTTAATCAGGGCATCGAGGTGTATTTTCATGCGCTGATCGACCCGGATACCTTGGCAGCAGTCAAACTCACCCTCATCACGGCAGCCATTGCGGTGCCTGTGAATGTGATTTTTGGGATTGCGGCTGCATGGAGCGTGGCCAAGTTCAGGTTTCGGGGCAAATCCATTTTAACCACCTTAATTGACCTGCCGTTTTCGGTATCGCCAGTGATTGCCGGTTTAATGCTGGTGCTGCTGTTTGGGGCACAAGGCTGGTTTGGGGAAACCCTGCGGGATCATGACATTCAGATTTTGTATGCGGTGCCGGCTATTGTACTGGCTACGGTATTTATCACGGTTCCCTTTGTTGCACGCGAGCTGATTCCACTAATGGAAGCGCAAGGCACCGAAGAAGAGGAAGCAGCCATTGTATTGGGTGCCAACGGCTGGCAAACCTTCTGGCATGTCACTTTGCCCAACATTAAATGGGGCTTGCTGTATGGCGTGATTTTGTGTAATGCACGGGCTATGGGTGAATTTGGTGCGGTGTCCGTGGTGTCTGGTCATATTCGCGGTGAAACCAATACCCTGCCGCTACATGTGGAAATTTTATACAACGAATATACCTTTAGTGCCGCGTTTGCCGTGTCATCCCTGCTGGCCTTACTGGCGATTTTAACCCTCATTCTTAAGGTATGGATTGAATCGCGCAGCAGTCAGCAATTTAACCATACTGATTCAGCCACGTAAAAACCAGCTTATTTCGCTAACCCATTTTCAACACCAAATTACAGGACATTAGCCATGAGCATTCAGGTTAAAAATATTGATAAACACTTTGGCAATTTTCATGCGTTAAACAACATCAGCCTCGACTTTCCCGAAGGCGAACTGGTGGCGCTCCTGGGGCCTTCGGGCTGCGGCAAAACTACCCTGCTGCGTATTATTGCCGGGCTGGAATCAGCCGATGGCGGGCAAATCCTGCTGGAAGGTGAAGATGCCACCGATACTCATGTGCGCCATCGTCAGGTTGGCTTTGTATTTCAGCACTATGCCCTGTTTCGTCACATGACCATATTTGACAATGTGGCGTTTGGCCTGCGCGTGCGTCCGCGTAAAACCCGTCCTGCTGAGGCAGAAATCAAAAAATGCGTCAGTCAATTGCTTGATCTGGTGCAACTGGGTTTTCTGGCAGATCGCTTTCCGGCTCAGTTATCCGGTGGCCAGCGCCAGCGGATTGCACTGGCACGCGCACTCGCTGTTGAACCTCGTGTGTTACTGCTGGATGAACCTTTTGGGGCGCTGGATGCCAAGGTGCGTAAAGAATTGCGACGCTGGTTGCGCAGCCTGCATGATGAACTGCACATTACCTCTATTTTTGTGACGCATGATCAAGAGGAAGCGCTGGAAGTGGCTGACCGAATTGTGGTGATGAATAAAGGCAATATTGAGCAAATTGGCAGTCCACGTGAAGTCTATGACCATCCGGCAACTCCTTTTGTGTTTGACTTTCTGGGTCAGGCCAATCGGCTAGAAGGTCAACGCCAAGGCAACCGCGTGATATTTGCCGATGACCAACTGGCATTGCCACAACATTATCAGCATCAACCTTCTCAACCTGAACAATCGCAGCAACATCACACTGAAGCGAATCATAGCAACGTCAGTGTCTTTGCACGTCCCAATGAGTTGCATATTCATTTGCACGCACCTACCGAACCGAGCTTGCAGGCCAAAGTGCTACGTGATGTCTGGGTGGCAGGACAACTCCGCGTAGAACTAGAGGATCGGCAGGGACATTTGCTTGAAGTTAGCCTTACCCCTGAGCAGCAACGAGAATTGTCATTACAACCTGCACAAACCGTCTGGGTGACAGCCCGTAACTTGCATCTATTTGGCCAACAAGTGGCTTAGAAATATAAAACCAACCCTATCAGAACTTATGAAATGTGATACAAACAAATCTGAAATTACGACACAATTTGTAACATTGAAATTGTCAGTTAAATACCCATATTATTTATGCGTTTATATAAATGCCGTTTTGGCAATTCACTAAGAAGTTTTAAATAGAGCGTTATGCAGTAAAAAAATCTGGAGCATAGAGTGTATGAATTTTCAACAATTGCGGATTATCCGTGAAACAGTTCGTCAGAACTTCAACCTGACCGATGCATCAAATGCCTTGTTTACCTCACAGTCTGGTGTCAGTAAGCACATTAAAGACCTTGAAGATGAGCTGGGCGTGCAGCTTTTTATCCGAAAGGGCAAACGCATACTGGGCTTAACAGAACCCGGACAGGCATTGCTGGGCATTGTCGAGCGTATGCTGCGTGATGCCGATAATATCAAAAGGCTATCGGATGACTTTAATCGGGTGGATCAGGGCGAACTGATTATTGCGACTACCCATACCCAGGCACGCTACATTTTGCCGCCGATTGTGGCCAAGTTTAAAAAAGCTTTTCCTAAAGTACACCTGATTTTGCAACAAGCCAGTCCGGTTGAAATTGCCCAAATGCTAATACATGGCGAAGCCGATATCGGGATTGCTACCGAATCACTAACTCAGGAAGAAAGCCTAACCAGTGTGCCGTATTATCACTGGTATCACAGTATTATTACGCCGCAGGGTCACCCGCTGTCACAGCAGCAAACGGTCACCCTTGATGAACTGGCACAATGGCCGCTGATTACTTATCACGGTGGCTTTACCGGACGCTCCAAGATTGATACCGCATTTGCCAATGCTGGCCTAAATCCGGATATTGTGATGTCTGCACTAGATGCCGATGTGATTAAAACCTATGTGGAATTGGGCATGGGTGTGGGGGTTGTCAACTCGATTGCCTATAACTCTGAGCGTGACCGGCGTTTACATCAGTTAAATATTGATTTGTTTGGTGAAAACACTACATGGATTGCAGTACGTAAAGGTCACTTATTGCGTGGTTATGGCTATGAGTTTATTGCACTGTGCGCACCAGATACCGACCTCAGCACCTTGAAAAAAGCTGCCCAGCCCGAGGTTTAACCCTGAGATTTAGGGCATCAACAGCCTTAATGATTTTAAGCCATAAAAAAAGCAGACCGAAGTCTGCTTTTTTGGTTTTACAGGAAGCCTGTCGATTAGAAGCGTAAGCTTAAACCTAACTTCGCAACTGGCAACCATTTATATTTGTCATCATTGCGGATATCACGTTCCAGTCTGTTTTTAGCAGTTTCTGCCAAAACAGGATTTCCGGCAACAGGCGCAAGATTGTACTGATCCAGATTAACTTCTGGGTTACCAACATAATAAGCACCGATTTCACCAAACACACCGAAACGGTCAGTAATGGATGGAGAGAAACCTAAGCCTAGGTATGGGGCAATATTATTTTTGTAGTTCATTTTACCACGGATACCACCTTCACCAGTGCCAGTAGCCAACTGATAGTTGTCACCGTTAATGCTTAAAGTATCGCCAGCACCAATACGTTTTTGTAGGTCGTAGTCGTTATCAATATAAGCAGTACCAGCAGCCATATAGAACCAGTTTGCCCATGGACGAATCTCAGCGTTTAAGTACGCAGTGTTATTGTCCATATCCAGATCGTATTCAGTACCATCTACTTTAATGTTATCTGTCCAAGAAATGTCACCACCGTTATAACCTGCGGTCAGGCCAACATATGGGTTAACATTGTAAGAAACGGCACCACCGTAACCGGTTGTACCGACTTCAGCACGTACAGAAGCTGGCTTGAAAAAAGAAAAGGTTGCAACGCCTTCATCAGTAACTACTTTTTCGTCAGCAAATGCCGGACTGGTTGCAACAAGTACAGCAGCAGATACTGCCAAAACACGTAAAGTTTTCATGTGATTAACTCCTCAAAGGATTATTACGTCTATCTATCGGTCAAGTGCTATTAAACACAGGTTGAAGACGAATTTCAGTCACCAAATTCACTATTTTTATAGAGTTTCTGTAAACTTTTGACACAATTTATAAAAAATGTTTAATTTTCAGTAAGCTATTTTTTAGCTATAGACCTAAGCAAACTTCACAATTGCCTTGTCTTTGTTACGTTGTATCAAGATTATGGCTTAAAACTGCTTATTTCTCAGCTTTTTAACAAAACACAGGCGTTTTAAAATTTTTATTTATTTATTTTTTCTGTAAGTCTTGGAACTGCTTTGACAATTGCGTAAAATTGTCGCGTCTCGAGGGGTGCTGCGACAGTAAACCAATATACTGCCAGGCTCGAGCACGTCATTTATTGAACGGCATCCGCGAATTGATTGATCTTAAGGAGATCCTCATGAACGCGGTTACTACGCCTAACTCTGCTCAATCCGAATCTACTGATTATAAAGTTGCTGATATCAGTCTGGCCGCCTTTGGTCGTAAGGAAATCTCACTCGCTGAAGCCGAAATGCCAGCGCTTATGGGTTTACGCCGCCGTTATTCCAATGAAAAACCGCTGGCAGGCGCCAAAATTCTGGGTTGCATTCACATGACCATTCAAACAGCTGTGCTGATTGAAACCCTGATTGATCTGGGTGCCGAGGTACGCTGGACGTCCTGCAATATTTTCTCAACGCAAGATCATGCTGCGGCTGCAATTGCCGCCAGTGGTGTTCCGGTGTTTGCTTGGAAAGGCGAAACCGAAGAAGAATATGAATGGTGTCTGGAACAGCAAATTCATGTCAACGGCACCGATGAGCTGTGGCCAGCCAATATGATTCTGGATGATGGTGGTGACCTGACTGGTTTAATCCATAAAAAATATCCACAACTGCTGGACAATATTCACGGTGTTACTGAAGAAACCACCACGGGTGTCATGCGCTTAATTGAAATGCACCATGCAGGTTCTTTAAAAGTACCTGCGATTAACGTGAATGACTCTGTCACCAAATCCAAGAATGACAATAAATACGGCTGCCGTCATTCCTTGAACGATGCCATCAAACGCGCTACCGACATGCTGTTGTCTGGCCGTCGTGCGCTGGTGATTGGTTATGGTGATGTAGGTAAAGGCTCTGCGCAGTCGCTACGTCAGGAAGGCATGATTGTCCGCGTATCAGAGGTTGATCCTATTTGCGCGATGCAAGCCTGTATGGATGGCTATGAAGTGGTTTCTCCATACAACAATGGTATTGTGACGGGCAATGAAGCTGATATTAATCAGGCGCTACTGGGTTCAACCGACCTGATCGTAACCACCACAGGTAACGACAAAGTGTGTGATAGTGCCATGCTCAACACCCTAAAAAAAGGTGCGGTAGTGTGCAACATTGGTCACTTTGATACCGAAATTGATACCGCTTACCTGCGCAAAAACTATCGCTGGGATGAAGTAAAACCACAGGTACATCAGGTATTCCGCTCGGATGCTAATGATGATTATTTAATCCTGCTATCAGAAGGCCGTCTGGTCAATCTAGGTAATGCAACCGGTCACCCTTCCCGCATTATGGATGGTTCGTTTGCCAATCAAGTACTGGCGCAAATGCACTTGTTTAAAGAAAAATTTGCCGATTTGCCAAGCGATCAAAAAACCAGCCATATTCGGGTAGAAGTGTTGCCTAAAAAGCTGGATGAAGAAGTGGCTGCGGCCATGGTTTCAGGTTTTGGTGGTGTGCTGACCCAGCTGACCCAGACACAAGCTGATTATCTGGGTGTGCCAGTTGAAGGGCCATTTAAGCCAGAGAGCTATAAGTATTAATTTTAAACTGGTTACTAATTTAAAATAGTTGCTAGTTTAAATTAGTTGCTAAGTGTTAAAGACAATAGGCCGCCAGCAGTATTTTAATGTCTGGCGGTTTTTAAAATCTGTATTTATTTGATTGATGGTTAAGCTATGGCAATTCCTGTTTCTTTTGAATTCTTTCCTCCCAAAACTGATGTGGGGGCAGAAAAACTGATTGTGGTGCATCAGGAGCTTCAGCAGCTTAATCCACAGTATTTTTCGGTCACCTATGGCGCTGGTGGCTCTACCCGTGAGCGCACCTTGTCCACCATTGATGCACTACATGGTCAGGGTGCGCCAGTTGCGCCGCACCTGTCCTGCATTGGGGATGACAAGGCACGTATCGCTGAGTTGCTGGATATTTATAAGGCCAAGGGTATTAACCGGCTGGTGGCTTTGCGCGGTGACTTGCCATCGGGTCAGGTTGGTCTGGGTGAGCTGCCTTATGCCACCGATCTGGTGCGCTTTATCCGTGATCATTCGGATGATTATTTTCATATTGAAGTGGCCGCTTATCCTGAAATGCATCCGCAAGCGTCCAGCTTTGATCAGGATATTGAACGCTTTGCTGACAAGGTTCGGGCTGGCGCCAATGCCGCGATTACCCAGTTTTTCTTTAATGCAGACAGTTATTTTTATTTTGTTGACCGCATTCGGCAGCTAGGCATTGAGACGCCAATCATTCCCGGCATTATGCCCATTACCAATGCCAGCAACCTGATCCGTTTTGCCGATTCCACCGGTGCCGAGATTCCACGCTGGATTCGCAAGCAACTGGCCACTTACGGTGATGACAGTGCCAGTATTCGTGCGTTTGGCCATGATGTGGTGGTTAAATTGTGCCAGCGCCTGATTGACGGTGGCGCGCCTGCGTTACATTTTTATACCATGAACCAGACTGAACCCAACCGTCAACTGGTCAAGGATTTAGGTTTGGCTTGATATTAGTCTGATTCGCTACGCTTATGTATTTTTCAAAGGTTTTCAAGGTAATGCGTCTCACTTGCGGCACTGCCTTGATGATGTTTGGTCTATTGTTTATGCTACTGATGATTGCCTTGCCGGGTTTTATCATGATTGTGCTGGGCATCGGGTTACTGAGCAATCAGATGTTGCGTGGTATACGCTTGTTGGCGGTGCTGCTGGCGCTACTGATTTTGTATAAGATTATTAGTCCGTCGTCTTTTTTTGCACATTCCCTGCGCTGGACTGGTATTGCGCTGGTTCTGTTGCTCTATGCCGTGTTTGCCTTAAAGCTAAAGCCCCTGTTATTGAAACCGTTTAGGCATTTCTTGTTCAGACAGTCTATTGGCCAATCAGCTCAATTACTAGCAAAAACACCAGTTAAATCATCAGCCCATCAGTTTTTAAATCCTGATTTGTAGAAAAGAATCTGTTATGTATGCTTCTGCACCCTCTGGTACGCGCGCTTCTGCGTTGTGGCATCCTTGCACCCAAATGTACCAGCACGACGCGCATCCGGTGCCACGCATTGCGCGCGCCAAGGGAGCCTATTTGTATCTGGACAATGGTCAACCGATACTGGATGGCATCAGCTCATGGTGGGTCAATTTGCATGGACACAGTCATCCGGTCATTAATGCAGCGATTACCGATCAGCTGCAACAGTTTGAGCAGGTGATTCTGGCAGGGTTTACCCATGATCCGATTGAACAACTGGCCACACAACTGGTGGCGCTAACTGCTACTCCCCTGACGCGCTGTTTTTTTGCTGACAGTGGTTCGGCAGCCGTAGAAGTGGCGCTAAAAATGAGCTTGCAGTTTTGGCATCAGACCACAAGTCATCAATCAGTCCAACCTAAACGCAATACCTTTATCTCACTTGAAAATGGCTACCACGGCGAAACATTGGGCAGCTTGAGTGTCACTGATATTCCGCTGTTTTCCAGCCAGTATCGGCCTTTACTGATTCAGCATTTACGTGCGCCCACGCCAGACTTATCCTGCAAACAAAACGACCAATCTGACGAAGAGTTCCTGTTACAGCGTTTTGCTCAGCTTCAAACGTTGGTAGAGCAACATCAAGGCCGTATTTGCGCCATTATTGTCGAGCCGCTGGTGCAAGGCGCGGCGGGCATGAAAATGTATCCGCCAATCTATTTGACATGGCTGCGGCAACTGTGTGATGACTATCAGATTCACCTGATTCTGGATGAAATTGCCGTTGGTTTTGGCCGTACTGGTACTTTGTTTGCCCATGAACAGGCTGGCATTTGCCCTGATTTTTTATGTCTGTCCAAAGGTCTGACTGCGGGTTATTTGCCGATGTCATGCGTGATGACCACCGACGAGGTGTATCAGGCATTTTATAGCCCGGATGTGGCTAAAGGCTTTTTGCATTCGCACAGTTTTACCGGTAATCCGCTGGCAGCGCGGGCAGCACTTGCTTCGCTGGCCATTTTTGGGCAGGAAAAAACCTTACAGAAAAATCAGCAGCATATCGCACAGTTTAAACACAAGCTGGCTGAACTGGGTACGCATCCTAATGTTGCAGGATGTCGGCAAACTGGCATGATTGCAGCCTTTGATCTGGTTCAGCTCAATGGCAAACCATTTCCAGCAACCCAGCAACGTGGCCGCCTGATGGCACAATTTGCGCTGCAACAGGGCTTACTGATTCGCCCGATTGGCAATCATGTGTATTTTATTCCGCCTTACTGCATTACTGCCGATGAAATTGATCAGATGTTTGATATTACACGCCGCGCAATTGAATGGGCTGTTCATCAATGCGTGCCATCAGTTGACGCATCGGCGCATCCTGCGTTTAATCTTCCCTAAATTTGCATTCCGTATCTTAATGTTCCGTTGGCAGAGCTGTTCATGAACCGTTTTTATGTTGATATTCCTTTAAGCCTAAATGCCACAGTGATGTTGCCGGAGAATGTGTTTCATCACTGGGTACGGGTATTACGCGCTCAAACTGGCGAACAGGCGGTACTGTTTAATGGTCAAGGTGGCGAATACAGGGCGACACTTGCTGAAATCCAGAAAAAAACAGCAAGTGTGCATTTGCAATACTTTGACCCTGAAGATCGCGCGCCAAGTTATCAGGTGACGTTGGGTCAGGTGATGAGCAAAGGTGACCGCATGGATTATGCCATTCAAAAAGCCACCGAACTTGGCGTGCATGCCATTCAACTGCTGGTCAGTGAACGCTGTGAGATGCGCCTCAAATATGAGCGTGATCAGAAAAAAATTGAACACTGGCAGCAGGTGGCAATTGCTGCATGTGAACAGTGCGGACTAAACCGCATACCCAGCATTTTGCCACCGCTGTCGCTGCAAGACTGGTTTAGCCAGCTCAAACCTACTGATGGCCGTAAGCTGGTTTTGGCACCGTCACGCCAGCCTGTGCGTTTTGAGGCGCCCTTTCCTTCATCACTTTATTTACTGGTGGGGCCAGAAGGCGGATTAAGTCAGGCAGAAATTGAATTGGCCAATACCAATGATTTTGAATGCTGGACAATTGGCGAGCGCGTTCTGAGAACCGAAACTGCGCCAGTGGTTGCAATGTCGGCGCTTTTATTTGCTTATTCTGCCCGCTAGTCCATAGGGAATTTTTAAAAATTACATCATTTGGCCAGACTTTATGAGCATAATGATTGAAGTTCGTTAATCAACACGTTATGTTAGTATCAGGCGGTATGGTAGGGATTACCAGCAATTGATCTGTTCGTTATTGCGTTCAAAATCAAAAAGTACTATTTAGGATAAACATGTTTACGTTAGCGCCAATAACCTCAATATTAATAAAATCATTCTTTGGCTCAGCAGGACTTTCTGGAGCTTAATCAGGATGATTGAACAGCGTCTCGACAAGGATCTTTATCAGCGTATTTTTAATATGCAGATTACAGAAACCCAGCAACAGCAAAACCTGCAATTACTGGGCGCTGTTGGTCTTATTCTGCTCACCTATTTATTTTATAAACAGTCATCACTGGTTAATTATAATTATCTCGCCACATGGTGCATAGTTTCCACACTGCTGGTGGCGTTATCGGCCATTATCAATGTCCAGCTCAATGCCAAAGCTTATAAGCTCAAGGCTGCCTTTGCCGATCTCTACCTACAAATCAATTCCTTTATTTTTGGCCTGATCTTTGCCTTTGGTCAGATCATTATGGGTCTGGAACTGATTAACAGCCCGGCCAGCAATCCCTTTGAAGCTGATTTTTATGTGTTTAACATCATTCTGGTGTTTGCACATGTATTGGGTCTAATTAGCCTGACCATCCGTATTCGCTGTTTTTATTTGCTGGTACTGACCAGCATGTCACCTATTTTGACCATGCAGCTGAGCAACTGGCCCAGTTTTTCACTCAATGATCCATTTTATGTCATTAATGATATTTATCTGATTTTCATGCTTTTTTGTGGCAATCACTTATATAAAACCCGTGACCGGCTCACTTGGCTGGTGATTCGTAATGACAATCTGGTGGAACATGCCGAACACCAGCGTAGCATTACCGAACAAGCTTACCAGCAGCTTGAACAGGAAATGCTGGAACGCCGTGCTGTTGAATGGAAGCTACAACAAACCAATCAACGCCTTGAAGAAAAAGTGCGTGAACGTACCTTTGATATTCAGCAAATCAACTCCAGTCTGGAACGCTCCAAACAAAGTCTGGAAATGGCACATCAGACCGCAGGTATTGGTAGCTGGGACTGGGATATCAAAAGCCGAACAATTCAAACCACCAACTTTGACCAGATTTTGGGTTATCAGAACGAAGAAATTAATGACTACAGCAGCAATATTCGCCGTCTAATTCATCCCGAAGATTTTCCAAAAGTACGTGCAGCCATTTCTACGCATTTGCGCAACCACAGTGACCGTTACGAAAGCGTTTACCGGATTCGGCACAAACAGGGCTACTGGGTTTGGGTGCATGATATGGGTCGGGTGATTCAGCGCGATCCCGAAAACCAGCAACCGCTACGTATGGTGGGCATTCGTCGCAATATTAATGACGAAAAAGTGGTGGCAGAACGCTTAAAACTATCTGCCAGTGTGTTTGAGCGTGCAGCTGAAGGGATTTTTATTCTGGACAGCAAACTGCACTATTTGGACACCAATCCGCGCTTTGAAGAAATTATGGGACTACCGCGCGATTACTTCATTGGCGGCCATGTATTTAGCTATCAACATCATGGAGAAAAGATCCAGAAACAGCATGCAGAAATCTTAAAAGCACTCATGCACACGGGTGAGTTTGAAGGCGAAATTGTTGAACGCGATCCGAAAGGCGAAGAATTACCACTGTGGATTCACATCAATTCCATCAAAAATGATGATGACCGTGTTACCCATTATATTGGGATTTTGTCTGACCTGACCCAGCGTAAAAATGATGAACGCCGGCTGTCTTATCTCTCCAACTATGATGCCTTAACCGACCTACCCAACCGCAACCTGTTCAAAACCCAGTTGCATCAGCTCATGGTTGGCAGCCATGACCGAAAAGAAAAATTTGCCCTAATACGGCTTAATATTGACCGTTTTCGTTTTTTAAATGATTCACTGCAAAATGATGGTGGTGATATCCTGTTGCAACAAGTTGCCAAACGCTTGCGTGTTATTAATGGCGATTCCATTATGGTGGCACGTCTGGGCGGCGATGATTTTGCCATTATTTATGAAAGTACCCGCTTTAGAAATTCTGACGTAAAGTCGCAATGCAAAAAAATCATGCTTGCTTTCGAGCAGCCTTTTAATGTGGATGATCAGGAACTGATTGTCACTCTATCCATCGGGATTGCCATGTACCCGGATCATGGCCGCCAAGTTGATAGCTTGTCCAACCACGCCGAAAAAGCCTTGCAGGAAGCCAAGCGTCTAGGCGGTAACACAGTGCGCTTTTATACTAAAGATGAGCGTGTGCCAGCCAGCAATCGGGTTAACCTTGAAAACGCACTGCGTAAGGCACTCATTAATGATGAGTTTGTGGTGTACTACCAACCCAAAATCGATATTTCAACGGGTAAGACCACCAGTTTTGAAGCGTTGGTTCGCTGGCAGCATCCGGAGCATGGCCTTGTTCCACCGGTACAATTTATTCCCTTGGCCGAAGAAACCAGCCTGATTTCCCATATTGGTGAAGTGGTGCTTAAAAAAACCTGTCAGCAAATCAAAACATGGGTCGCCTTGGGCTTTCATGATATCAAGATTTCGGTCAACGTCGTGGCACAACAAATCCAGCGTGGCAACCTGATTGATGAAATAGACGATATTCTGAACACCTATCAGATCAGCCCAAGCTCACTGGAGCTGGAAATTACTGAGTCGTCGCTGATGGATGATTCGGATGTGGCCAGCGATGTGTTGCAGCAACTTAAAGCACGTGGCATCACCATTGCACTGGATGATTTTGGTACTGGTTACTCCTCATTGTCCTATTTGGGTCAGTATCCGATTGATGTCCTCAAAATTGACCGTTCTTTTGTGTCCAAAATTGGGACTCATCATCATCAAGAAGCGATTGTGCGGGCGATTTTGGCCATGGGTCATTCCCTGAATATGCAAGTGGTGGCAGAAGGCGTAGAAACTGAAGCGCATGCCAATTTTCTGATCCATGAAGGCTGTGACGTGTTACAGGGTTATCTGATTAGCAAACCGCTTAGCTCTGCCGATGCCACCGTGTTTTTACAGGATGCCCATTCCCTCGATTATTTTATGAGTTCAACACCGTCTTAACCCCCCTTATTATTCTCCTAAAGTCAAAAACCGAACAGTAAGCAGATAATTTTGCATAAGCCCTGACATCAGACTGATCTAATGCTATAGTTTCGCACTTGTTTAACCTGTATCCCTAGCCCATGTATCGCTAGCCGATACCCTTGCGAAACCAGAGAACGAGATGGATGATCAAGCATTAAAAAAAGCCGCGCTGCATTATCATGAATTTCCACAGCCGGGCAAAATTAGTGTCACTCCAAGCAAACAACTAGTCAATCAGCGTGATCTGGCACTCGCCTACTCTCCTGGGGTCGCTGCACCTTGTCTTGAAATTGAACGTGACCCGTCAACGGCTGCCCTTTACACCGCACGTGGCAATCTGGTTGCTGTGATCAGTAATGGTACAGCGGTACTGGGTCTGGGCAATATTGGCCCACTAGCTTCCAAACCAGTCATGGAAGGCAAAGGGGTTTTATTTAAAAAATTTGCAGGGATTGACGTTTTTGATCTCGAAATTGCAGAAAACGACCCTGATAAAATTGTTGATCTGGTGGCTGCGCTAGAGCCCACTTTTGGTGGGATTAATCTTGAAGACATCAAGGCACCAGAATGTTTTTACATCGAGCGCAAACTACGCGAGCGCATGAACATTCCTGTATTCCATGATGACCAGCACGGCACCAGTATTATTGTAGGTGCTGGCTTGCTCAATGCGCTGGAAATTGTTGGCAAAAAAATTGAAGATATTAAAATTGTGGCGTCAGGTGCAGGTGCTGCGGCTATTTCCTGTCTGGATCTGCTTTGTGCATTAGGCGTTCAGCGCAAAAATATTACCGTTGCCGACTCACGGGGTTTAATTACCACCGCACGCTTAGGCAATCTGGATGAAAGCAAAGCACGCTATGCGCAGGACATAACTCAAACGCAACTGCACGAAGTCATGCAAGATGCCGATATGTTCTTGGGCTTATCTACGGCGGGTATTTTAACCCCTGCCATGGTCAAATATATGGCCAAAGACCCGATTATCTTTGCACTGGCCAACCCTAATCCTGAAATTTTACCGGAAGATGCGCAGGCAGCGCGTCCTGATGCCATTATTGCAACGGGTCGCTCTGATTATCCTAATCAGGTCAACAATGCTCTGTGCTTTCCCTATATTTTCCGCGGTGCGCTAGATTCGGGTGCCACCACCATCAACGAAGCTATGAAAATTGCCTGTGTACAGGCCATTGCCAAAATGGCCCATGTTGAGCCAGATTCCAGCACCTATGGTGAAAAAGCGCAGACATTTGGTCGGGATTACCTGATTCCAGGACCACTGGATCCACGCTTAATCATGGAAATTGCGCCGGCCGTTGCCAAGGCAGCCATGGAGTCAGGTGTTGCTACCCGACCGGTTCAGGATTTCGCAGCTTATCGCCAGCGCTTATCCGAGTTTGTTTACAACTCTGCATTTCTGATGAAACCGGTGTTTGCGCAAGCCAAAACCGATCCAAAATGTATTGTATTTTGTGAAGGTGAAGATGACCGGGTATTACGCGCCGTTCAGATCATGGTGGATGATGGGCTAGTTAAACCCATTCTGGTTGGTCGCCCTGCGGTGATCGAGGAACATATCAAACGCCAAGGTCTACGTTTACGCGCTGGTGTTGACTTTGAAATGGTCAATCAGGACGAAGATCACCGTTATAAAGATTTCTGGCAGCATTACTACAATATCATGCAGCGCCGTGGTATTGGCGTAGAGCTGGCCAAGCGTGAAGCGCGCCGTCGTACCACCCTGATTGGTGCGCTGCTGGTTCATTTTGGCTACGCTGATGGCATGATTTGTGGCACCTTTGGTTATTACGACCTGCATCTGGATTATGTGCGTGATGTGATTGGCACCAAACCGGGCATTAAAAACCTGTATGCCATGAACGTGGTGATGATGGGTGATCGCAATTTGTTTATTGCAGATACCTATGTTAATCAAGACCCTACTGCCGAACAACTGGCTGAAATGACCCTGCTTGCAGCAGAAGAAGTCAAGCGTTTTGGTCTGGTGCCTCGCGTTGCCCTGCTGTCACATTCCAGTTTTGGTAGTGCCAAAGATGCCAGCGCAGAAAAAATGCGTGAAGTTTACCGTTTGCTGTCGGCACAGGCGCCCGACCTTGAAGTAGAAGGTGAAATGCATGGCGATGCTGCCATTGATGAATCAATTCGTCTGGCACAGTTCCCTAATTCGCGCTACAAAGGTGCTGCCAACCTGTTGATCATGCCTAATCTGGATGCGGCCAATATTGCCTTTAACCTGCTCAAAGCAGCGGCTGGCAATAATGTCACGATTGGTCCTATCCTGCTGGGTGCGGCCAAGCCAGTGCATGTATTAACCCAGACAGCCACCACGCGTCGGATCATTAACATGACTGCCTTAACCGTGGCTGAAATTCAGCATGCTGAAAAGGATCAAAAACAGCTGAACGACTGATTAATACCCTTTTAGCCTTGTCAAAACCTCTGTGCTGCTGCATTCTGTTGTAGCGTACAGAGGTTTTTTTAATGCAAGTGTATTTGGTCGGAGGTGCTGTCCGTGACCAGTTGTTAAACCGGACAGTCAATGAGCGTGATTATGTGGTAGTAGGCGCAACGCCAGAACAAATGCTGGCGGCTGGCTATACACCGGTGGGCAGTGACTTTCCGGTATTTCTACATCCACAAAGCAAGGAAGAATATGCGCTTGCCCGAACCGAACGTAAATCTGGTGTAGGTTACGGTGGCTTCACCTTTTATACCTCACCTGACCTTTCCTTAGAAGAAGACCTGATCCGCCGCGACCTAACCATCAATGCCATGGCACAAACGGAAGATGGCAGTATTATTGATCCCTACGGTGGCCAACAAGACCTACAAGATCGCCTATTACGTCATGTTTCCCCTGCCTTTGTTGAAGATCCGCTACGAGTGCTACGAGTGGCACGCTTTGCAGCGCGTTACGCCCCACTTGGTTTTAAGATAGCTCCGGAAACATTGACTTTAATGCAGCAACTGGTCAGTCAGGGCGAGATTCATCACCTAACACCAGAACGGATCTGGAAAGAAACCCAGCGTGCCCTCACCGAAGAGCGCGCCGATGTGTACTTTGAAGTACTGCGTCAATGTGGTGCGTTGCAAATTATTATGCCGGAAGTCGATGCCCTGTTTGGCGTGCCGCAGCGGCCAGAGTATCATCCTGAAGTTGATACCGGTATTCATACAATAATGACGCTACAACGCGCGTGTGAAGCCAACTATAGTGACCGCGTACGCTTTGCGGCAGTTCTGCATGATCTGGGTAAGGCGCTAACTCCTGCTGATTTGTTGCCGCGCCATACTGAACATGAAGCGCGCGGTGTTGAACCCATCCGAACACTCTGTAAACGCCTGAAAGTCCCCAGCCAATATCAGCAACTGGCTGAACTGGTATGTCGTGAGCACCTGTTATGTCATCGGGTGATGGAATTACGACCCGGAACGATCTGGCGGCTGTTGCAACGACTGGATGTATTACGGCGGCCTGAACGGGTCGAAGAATTTATACAAGCTTGCGAATGTGATGCGCGTGGTCGCCTTGGACTGGAACAACGACCTTATGAGCAGGCCAAATTTATGCGTGAAGCCATTCAGCAGGTTCGAAATATTCGCGCCAGTGATCTGCCCGCTCATATTCAAGGGCCAGATATTGGTGAAGCTTTAATCGCAGCGCGAATTGCTGCTATTACCACACTCAAAAAAAGCTACACTGCAATTTAACGCTACCAAAAGCTATACCGATTCGCTCAACTCAAACAATAGGCTGATGGTTAGCCAGCATAATTGGTTAGCCATCAGCCCATTCGCAGCATGTTATTAAAACCTACTGCTTTCAGCGAATGTTAAAAAAGACGATTCATGCCATTTAACGCGGCCACCCGATAGGCTTCTGCCATAGTGGGATAGTTAAAGGTGGTATTGGCAAAATACTGTAAAGTGTTATTACTCTGGCTTAGCATCGCTGCCTGTCCAATGTGAATAATCTCTGCGGCATTATTACCAAAGCAGTGAATCCCCAGAATTTCCAGTGTTTCCCGATGAAACAAAATCTTGAGTACGCCCACCGTCTCACCAGTAATCTGCGCGCGTGCTAGATGCCGGAACGATGCCTGACCCACTTCGTAGGGAATTTTTTCATCGGTGAGCTGCTGTTCAGTTTTGCCAATGGATGAAATCTCAGGAATGGTATAAATTCCGGTTGGGACATTTAATACTGGCTGCACATCTTGCTCGCCCACCATATTGGCTGCCGCACAACGTCCCTGATCGTAGGCCGCAGAAGCCAGCGACGGCCAGCCAATCACATCACCCGCCGCATAAACGTGCGGTACATCGGTCTGGTACTCGCTATTGACTGCCAACTGACCGCGGCTATTGGGTGCAAGGCCTATATTTTCCAGCCCAAGCCCATCGGTATTACCGGAGCGACCGTTACACCACAAAATCGCATCGGCCTTGATTTTCTTGCCACTTTGCAAATGCAAAACCACATAATCGTCATGGGTTTCCAGATGGTCTATTTGTTCGTTATGGCGGATCAGTACACCCAGCTCACGCAGGTAATAAGACAGCGCATCCGCAATTTCATCATCCAGATAATTCAGCAGCTGCGCCTGTGTATTGATCAGATCAACCTTGTAATCCAGACCAATAAATATAGACGCATATTCAGAACCAATCACCCCTGCACCATAAATAATAATTTTATGAATCGGATAGTTTAAAGTTAGTATTTTATCGCTATCAAACACGCGCGGATGATTAAAGTCCAGACCTTCTGGCTGATACGGACGACTACCGGTGGCAACAACCAATTGGTCAAAACTCAAGGTTTCCTTACCGCCATCCAGCGTATGCACAATAATCGTATGCTCATCCTGTACATAGGCGCGGCCATGGTGTACATCAATCTGGTTGCGCTCATAAAAACGGGTATGGGTGTCGACCTGTGCCTCAATTACTTTATGTGCATTGCGTAAAACTTCTGACAATGGCACCTGTTTCCACTCACCCACTTTCTGAAACAGCGGGTCGCGCTGATAACGCATGATATTAAAAACAGTCTGACGTAGCGCCTTACTGGGGATAGTGCCGACATGCGCACAGTTGCCACCGACCTGACTACGCTGGTCAACCACTGCAACCTTTTTGCCCGACTTGGACAACTTCATTGCGGCTCCTTCACCAGCAGGACCAGCGCCCAATACAATCGCATCATATTGGTAAGACTGTTTTTTGGTGGTTTTTTCCCGGCGCGCCATCAACTGAACTCCTGCCTTTATTAAATGATTAAGGATAAAAAAAGGTCTGATTTTGTCTAAAATCTATCGCAATGACCTGACCCGCACTCTGACCAGCACGGCCTGATATAATGAGGCGATAACCTGAGTTTAAACACCTTTTAAAACTACAACTTTAGTCGCGCGCGCACCAGTAAACCTGCAATATTTATGCAAAATTAATACAACTGCTTTACGGCGCCAAGTGGCTAAATGGTCGTGTGTCGGTCATTTCTGGCGTATACTATGGCTTGGCGTATACGATGGTTCTAAACGTTTTTCAGCTAAAATACATTCAGCTAAACCCAGTCCCATTGTAAAACCAAATGCCTACAGTCAGTGCCCTGTTTAAGGAATACCCGTTATGTCTTCAGTGAATACTCCTGCCCAACGTTCCATTCAGGGTGAAAAACTGCGTGGTGCTGAAAAAGTAGCCCGTATTCCTGTCAAGATCATTCCCACGGTTGACGTACCGCGCAAGCCGGACTGGATTCGGGTAAAAATGACTGCGCCCGCAGAAGTTCAGCGCATTAAGGACACCTTACGCTCGCAACGCTTGCACACGGTATGTGAAGAAGCGGCGTGTCCGAATTTGCCCGAATGCTTTGGTGGTGGCACGGCTACATTCATGATTATGGGTGATATTTGCACCCGTCGCTGTCCATTTTGTGATGTAGCGCATGGCCGCCCCAATCCACTGGATGTGGATGAACCGCGTCACATGGCAGAAACCATTGCCGGTCTTGGTCTAAAATACGCGGTGATTACTTCGGTTGATCGGGACGACCTGCTAGATGGCGGTGCGCAGCATTTTGTTGACTGTATTACGGAAACCCGCAAGTTTAGCCCCAATACCCTGCTGGAAATTCTGGTTCCGGATTTTCGCGGCCGTATGGATGTTGCCTTGCGCATTATGAGCGAGTGTCCGCCGGATGTGTTTAACCACAACATTGAAACCGTGCCGCGCCTGTATCGTGCCATGCGTCCGGGTTCGGATTATCAGCATTCGCTTGATCTGCTAAAAAAATTCAAACAAGTACGCCCTGATGTGCCGACCAAATGCGGCTTGATGGTGGGTCTTGGTGAAACAGAAGAAGAAGTGATTGAATTGCTCAATGACCTGCGCGCGCATGATGTTGACTACATCACTATTGGTCAATATTTACAGCCTTCTAAAAATCATGCGCCCGTTGCACGTTTTGTGCATCCCGATGAATTTGAGCGTTATGCCGAACACGGCCGTAGTCTGGGTTTTCGCAATATCTGGTCTGCACCGATGGTTCGCTCCAGCTATTTTGCTGATCGTCAGTATTATTGCGAACCTTGCCCACCCGTACGTCGTGGTGTTAAGGCGGCTGAAGCCTCATTTTAGCTTTAATTTTTATTATTTTCAGGATGTGATTCATGGTGTCTAACTTTTTTAAAAGTAGCGGGTTTAACGCTGGCCTACTGAGTCTGGCATTGAGCATAACTGCAACTGCTACATTTGCCGCTGATAATCCATTAAGTGTACATGTGCTTAACCTCGAAAGTGGCTTGCCATCACAAGATGTGGTGGTCACCTTGGAGCAACAGCAAAAAGAGGGCTGGAAAATATTAAATCAGGGCACGACCAATCAGCAAGGTCGTATTACCGCACTATATCCTGCCGACCAAAAGCTGGCCAAAGGCGTGTATCGTGTTACCTTTAAAACCGGTGACTGGTTCAAAGCGCACAAACAGCCGTCATTTTTTCCAGAAGTGCCGGTAATTTTTGAAGTAGATGGTAGCGTGCCGCATTATCATATTCCTTTGTTGCTCAGCCCTTATGGCTACTCGACTTATCGCGGTAATTAAGCTATTTGCTACCTTTACCTAAAGGTTCCTATGGATGTTTTTATTCCATTTAGGGCTTTAGATCGTATGCTGACCCAAGCATTCGGTTTTGCTGTACAATATTGCCAATTTTGATTCAATGAATGGATTTTTAAATGAGCCAACTTGCCCAACTGATCGAACAAGCCTTTGAAGACCGCATGCAGTTTTCGCCAACCAATACCCCCAATGAAGTGCGTCAGGCAGTAGAACAAGCACTGGCTGGTCTGGATAATGGTAGCCTGCGTGTTGCCGAAAAAATTAATGGAGAATGGCAAGTCAATCAGTGGCTTAAAAAAGCCGTGTTGCTGTCTTTCCGTTTAAATGACAACGTGCCGGTTGATGGCGGCGAAGGCTTGCAATACTTTGATAAAGTGCCGACCAAATTTGTGGGCTGGACTGAACAGCAATTTAAGGATGCGGGCGTTCGTGTGGTTCCTCCGGCCACAGCACGCAAAGGCAGCTTTATTGCCCGTAACGTGGTGCTGATGCCTTCTTATGTGAACATTGGCGCCTATGTGGATGAAGGCTCCATGGTTGATACCTGGGCCACTGTCGGCAGCTGTGCGCAAATTGGTAAAAATGTGCATTTGTCTGGCGGTGTAGGTATTGGTGGCGTGCTGGAGCCATTGCAAGCCAATCCCACGATTATTGAAGACAACTGCTTTATTGGCGCACGCTCTGAAATTGTAGAAGGTGTGATTGTTGGTGAAGGCTCTGTGATTTCCATGGGCGTTTATATTGGCCAGTCCACCAAAATCTTGAACCGCGCCACCGGTGAAGTGACCTATGGTCGCATTCCGCCTTATTCTGTGGTGGTTTCAGGCAACATGCCGTCGGCTGATGGCACTCACAGCCTGTATTGCGCTGTCATTGTCAAAACAGTGGATGAAAAAACCCGCTCTAAAACCGGTTTGAATGAATTACTGCGCGTTGATTAATGACAGCAAGGATTAGTTTAGGCAAAAATTAATCCACGCAAAAATGACTCCGTGTGAATACGCCTTGTTCTGCTCAATTATAATATGGCAAAACAGGGCGTCGTTTTTTCTGTAGATGTGCTGATGCATTTTTTTAATTATTTTCAGGTTTTTAAATCAGGTTTTTAAATATTGCTTATGCGTACTGCCCAAATTCCTGTGACTGATCCGGCTGCCGGCCTGCGCCTGACCGAAATTTTTTATTCCCTGCAAGGTGAAGCCAATGAATCCGGCTGGCCGTGTGTGTTTGTCCGGCTAACGGGCTGTCCCTTGCGCTGTACCTATTGTGATACCACCTACTCTTTCGAGGGAGGGGAACGCCAGTCGTTACAGGCTATCTTGGATCAGGTTCGCGCTTTTGGTGTCAGGCATGTATGCGTAACCGGTGGTGAGCCTTTGGCACAGCCCAACTGTATTCCACTACTCAAGCAGCTCTGTGATACAGGTATGCAGGTTTCACTGGAAACCAGTGGCGCGCTGTCCGTTCAGGCCGTTGATGCACGGGTTTCCAAGGTCATGGATCTCAAAACCCCATCATCTGGCGAAGCGCACCGCAACCTGATGGAAAACCTGAAATTTTTGACCCCCCACGACCAGATTAAATTTGTGATTTGCAACCGTGACGATTACGACTGGGCCAAACAGCAATTGCAGCACTATGCCTTACACGATCTGGTGAGTACCGTATGGTTTTCACCGGCCTTTGCGATTGATAAAACCAAAGCAACCCTGCCGGTCTTTGCCCGCGAACTGGCTGACTGGATTGTAGCAGATCGCTTGCCAGTGCGTTTTCAGCTTCAGCTGCACAAGCTGTTATGGAATGATGAAATGGGTCGCTAGACCGCTTGTTTTTATTTGCCGGGCTTTTAATATTTTTATTCCTGTAAACCCATCACAGCCCGGTTTGCTTGATATAGGTGAATACATGTCCTCTCCCAAATCCCGTGCCATTGTTTTACTGTCTGGTGGTCTGGATTCCACCACGTGTCTGGCTTGGGCACAAGCGCGCTACGAATGCTTTGCCTTAAGTTTTTCATATGGCCAGCGTCACTCCAGCGAACTGGATGCTGCCCGTACACTGGCAAAACGTGCCGGGGTTGAGCATCGCATTATTGATATTGACTTGCGCCAGCTCGGTGGCTCTGCGCTAACGGATGACAGCATTGAGATACCCGAAGACAGTGACCTGGAAACCCAGTCGGAAAATTACCGGCAAAATCAGCCGGGTGCTATTCCGGTCACCTATGTTCCTGCACGAAATACTATCTTTTTATCCTATGCACTGGCTGCCGCAGAAGTGATTGACGCCCACAAGATTGTGATTGGAATCAATGCAGTTGACTATTCTGGTTATCCAGACTGCCGCCCGGAATACATCGAAGCATTTGCAAAAATGGCCGCATTGGCCACCAAATCGGGAGTGGAAGGTAACCCAATTACAATAGAAACTCCATTATTACACTTGTCAAAAGCGGATATTATACGCCTTGGCCTGACGCATGGTGTGGACTACTCCCAGACCATTTCCTGCTATCAGGCCGATCAGCAAGGACATGCCTGTGGTCGCTGTGACAGTTGTCGTTTACGCCATCAGGGGTTTGTGGATGCAGGTGTAACTGATCCTACGGTATATCAGGCCGCCATTAATCAAGATTAGGAATTTGTAGATAGAAATTATGAAAAAATTTTCTGCTGTACGTTTAGCCCTATTTGCTACTGCTTTTGCCGCCAACAGTCTGGTATTTGCTGCGCCAACCGATATCAAGTCCGCCATGATTGCGCGCTGTGCCGATGAAGCTGTTCAGTTAAAAATGACTGACTCTGCCAGCGCAAAAAAAGTCTGTAGCTGTACCATTAATGTTCAGGCCTCTCAGCTTAAACTGGGTGAATTCTGGGATATTCAAAGCACCGCGATGAAAGGTAAAAATCCAAACGAGCTGCCCGCGCTTAAACGCATTAAAGGCGATCTGGACAAATGCCGCGCCGGGGTAAAAATGAGTGACCCGCAATTCCCTACCGCACCCGCAGGTAAAAAATAAATTTAGCGCGAAGTAGCCAAAACCCGTTTATATAACGGGTTTTTGTCTATGGATTGTTTATCATTAGCCGCTGTTATCAGCTTGGGCAAAGTTCGAAGTTAATGATTTCAAAATTTTTATTCTTTAAGGAGTAATGGGCTTTCATGGCTACCGCACAACCCAATCCATTAGAAATCCCTCAACAGTTGCCTGATTTAACAGTGATGACCACTCAAGGTGACATCAATCTGGCAGTGCTAAAAGGACAATATACGCTGCTGTATTTTTATCCAAAAGATTTGACTGCTGGCTGCACCACGCAGGCACAGGACTTCCGTGATTTATTGCCTGAGTTTGAAAAACTGGGCGTTACAATTTATGGCATTTCCCGTGACAGCTTAAAATCCCACGATAAATTTACAATAAAAGAAAGCATTCCGTTTGCCTTGATTAGCGACCCGGATGAAATGGTATGTCGCTATTTTGACGTCATTAAAACCAAGAACATGTATGGCAAGCAGGTACAGGGGATTGAGCGCAGCAGTTTTTTGTTTGATCAGCAGGGTCAGCTTACTCAAAGCTGGCGTAAGGTTCGCGCAGCAGGCCATGCGGCAATGCTACTGGACTTTATAAAACAGCTTGCTTAAGCAAATTCCATTACTTCCACACTAGCTCGGCTTACCCTCTAAAACAATATTCCACGCGCCAAATGAAATTATCTTTGAAGCGACTGCTGCGCCTGTTGCTGTAAAACGCGATAGTTGGCTGTTTGCTGAAAATGAATCAAAAAATCCAAGGTCGCGGCTGGAACTTGTTTTAGTGTGGGCAACTGACCCAGTAAATACTGTTCACGAATGGGTGTGGCAGATAGCTGAAAATAATTGTCCAGCTCGACCAGCGGCCATTCTGGAAACAGTGATAAATAATACGAGCTCTGATCTTTAAAATGGCCAATGAGTCCGATTTTGGGGGCTAAGCTTGCCTCACCTAACGGGATATTTTGCTCAACAATATCCTGTACCGCCTGCTTAACCATGGCCGTCCATTTTACATCGTTAAAAACATCCACCAAGCCTGCAAAATACAGCTGGCGTTGTTGCTCAGGGTTAAAAGACGCACGGATCATGGCTTCGCGCTCGTCAGACGTAAATACATTTTTGAGCGTGCGCTCAGGCTGTGCAGAACCTAACAGGATAATCACAGACTTGCTGTGTTGAAACGCGTCCTGAATAACGGCCTGATGTGCCCGGTGAAACGGCTGAAAACGTCCAATAAAAACGAGAAAATCAAACACGAAAATTACCTGACAAAGAATGGAGGTGCCCTAACATGCTTATAGGCCGAAAGATTAGTCTAGAAGAGTTTAACGCCTTTACTGGCCAAAATTTATTTTTTTCTTGGTGCTGTAAACGCCTGCTCAATCACAATGCAGGCGGCTGGTATTAATTATTGCTGATTAAAGACGCTTTACAGGGTGTTACCATGAAATAAGCTGGATCACATCAAAGGCAGGATGTTCATAAGGATGCGCGGCTTTCATCACATGCAGAACTTTGGCCAGTTTTTCCCGTGGCAAAACCACTTCTACCCGCCATTCCGGCACTAGCTCAATTTTTCCTACTTCACCGATATGTGGATTGGCGCCTTTTAAGGGACGAAACTGTCCTTGCCCTAACACTTGCCATGCGCAACATTCATAGTCGCCAACCTTGCCTGCACCGGCAGCAAATATTGCTTCTTTCACCTCAGTAATGTGGGTATCCGGAACAAAAAAAACCAGTTTATACATCAGTCATTCCTTAACTTTTAACTTGCAGTCCTATGGTTAATTTGTGCAAATCATGCTGCAATGCAACATCGCGATAATTCTTTGATAGTGATCTATCCTACGAATTTGCATTGACTGATATGACTTATTATTTTGGCACAAATACCAATTATTATGTCTTGCAAAGATAGCCTTAAAACATAGACACGTCTATGGATTTTCCGCTTAATTTTTAAAACCGTTCAAAAAAAAGCCGCATCCTGAGATACGGCTTTTTTCACGTCTTTGTCGACTGAACACGTTGGCTTTAGTCTAGCCAACAAAGCGACGGGCATTGCGGAACAAGCGCATCCACGCGCCGTCATCCTGCCAGTCTTCCGGTTTCCATGAATGCTGCACGGCACGGAATGTACGCTCCGGATGCGGCATGATAATCGTGGCACGGCCATCCAGACTGGTTAAGCCAGTGATTGCTTCTGGCGAACCATTGGGGTTGAGTGGGTAATGCTGGGTTGGATTACCCTGACTATCCACATAACGCAAGCTGACTTGTTGGCCTGCATTTAGACTGGCCAACTGCGCATCAGTCGCCACAATACGGCCTTCACCATGCGCTACCGCAATCGGTAAAATAGAACCAGCCATGTCTTCGAGTAACACAGAACGGGATTTTTCGACACGTACATTAACGGTACGTGCTTCAAAACGTTCACTGGTGTTCTGGTAAAAACGCGGCCATTCGCTGGCACCGGGAATAAGGTCTTTGAGCTGTGACATCATCTGGCAACCATTACAGATGCCTAAACTAAAGGTTTCTTCACGCTGGAAGAACCGGGCAAACTGGTCACGCAGGCGGGTATTGAACAGGATGGACTTGGCCCAGCCACCGCCCGCACCCAATACGTCACCATAACTAAAGCCACCGCAAGCCACCAGACCCTCAAAATCATTGAGGTCAATGTGGCCAGCTAACAGGTCACTCATGTGAACGTCAACACTACAAAAGCCGGCTTTTTCAAACGCTGCGGCCATTTCCAGCTGGCCATTGACGCCCTGCTCACGCAGAATCGCCATTTTGGGCTTACGTACATTGATAAACGGCGCTTCAATCGGTTCGTTCAAATCAAACGTCGGTCTGGCAATCAGTCCCTGAAAATCAGGATTACCAATCAGGCTAAATTCCTGATCTGCCCCTTCACTATTATCACGCATACGCTGGATTTGATGGCTGACTTCTGCCCATGCCTGCTGCATCTCCACACGCGACAAGGTCAGGCCAGCCACGCTTAACTGGTCGCTAGAGTTTACTGTACCAATTTGTACAACAGCGTCTTGCAGCAGATGGCCTTGTAGCTCTTGCTGGAGTTGTGCCCAGTTGGCAGCAGTAAGTTGTACGACCGCACCAATTTCTTCGGCAAACAGTTCTGCCAGTACATTATGACCGTTCAGTTGCAACTCAGCGCCAAGACGTGATGCAAACATCATTTCAGCAACAGCCGCCAGCAAGCCGCCGTCACCAATATCATGGTAAGCCAGTAGCAAACCACGCTGGTTCCAGTCCTGAATCAGGTTAAAGAAAGCTTTGAGGTCATCGCTGCAATCAAGGTCTGCGGTGGTTTCACCCAGTGCCTGATACACTTGCGCCAAGATGGAAGCGCCCAGACGAAACTTGCCACGGGACAGATCCAAACGTACCAGCACCGTGTCTTCCACACATTTTAGCTCTGGGGTCAGGGTTTTACGCACATCCAAGACTGGTGCAAACGCAGAAATAATGGCAGACATGGGAGACGTGACTGCCTTGTCTTCACCGGTTTCAGTGTCCTGCCACGTGGTTCGCATGGACAGCGAATCCTTGCCCACCGGAATGGCAATCTCCAGCGCAGGACAAATTTCCATGCCCACGGTTTTAACCGCTTCAAATAGTGCCTGATCTTCGCCCGCCTGCCCAGCCGCCGCCATCCAGTTGGCAGACAGTTTAATATCACTGAGCTGCTTGATGCGGCTGGCGCTAATATTGGTAATGGCTTCGGCCACCGCCAAACGCGCTGATGCGGCTGGATTCAATAACGCCACTGGCGGACGTTCACCCATACTCATGGCTTCACCAGTATAGGTCTGGTAGCCAGTCGTAGTAACAGCACAATCAGCCACAGGAACCTGCCACGGACCAACCATCTGGTCGCGTGCCACCATGCCAGTAATCGAGCGGTCACCAATGGTAATCAAAAAGGACTTGCTGGCCACCGAAGGATGACGCAGCACACGGAAAATCGCTTCTTTTAAATCAATCGCGCTGGTATCAAACGCATTGCCCTGACGAGTAACGGTGTCAAAACTGCGCTGCATACGTGGCATACCGCCCAGCATGACCTGCATGGGCATATCAACCGCTTTGTTGTCAAACAATGGATCTTCCACGGTTAAATGACGCGCTTCGGTGGCCGCTCCCAGTACTGCAAATGGACAACGCTCACGCGCACATAATGACTCAAACAAGGCCAGCGATTCTGGACGAATGGCCAGCACATAGCGTTCCTGTGCTTCGTTTGACCAGATTTCCATCGGTGACATGCCGGGTTCCAGTGACGGAATTTTGCGCAGATTCAGCACAGCACCTAGCTTATGGTCATTCACTAGCTCTGGCATGGCATTGGACAGCCCACCGGCTCCGACATCATGTACCGATACAATCGGGTTAGCATCTTCCATGCCCCAACAGGCATCAATCACTTCCTGACAGCGACGTTCCATTTCGGGGTTATCACGCTGCACGGATGCAAAATCGAGCTGCTCGCCCATGGTGCCGCTGTCCACACTGGAGGCTGCACCACCACCCAAACCAATCAGTAGCGCCGGGCCACCAAGGACAATTAACAAATCACCGGGTTCAATGGGATTTTTTTCAACGTGATCTGGACGGATGTTGCCATAGCCGCCAGCAATCATGATTGGCTTATGAAAGCCCCTGATTTCCAATGAAGCGCCTTCAACATCTTTTAGCGTCGGAATAGCCTGCTCAAAAGTACGGAAGTACCCACACAGGTTTGGGCGGCCAAATTCATTGTTAAATGCCGCAGCACCCAATGGCCCGTCAATCATAATCTGCAAGGCAGAGGCCATACGCGATGGCTTGCCATACGGCACTTCCCAAGGCTGTTCAAAACCGGGAATGTTCAGGTTGGACACGGTAAAACCGGCCATACCGGCTTTGGGTTTACCACCACGACCAGTAGCGCCTTCGTCACGGATTTCACCACCTGAACCGGTCGCAGCACCGGCAAATGGTGCAATGGCCGTTGGATGGTTATGGGTTTCCACTTTCATCAGGATATGGACAGCCTGATTACGGTAGCTGTATTCATGCTGGCCGCTTTCAGGCTGATACTGCTGATAAAAACGCGCCGCATCAAAACCCACAATCACTGAGGCATTGTCTTTGTAGGCGGACAGCACATCGTTGGGCGATTGCTTATAGGTATTTTTAATCATCTGGAACAATGACAATGGCTGTTTTTCACCATTAATTGTCCACTCGGCATTAAAGATTTTGTGGCGGCAATGCTCAGAGTTGGCTTGTGCAAACATCATCAGTTCGATGTCATGCGGATTACGGCCAAGCTGGGTAAAGGCATCGGTCAGGTAGTCAATTTCCTGCATGGATAAGGCAAAACCAAATTCCTGATTGGCCTTAACCAGCGCATCTTTACCCTGCCCTAAAATATCTACCGACTGCAATGGCTTGGGTGCAGTTTCACTAAACAGCGCGGCAGCAGATTCAAGGTTTGCAAAAATGGTTTCAGTCATGCGGTCATGCAGTAATGCTGATATATCGGCATTAAGCTGGCTCAGGCCACGCAGGGTATATAAAATCCCGCGTTCCAGACGATGCACCGGCGCATTACAATTTTTGAAAATATCCGTGGCCTTGGATGACCAGGGCGAAATCGTGCCAAGCCGGGTGGTCACCAGTACCTGTACATCACCAGATTCAGCGACAGTCAGGGCATATTTCTGGCCATCGTTAAGCAACTGATCGGCAACAGACTGCTGATGCGCGCTCAAGTCCTGATCAAACAGATAAACAAACTGGCTTTCTATCGTGATAACAGTGTTTGCAACTGAGCGAAGCGCAGAAATACGGGATAAAAGCTGACGCTGCTTGAAGGCAGAAAGTGCTGACGCACCGGCCACAATAAACATGCTGAAACTGGCTCCATGGGCTTGTTACAAGTAACAAAACCACAATGTTTGAAAGAAGCGCTGTATGATACGCGCAAATGAATAAATCATCTATACCCGATAGGTTTTCGCCATTAAAATTTCCAGTCTTTTTACCATGCTACGCTGATTATTCAGCCTTAAAAAATCAAGCCCTGCATGGCGCCAAATCGTGTCGCATTCGGCTGTCTTTTTTGGCCGTTTTTTGGCATGATGCAGTCATGAATAAAGCCACACACGTAGAATATTGATGACTGCAATGCGTTGGGCACAACTGCTTTCCCCCATTCGGCTGGGCAGTAAAAAAAGTCAATCCCGCCATGGAACCAGTGAACAGGGTCGTACTGCTTTTCATAAGGATTATGACCGGATTATTTTTTCAAGTAGTTTTCGTCAGTTAAACCGCAAGACCCAAGTACATCCACTCACCCAAAATGACGGCATTCATACCCGCCTGACCCATTCACTGGAAGTATCATGCATTGGCCGCTCCCTCGGCATGCTGGCGGCAGAAAAAATTCGTGATGAATTGCCAGCATGGATTGATGTGGCGGATGTCGGGGCGATTATTCAGGCCGCCTGTCTGGCGCACGATATTGGCAATCCTCCATTTGGCCATGCCGGTGAATATGCGATTCGTGACTGGTTTGAAGACCCAAAACACCAGCATTTGCTGATTTCCCTAACCGCTGAGCAGCGGGCTGATGTGTGCCAGTTTGAAGGCAATGCGCAAGGTTTACGGGTATTGAGCCGGCTTGAATATCATCCTGATGATGGTGGTATGCGCCTGACCTACGCCACGCTAGGTGCCTATTTAAAATATCCTTGGCTGGCCAAGCCGCTTGATCCGGCCAGTCTGCATCCTTCGCACAAACGCGCCAAATTTGGTTGTTACCAGAGTGAAAAAGGCATTTTGCTGGAAATTGCCGAGCATTTGGGTTTGATCCAGACTGGTGAGTATCAATTTTGTCGTCATCCGCTCACCTACTTGCTGGAAGCAGCCGATGACATTTGTTATGCGTTGATTGATCTGGAAGATGGTTTACAACTGGGGATGCTGCATTATCATGAAGTTGAACCGCTGTTTTTAAGCCTGATTGCCGATTATGGCGCGCCGGATGAAATCAGCCGCAATGTGCCGATTCCACAAAAACTGGCTGCCCTGCGCGGCCGAGCCATGAAACGGCTGGTGGATGAAGTGACTGATGCGTTTAAGCGCCAGCATGACCAGATTTTAAATGGTCAACTTAAAGGCAGCTTGCTCGATCATTGCCCACCAGACTTATGCCAAGGCGTAGAAGCGGCTAAAAACATGGCGCGTGAGCGGATTTTTACCCATCCACAAAAAGCGCGACTGGAACTGGTGGCCAATTCCAGTTTGCATATCCTGCTGGATGCCTTTATGCCATTGGCAGTCAAGCAACATCACTTAAGTTTTCGGGAACAACGCCTGATGCATATTTTGCATGCGCACGGTGCGGTACTCAATGCAGACCCCAGTTTTCATTATCACAATATCATGCAGATTCTGGATATGCTGAGCAGCCTGTCAGACCATCAAGCCTATGCGCTGTCGCAGGAACTGCAAGGCAACCGCGTGACACTGATTTAGCGCTAACTTGCCTTCAACCATTTCGACAAGCTCAGGAACTAAGGTTGGGTGAGCTTTTCGAAACCAGACTTATGCAAAAAGTCTATCCATTTCATTGTTATATGCTGGAATTTTTATGATTGGTTCATTAACAGGGATCGTGCGCGCACTGGAAGCGCCGGTTGTTTTACTGGAAGTAAATGGTGTGGGCTATGAAATTGACACGCCGCTTTCCACCTTTTGCCAGCTCAAAGCCGGACAAAACGTAACCCTGTGGACACATCTGGTGGTGCGTGAAGATGCGCACTTGCTGTACGGGTTTTCCGATACGACCGACAAAGCCTTGTTTCGCACATTGATCAAGGTTAATGGCGTGGGGCCAAAGCTGGCCTTAAGCATTTTGTCCAGCATGAGCAGTGCCATGATGATTCAGGCCATTGATATGCAAGACGTGACCACCCTAACCCGCATTCCTGGCGTGGGCAAAAAAACCGCCGAACGGCTGGTGATTGAATTGCGTGATCGCCTAAAAAATCTCAGCCTGAGTAGTAGCGATAGCCTAGGCAGCCATCAGTTTGGCATCACGACTATTTCACCGGTGGCTGAAGCCGAAGCGGCGTTAGTTTCTTTGGGCTATAAACCGCTGGAAGCACAAAAAGCCATTGGTGCGGTGAAAAGTGAATTTACCGAAACCGCTGACCTGATTCGTGCTGCCCTCAAATCCATGATGAAACAGTAATTTATTCAGTAAGCCTGCTTGTCCAATTAAACGCTACAAAGCTGAATTTTTATCGATAGCATGGTGCAAGCGGCTTGAGTGAAATTTAAGCAAAAATTGAGTGAGGAATCATGCAAGATCGTTTAATTACGGCCACTGAAAAGCCAGAAGATCATTTTGATCGTGCGATTCGTCCTACCAGTCTGGAAGATTATGTCGGCCAGCCAGTGGTACGTGAACAAATGGAAATCTTTATCCATGCGGCACGTAGCCGTCAGGAAGCACTGGATCATACCCTGATTTTTGGCCCACCTGGTCTGGGCAAAACCACACTGGCCAATATTATTGCACGTGAAATGGGTGGCAACTTAAAATCCACCTCTGGCCCAGTGCTGGAGCGTGCGGGTGATCTGGCGGCCTTGCTGACCAACCTTGAACATGGCGACGTGTTGTTTATTGATGAAATTCATCGCCTGTCGCCAGTAATTGAAGAAATTCTATATCCCGCTATGGAAGATTACCAGCTGGATATCATGATTGGTGAAGGCCCGGCAGCGCGTTCCATCAAGCTGGATTTGCCGCCGTTTACCTTGGTTGCAGCAACCACGCGCGCTGGTTTGCTCACCTCACCGCTGCGTGACCGTTTTGGGATTGTGCAACGGCTGGAGTTTTATTCAGTGGCCGACCTGACCCATATTGTGCATCGCTCGGCCAGCCTGATGGGCATTCCCATGACATCAGATGGCGCGCAGGAAATTGCCCGACGCGCCCGTGGCACACCGCGTATTGCGAACCGTCTACTACGCCGGGTGCGTGACTATGCTGAGGTCAAAGGCAATGGCGAAGTCACGCAAGACATTGCCCAGCGTGCGCTTGATATGCTGAACGTGGACAAAAACGGTCTGGATACACTGGATCGCCGCTACTTGCAAATGCTGCTAGAACGCTTTAATGGCGGGCCTGCGGGAATTGAAGCACTGGCTGCTGCTATGGCAGAAGATAGCGGCACACTGGAAGATGTGATTGAGCCTTATTTAATCCAGCAAGGCTTTGCCATGCGCACCGCACGCGGACGGATTGCTACCAATCAGGCCTATTACCAGTTTGACATGGTTCCACCTGAGCCGCGCTAAAGCAGAGCAATTTTGTTTCACTACATCTTGCGGTATTTTTTAGTTCAACATGCCGCAAGATGTTGGGTTGACTGTTCAAAATATAAATAATGAAAATATCAGTGCGCCACATCACACTTCGTAAGTCTATTTCTGCATATTTTTAATTTGCCCCATACCAACCCCAATGCGCTTGGATTAGAATGTGTTCGCTTTGTTAATTTAAGTAAAGCACAATTACAACTTGGGGTAAAAGATGAAAAAAATTGCAATTGCAAGCTTTCTTGCAATCCTTGCGTCTGGCTGTACAACACAAACTTATTTAATGGCAAATGGCGGCAATAGCACAGCATCGTATAACAAAATGCAACCTTTCTTTGTTTCTGGTATTGCTCAGGAACAGGAAGTGAATGCTGCTGAAGTCTGTGACGGTGCGGACAAGATCGCCAAAATTCAAACACAACAAACCTTTTTAAATGGTTTGTTAAATGGCCTGACTTACGGTTTGTTTACCCCACGTCAAATTCGTGTTTACTGCAAATAACTGGAGATAAAATCAATGAAAAAAATCGTATTAGCAGTACTCATGGGCAGTACTTTATTGGCTAGCGGATGTGCAACTCAAACTGGTTTGATCAAAAAAAATTCACAAACTATTCCTAAGCACTCTGAATCCCAATCCTTTTTATTTTGGGGCATTGGTCAGGAAAAAACTTTAGATGTAGCGCAAATCTGTGGCGGCGCAGACAAAGTGGCTAAGGTTCAAACCATACAAGAGCCGATGGACATCTTGTTGGGCGTGATTACTATTGGTATTTACGCGCCACGTACAGCCAACGTTTATTGCCAATAATCGTTATTGGTTCAGTATACGCAACATCAAAGGTTGTCATTTCGGTGGCAACCTTTGTGCATTTGGCCATCGGTGATTGAATGCCATATTGTCTGCTATCACTTGCTGATAGTGTTTAAAACAATACGCCCCTTGCCAATATTTGGCCGCTCAAAGTATGAATGACTTGCAATTACCCTTTCATCAATAACGAAAAAGCAAACCCTTGCTGAATACAAAATTTTTATAATATGTTAATCAATTAAGTCGGATTTCAAGCTTTGGACTTACACTCAAGTCATGCTGAATTGCTTAGAATCATTCCATACGGTTTAATCCATAGACGATTTAATCCATAAAAGCAGATCGCTATAGCAGATAGTCGTCAAAAGGAGCTTGCCTTGACCACATTTCAGTTTCCCATTCGGGTTTATATTGAAGACACAGATGCAGGTGGCATTGTATATCATGCCAACCATATCCGTTATTTTGAACGCGCCCGCACGGAATGGCTACGTGCTCTGGGTGTAGCGCACTACTGGGATCAGCATGACTACTCGTTTGTCGTACATGAGATTACGGTGCAATACCATAAGCCAATCTTTATGGATAATTTACTGGATGTGACAGTTCATGTAAGTTCGTGTAAATCAGTATCATTTACCTTGCAGCAAAATATTTACCGTGATGCAATGCTGCTGGCTTCTGCAACGGTTACACTGGCCTGTCTGGATCAGCAGCTAAAACCCAGAAGAATTCCAGAATTTATCCATGATCTGATTGTAAAATCAGTCTCTTAGTTTCATTATCTTTTTTATTTTTGTGAAATCACCATGCCGACCACTGCAACTCCTACATCACTTAACATTTCTGATTTGATCCTGCACGCCAGTCCGGTGGTTCAGATTGTCATGCTGATTTTATTTCTGGCATCTATTTATGGCTGGTTTTTAATTATCAAACTGGAAATGGCATTTCGCAACAGCAACCAGCACGACAATAGCTTTGAAAAGATTTTCTGGTCTGGGGCTGACTTAAAAACGTTGTATAAAAATGCCCAGACCCATCCGCACCGCCAAGGCATTGAATCGGTTTTTTACGAAGGCTTTACCGAATTTTTAAAACTAAAAAAACGTCAGGCCAGCCGTGAAGATACGATTTCTGGTACAGAGCGAATGCTGCGGGTGTCATTATCACGCGAGCAAAACGTGCTGGAACATGGCGCATCAACGCTGGCCAGTATTGGTTCGGTTTCACCTTATGTGGGTTTGTTTGGCACGGTCTGGGGCATCATGAATGCCTTTATTGGACTGGCCCAAGTGGAACAGGTCACCTTGGCAACGGTTGCTCCCGGTATTGCCGAAGCTCTTATTGCCACCGCCATTGGTTTGTTTGCGGCTATTCCGGCAGTACTGGCTTATAACCGCTACAGCGCCAAATCTGAGGCGGTTTACCAACAGCGCGCCCTATTTGCCGAAGAAATGACAGCATTATTGCAGCGTGAATCGTTTGAGGGTGCAGGTTTAGTCAATCAATCCAATAGCCAAATGACTGGTTCCCTGCGTGAGGACGCCTGATTATGGCCATGCAACGCAGCCCATTTGGCCGAATCAAAAAGCCCTTAAAAAGCGACATGAATGTGGTGCCGTATATTGATGTCATGCTGGTCTTGCTGGTGATTTTTATGGTCACGGCTCCCATGATTACCTCGGGCATTACCGTAGATTTACCACAGGCCAAAAGTACTCCGTTTCAATCTGAAACGCAGCCTGCCATTGTCACCGTAAAAAGCGATGGTGAGTATCTACTTAAATTTGGCAATGACGTTAATCACATCACATTAGATGAGCTAAAAATCCGTCTGGCTGAAGCCCAAACTGACGCAGAACAAAAACAGCAAAAATTGCTAGTGCTGGTCAATGGCGACGAAAATGTAGCCTATGGAAAAGTCGTGGGGTTAATGTCTACCTTACAAGATGCCGGTTTAAGTCAGGTTGGCTTACTCACTGACCAACCAAAGTCCTGAGGCTAGCAATAACGTATGTCCATGAAACAGCCTTTGCCCTCGTCTTTTAAACAAAATCGCCTGCCATTGGCTATTACCCTGCTCCTGCATGCCAGTCTGCTGGGCGGTTTGCTATATTTTGGCACAAGTGATCCGCTCATTCCGCCCAAGCCCTTGCAGGCTATTTTGGTGACACCAGAACAATTAGAACAAATGCAGGATAACTCTGCCGCCGCCCCACCCTTGGCCACTGAATTGCCTGCGGCTGAGACATCCGCTAATGAACCCGTTGCGGAACCAGTGGCTGAGCCTGAGCCAGAACCTGCGGTAGAGCCTGAACCTGCCGGGCCAACGGTTGAACAACTGGCGGCATTAAAAGCGGCTGAGTTAAAAACGGCTAAACAACACGCTGATGCTGAACAGAAAAAACAGCAGGAAGCCCAGCAAAAAGCACGCGATGCCGCTAAACAAGCAGAAGCCCAAAAAGCTGAAACCCGCAAGAAGCAAGCTGAGCAAAAAGCTGAGCAACAAAAGCAGGCTCAGGAAAAAGCAGCAGAAGTCAAACAACAACAAGAAAAGGCTGCCACTGAACGCAAAGCTGAGCAAGCCAAAGCAGAGGCTGAGCGTAAAGCCGCACAAACCAAAGCAGATGCACAAGCCAAACGACAGGCTGAACTGGATGCCAAACGTAAAGCTGCCGAAGATGCGAAAGCCGATAAGAATGCCAAATTAAAAGCAGCTGAAGAAAAAGCTGAAGTCAGACGCAAGGCCAATGAACAGGCCAAGGCAAAAGCGGCTCAAGAAGCCAAAGCCAAGGCTGCTGAAGAAGCTAAACGCAAGCAGCAAGATGCTAAGCAGCAAGAACAGCAAAAAGCAGCCGAACAGAAAAAGCAACAAGCAGAAGAAGCCAAGCGTCAAGCTCAACAAGATGCGAAAGCCAAAGCCGCTGAAGACGCTAAACGTAAAGCCAAGGCCGAAGCAAAAGCCAAGGCCGATGCTGAACGCAAGGCTGAACAGGCCAAAGCTGATACTGAGAAAAAACGCGCACAAGAAAAAGCTGCTGCTGATGCCAAACGTAAAGCCGATGCAGATGCCAAAGCAAAATCTGATGCTGATGCTAAAGCCAAGGCAAAAGCGTCCGAAGATGCCAAGCGTAAGGCAGATGCTGAAGCAAAGGCAAAAGCGGATAAAGACGCTAAAAATAAAGCCGCAGCAGATGCCAAAGCCAAGGCAGCCAATGACGCCAAGGCAAAAGCGGCTGACGATATCAAACGCAAAGCAGATGAAGCCAAAGCAAAAGCCGCCGAAGATGCTAAGCGCAAAGCTGAAGATGATGCACGCGACAAAGCTGAGAGTGAAGCCAAAGCGGATGCCAAGGAAGAAGCGAAAAAAACCGCTGCCGTTTCAACCGCAGGTTTTCAGAGCAAGATGAACCGGGCATGGCGCAAACCAGCAGGCTGTGATGGTAACTCAACCAAGGCACGAATTAGCCTCACGTCTAGTGGCCAGATCGCCTCCGTAGTGATTACCAAATCAAGTGGTAATGATGATTGTGATGCCAGTGTTCGCGCTGCGATTGAGCAGGCCGCACCTTATGACATGCCGGATGATCCAGAAGCACGTAAACTGGCACAGCGGCTTGAACCCACATTTAAATAATGGAAAAAAATTGCTATGGTAGCCCAGTCAAAAACCCATCAAAAAATAGTCACGAATGCGCGAGGAGTTGCTAAACCATGCTGAAATTACGCTTACTCACGGCCTGTATTGTTGCTAGCAGTGCATTTTTGCCTGCTTTAATTACTCAAACTGCCCACGCTGCCCTTACTTTTGAAGTGGCTAAAGCCTTTGAGGAAGCGCCACAAATTGCAGTCGTGCCATTCGCCTCAGATAGTCTAGTGTATTCGATTGTACAAAGCGACTTGCAACGCTCAGGCAAATTTAACAGTGCCTCAACCAACCTGCCCGAGCGTCCAACCAGCAGCAGTGAAATCAATGTGGGCACATGGCAAAGCAGCGGTATTCCCTATGTGGTGGTTGGTAAAGTAACGCCCTCAGCTGATGGCTTGCAAATCCAGTATGAATTGTTTGACGTCAAGAAAAATACCCGTTTGCTGGGCGAAGTGCTGCAAGTTCCAGCCAGTCGCCAGCGCGAAGCAGGCCACTTGATTGCCGATAAAATCTATCAGGCTTTAACGGGAATTCAGGGGGATTTTTCTGGCCAGATTGCCTATGTTTTGCGTAACCGCGAAGCAGGAAAACTCATGTATACCCTGCAAATAGCCGACACTGATGGCCAGCAGCCCAAAACTATTCTGGAATCGCCAGAACCCATTTTATCGCCCAGTTGGTCACCTGATGGCCGTAAGCTGGCTTACGTTTCTTTTGAAACCAAACGCCCCGCCATTTATTTACAGGATCTAGCCACCGGTGAACGTGAAGTACTGGCTCAGTTTAAAGGGCTAAATGGTGCGCCCAGCATTTCACCGGATGGCAAAAAAATGCTGTTTACTGGCTCCATGGATGGCAACCCTGAAGTCTATGAAATGAACATTGCCACCAAGCGTATTTCACGCCTGACCCGGGACACGGCCATTGATACCGAGGCACGTTATAGCCCGGATGGCAAATCATTCGTGTTTACCTCAGACCGGGGCGGTACACCGCAAATTTATCGCTATGATCTGGATGATGGTAGCACCCGCCGCCTGACATTTTCTGGCCCATTTAACGCGCGTGGCACCTTAAGTAGTGATGGCCGCAGTCTGGCACTGGTACACCGCAAAACTGGTAGTCAGTATCAGGTGGCCGTACAGGATCTGGCGTCTGGCGTGATCAGTATTTTAACCCCGACCCCGCTGGATGAATCGCCCAGCTTTTCACCAAATGGCCAAATGGTGGTATATGCCACCCGTGAAGGCAGTCGCGGTATGCTGTCCATCATGTCGGTTGATGGCCGATTTAGAATGCGTTTGCCCAGTGAGCAAGGCGAAGTGCGCGAGCCAGCTTGGGCACCGCGCCGCTAAGTGCCGTACTGCATCAAAACCAGACTGCTTAAACACATATAGCTGAACAATTTGTATTTCTTAAACTCAGCTTAAATTAAGTTTTTCTACAACATATTGATTCTTTTTTAAAAAATGTAAAAAGTCATTGAAATGTTGTAGAGAAGGTTTAAGGTAGACATTGACATAAAATTTGAACTGGAGATTACCCATGTATCCATCCTCACTAAAAACCATACAGGCTTTAATGATTCCGGGTCTTGCCATTGCACTGGCTATGACAGGATGTGCCAACCGTAAACCAGCCACTACAGCGACCACTACCACCACGGCGGGCAGCAATACCGGTGCAGCCAATGGCGCGTCCAGTACAGGTCTTGGTGCCAACGGTGATCTGAGCAGCAACGGCATGAATGGTAATGGCGTCAATGGCAATGGTCCTATGGATGCAGTTCGTCAGGCATTGGCAGCGCGCGTGGTTCATTTTGACTATGACAGCAGCGATCTATCCCAAACAGATCTAGCCACGCTAAACGCCCATGCTCGCTATCTCTCCCAGAATAATGGCGCGCGCGTTACTCTCACTGGCCATACCGATGAGCGTGGCACCCGTGAATACAATATGGCGCTGGGCGAGCGTCGTGCCAAATCAGTACAAGCATTTTTGGTGACCAATGGCGCGCGTAATGAACAAATTGAAACTGTCAGCTATGGCAAAGAACAACCAGTGAATGAAGGCCATAATGATGCTGCATGGTCAGAAAATCGCCGCGTTGAAATTAATTACAGCGCAGGTGCCCCTAACTAACTTATAATAGCCCGCGCTTTTATGCAGGCTGGCTTTACCAGAGGTTGCAAAAGCAGTCTGTGGTAATGCCAGCCTGTTTTTATTGGTCAGTCTGATTTTTAGCGTATCCTGTTTTTTTGGAACCATCGTTTGACTCATATGATAGTTTTACGATGCTCACCTGCCTGATTTTAAAGAAAAAACGCAGGTCATAGCCTGTATTTATGTTTAGCAAAACTGTCTTAACACGACGCCTGAGGAGTAACCGATGTCTAATATCACCTTGAATCAGTATTTACTGGATCGACAACAAAGTTTAGCGCATCTGACTCCCGACCTAACACAACTGATTGTGCAAGTTTCCATTGCCTGTAAAGCCATCAGTGCCGCACTGCATAAAGGCGCGCTGGCCAATATGCTGGGCAGCGCTGGCAGCGATAACGTACAGGGTGAAGTGCAAAAAAAACTGGATGTGGTGTCCAATGTATTAATGATGGATACTGTCCTCAGTGGTGGCAAGGTTGCAGCACTGGCATCTGAAGAAATGGATGAAATGATTGCAGGCGATGATCATGCCAATTATCTGCTGATGTTCGATCCCCTCGATGGTTCCAGCAACATTGACATCAACATGAGCGTCGGTACGATTTTTTCAATTTTGCAAAAACAGCATCAAAATCTGGCCAGCCACGCTGATTTTATGCAGGAAGGGCGTCAGCAAGTGGCGGCGGGCTATGTACTGTATGGTCCCTCTACCATGCTGGTATTAACGCTGGGCGATGGGGTAGACGTGTTTACGCTGGATCGTGAGATTGGCGAATTTATCCTGACGGTCGAGCGTCTAAGTATTCCTGAAGATACCCAAGAGTTTGCCATTAATAGCTCTAATACCCGTCACTGGGAAGCGCCGGTCAAACGCTATATTGACGAATGTATCGCAGGTAAAACCGGTGTACGCGGCAAGGATTTTAACATGCGCTGGGTAGCCTGTATGGTGGGTGATATTCACCGTATCCTGACCCGTGGCGGTGTTTTTATGTATCCGTATGACACCAAAGATCCCAGCAAAGCTGGCCGCTTACGCCTGATGTATGAAGCAAACCCCATGGGCATGCTGATTGAACAGGCTGGTGGTGCTGCCAGTACCGGTCGTATGCCGATCTTGGAAGTTAAACCCAACGATCTGCATCAGCGTGTTCCAGTCATTTTAGGTTCTAAAAATGAAGTAGAACGACTGGTGAGCTATCATCAGGACACTGCTTCCGCTTAGTTCCAGCCTAATATAGGCAGGTCTATCCTATCCGCACCGCGCTGGCTGATGATTTAGCCAGCGTCTTTATTTTCAACGCCTGTTTTAAACTTGCCTATTTTTAATCCAGCTTATTTTTATTTCTTATTTTTACAACTAGACTATCAGCTCATGACGTTATCCTTTATCGATATTCAAGCCAAAGACAACAATAAGGTGAAGCATTTGCGCGGTTTGTGCGAGCAAGCCAGCTATCGAAAAAAACAACAGCAAACGGTATTGGAAGGTGTGCATTTAATTGAAGCCTACCTAAAAACCGGCCAAGCCATTGAAGCAATTTATCTAACCCGCCAAACACTAGATAATCCGGAAGTCCAGCAATTGCTCAATTCGCTCAGCCGTTCACCCATTTATGTGCTCACCGACAGCCTGTATCAGGATGTGCGTACACTCGGGCCAGGGGTGGATATCATGGCGGTGATTAACACGCCCCGCTCCCCTGCTGATATAGATCGGCATACCGATATGCTGGTACTGGAAAACCTACAAGACCCCGGTAATGTAGGCACATTGCTGCGCACTGCCGCCGCCGCAGGCATCAAACAGGTGATTTGTAGTCAGGGTACGGCAGCAATTTGGTCTCCCCGCGTACTGCGTGCCGGTATGGGCGCGCAGTTTAGTCTGGCCATTTTTGAACATGTGGCATTAGACAATCTTATTCCTACCCTGAGCCTGCCTGTGTATGCGACGAGTTCACATGCTGCGCAATCGCTTTATCAACTTGAGCTTAAAAACCCTTGTGTCTGGCTGATGGGCAATGAAGGTCAAGGTGTGAGTGAGGGCTTACTACAACATGCACAAGGCATTGCCATTCCACAACCCGGTGGTCAGGAATCTTTGAATGTGGCCGTCGCGGGGGCGATATGCGTATTTGAAATGGTGCGCCAACGGCTTGCCTAATCCACCACTCAACTTACAGATGCGTTTAGACAATCTGCTGTATATTGTTTAAACTTTTTGCAACCACGCTAACTTTGATGTCAACGCACCATCAGGCTCAGACGTTATAGATACAGAAAATTGTATTTATATACTGGCCAACGATGGAGCATACAGGGTGACGGGATACTCCATATCCATGGATTCTTTTCCAAAATCTGATGCGCATGTTGCTACTGCTGACTCTATCCAGAGTACCGAGCAGCGTTTAAATCTATTCATCAAACAGGTGAGTGGTCGTGCCCTGATCATGATGGAAGCGGCTACGGGACATCATGACGTTGCCCGTGATCTGGTGCAGGAGAGCTTTATTGCACTGCACCAGCATTATGCCAAACGCCCAACCTCCGAATGGACACCGCTGTTTTACACCATATTAAACAATCGCCTCATGGATTGGCGGCGGCAGGAAACCCGCAAACAAAAACGCTTTGCGTGGTTAAGGCCTGCCATTGTAGAAGATGATCTGGAACTGGATGCCAGCTTACTCATTGAAGATGAGCAAAATATCAATCCGGCTGAATTCTTAACGCAGGAATTTACCTTGCAGGAAATTCAAAAGGCCATTGCTCGCCTACCTTTACGCCAGCAACAGGCTTTTTTACTCAGGGCTTGGGAAAACATGGATACTAAAACCACAGCAAGTATTATGCAATGTAGCGAAGGCAGTGTAAAAACGCACTATCATCGTGCGATACAAACCTTGCGCCTTCACCTTTCTCATTTCAATTCCGAATCACCATGAGGACCCTATAATGACTCCCCATGATCCATTCATTCATAAAATTGTTCAGGCGCTAGAAAAGCAGGCGCAACATCATCCTGAAAAAGATCAGGTGTTAAACCATGTGATGGATGCCATACAACCACGTCCGGCAGCTAGAAAACATATCTGGGCAATGAGCGGTTTTGCGCTGGCAGCGGCCATTACTGGCATTAGTCTTGCTCCTAACCTGCTCTCGCACCAGACGAATGTTGAACCACAAACTATCAGCACCGCCAAACTCTCGCCGCAAATGATTGAAGATCTGGAAATGCTGAGCCTGCTGGGTACGGAAACCAAAAATTATGGCAGCTAACAATTATGACAGCTAACTACGCTACGGGTCTGCTGGCACTGCTTGTCTTGGATTTTTCTTTATCGACGGCCATGGCAGCCACACCAGCCAAAAAGCCTGAAAAACCTGATGTAACGGTTAATCGCGCCATGCCAGCAACTTGGCAAAAGCTCAGTGTGGAAGAACGTGCAGAACTTTTGAAATCCTATCAGGCATTACGCCAGCTCGATGATAAAGATCGGCAGGATTTGCAACAGCGTATGGATTGGTTTAGTCAGCTTCCCAAAGATCAGCAACAACGAATGCGTGAAGTCTGGCAAAACATGAGTGATAGCGAGCGTGAACACTGGAAAGCCCAGCTAAAAACGGCCAACTCACCCGAACAGCGTGAAGAATTACGGGAAAAAATTATGGAAAAATATGATTAATAATGAAGCCTATTAACCCATTTTTTTCTTGGAATTAATGGTAATTTTATCGCCGCTCTGACAAATACGATGATTAAAATTAAGCTGATTACCATGATTGTTGATTAAGGCTTTATTGCGAGCCAGATTAGGATTTAGAATATTATTACCATTGCCAGCGAACTGTTTCATCATTGATAGCTCGTTAAAATTATATTGAAGCTAGGCTATCAAGCCCTTGTGTTACTGACAAAGCGTGTTTTGTGGTGGTTATTTATCCATCAATCAATTTCGATTACACCCTTTTAACAAAGCAACAATTTTACAAACATCCATGCTGTGTAGCGCCACGCTATTTGACCCAATTATTGTAATATTTTAACTTATAATTTAAAGGCTTATACTTACATTATTGAAAGTATCCTTTTATTGCATCGTTATTGCACAGTCGCTATTTTTTTGCGGATCGTCCTCACCCAATAGCATATGTAAATCTGTACCATACTCATCGACAAATTGCTGTGCGGCATCGGCATACGCATCAGGTTCAATAGTTTTGGTCAATGTGGTTTTTTCTAATGCCTGACGAATTTCATCAAGGCTATGGATACTTTCTACTTCAGGTTTCGATGTCTCATGTTTCATGGTTTTACCTACTATAAGGTGTTGCAATGCTTAATGAGCATTTAAGTACTGAGCTATCTGATTTGAATCATTTAAACAGATAGCGCGTGACGCTACACTTTAATCCTTCGTGCTGCCCATTCCGGTATGTTCTGACTCACTATTGCCATGTTCGGGTAATTTTACCTTGGCATCCTGATTTTCGAGTTGCGCATTTTGCAATTGTTGTTGGCGCTCACCTTCAGTTTGTGGCTGGTGCGGCTGTGGATGCGCAGTAAGGCTTTTATCGCTATTGTTATCCTTGTCCTGCAATTGATCTGGCTGATTGCTATTGGTGTTGTTATGACTACTATTCATCGTAAACCTCGCTATATGTTGCAGTGGGTGAATTAATAAGTGAATTCATTTCATCCGTTCAACATAACTTAAAGTGACACTACGCTGTGTTGAGTAAACACTTCAAAGCACAATTTTTTTATAAGGCTTGGTCACTTCATGTAACGCACGTAACTTTTTATCAAACACATATTTTTTCTCAAAAATGTTTAAAAGACTTTATTAATGCTCTTAGCAAGCATCTATCAAAGCGGGTTAGCACACTACTTTATAAAGCATTTTATCAAGCGATTTGATTAAGCTTTTTTATCCAAACATCATCATTTAAACCGCGCTATTCCTAGATGCGTCACAGCTTGACGTCAACAAAAACACTGCTATGTAAAATTTTAGTTAATCAATTGAATTATAATGTATTTTCTAAAAATCCTATAGGTTTTTATAATAGTTAAAACCATTGAAACTGCTGAAATAATCACCATTTATTAGACATAGCGCGGCAATTGTTATTGTGTAACCTAAAGAAATAATAACGCTATTTTGCCAAAAAAATTGTCGCTATTCACACCATGTTAAGCCTGAGTCTGAGGAGTACCAGAAATGGCATTAAGAATCGTCACTGCTGCTGAACCCATGCGCGTAGAAAACCTGATTGTATTTATTTATGGTGATCCGGGGATTGGTAAAACTTCGCTTGCCTTTAGCGCCAAAAATCCGATTTTGTTTGATTTTGATCGCGGCGCGCACCGTGCTGGCAAATTCCGTAAAGATACGGTTCCTGTAAGCTGCTGGGCTGATGTCGCCACGATCAGCAGCGAGGATCTGCAAGGCTATGATTCCATTATCATTGATACCGCAGGCCGTATGCTGGATGTGATTATTGCCGATCTGGTCAAAGACCAGAAAAACTGTCGCAAAAACAGCAAGGAATTGTCGATTCAGGGCTATGGGGCGCTCAACAAGCGGTTTAGTAGCTGGCTGAACCTGATCCGCTCTTTTAGTAAGGATGTTATTTTGCTGGCGCATGCGGCTGAGGACAAAAAAGGTGACGAGCTGATTATCCGGCCAGATATGGTGGGTGGCAGCAAGAAAGAAGCTTATAAAGTGGCCGATATGATGGGTTATATGACTACCGTGCAAGGTGAACAGGGCGCTGAAATTTCCCTGAACTTTTCACCTTCCACCTCGCATCATGCCAAAGATTCCGGTGCGATTGGCAATATTATTTTGCCCGGTCTAGATAAAGCCCCGACTGCCTTAGCAGATATTATTGGTCAGGCCAAGGATCACATCAATAGCTTGAGTGAAGCACAGGCAGCGGCCTTGCAGGAGCTAGAAGTTTATCGCAGCGAATGTATGGCGGCTGAACATGCCCATGATCTTAATATCTTGCGTGAACAGTTGAACCCGCAGCATTTGTATCATAAAGAAATGCGGCAGGCACTGGATCTGGCTTTCAAAGGCTTGAGCCATCAAGTGATATTTGTCGAGGGTGAGTTTGTGGATGAGATACATGCGGATGTGGCGTGATGATGGCAAATACTCGCATTAAAACTGCGCCCCTGCGCTTGTCAGTAACCATGCTGGATACTTATGTATACGGTATGGCCAATGAGGACATGAGCAGCGAGCAACTGGCGTATGAGCTGTTTGCCCGCAAAAAGCCCAGTCTGGCCATGCGGGTGGGCACATCATTTCATCGTTTTCTGGAAAAAGGTCAGCTAGAGCCTCAACTACTGGCGACTCCGGACAAATACGGCTTTCATTTTATCTTGCCTGATGATCTAAATGGCACCATTGAATTAGGCGCTGTACGTGAGCAGATTTATGAATGGCCTATTTTTGACAATGTGGTGCTGGTGGGCAAGATCGATGCTGAAACACCTAGCAAACTCATTGATCACAAGCTCACAGGTCGCTTTGATCCTGAACGCTATATGGATAGCCTGCAATGGCGTGCCTATTTGGCCATGCGCGCTAAAACTCATTTTATTTATCAGGTTTTTGAGCATAGCGGCTTGCCTGAACAGCCGGACGGTTTGGGGCATTATCCGGTATTGATCAAGGATTATCACCGTTTGGATCAATATGCCTATGCAGGGATGCAGGATGACATTAAAGATATTGTGCATGATCTAGCCGATTTTGCCCGGATTTGGCTGCCTGAGGTAAAGCGCTGTGACGCTATAAAACCTGAAGCCCCACAATTTGAAGCAACATCTGAAACAAAAAATCCTGAATTTTCTCATCAAGACTATCGAGGAAAAGCGGCATGAGTGTAGAGATGATGATGGTGTGTAATGGTCGTGCGCTGGTGCCTGCTACCGAGCACGACCATGCCATGATGCGGCAAAACTACCGGATTGGACAGGTGATCAAAACCGAAACCAAACGTCAGGCCGATCGCAGCCTACAACATCACCGGTTGTATTTTGGTGGACTGATTGGACTGGTCAAGGATTACTGGGAGCCGCAAAGTGGACTGGTACATCCGGCTGAAGTGAGAACAGCGGCATCGTTTTGCCATTACCTGCAAAGCAAGGGCATTGATTTGTCGGTTGAGCAAAGTCAGGCATTGCAGCAGGATTATTTGCAAAAGCTGACGCAAAAACGCGCAGCCAAGCTGATCAATCCTGTACCGGCCAGCACCGCCGAGATTCATCGCTGGATTAAAGTGGAATGTGGCTATTACGATGTCGTGCGCCTACCCGACAACAGCCTTGAGAAAAAAGCCAAATCGATTAGTTTTACCAAAATGACACAGGCCGAGTTCAATGAGTTTTATAAAGCGGCATTTGGCGTGTGCTGGCGCTTTGTCCTGTCACGCCACTTTAAGCATGAAACAGAAGCGACCAATGCTATTGATCGTATGCTGGATATGGCGGCGTAACCATCAATTTAAGTCGCTGCTACCAAAGCGCTACGACAGTTGCTATATACGACATATTTTTATTGGCAATTTTTAGTGGAATAAGCCTTGTTTGAATCTTTTATCGGCATACGACAACCTGTGTCGTTAGTGGCTTAAAGCATGCTTGCAAGCCCAATCATTACCCTCATCTATAAAGGAGCGAAACGCTAATAGCTCGAGGCCGGTACAGTTTGGAAAACCTCCATAAAGTCACTGCCTTTATAAACCATAAGAGGTGAAAAATGAAAGTTTATCAAGCCATCAATGCCGTACAACGGGCTTTATCAAAAGAAGGAATTTCCAAGGATAGAATGGCCAGCGGATTTGGTGCAGGCTATGCCTTTCGTGGCATTGATGATGTCTACAATACCTTAAGCCCGCTGCTGTCTGAACACGGTCTGGTAATTATTCCACGCTGTGTAGAACGGCATGAATCACAGCGTCAAAGTGGGCCAAAAACTTTATACTTTGTGGTGGTTAAGATGGAATTTGATTTTGTGTCTGCTGAAGATGGTAGCAAACACACTGCCTGTACCTATGGGGAAGCCATGGATTCGGGCGACAAAGCCACCAATAAGGCCATGTCGATTGCCTACAAATATGCCTGCTTTCAGACTTTTGCCATTCCGACTGAAGGTGACAACGATCCAGATGCCACCATTCATGAACCAGCACCCAACAGGAAACCTAGCCAAAAACCGGTCAAACATACGGTTCAAAGCAATGTTCAGGGCAACCCTCAAAGCAGTGAAGCCGCCAAAACCCTGCCCAGCATCTTGGCGGATATTCAAAAGGCCATTGATGTCACTGCCCTTGCAGCCATTCGTGATTATGTCGCGGCGCGGCAATATAGTGACGTCGATATTGGTGAGATCAAAATGGCACTAAAATCACGCCATGACAATCTGGTACATCGGAAAGTTTAATACAGGTTTTTTGAGTTATGTAAGCCCATATCGCTGGTCTGAAATTGAAGTGTTTAGGTCAGCGTGCGCATCAGTGAAAAAGCTGTTTTGAATGGATGTTTCAAGCCTGCTTTCTTTTTGATCAATGTAACCAATGTGACTGTTCTTACCTGCCTGAATTTTGTAGTGTTGCGTAATTTAAATCCGAGTAAAATCCTTGGTTTTACAGTAGATTAACCCTCTAATGAGTTAAAATATGAACACTACTCCATGATTTTTCAGGAAAAGCCCTTGTTTTTTTTTCAAAATGCATCACTAATGACATATGACAAAATCATTTGTCACTCAGTAGGAGTGCCCTATGTCCGAGACAACAATTCAAAATCCTACTCTTCCAGTGGAAGGTAGCCTACCTTTACTGGCATTACGCGATGTGGTGGTTTATCCCCACATGCAGATTGCTTTATTTGTGGGTCGTCCAAAATCAATTCATGCGGTGGAAGTCGCCCGTGAGCATGACAATCTCGTGTTTGTGGTTGCCCAGAAAGATTCACTGGCTGAAGACATCGATAATGACAATTTGTACCAATATGGCACTGTCTGCCGTATTGTGCAGGTGGTTAACCATGAAAATGATGACAACTGCATTAAGGTACTGATCGAAGGGCTATATCGTGCCCGTCTGGATACGATTGTTGAGCTAGATGAATATATGCGTGCAGAAACCACAGCTGAGCCTGTGCCTGTCGCTTTAAGTCCTGAGCAGCAAAAACAGCAGCGTGAAAACCTGCAAAGCCTGTTTGGCCAGTATGCGGATGCCAAGTTGCGTAATGCACGCGAGTTGACTGCTGCCAGTGAAAAAATTGAAGATCTGCTTGAGCTAATTTACTTCATTGCCACTCGCGCGCCGCTTGCGATTGACGTGAAGCAGAAGTTTCTGGAAGAAGCCAATATTACCGATCATGTCCAAGAACTGATGGAATATCTGACCCAGCAATCTGAAGAACAGCAAATCGAGCAAAACCTGCACGAAAACGTCAAGCGCCAGATGGAAAAAAATCAGCGCGAATACTTTCTCAATGAAAAAATGAAAGTGATTCAGCGTGAACTGTCTGACATGAATGGCGGTGGTGATGATGACATTACCGAAATTGAAAAACGTCTGGAAGATGCCGATCTGCCTGGAGAGGTGCGCAAGAAAGCTGATGCAGAATTCCGCAAGCTAAAATCCATGCAGGCTGCCTCGAGTGAAGCAGCGGTAGTACGTAACTATCTTGACTGGATTTTAAATACACCATGGAAAAAAGCCAGCAAGGTCAGCATCAAGCTAGATAAAGCCCAGCAGATTCTGGACGCTGATCACTATGGCCTAGAAGAAGTTAAGGAACGCATCGTTGAGTTTCTGGCCGTACAGTCACGTGTGAAACAGCTCAAAGGCCCAGTATTGTGTCTGGTGGGTCCTCCAGGTGTGGGTAAAACCAGCTTAGGTGAATCGATTGCCAAGGCCACTGGTCGTGAGTTTGTGCGCATGGCACTGGGTGGCGTGCGTGACGAAGCAGAGATCCGTGGCCATCGTCGTACTTATATTGGTGCGATGCCCGGCAAGATTGTGCAGCATTTGTCAAAAGTAGGCGTGAAAAATCCGCTGTTCCTGCTGGATGAAATTGACAAGATGGCACAGGATTACCGTGGTGATCCAGCTTCTGCCCTACTCGAAGTACTTGATCCATCACAGAACCATAAGTTCAATGATCATTATTTAGATATGGATCTGGATTTGTCTGAAGTGATGTTCATTTGTACTGCCAATAGCATGGACATTCCTGCGCCGCTATTGGATCGTATGGAAGTGATTCGTCTGCCCGGCTATACCGAGGAAGAAAAGGTTAATATTGCTGAACGTTACCTGATTCCAAAAGCTATTAAAGCCAATGGCCTTAAGGAAAAAGAGTTGACTGTGGAAGAAGGTGCTGTGCGTGACCTGATCCGCCGTTATACCCGTGAAGCCGGTGTGCGTAATCTTGAACGTGAAATCTCCAAGATTTGCCGCAAAGTGGTCAAAGAGGCGGTAACAAGCCGTTCAAAAAATATACACATTGACGTCAATGTAAATAACCTGAGCGAGTACTCTGGAGTCTACAAGTTTGACTATGGTCAGGCTGAGGATGATGCCCAGATTGGTCGGGTAACCGGTTTGGCATGGACATCAGTAGGCGGTGAATTGCTGACTATTGAAGCAGCTGCCGTCAAAGGTAAAGGTTCATACACTGCCACAGGTTCGCTGGGCGATGTGATGCAGGAATCCATCAAGGCCGCCATGACTGTTGTGCGTACCCGTGGTGACCAGTTGGGTATTCCGCATGAACGCTTTAGTGATACTGATGTCCATGTGCATATGCCAGAGGGGGCAACGCCTAAAGATGGCCCATCTGCAGGTCTGGCACTAACCACTGCATTGGTATCTGCCTTTACGGGTATTCCGATTCGTGCTGATGTGGCGATGACGGGTGAAACCAATCTTCGTGGCCGTGCCATGCGAATTGGTGGGCTTAAAGAGAAATTGCTGGCAGCGCACCGTGGTGGCATCAAGCTGGTATTGATTCCTGAAGAAAATATCCGTGATCTGGCCGAAGTGCCGGATAACGTGAAAGAAGGGCTTGAAATCAGAGCCGTGAAAACGATTGATGACGTATTGCCTGCTGCTTTGGTGCATATGCCAGAGCCACTTGCAAAAGCGCCCATTATTTCAACACCAGTTGAAAGCGATCAAGCTGCACGTCATTAAGCGTTTTTAGGAACTATTGATGATGAATGGTTAAAAGCCAAGCTTTTCGCTTATCGGTCGCCCATCTGTGATCTCCAGGCAGATGGGCTTGGTTGGCAGTCCGACACCCCTTTTGGACTGCCTTTTTTTTTGCCTGTTGTTTTCTATTTAGTTCCTATTTATTGGCCATTGTTTAAAACTCTTTCATTTCTTAAAACCATTTTATGCTGATCAAATTTTTCACCAGAACTGCCGCACCAGTGCTGTGTTAAAATACTGGTTTTATCGCTGTTATTTTTCAGATATATGAAAATTAGAATTTTGACCATTGGCCACAAAATGCCAGATTGGGTGCAAACCGGTTTTGATGATTATTTTAAACGAATTCAGCCCTTTGTCCAAACTCAGATCATTGAACTACCCATGGCCAAACGTGGTAAAAACGATTCGGACACAGACATCCAGAAATATTGTATACAGGAAGGCTCTAGCATTTTGCAGGCACTCAAGCCACAGGAACAACTGATCGCACTTGAAGTCAATGGCCGACACCTCACCACTGAAAAACTGGCCAGCACCATGCAACACTGGATGCAAGATGGTCAGGATATTGCGCTAGCGATTGGTGGGCCTGATGGACTGTCTGATGAGGTGCGGCAAAAAGCCAAGTGGCACTGGTCTTTATCCGACCTGACCCTGCCCCATCCTCTAGTGCGTATTGTGCTGATTGAACAGCTTTATCGCGCCATAACCGTGATTAACAATCATCCTTATCATCGCGCTTAAAGCTGATCTTATTTTTCAGAATTGATTTTAAAATTTTGGCTTTAACACCGCGACTCTTACATATTGTTGCAGTATTAATAACATTCTGTTGCAACGGCATGACTTTAAATTTGGCAACGCGGCATTCATTATAAAAGCCTGAAGCAATGATCAGGCTTTTGTGCTTGCAAAGCTTGGTCATAATCAGTTTCAGATTTTTCTTTTTTACATTGCTGAGCCTATTATGAGTATATCCACCCTGCCCGGCCTGTTTATTTCCCATGGTTCGCCCATGCTGGCGATTGAGCCTGAGCAGGTGGGGCCAGCCCTGCACCGCCTTTCCATCAATTTGCCTAGACCACGCGCCATTGTGGTGATGTCGGCACATTGGGAAAGTCAGGCGCTGGAAGTCAGCACCAGTAGCCGTCCTGAAACCTGGCATGATTTTGGTGGCTTTCCACGCGAGTTGTATCAACTACGCTATCCGGCAACGGGCGATATAGAACTTGCGGAACGGATGCTTCAAATGCTGGAGCAAGGTGGTCTACCTGCACATGCCAACAGCTTGCGGCCGCGTGATCATGGCGTTTGGATGCCGTTGTTGCACCTTTATCCAGATGCCGATATTCCTGTGGTGCAGATCTCATTACCCAGTCATTTTAGTGCCGCACAGATTTATCACATTGGCCAGATTTTGGCACCATTGCGCGAAGAGCAAATTTTGCTGATTGGCTCGGGTAGCATCACGCATAACTTGGCCGAACTGAGCTGGTCAGAACAACCGGCCAGTACACCCGAATGGGCATCGGCATTTCGTAACTGGGTGGTGCATCAACTGGGCAGTGATGACTTTGAAGCTGTACTCAATTGGCAGCAGGCACCGCATGTGCAACGCAATCATCCAACGCTTGAACATTTATCGCCGCTATTTTTTGCTATGGGAACTGGTTCACGTTTTAGTCTGGTTCATTCCAGCTTTAGTTTGGGGGCATTGGGCATGGATTTGTACCGGTTTGATTAGAAAATGAGTCTTTGATTAGAAAACAAGTCGCTGTTAACCAAAGCCCTATAATGGGAAACCTGCTTTTTTTCTATAATTAGCACTGGTTCTTTCGATATGTTTTACTATGAAAAATTATTTAGTTTTGGCTTTAACGTTAACAATCGCTGCTTGTTCACAGCCGGCTCCTACTACCGATTACACGCGCACAATGCCTGATTCTATTGCGACTGATTCCAACATGACTGATCCAAATACGACCGCGCCAACTGCGCTCGATCAACAACAACTTCGAGCCTATTCATGGCAATTGGTCAATGCGACAGACGCAAAAGGCCACAGCATTGATGCATTGTTTAAAGCCCCTGAACCGAATAAACCCATTATCTTAACCTTTACGCCCAATCACGTTGCCATCAAAAATCTGTTGTGTAATATTCATGGTTTAAATATTGATTTTCAGAATAATCAATTCAGCGTAAAACAGCCCATTGTTGCCACCATGATGGGCTGCCCGGCTGAGATTGAAAAAATGGAACAAACCCTAGTCCGGTTATTGTCCAGCAAACCGTCACTTGATATTAGTGGTAGTACCGAACAACCGGTATTAACGCTAATGACAGCCAAACAAGAAAAATTGGTGTTTAAAGGTGTACCGACGCCTGAAACCAAATATGGGGTGCAAGCCGAAACTATTTTTCTGGAAGTAGCACCACACACCAAAACCTGTAATGCCGGTGTGCGTCAAATGCAATGCTTGCAGGTGCGTCCTGTCACCTACGATCAACAAGGCCTAAAAAGCGATGCGTCCAACGACTGGCAAAATTTTTATGATCCAATTGAAGGTTATACGCACGACAGCAACCAGCGGGTTATTTTGAGAGTGAAAAAATATGCCGTGAGCAATCCGCCTGCCGATGCTTCAAGTTATGCTTATATACTGGATATGGTGGTTGAACAGGAAATAGCGAAATAGTGATTTTAAAGTACTGATTTAAAGTACTGAGCTTCTCGTTCTAGCCTAACTCAAAAAAAGGTGCCTTATAATCAGGCACCTTTTTTATATTTTAGATAAACGGGTTTCGTCTAAAACCACGGCAAATAAACACTACCAGACGCCTTGTGCCAATATGGCATCAGCCACTTTGACAAACCCGGCAATATTGGCGCCTTTGACATAATTAACGCTACCATCCTCAGCCTTGCCATAGAATACGCAACTGTGATGAATTTGCTTCATAATGCCATGCAAACGATTGTCTATCTCACCGTGTGTCCAGGCCAGCCGCAATGCATTTTGCGACATTTCCAATCCAGAAGTTGCCACGCCACCGGCATTACTGGCTTTGCCCGGCGCATACAGGATATTGGCCGCCAAGAAATGATCCACGGCCTTGAGCGTACACGGCATATTGGCACCCTCGGCCACACAGATCACACCATTATCAACCAGCAGTTGTGCATCGTGTTCGTCCAGCTCATTTTGGGTGGCACAAGGCAGCGCAATATCAACCGCAATATGCCATGGTCGCTGGTCGCGATAAAATACGAAACCGGATTGGCCATCGAGTTCTGACAAACGGCCACGCTTGATATTTTTATGCTGCTTGATCAGTGCCAGTGTGTCTTCAGTCAGGCCAGCTTTAATATATAAGGTGCCATCAGAATCGGACAAACTCACCACTGTTGCACCCAGTTCCATGGCTTTTTCAGCAGCAAACTGCGCCACATTGCCAGAACCAGAAATGCTAACGGTTTTACCATCACAACTTAAGCCACGGGTTTGCAGCATTTCTTCCGCAAAATAGACGCAACCATAGCCGGTTGCTTCCGGCCGCATGAGACTGCCGCCATAAGCCAGACCTTTACCGGTAAAAACACTGGCGGTATTGTTGCTTAATTTTTTCATCATCCCGGCCATATAGCCCACTTCGCGAGCACCAACGCCAATATCACCGGCTGGAATATCAGTGTCCGGCCCCAAATGGCGATATAGTTCTAACATTAATGCCTGACAAAAACGCATGATTTCGCTATTACTTTTGCCTTTTGGATCAAAATCACTACCACCTTTACCGCCGCCCATGGGTAAAGTGGTCAGGGCATTTTTAAAGGTTTGTTCAAAGCCCAAAAACTTTAGGATAGACAGGTTGACCGAAGGGTGAAAACGCATGCCGCCTTTATAAGGCCCAATGGCTGAATTAAACTGTACCCGCCATGCCCGATTGACTTGTACCTGATTTTGGTCATCCACCCATGCCACCCGAAACTGAATAACCCGTTCTGGTTCTACCAATCGCTCCAATACACCTTGCTCGGCATAATGCGGGTTTTCCTGAATAAATGGCCATAAGCTGATCATGACTTCTTCTACAGCCTGCATAAATTCAGGTTGAGCCTGATCGCGGCCACTTACCGCATTTAAAAAATCAGTAACGGTATTATATTTCAAAATTACTAACTCCATAGGAACCAGAAAACCATTCAGCATGGATGAGGCAAGCTGGTATCCGTACCAAAACAGTGCCAATTATGCACCATTTTAATTCATAATTTGGCAAATCAAGTTCTGTAGACCGAATGAAAATTGACTTATAGGAAACGTTTTATAGAAAAAAATGAAAATATTTAACTTTCATTTAATCTTCGCCCTGCTGTGATGCATCATTTATAATAGCTTTTGTTTTTTGATTGTCGTTTTTCTCATGTCTACTGCTGAACTCATCCGATTGCTCGACGATACACTGCCACAAACCCAGTGCGGACTGTGTGGCCATCCAGCTGGTTGCCTGCCCTATGCAACCGCGATGGCAGAAGGTGCTACAGCTGATGGCTGCGTGCCCGGTGGCCAACCTGTTGCCAATCGTCTAGCTGAAATTTTGCAGCGTGAGCCATTAGCTGCTCAGCCGAGTCAGTGGAACATCATGGCTGATGGACGTCCCCAGCGCATGAAAGCAGTGATTCGTGAGGATGAATGTATCGGCTGCACTAAGTGTATTAGCGCCTGCCCAGTGGACGCCATCATAGGCAGTGGCAAACTGATGCACAGTATTTTGACTGACTTGTGTACTGGCTGCGAGTTGTGTATTCCGCCCTGTCCGGTGGATTGTATTGATCTGATTACTGATCCTGCCCCTCTGCCCAGCGAAGCCGAACGTCATTTAGAACAGGACAGTTTGCGTCAGCGCTATCAGGCGCATGTCCTGCGTGAACAACAGCGCATACTCACACAAAAAGCCCGTAAGCCTGTGGTTTCAGCAGCCATAAGCACCGCACAGGCGGCAGCTATTACCGGGATAGACTTGCATCAACTGGCTCCGATTGTAGAAACCAAAGCTACTGCGCCTACTTCTGCGGCACAAACGATCAAGCTGGCATCATTGCGTAGCCAGATTAAAAAACTGGAACGTCAGCTTAACCTTAAACCTGATGATCTAGTCAGGCAGCAACAGTTAGAATTACTAAAAACTGAGCTGCAACGCAGCATGGATTAGCCATGAAGCCTAAACATATCAACGAGTTTTTTGAGCGCTTGCAAGCCCAGCGTCCTGATCCCACCACCGAACTGGTGTATCACTCGCCATTTGAATTACTCATTGCGGTGATTCTGTCGGCTCAGATGACTGATGTGGGCGTGAATAAGGCCACGGCCAAACTGTTTGCAGTAGCCAACACGCCTGCAAGTATTCTGGCATTGGGTGTGGATGGGTTAAAGGAATATATCAAAACCATTAACTTTTATACGGCCAAGGCCAATAATATTATTAAAACCTGCCAGATGCTGATTGAGCTACATGCTGGTCAGGTGCCAGATGACCGTAAAGCGCTGGAAGCATTGGCCGGTGTGGGGCGCAAAACTGCCAATGTGGTGTTGAACACTGCCTTTGGCCATCCCACCATGGCAGTGGATACGCATATTTTTCGCGTGAGCAACCGGACTGGACTGGCACCCGCAAAAACGGTAGAAGGCGTCGAAAAAAAACTATTAAAGGTTGTACCCAAGCGCTACCTGACCAATGCGCATCACTGGATTTTGCTGCATGGCCGTTATACCTGTAAGGCGCGCAAACCGTTATGCGCCAGTTGTATTGTGGCAGACCTGTGCCAATGGCCAGATAAATATGAATTTGGCGCGGCTAAGGCAATTAAGCAGCTGCAAGATAATCTTTCATCCCTTGAATCATCAAACGCCAGCTCAACATAAAAATTATAAAATAAAAATAGAGGCCATAAAAAAACGGGGTTAATGCCCCGTTTTTTACTCAACACACTGTTAGCCTAAAATGCCAAACAGTTTTTCCTTAACGCTATCAATCGTATCAAGGCCATTTAACTTGTCATACGTCGGCGCATTTTCACCCGCCTTGGCACGCGATTGATAAAACCCAACCAGTTGCTCGGTTTCGGTATGATACGACACAAGACGCTTGCGAATCGTTTCTTCCAGATCATCTGGACGCTGAACCAGTGGCTCTCCAGTCATGTCATCAACCCCTTCCACTTTGGGCGGATTATAGACCAGATGGTACACACGGCCAGACGCTGGATGCTGGCGACGACCGGACAGGCGCGTTACAATTTCTTCATCGGGCACATCAATTTCAATCACGTGATCAATGGTTACGCCTGCGGCTTCCAATGCTTCAGCTTGGGGAATGGTGCGGGGGAAACCATCAAAAATACAGCCATTGACTGCATCAGGTTGCGCTATACGATCTTTTACCAAGCCAATAATCAGGTCGTCAGACACCAGACCACCAGCATCCATTACGCTTTTGGCTTTTTGGCCAAGCTCGGTGCCTTCACGGATTGCAGCACGCAGCATGTCACCCGTAGAAATTTGTGGAATGTTATAGCGCTGGCAGATTAACTGAGCCTGTGTTCCTTTACCTGCTCCCGGTGGCCCTAGCAAAATAATGCGCATAAAACATCTTCCTCAATAACAAAAAATAAATTTCAAATTAAAACTTAAAAGATTGGCGTAACAATACATTCACAACTGGCTGGACTCAAGTTTTTTTCGATCCTGTGCCAGCAATTGCGTAAGAAATTCTATCAAACGGGCAAGTCATCTTGCCTGAACTTATAGACAACTGGGCACTTTAGCAGCATCTCATGCTTATCATTACCAACTGTAGGAACAAAAACCATAAGACCTAAGTGTTAAAAAAGCCAGCCCTAGTCTCAGTGATGAGCCAAGGCTGGCTTTGATATTTGTTTAGCGCAGAAATGCCACAAACAAGTGAATGGTTCCGGCAATAAAACCAGTTACTCCGCCCAAGACAATCAAAATCCACTCGTCTTCCTGAAAGGCTGGCCGAAGCAGATTTTGGAACTCTTTGGGTGACAGCGCCAGAATTCGCTCACGGAACATGTGGTAAATTTTTTCAGCGCGGCTCTGGTTGAGCACCGGATCAGAAATCGGCACCATCGTAATCTGAATCGAACGGTCAATCAGATCCGTTTTGAGTCTGGCATATTCTTTCATGCCAATACTGACTTGCAAGCTGGTACGCACTACAGGCGTTTCCATAATTTTATTAATATGACGCTTTAAAATACGTCGGGTTTTAGCCGAACGTGAACCGTACATCATCTCCGTCATGATACTTTTGAGGGTGATCAACTCTTCGGTGACGACTTTTGCAAATACATCAGAGACTTCAACCTGACGCTTCATAAACGCACCCTGCCAGTTATAGGTGGCAATATGCGGAATCACGGGGGTAACAAATGGAATTTTTGTATTGGTACGGCGAAATAATTTGAGATAGCGTATCGGATGCGGTTCTATTGGATTAAACACCATCCAGATCGCAATCCAGTTAGTCAAAAAGCCCCAGACTGCCGCCCAAAAAGGCACTGTCCAATGCCAAGGCACAAAAAACCAAACTGCCATCTGGAAAAAGCCAAAGAACATGCCAATCAGCGCGCTAATATGCCAGATAAAATTGATTTCTTTTTGACCCACTTTTAGGAACATACGCACCATTAAACGGCGGTCATCTTCCATCTGGCGCACGACCATTTCACGCATGTCGACCAGATTTTCCACATTAAAAGTCAGTTCATTGACCAGATCCCGTAATACGGTAGGAATCTGTTTTTGCGCTTGACTATAAATACGGCGCTTAATAGAAAAAGGTAAGTTTTCCCACAATACCGGATTACGCTCCAGCATGACTTCATCAATGAGATGCTCAAGGTCATAGCCGACCTGATCACCAATGATTTTGGCCATTTCATCAGGCTCCATAGCCTGAAGAAACTCCTGTAGTGAACCTAATTTTGAGAGTGTATTGTCGGTAATAATACCTGAAATTCGACCAGCCTTGCGTGGCACGATCCCCTGCCAGCCTACAGGCAGCGAACCAATATGGAAACCCCAGAACTTAATGGGATAAAACACCATTTTTAGCGCCATCCAGACGTGCGCCCAAGTCACAAAGGCCGTTACGGGTACAATACTTAAAATGGCCCAAAAATCGGGGCGATTTGCAAAGACCTGCCAATAATGACTAATAAACTCCAGCATGCAACACTCTCAAATGACGCTTAAATATGATCAAATAGGCTTCAGTCCAATCCCCATTAGCACCAAATCTGCTGCTCTAATGATGATTGAACCGGGGCTTAATAAATACCAAAACTAAAACTATAACCAAACACCACCATTGGGGTGGAATCTTCCTTGCTGCCATCACGGCCTTTTTTACGCTCACCCACGCCAATACCCACACTGGCTGCACTCACGCGTGAACTGTTCATCCAGACATAGGACAGCTCGCCACCAGCGCCCAGACGGTTATATTTTTTATTATCAATGGTTTTGGGTTCAATATGACCAGCAAATGCACCAAAGTAATAGCCGTTTTTGTCGGTTCCAGTCAGGTAGTACGGATAACGAAAGCCAATCTGCCCAGCAGGTTCATTCGGCCCATCAATAAAGCCACCTGCCTTGATATAAATATTGCCATAACCGGTAGGCATTTCAGCGTTCAGGTGATACAGCTCATTGGTGATCCCTACACCGGCATATACTTTTTTTAGGCCTGTCGTGTCTGTAGCAGGCTTTGGAAACCAGTCCTTGACTGCTGCCTGTGCCGACACACTGGTCATCAACCCCACTGTCAACAGCGCTGTAATCCACTGTTTATTCATCTCGAACCACTCCTGCTGGTTTTTTTGATCTGCAACACCGTCTATGGCGTCGTTTGGTTAAGTCAAGGCAGACTTTATCAGAAAAAATCTGCCTGACCACTATTATTCGCCCACAATCACAAGATTTTATTTTAGCTTAAGCACGGTTTCATCTGGTGTTTTTTCAGAAATAGGCTGCGGCATACCGGCGCGGTTTGGCCAGATTAGGCTACCAATAATCATGCCCACCACAGCAATCAGCAAGCCCGCCAACTGTGGTGGACACACCCCTGCCGCATCTGGAAAGCCCAATGCCGCCCAGTTGGAGTCCTTGTCCAGATATTCAAAAATCAGCCAGCTCATAATGCCTGATAACATGGCAAGCCGCGCGCCATTTTGGCTGGCACGCTGCCAGTACAAGCCAAACGCCAATGGTACAAATGCGCCGACTAGCACTACCTTGTAGGCATCTTCAACCATTTGAAAAATGGATTGTTCAGACTGCACCGCATACAGCAGCACAAAACATGCAAACAACATCACCGAACTACGAATAAAGCGCAGTTTGTATTTTTCATTACGCCCAATAAAAAACCGCGAAAGAATATTTTCGCTAATCATGCTAGAAGGTGCCAGCAAGGTGGCTGAAGCCGTACTCATAATCGCCGACAATACCGCACCAAAGAAAATAATCTGCACAAAAAACGGCGTGTGATTCATCACTAAAGTCGGTAAGACCAGTTGAGGATCACCACTATCGCTTAGCATGGCCTGAACAGTTGCCGGTTCAATCATAAAGGCAGTATAGGCCAGATAAATGGGCATCATGGCAATGACCAGATAAAGCACACCGCCAATTACGGCACCACGTTTGGCATTTTTTTCACTGTTGGCCGACATGGCACGCTGGAATACATCCTGCTGCGGAATAGAACCAAAACCCAGCGTAATGAGGGCGCTAAAAAAGCCCAGCCAGCCTACCAGCGAGGTATCCGGCAGCATGTTGAGTTTGCCCGATTCTGCGGCCTGTTGGATCACAGCAGGCGCACCACCATCCACTTGCCCAGTGATCACCCAGGTAATCACCACAAGACCAATGGCAATCGTGGCCATTTGAATCAGGTCAGTTAAGGCAACCGACCACATGCCACCAAAAATGGTATAAATCAGCACAATGGCCGCCCCAAGATAAATTCCGGCATTCTGACTGATGAGACCGTGGGAAATGGAATTAAATACCACCCCTAGCGCGGTAAATTGTGCCGCGACCCAACCCAAATAAGAAATAATAATCACGACAGAAGTGGCAATTTCAATATCGCGGCCATAGCGGATTTTATAGTAGTCACCAATGGTCAGCAGTTTGAGTCGATACAATGGCCCTGCAAAAAATAGCCCGACTAGAATCAGGCACAGCGCCGCACCAAATGGATCGGCCACAATTCCGCTCATTCCCTCACGCACAAAGGTCGAAGATGTGCCCAGCAGCGTTTCTGAACCAAACCAAGTTGCAAAAACGGTAGCAATGACCATATATAACGGCAAGCGATGGCCTGCCACAATATAGTCGGTACTGTTTTTCACACGTCTTGCCGCAAGCACCCCGACCACCACATTTGCCAGAATGTACAAAATAACGGCGGCAATCAATAAATTATCTTTTGTTGTAAACACAGGCCACCCTTCTCATGACTAGGGTTAAACTCTTCCGCAGGATTGGTACTCGCGGTGCCAACTTGGTGTCCACCAATGCAGGGTGGACGGCGCGAAAGTTTAGACAAAAGTCGTACCTCTGTCGCGTTTTTTTTGATGAAACCGATAAGAAAATGCAAAGCGTGTTCACAGATTAAGGCCAGCAGCCGTCTTTTAGGACTTAATACGCCGGAACAATGGCATCTATTGTTAAATATAGCTAAAATTAGACTTGTCTTATTACGCCTGCCTGTATGAAGAGCCCGCTTCCGCTTAAAAACCCTCATCAAGATCAAAAAATCTTTCGCCATCGCGTCTGGTTTGCCGTGGCTTTTGTGGTGTGTTGTTTTATGGGCTTGCTGGCGCGTTATACCTATTTGCAGATTTTTCAGTATGGCCAATACCACAGTGCAGCCGACAAAAACCGGATTCGCTTGCAGGCTATTCCGCCGGCACGGGGTTATATTTACGACCGCAATGGCATCCTGCTGGCCGACAACTATCCTGTATTTACCGCTGTCATCAACCGGACAGATATTGAAAATGTTGAAGATACGCTGAAACGACTCGTGCCTGTGCTGGATTTGTCGCTGGATGATCTACAAAAATTCAGGCATCGCGCCAAGTCGAGCCGCAAGTCCGAACCACTGGCGATTAAGCTCAATCTCAATGAACAACAAATTGCTCGGTTTAGTGAACTCAAATACACCTTTCCCGGGGTGAATATTGAAACCAAAATGACTCGCTTTTACCCGCATGCCGAACTGTTTGCGCATGTGATTGGCTATGTGGGACGTATTAATGAAAAAGAAATGGGCGAACTGGATAAAAACGCCTATGCCGGAACAGACCTGATCGGCAAGATTGGGGTTGAAAAATTTTATGAAGACCTGCTGCATGGCAAGCCGGGCTATCAATATGTTGAAGCTGATGCGCATGGACAAATCTTGCGTCATCTTGGTCAAACCCCAGCGATTCGGGGCAACGATTTGTACTTATCACTGGATTATGGCCTGCAAAGCATTGCCAATACGCAGTTGTCGGGGCGACGTGGCGCGATTGTGGCCATCAATCCGCGAACCGGTGAAATTCTGGCCTTTGTCAGTAATCCCAGTTTTAATCCCAACTTATTTGTGACCGGCATCAGTCATACCGATTATAACGGCTTACGCGATAATCCCGATCAGCCACTTTACAACCGCGCGTTGCAAGGTGCCTATCCGCCCGGCTCCACCATTAAACCTATGGAAGGACTGGGTGGCATTCATTACAATCTGGTCAACTGGAACACACAAATTTATGATCCCGGCTACTTTCATTTACCGGGCGATTCACACCGCTTCCGTGACTGGAAAAAAACCGGACACGGCACGGTGGATCTCAATAAAGCCATTACGTGGTCATGCGATACCTTTTTTTATGTACTGGCCTATCGGATGGGCATTGATAATATGCACGACTGGATGACCCAGTTTGGTTTTGGTGAAAAAACCGGTATTGATCTGCCCAATGAAAGCTCAGGCCTATACCCCTCTCCCAAATGGAAAATGCAAAAGCGCAATAGCAAATGGCTACCCGGTGAAACCATTTCGGTGAGTATTGGTCAGGGTGCATTTACCGCAACGCCCATCCAACTAGCACTGGCAACCGCGATTACTGCCAATCACGGCCATCATCTGACTCCGCATGTATTGCGTGAAAGCAAAGGCCCGCAGCCCTATCATGTACACAATGCTCCCGATGGCAAAGTGAACTTTAATGGCACCGAGCAGGACTGGAATAATATGCGCGATGCCATGGTCAATGTAATTCGCGCGGGGACAGGCGGACGCTTAAAAGTTGGCCTAAAAGGCTACGAAATCGCTGGGAAAACCGGAACGGCGCAAGTGAAAAGTATTGCTCAGGGCAAGCGGTATAACGAAGCGGCGCTGGATGAACGACACTACGATCATGGCCTGTTTGTTGGCTTTGCCCCTGCGGATAATCCCAAGCTGGCCGTGGCCGTGATTCTGGAAAATGGCAAACATGGTGCAGCGGCAGCGGCACTGGCTCGCCCCCTGTTTGACTACGTGGTTCACCAGATGGACACCAATCCGATTAAACCCGCACCGGGCAGCATTACTGGCGGTTTGATGACAGCCGGCATGAAGCCTGAGGAAATTTCCGAACAGGCCAGTCAGGCTCATCACCACACGGTGAATCCGCAGCCCGCACCAGCCAGTGATGAAGAATAGCGAGCGACAAGGAATAACTCATGAATCAGGTTCGTATTATTGGCGGAGAATGGAAACGTCGCCTTATTCGTTTTGACAGTGTCGATGGTTTACGGCCAACACCTGACCGGGTACGTGAAACCCTGTTTAACTGGCTGATGTGGGATATTGCTGGCAAAAATGTGCTGGATGTATGCGCAGGCTCGGGGGCGCTTGGTATCGAAGCATTATCGCGCGGAGCCGCTTCCTGCACCTTGATAGAAGCCGACCGCAAGCAAGCACAACGCCTCAAGGATAACTTGTTGCAATTACAATGCACCACAGCACAGGTGATATGTGCCAAGGCAGAGCAAGCCTTGGGCAAACTTTCGGGCAAATTTGATCTGGTATTTTTAGATCCACCTTACAGCCTTAACTTATGGACGCCTTTAGCTGAATTAATTGACCCCCTGCTCAATCCATCGGCCAAAATTTATATAGAAGCCGACCGTCCGTTGCAGCAATTGCAACTCCCTGTTCACTGGCAATTGCTCAAGCAAACCCGCGCCGGACAAGTGCATGCAGGGCTGTACCAAGCTTAATTTTCTTCATCATTCATCATAATTGCGCCCGATACTCAGTGGGCGTCTGATTGGTCCATTTTTTAAATGCGCGATGAAATGCACTCGGTTCTGCAAAACCCAATTGCATAGCAATATCAACCAAATTTTGATCGGTTTGTTTGAGTAAATTCATGGCGAAATCACGCCGCAATTGATCCTTGATCGTCTGAAAAGGTTGCCCCTCCTCACTTAAACGTCTGCGCAAGGTTGAGCGCGTCATATTGAAACTCAAGGCAAAACTATAAAAATCTGGCCACGCTGGCATCGGCGTTGCACGCAATATCTTGCGAATACTGGCTGAAAAACTAGAATGATTTTTATACTTTAAGACAATATTGGTCGGTGCTTGCCGAATAAAATCATTGGCTGTCTGTTCATTTTGCAAAACTGCCAGTTGCAGATAACTGGTCTCAAAACTCAGTGATGTATAGGGCTGATCAAACTTCAATTCGGATGAATACATCAACTGGTATTCAGCACTATAGCTAGGTTCTGGATAGGCAAAGTCGGCCACTAACACGGGAATACGACGGCTCACCAACCAACAGGCAATCCCGTGTTGCAACATTAATAATGTTTCATAACCAAACACTGGTGCAATTTGCTGGGGCGATAATTGGTTTTTATAGCTTATTTGAATTTTACTATATTGACCGTCTACTACCAGCTCAGAATAAAAATCATCAAGTATTAAATTAAAAAAACTTAGCATCACCACGAAAGCATTTTTTAAAGTCTTACAGTGAATCAATGTTTTGCACAACATCGCAAAACTACCGACCTTCATGCGATGAGTATCTTGACCAAAAAATTCATCATTAAGGCAATGAGCCACACTTAGCCATAGCTGCCCAAATTGCGCAGCACTCACTCTTGAATGTGGGTTATCCAGTACACTCAAATCAATACCACACTTATTTAAAATATCATTTATATCAATATCTTGATCAATTATTGGTTTTAGTGCAGATCGAACAAAATGAATTGAAACACTGTTTTTTTCCATCGCTAGATTAGTTTTATCATCATATTGGATACAAATCATACGCGATAAAAACAGCTCACATGGTAATTTCACTCAATAGAATTGAACTAATCTGGCATAGCCAATCAAATCCGTATTATTTAGTCTTAAAAAATATTGTGACTTTGACTGACCTGTTTGATAAGGATATTTCCATGACCACTGACACCGCCATTCCAACGGTTAAATTGCTCATCAATGGCCAATTTGTAGAATCAAAAACCACCCAATGGCGTGATGTGGTTAATCCTGCCACGCAACAAGTGTTGGCACGGGTGCCATTTGCCACAGACGACGAAATTAATGCTGCTGTCAGTGCTGCAAAAGAAGCCTTTAAAGCATGGCGCTTTACGCCAATTGGCGTGCGTGCACGGATATTTTTAAAATACCAGCAATTGATTCGCGAAAATATGTCAGAGCTGGCGGCTATTTTGACCGCTGAGCAAGGCAAAACTTTAGCGGACGCTGAAGGTGATGTATTTCGCGGTTTAGAAGTGGTTGAACATGCTGCCAACATTGGCAACCTGCAAATGGGTGAATTGGCCAATAATGTAGCCAATGGCGTGGATACTTATACCATTCAGCAAGGTTTGGGCGTATGCGCTGGTATCACTCCGTTTAACTTCCCTGCCATGATTCCGCTATGGATGTTTCCGATGGCGATTGCTTGCGGTAATACCTTTGTATTAAAGCCGTCAGAACAAGACCCCATGGTCACCATGCGCTTGGTGGAGCTGGCGCTAGAAGCAGGCATTCCAGCAGGTGTTCTGAACGTGATTCATGGTGGCGAAAATGCAGTGAATGCCATTTGCGATCATGCGGATATTAAAGCGGTGTCGTTTGTCGGTTCAACTGCTGTGGGAACGCATGTGTACAACCGTGCAACACTTGCGGGTAAACGGGTGCAGTGCATGATGGGCGCTAAAAATCATGCAGTGATTTTGCCAGATGCCAACAAACAACAAACCTTAAATAATATTGCTGGTGCTGCATTTGGCGCAGCTGGCCAACGCTGTATGGCGTTATCGGTGGTGGTATTGGTGGGCAAAGCCAATGAATGGATTGACGATATTGTTGCGCTGGCCAAAACCTTAAATGTGAATGCTGGTGTTGAAAAAGGCACTGATATTGGCCCGCTTATTTCATGTGCGGCACGTGAACGTGTGGAAAGCTTGATTGCCAGCGGTATTGAAGCAGGTGCCAAACTGGAGCTTGATGGACGTAATCCTGTGGTTACAGGCTATGCGCAAGGCAACTTTGTGGGCGCGACTATTTTCTCTGGCGTGACCGGCGAGATGAAAATTTATAATCAGGAAGTGTTTGGCCCCGTGCTGTGCATTGTCTCACTCGATTCTTTAAGCGATGCCATAGAATTTATTAATCAAAATCCAAATGGTAATGGCACGGCTATTTTCACGCAATCTGGTGCGGCGGCACGTAAGTTTCAAGAAGAAGTTGATGTGGGTCAAATAGGCATTAACGTACCCATTCCAGTCCCTGTGCCTTTATTTTCATTTAGTGGTTCACGCGCGTCTAAATTGGGTGATTTAGGTCCTTATGGCAAACAAGCCATTATGTTTTACACCCAAGCCAAAACCATTACGGCACGCTGGTTTGAAGATGGCGCAGTGGCTGCTGGTGTCAACACCACCATTTCCTTGAAGTAACTGTTTAATATTGCATTGCTTACAGGACATTGGCCATGAATTTTGATTTATCCGAACAGCAGCGTGCCTTTCAACATGCAGCGCGTCAGTTTGCAGCAGACAAAATGGCACCACATGCTGCCCAGTGGGACGCAGAATGTACCTTCCCTATTGAGGTAATCCAGCAAGCAGGTGAATGGGGCTTTTGTGGCCTTTATACGCCTGAAGCTGCGGGCGGTATAGGTTTGAGCCGTTTGGATGCCTCCATTGTGTTTGAAGAGTTGTCATATGCCTGCCCCTCCACCGCTGCCTATATTAGTATTCATAATATGGCCTGCTGGATGGTGGCGACTTGGGCAACGCCTACTGTTGTTGATCAATGGAGTGCGTTATTGGCCAGCGGGCGAAAGTTGGCATCGTATTGTTTAACCGAACCCAATGCAGGCTCTGATGCAGCGTCCCTGAAAACACGTGCGAACCTGATCAATGGCCAGTATTGTTTAAATGGTGCCAAGGCATTTATATCTGGTGCAGGTTCAACTGATTTATTGGTTGTGATGGCGCGTACTGGCAGTGAAGGCGCCAGTGGTATTTCTGCTTTTGCGGTACCTGCCGATACACAGGGAATTACCTACGGCCGCTGCGAGCAAAAAATGGGTTGGAACAGTCAGCCTACGCGTACCATTAGCTTTGATAACGTGATGATTCCAGCCAGTCATTTGCTAGGAGTTGAGGGCGAAGGCTTTAAAATTGCCATGCGTGGTATTGATGGTGGACGTATAAATATTGCCAGTTGCTCGCTGGGTGCAGCACAAGCAGCGCTAGATGCAGCACGCTTATATATGGGTGAACGCCAGCAATTTAAGCGCAAACTGGCCGACTTTCAGGCATTACAATTTAAACTGGCTGATATGGTCACTGAGCTGGTTGCCGCACGACAAATAGTACGCCTAGCAGCCACAAAACTGGATCAACGTGCGCCAGATGCCAGCACCTATTGCGCCATGGCCAAACGCTTTGCCACCGATGTGAGCTTTAGCGTGTGTAATGATGCATTGCAACTACATGGCGGCTATGGCTATATTCGAGAGTATCCGTTAGAACGTTATTTACGTGATGTGCGTGTGCATCAGATTCTTGAAGGAACCAACGAGATTATGCGCGTGATTATTTCTCGTCATTTGTTAAATGGTGTGGCACCCGAGGAAATTCGTTAATGACTGATGTTCAGCAAACACAGACCAACACTGCGCCAGTATTGTTTGACACCCTGCCAACCGACAATGGCTATGTCATTGGCATGATTCAGCTGAATGCTGAAAAAACCTTAAATGCCCTGTCGCTAGACATGATTGATTTAATAGCTGCACAACTTGCCACTTGGTCAACAGATGACAATGTCGCCATGGTATTTATGCATGCCGCAGGTGAAAAAGCATTTTGCGCGGGTGGTGATTTACAACAATTGTATCAATCCATGCTAAGCCACCATGCCTCTGAGCAACGAGATGACATCAGAGCCAACCAGTACGCTTGTGATTTTTTTGAGCGTGAATATCGGCTTGATTATGTCATTCACACTTATCCAAAACCCATTTTATGCTGGGGTCATGGCATTGTCATGGGAGGTGGTATGGGCCTAATGGCGGGTGCAAGCCATCGCGTGGTCACCGAAAAATCACGCTTGGCCATGCCAGAAATTGCCATTGGCTTATTCCCTGATGTTGGCGGCAGTTATTTTTTAAATCAAATGCCTGAAAAGGTTGGGCTGTTTTTGGCGCTGACTGGAGCAAGTATTAACGCCAGCGATGCCCGATTGATTAACCTTGCCGATTACATGATTGCTCAGGCCGATAAAGCACAGGTACTCAAAACCTTGCAACAGCAAGCATGGACTAATTTACAAACCAAAAATGGCTTTTTACTGGATGCTATTTTAAGCGATGCGCAATTAAAATTTGCTGAAAGTAGCAACGCAGTTCAACCCGGTCCTATCGAAACCCACCTAACCACCATTCAGGCTTTGTGCAATAACGATGATATTGACCAGACCATTGAAAATATTATTAATCATAGCAGTGACGATAAATGGCTTGCCAAAGCCGCAGCATCCTTAAAAAAAGGCTCACCCAGCTCAGCCCATTTGGCCGATTTATTACTGCACCGTGCAAAAAATATGTCTTTGGCTGATGTATTCCGCATGGAATATCTGGCTGCCCTGCACTGTGCCGCACGACCCGATTTTGCCGAAGGGATTCGCGCTTTAATCATTGATAAAGATCAACAGCCCCACTGGCAACCTGCCACGCATACAGAAATAACGCCTGAGTGGATTAACGGTTTTATTAACAATCCATGGCCAGCCGAGGCGCATCCTCTGGCAGATCTTGGCAGTAATGATTAACCTCTAGGCATTGCGTTGACGTTCAATCGTTTAATAACAACCTCTTTTTCAGGAAGAATCAGAATGAGCCAAATTGCATTTATCGGCTTGGGCAACATGGGCGGCCCCATGGCAAAAAACCTGCTTAAAGCGGGTCACCATCTCACCGTATTTGATCTTTCACCGACTGCACTGAAAGAATTTGAAAATGCTGGCGCGCACATTGCCATATCTGCTATTGATGCAGTCCATGATGCTGATATTGTCATTAGCATGCTACCAGCGAGTCGTCATGTTGAAGCACTGTATCTGGGTGATGGTTCGAGCGAATCAGGTTTACTGCCGCATATTAAACAAGGTGCGCTAATTATTGATTGCAGCACTATTGCAGCCAAAACTGCAATCACCGTTGCCAACGCTGCGGCTGAGCTTGGCTTAGAAATGCTCGATGCGCCTGTATCTGGTGGCACTGCTGGCGCAATTGCAGGCACGCTCACCTTTATTGTGGGCGGTAGTAATGCAGCCCTAGAGCGCGCGCAGCCGTTATTAAGCGCAATGGGTAAAAATATTTTTCATGCAGGTGCAAGCGGTGCAGGTCAAACAGCCAAAATCTGCAATAACATGCTGCTTGGCATCCAAATGATTGGCACGGCAGAAGCCTTGGCACTAGGTGTTGCCAATGGACTAGACCCCAAAGTGTTGTCTGATATTATGGTTAAAAGCTCAGGCCGTAACTGGTCACTAGAGGTATATAACCCCTATCCAAATGTAATGGACAATGCGCCTGCCTCGCGTGACTATAGTGGCGGATTTGGCGTGGATTTAATGCTCAAGGATTTGGGTTTAGCCACCGAAACTGCCTTAACTGCGCAGGCTTCCATTCCACTGGGCGAAATGGCGCGTAACTTATATGCCTTGCATAGTAAAGCTGGCGCTGGCGCACTGGATTTTTCCAGTATTATTCAACTGCTGCAAACGAGCAAAAAATAATGTGGTCAACCCACCCTCAACTCACCATCAATCCGGTATAAAAAAGCGTACTAAAAAGTACGCTTGGGTGCTGGCAATGCTGTAAATGTCAGTGCTGTAAATGCTCATGCTGTATAAATGCCAACGATGTACAGGCGCAAATCAAAAATGGTATTTGATCAATGCACTGACATTTTTCTCGTCCACGTCCTTAATGCCAAATTTGTTAATCCAGTACGAATATTCAATGCCCAGATAAAGCCGGGTATCGGGATTAATCAGCTTGCCCACATTCCATTTCCACTGCGAGGTCCAGTTGAGTTCAGCGGCATGATCAGATGCACTGCTTGACCAATCCATAAAGCCATCAAACAAAAAATCCTGCGTGCCCAAGGTCAAAGGAACACCATAATCAATCGTGGTCATCCAGTCGTCTTTGGTGGTTTCATTGTTGGCACGATACAGGTTGATATCCGCATATTTAAAATATGGAATATTTAAGCCAAAACCAATCCCATAAACATAGTTGTCAAAATCATGACCAGATTCCCAGGTTGAGGCCAGATACACATCCTTGACTAAACCGTACGACAGCTTTTGACCGGTTAAATACGACAGGCTTAAGCGCGGCGCAAGCTCAAAATAGTTGTCCTTGCCATCATTTCCACTATAGCGACTATGATCCAGAAAAAAGAATGCATCCCCCCATGTCAGACCTGCGGCATATTCCAGCGTGATGACATCACGCTTTTCAGGCCCCACTTTATAGTCATCGCCATGCAGGCCAGTGATACTAAAATCCTGCCACAATGGCTTGGCATCAACAGCAGACATGGCGGCACTACAGATTGCCGCAACCATCAGGGTTTTAAAGTTCATACGACCTCTACGCTTTATTTCTTACACGCTGTAACAAACGGTTTGCTAAAAAAATGGCAGACGCTTCCTGCATGGGCAGACACGTCAAAAATGGAATTTTAATATAAAATGTTACATACGTGTAATCTAACTTTACGAATTGTTAATCATTGAATATTCATTAGACAACTGGATCTTTTAGGATGTACTCAGCAAAAAAGACAGCAAATGACTATCTTTTTTATGGCGAATTTGAGCTGGTAATGCTGTCAGAGTTTTAAATGGATTCCTGCTGGGCGCGCATAAAGACTAGCTCATCGTCAGTCGAATGCTCGGCAGAATAGCGATAGCCCTCAAGATCAAATGCTTTGAGCTGCTCTATCTGGGTTAACTGGTTTTTAATAATAAAGCGGCTCATCAGACCACGGGCTTTTTTGGCATAAAAACTGATTACCTTGTATTGACCATTTTTTTCATCCAGAAAAACCGGCTTGATCAGGCGACCTTGCAGATGATTGACCTTGACCGCCTTAAAGTATTCATCGGACGCCAGATTGACCACCACATCATCACCCTGCGCCTGCAATGCCTGATTGACATGATCGGTGATGGTGTTGCCCCAGAATCCGTATAAATCCTTGCCCACCCGATTATTGAGCCGGGTGCCCATTTCAAGCCGGTAAGGCTGCATTAGATCCAATGGTCGCAACACGCCATATAGTCCAGACAACATGCGCAAATGCTTCTGGGCAAATTCAAAATCCTGTTGACTAAAGTCCTGTGCCTGCAAGCCTGCGTACACATCACCCTTAAAGGCAAGAATGGCCTGTCGTGCATTTTCCAGATTAAAAATGGGTTCCCAGTTGCAAAAACGCTGCTTGTTGAGTTCAGCCAACTTGGGGCTAATTGACATCAAATCGGTCAAATCCTGCGCGGTCAGTTCACGGCACACATCAACCAATTCCTGACTTTTATCCAGTAGTTGCGGTTGGGTATGCTCAGCGGTAGCCAGAGGACTGTCATAATCCAGTGTCTTGGCAGGTGAAATTAATACTAACATCGTAAATTCTTAACTCCCTAACCCAATGATTAACTGTATGAATATACTACGTTGCCATCAAAAAAGCCCCTATACCATCACGTCTAGGAGCTTTTTTACAAATAAGCGTTTTTTTACAAAATCCGTCAGGCTTACGAGATGCGCTGACCAGTTTGGTAATGAGGTTCTGGCACAGCGACCGAAGCCTGATAAGGCACACTAAAATCACTTAAACCCGCGATGGCTTCGTTGACATCCTTTCCATCTTTTAGGATAAACGAATCAAAACCACTGCGTTTCATATAATTTAAGGTGTCGCGGAAAACATCACCCACCGCACGTAGCTCACCCACAAAGCCCTGACGACGCAGCAAAGCAGCAAACGAATAGCCACGGCCATCGGTAAACACAGCAAAATTAATGGCAATTAGATCCAGTTTTTGCAATGGAAACTGATGCTCTTCTGGCGAGCTATCCACGGTAATCAGTAAGCCTTTTTTGCCCTGAACTTCATCCAGCCGATCCAGTTCTGTGGCACGCAGCAATACATTACCGGTAGGCATTACGCCGTCTTCACCAATCATCTGGTATTCATCTTCACAGATGCTGCCGTCTTTAAACAGTACCGTATTAGGCATATGTGCGCTCCTTGAATGGCTCAATGCCAACACGACGATAAGTATCTAAAAAGCGTTCGCCGTCAGTCCGTAAGTCCAGATAGGTATTGAGGACTTCCTCGACCACATCCGGTACTTCCTGCGCAGCAAATGATGGCCCCAGAATATTACCAATGCTGGCATCATGGTCGCTATTGCCACCCAGCGTGATCTGATAAAACTCAGCGCCTTTTTTATCCACGCCCAAAATACCAATATGGCCCGCATGGTGATGACCACAGGCATTCATGCAACCTGAAATGTTCAGGTCAATCTTGCCCAGATTATAGACAGTGTCCAGATCATCCAGACGACGGCTAATGGCTTCAGAAATTGGGATGGATTTGGCATTGGCCAGTGAGCAGTAGTCGCCACCCGGGCAGCACACGATATCAGTCACAAAGCCAATATGCGCGCGTGCCATATTGTGCTGGTTGAGCACCTGATACACCGCATACAGGTCTTTTTGCGGCACATCAGCCAGTACCATGTTTTGCTCATGGGTGTTGCGGATTTCGCCAAAACTGTACTGGTCGGCCAGATCGGCCACCATGTCCAGCTCATCATCAGTAATATCACCCGGCGCAATGCCTGCCCGCTTTAAGGACAGGGTCACAATGCGGTAGCCGGGGATTTTATGCGCATGGGTATTGTGGCGATACCAGTTGGCAAAGGCTTTATCGGCAGCAAACTGCGCGGACAAGTCCTCATTTTCCAGCGTGTCATAGGCAGGCGGTGTAAACACAGCATCCATACGCGCCAACAATTCAGGTTCGGTTTTGCGCTGGCCACGGATTTGGGCAAATTCAGCCTCTACTTTTTGCGCAAATACCTCAGGCGTGAGCGCACGCACCAGAATCTTGATGCGTGCCTTATACTTATTGTCACGACGACCATGCAGGTTATACACCCGTACAATCGCTTCAAGGTAGGCCAGCAAGTCTTCACGCGGTACGAAATCACGGATAAAACTGCCAATCACCGGGGTACGCCCCAAACCACCACCCACCAAAATCCGGTAGCCAATCTCGCCCGCTTCATTTTTGACAATATAAACGCCAATATCATGAAACGCTGTCGCTGCCCGATCCACTTCGGCCAGTGCAGACACCGCAATTTTAAATTTGCGCGGCAGGAATGCAAACTCAGGATGGAAAGTACTCCACTGCCGAATCAACTCACAGGTTGGCCGTGGGTCAGCCACTTCGCCCGGTGTCACGCCGGCAAACTGGTCAGTGGTGGTATTGCGGATACAGTTACCACTGGTCTGAATCGAATGCATTTCCACACTTACCAGCTCGGCCAGCGCCGCCGGAATATCTTCCAGTGCTGTCCAGTTGAGCTGAAAATTCTGGCGGGTCGACACATGCGCATAGCCACGATCGTATTTGCGGGTAACTTCTGCCAGTTTGCGTAGCTGGCGACTGGCCAGCAAACCGTAAGGCACGGCAATACGAAACATAGGCGCATAACGCTGGATATAAAGGCCATTTTGCAAACGCAATGGGAGTAACTCGCTATCAGACAAAGTGCCTGCGAGGTAGCGTTGAATCTGGTTGGTAAATTGAGCCAGTCGCTCATTGAGCAAGTTCTGGTCAAACTCGGTATATTGATACATGGCGTATGGCTAGATTCATTGTATAAGTTTAGGCGCGAAGCATACTTGGGTTTGCGACATCAATAAAACGTTTTTTTTGCATAATTCATAACGGTTTTATTGATAAACCCTGAATACCGTCCTGTACTTGCCATTGATTCAGGCATAAAAAAGCCCGACTATATTCATCCTGAATGGTCGGGAATTTCTTTAGCATCCTGCTATACATCCTGTTCTCGAAATATCCATTCGAGCCTTGCGAGTTACCCGTCTTTCAACGAGCGCTATCCTTATGGCTAATCCGTGCCATATCATCCTTGATTCGCTAAACACATCATCGCGTATTTGATGGCTCTAAAATAGTCGCTACAACCCCAAACACTGTACGCTATGGCTTACAAAAGTTAACATTGAGCGAATATTTCTACCTCAACGTGCTAAAGATAAAACCAATAACGACTAAAAATGTATTCAGAAACTGTTACTTGCAAAGAAAAAAGTTTTGTTCGGTCTTTAAGTGCTTATACTTTCAGCCAAAGACGCTACTGCACTTTCTTTCAAAAATTTTCGATAGTGTCTTGCGGTTTGTAATGGTCGCTCCAGCATGGGCATATGTCCGGTGAGCTTCATCGCCACGGTTTTGGCATGCGGAATCAGCTCCTTAAAATGCTGCATCATGTCAATATCCAGCAGTTTATCCAGCTCGCCCCACACAATGAATGTAGGCATTTTGAGCTTGGGCATTTCCACACTGATCCAGTCCTCTGGATAGATTTCATTCTGCAAATGTAAAAACACATTAAACAGTCGTTCACGCCGATCAGAATATTGTTTAGCCAGCATTAATTTGACCTGTGCCGGTAACCATTGATATTTATGCGCTCCTAATGCCATCAGGTTTTCAAACTCAGGCAAAGAATGTAATAAAAACGGATTACGACCAGATTCTATAGACTGTACCAACACGCTATGGGTGCGTGCCTGCAAACCCGCAGCATCCATCAAACAAAGACTGTTGATGCGTTCCGGCCAATCTGCGGCCAAACGCGCTGCCACAAAACCGCCCATGGAATTGCCCACCACATGCGCTTGACTTATTTTTAAATGATCTAATAAATCAATAAGACGCTGAGCCTGCGCACGGGTGCCATAGTCTGCATTGGGCAAATAACCCGTTTGCCCATGTGCCGCCAGATCAGGAATAATAATATGGTAATCTTTGACAAAATAACGTGCAAAGCGAATCCAGTGCGATTTTTCAGCACTTAAACCATGCAGCAGTAATATGGTGCCACGTGATTTTTTGGGCTTGGCGTTGCATAGCCAGTGCATATTAAAGCCATCAATTTGATGGTGGCGCAGCTTAAAACCATAAAGCTGTCCCTCGCGCGACAGGGCATTGCGGTACATGAGCTTGCCAATGGTTATATTTAGCGACTCTAAAGAGCCTGTGGATTTCCATGGCGCATCCACTTTCCAGCGCGCGCGCAATTCTTCTGGCGCTATGGGTTTTTGATACAACTGCTGAACCAACGTCTTAACTGATTCCATTAAACATCTCCCCATTGTGCATTGGCTTCACCCAGCTGCTGACCAACATAGTCATAACGCGCTGTACTGCGGGAAAACTTGATCGGACACGCCAGTTGTTTTTGGTGGTTTTGATTTTGGGCAGTTAAGGGTACATCGACCAGCCAACCGCGATCTTGAGCCAACTGGGATTCAGTCGCTTCCTTTAAGCTCAGCACTGGTTCTACGCACACATCCAGTTGGCTAAACACCTGCTGCCAATGGGCAAATGGCTGTGCTGCAATGGCTTGTTTGACCGCATCTTTGACTGCCTGACGATCATCATCAAACATCGAGGCGCCTTTTTGCGCCAAAATGGGCAATTCCAGCGCCGCGCTTAAGCCCAGCATAAATTGTGGTTCTAAGCTGCCTACCGAAATATAACGACCATCAGCAGTTTTAAAGTAATCGTAATAGCTACCGCCATTGAGGGTAGCTGCTTCGGGCGCCTGATCTTCAGCGCCAGCGACTTGCGCGGCGGCTGCCATATTATTTAAGGTAAAGGCGCAATCGGTCATTGAAATATCAATATGCTGACCTTGATTGCTCTGCTGGCGCTCAATCACTGCCGCCAAAACCCCGATCACCGCATGCAGCGAACCACCTGCCACATCAGCCACTTGTATGCCCAGTGCTGGTGGGCCACTATCCTGCCGCCCGCTGTGACCTGCAATCCCTGCCAGCGACACATAATTAATGTCATGCCCGGCACGATCCTTGTAGGAACCTGTCTGGCCGTAGCCGGTAATGGAACAATAAATCAGGCGCGGGTTAATCGCTTTTAAATCATCATAACCAAGCCCCAAGCGTTGCATTACACCGGGACGAAATTGCTCGACCACAATGTCAAATTCACCCAACAAGGATTTTACTTTTTCAATACTGGCCGGGTTTTTTAAATCCAGCGTCAACGACTGTTTATTGCGGTTTAAATAGGCATGCGCGGCAGACTGGCCATCGGCATACGGTGGCATAACCCGTACCAGATCAACACGGGTGGGTGATTCCACATGAATCACCTCAGCGCCCAAATCGGCCAACATGAGCGTGGCAAAAGGACCGGGCAACAAGGTTGAAAAGTCGAGTACTTTTAAGCCTGCCAGTGGCGTGTTGGCTACCGTGGAATGATGTTGAGACATGCAAAGTTCCCTATTTAAAGTTCAGGTCGTGGCTCAAGCGCCAGTCTTCCCATTTGCTCAACAGCCTATGTTGCGCCACATGGCCAAACAATGACGATTGCTACCAGTTTGCCTGAGCAAACTCGTCATTTAGTGCTGCAAATACGCTTCAAGCCAGAATTAAAACCAAATGCTTTAAACATAATTCATTGAATATGCTATGTTAAGAATGTCACATATATTGGGCTTAACGCCTTATACGTCTAGAGGACCATGATGAACCGCGATACCATCAGCATTCATTTTGTTAATGCAGCCCTTGCTGGCGTCCGTCGTATGGGCGTCGATATTAATGCCTTGCTATCACGTGTGGGGATTGAACCTGAACTGCTCAATCAGCCCAAGGCGCGGGTCTCACCCGACCAATACACGCGTCTGGCGCAAACCCTCTGGCTGGTTACACAGGATGAGCATTTGGGTTTTGATGCCCGTCCACGCAAGCTAGGTACGTTTTCCATCATGTGTCAACTGATTATCCATGCCGGTACACTGGGCAAGGCACTGGAGCTGAGTGCGCAGTTTTATCGCCTGTTTGACGATGACTGGGCAGTGAGTGTTGAGCGCGATACCCATGAAGCCCGCATGGTGACGGATATTCCCCACAACCGCGATCCGGATCATTTTATTACTGAAAGTATGCTCATGATCTGGCATGGTCTGGCCTCGTGGCTGATCGAACGCCGTATCCCGCTAGAGCGAGCGCAGTTTGCCTATCCCCAGCCCAAACACGCTGATGAATACGATGCGCTGTTTTTTTCACCGGTCATCAAGTTTGATGCAAACCGTACCGAAATTACCTTTGCCGCCGACTATCTGGACTTGCCGATTCGCCAGACCGAAGCCAGCCTGTATGAATTTTTAAAAAGTGCGCCGGCACAGCTTTTGGTTAAATTTAAAAATGCCAGTTCGCTTACCTCACGTATTCGTGAAGTGCTCAAAAGTCATATTGGTGAAGAAATGCCGACCTTGAATGAAGTGGCATCGATGTTGTACTTGTCACCACAAACCCTGCGCCGACGCTTGGCCGCTGAAGGAAAAAGTTATCAGGGCGTAAAAGACAATTTACGCCGCGATACCGCCATTCATTTGTTATTAAAACCCGAGTTGTCGCTTGAAGACGTGGCACAACAGGTGGGCTTTAGTGAAACCAGCACTTTTCACCGCGCCTTTAAGAAATGGACGGGTGTAACGCCGGGTCTATACCGACAGCTTCATGCCAGCTAAGTGGATGTGGAATAATAAACTGCTGCAAATGGCCTGATGCGGTTTGAAACAATGCGGGATCCATGGCCTGCCCCAGCTTGCGCAGGCTTTTATAGGATAATGCTGTGGTCATATTCATCACCCCATCCAGGGTTTTATTGGCAATAAAGTTAAATTTCAATAGCTCCTTGGGTTCTTTTAACAGCTTGGTCACGCCTACATCAATAATTTCAATCAGGCATTCAATTGCATGCAGCGCATTGTCGGCTTTGAGATCTTTTAAATCATTTAAGGCATCAAGGGCTTTGTGCGCCAGCAGGTCAGGAATGGCATAAATCAGGCAGGGAATGGCCGTAGTATCCATGGAATACTCACTTAATAACTGATGATAATGGGCAATCACCGGCTTTAAGCGTTTGGCATCAAACCAGCTCACGGCCCAGCCAAAATACTTGCGAATAATGCCTTTAATTTCCTCAATATGACTCAGCGATTCCTTAAAGCTGGCCAGCTTCTCCTCAGCCATGTCCTTGACATTGGCAAATTGCTGCACCATATCGGTAAAAATATAATCAATAATATGACAGGTGGCGTCAGTCATGAGCTTGCCGGCCTTTTCAGCAATCGCGTTATCCTGCGCAACCGACGAGGCATGCAATTGTTCCAGCTCCTGCCGGATTAAATCATTGAGCGGTAACGCAACGGCATACTGGGTTTCCATGTGGGGAGCATCCTGTTGTTAAATGTTGTTTTGTCATACCCAGTTCAATATTACTGGCTTATCCTTAATAAGGTGTGTTTAGCGAACCTTGCTTTTACGAATCATGTGGTACATCAGGGGCGGATACAATCGTGATAGCCATACGCCCACTTTTTCCTTTAAACCACCAATCACAATATAATCACGTCCGGCCAGCAGCGCCTGTATCGCCTGTTCGGCAAACTCATCACTGCTCATGGCATTGGCCTGTGCATCATCCATACTGCCCAATTGCTCGCCATCGCCTTTTAAGGCCGCGACCGACACATTGGTTTTGACAAATCCGGGGAAAATCACTGATACCCGCAAGCCCTGATCAGCCAGCTCGGCACGCAAACTATTCGCCCATAAATGAATCGCACCCTTGGCCGCGGCATAACTGGGGCGATATTGGGTTCCGAGCAAACCGGCCACACTGGAAATAAACACCACCTGACCTGATCCCTGTTTAAGCATGCTGGGCAGCACTACGCGGGTAAGGGCAACCGGGGCAAAATAATCAATTTCCATAATCTGGCGATCGGTATGATCCAGCGTGTCACAAATCAAGGCGCGCTGGCTGACCCCGGCGTTGTTAATCAGGCAGTCCAGCCGGCCTTTTTTCTGAATCACTTCGCCATACGCGGTGTGCAACGACGCATAATCCGTTACATCCAGCGGCAAAATCAGGTGCTGGTCGGGATTGTCCAACTGGCGTGCGACGCGTTTAAGTTCTTCCTCACGCCGGGCGCTTAAGACCACTTGCGCGCCCAGTTTGGCAAACTGCTTGGCCAGTGCTTCACCAATTCCACTGGACGCGCCGGTAATCCAGATGACTTGGCCGTTAAAATTTTGCATTCGCATCCATTGCTTTCCTCAATCACTTCGCTACGGTTATGACAAAAGTTGTATACCTTGTAAAGATCAATACGATGACTACACAGCGTACGCTACGTTTAATCGCAAAAAGCGCACAAAATCCGCTACAATAGTTGCAATTTTTTTCAAACAAATTTTGGATTTTTGTCGATGACCAATTCAGTTGATCAACGTATGGTTGACGGCAGCGCCGCAGATCACAGCGCCACCGAGAACAGTCAAACAGCCAGCCCACAAAATATTTCCACCACTTATGATCCTGCCGCCATTGAAGCGCACTGGTATGACCAGTGGGAACAACAGGGCTACTTTAAGCCGCATGGCGCTGATGCCCAGTCAACCGCCAAACCCTTTACCATCATGATTCCACCGCCAAACGTAACTGGCAGCTTGCACATGGGTCATGGTTTCAATAATGCCATTATGGATGCACTGACCCGCTACCACCGTATGCTGGGTGACAACACCTTGTGGCAACCGGGCACCGACCATGCAGGCATTGCCACCCAGATGGTGGTTGAGCGTCAACTGGCTGCGCAAAATGTTAGCCGCCATGATCTGGGCCGTGAAAAATTTATTGAAAAAATCTGGGAATGGAAAGAACAATCGGGCGGCACGATTACCCAGCAAATCCGCCGTCTGGGTTCATCGGTGGATTGGTCACGTGAACGCTTTACCATGGATGACGGCCTGTCCAATGCAGTTAAGGAAGTCTTTGTGCGCTTGCACTCCGAGGGCCTGATTTATCGTGGTAAACGCTTGGTCAACTGGGATCCAAAACTGCACACTGCCCTGTCCGACCTTGAAGTGGAAAACAATGAGGAAAACGGCTCGTTGTGGCACTTTAAATATTTCTTTGAAAATGAAAACACTCAAACCAGCGACGGCCAAAATTTTGTCGTGGTTGCCACCACACGCCCAGAAACTTTGCTGGGTGACACTGCGGTTGCCGTGCATCCAGATGATGAACGCTACAAGCACCTGATTGGCCAAAATATCCGTTTGCCGATTACCAATCGCTTAGTACCGATTGTTGGCGATGACTATGTTGAAAAAGACTTTGGTACAGGCGTGGTTAAAATTACCCCTGCACATGACTTTAATGACTATGAACTGGGCAAACGTCATAGCTTGCCTTTAATTAATATTTTTAATAAAAATGCAGAAATTCTAAGTAATTTTGACTGGTTTGAAAAAGCAGGTCAACCGATTACCCAAACCCTGAGCGCACCTGCCGACTACGTGGGCGTTGAACGCTTTGCCGCCCGTAAAAAACTGGTAGCACAGGCTGAGGCTGAGGGCTGGTTAGAAAAAATTGAACCGTATACGCTAAAAGCCCCGCGCGGTGATCGTTCTGGCGTGATTGTTGAGCCGTTACTCACCGATCAATGGTATGTCAAAATTGCCCCGCTGGCCGAACCTGCCATTGCTGCGGTAAAAAATGGCGATATTAAGTTTGTGCCTGAGCAATACAGCAACATGTATATGGCATGGATGAACAACATTCAGGACTGGTGCATTAGCCGTCAATTGTGGTGGGGTCACCGCATTCCTGCATGGTATGCAGAAGATGGCTCCATTTATGTTGGGCGTGATGAAACCGAAGTGCGCCAAAAGCACAACCTTGGCAATGACGTGGTGCTGAGCCAAGATGAAGATGTGCTGGACACATGGTTCTCCTCTGCCCTATGGACGTTCTCAACTTTAGACTGGACAGGCGATGCAGCTAAAGATGCCGAGAATTACTTCTTAAAAACCTTCCATTCCACCGATGTGCTAGTCACGGGTTTTGACATCATTTTCTTCTGGGTTGCCCGAATGATTATGATGACGCTGCACTTTGTCAAAAATGAAGACGGCACACCGCAAGTGCCATTTAAAACCGTGTATGTGCATGGTCTGGTACGTGATGGCGAAGGCCAGAAAATGTCTAAATCCAAAGGCAACGTGCTTGATCCGCTAGACCTTGTAGACGGCATTGATCTGGAAAGTCTGGTAGCCAAGCGTACAGTCGGTCTGATGAACCCCAAAGATGCCGCCAAGATTGAAAAATCCACACGCAAGGAATTTCCAGACGGGATTAATGCCTATGGCACTGACGCCCTGCGCTTTACCTTTTGTGCTTTAGCCAACACTGGCCGCGACATCAAATTTGATATGAAGCGTGTGGAAGGCTACCGTAATTTTTGTAATAAAATTTGGAACGCCACTCGCTTTGTGTTGATGAATGTAGAAGGCCAAACGGTTGGTCAAACGCCACGGCCAGACTTGTGGGAACTGCCAGAACAGTGGATTGTCAGTCGCCTGCAAAAAGCCGAAATGGCGGTACACAAAGCCTTTGCCGACTACCGTTTGGACATGGTGGCGCAAACCATGTATGACTTTGTGTGGAATGAATATTGCGACTGGTATGTTGAGCTAACCAAACCAGTATTGAATGGTGAAGATGCCAGCGAGGAGCGTAAAGCCGAAGTGCGTCGTGTGCTATTGGCAACATTGGAAACCAGTTTGCGCTTGCTGCATCCATTGATGCCATTTTTGACTGAAGAAATTTGGCAGACCGTTGCGCCCATGATTGGAAAAACAAATATTGGTGGTCAAGGTTCGGAAGGCAAAAACAGTATTATGCTCGCGCCATTCCCGCAAGCCGAACAAGCCAAAATCAATGAGCAAGCCGAAGCCGATATGACATGGCTGCAAGGTTTAATTGGTGCGGTGCGCAATATTCGCGGTGAAATGGGCTTGGGTAACGCGCGCTTGCTGCCTGTATTGCTGAAAAATGTCAGCGATAAAGAACGTGAGCAACTGGGTCGTATTGAGCCGTTGTTTAAAGCCTTGTCTAAAGTGGAAAGTATTGAGTTCCTGATTGACACGCAAGAGCCGCCATTGTCATCGAGCAGTATTGTGGGTCAGGTGTCTATTTTTGTACCCATGAAAGGCTTGATTGATCCGCAAGCTGAAATTGGACGCTTAACCAAGAAAATTGAGAAGCTGCAAAAGCAGTTTGATGTACTCAATGGCAAGCTGTCGAATCAAGGCTTTTTGGCCAAAGCGCCTGCCCATGTGGTAGAAAGTGAAAAAGCAGTGCTGGCAGATTTGGCGGATCAATTGCAGAAGCTGAATGCGCAGAAAGAGCAATTAGCGGCGTTGTAATTGGGTGTCGGCGCTTGATAAAAGAAATTATCTAGCGCCTAAACCACTCAGTCGATTTCTTTTTTAATTGCGTTTAACTCCGTCATTAATTGATCTCCATATGGAGTCAGAGTCCAATATATCTTTGTATCAGATGGTGGGTGTTTTTTAGAGCTCAACTCAATTAACCGCAAAGCTCTAAATTGAACTATTACTAATCGCAAATCTTCAGCAGATGCAGAAATATTAGTTAGACTTCGTAAACTATTTTGCTCAATAAACTCTATAATTTGTTTATAACCAAATTTTCGAAAACAGTCAGCTAATAGTTTTAAAAGATTTTCTTCGCTATTTTCAACAATCATACTAGTAGATAGAAACTCAAAAATATGGTTCCAAGCTAAAGTAATATCTAAGCGATAACTACTAGGCGAATCATATTTATCATCTGTTATCTTTTTTGCTCTTCCATATAGAGTTAATGAAATAGAATCATCCCCCTGCGCTAAATGCTCAACTCCTTCTGGCTTAGCTTTTAAATTTTGAATAGTCGTTTCTAACTTTTGAATTTTATCTCGAAGAGTCAATATCTCCTTGGTACTATCCTCAGAAGGAACCAAATTTGCCCTTACCCAACCAATTGCAGGATAAGTTTTAATCGTTTTAGTTAAACTAAGTGAAACAATTCCAGAAATCTGATCAATGTTTTTCCAGAATTTGACTAATCTACCCGTGCAAACCTTATCTCTGAATCGCTCTAACTTCTCTTGAAGTTGAGGATCATTTTCACATTTTAATCTTGGTAAATTATTAGGCTCTCCATGAACTAAGGCGATAACTTTCATACCTTTAGTTACGGCATAGTCATATTCCATTTCCGTATAACTTATTCCTTCTGGGCTTAATGAACCATAACGACCACCAATTAATAAAAGGTAGTAATCACAATCATCAATAATTCTTTTAATAAAATCCCATTGCTCCTCATCAGCAGCAGGAAATAACTCCATTCCTGATGGAATACAATCCATTTCCATTAATGTCTGAATGATATGCTTTCTTTCTTCTTGTAAATCAACAAAAGTTGAACTAACAAAAATTTGGTAGCGTTTATCCATTGATACTTAATTCCCTAATTGAAAGCATTAATTTTTATACAGCTCAACATCTATTTTAGATTTTCGCATGCTCTTCATCAATTCTACTCTAGTAGAAAAACTATGCGTTACATTAAAACATCCTTATATTAAAATTTTAACGTACAATCCAAATGTACACTTAAAAAAGGAAATACTTATGACCTCCATTCCTTTCACTCAAGCACGCATCCATCTTGCCGACTTGATTGATTGAAATAAATAAGGTGAGAATATGTCTATTTCTAAGCACAAGCAAACCACGGCTGTTTTAATGTCTTTTCCAGAATACCAGAAACTAAATGGTGATCATCTAACGGTTGCTGATAAGTTAAAGAATTGGCGCGAACAGTTTAATCAACAACTTGCAGAAGCTAAAAACGATTTCAACATTGAGCGTGCTCAAGATCAAGGCCGCGATTTTTCTTGGTAGATCAAATTAAAACTAATTTTCTAAACGGCAGTGTCGTAAACTTTATTTTTATCATGCCTATTTCAAGGTAAACGCGTATACATTCGGCATATTCTCTCGCATAAAGAATATGATCAAAACAAATGGAAAGAGGGCCAAGTATGAACGCCATCGTCAAACAGGCGATTGAACACTGGCAGTTTATTGCACCCGTGCTTACTCCACCCACAAACAAAACCGAATATGAGGTGTTGGCAACCACTTTAGATGAATTGCTGGATGTGGTCGGTGATGACGAAAATCACCCTTTATCTAGCCTTATAGATCGGATTGGGGACGTCATTGCCGCTTACGATGAAGCGCACTATCCCATTCCTGACGCTGCTCCACATGAAGTACTGGCATTTTTAATGCAACAGCATGCTCTAACCCAATCTGACTTGCTAGAAGTCGCTGGACAATCCGTTATTTCAGAGATTTTGAATGGTAAACGCAAACTAAACCTTAATCATATTAAAGCGTTATCAAAACGATTTGATGTACCTGCCGAAGTATTTATTTAAAAATGGCAATAAAAAAGCCGATCACTTTATCAAGTCATCGGCTTAATAACTCTAGCAAATTTAAAAACTAAAAATGCGCTTCCAACCCTAAATAAGGCCCTTTCGCTTCAATTTTGTCAAAACCACTGTTTGCATCATCGTCAAAGTTGACAGTCATGGCGCGGTAGCCAAACTTCACGCCTAGATCCAACGCAATATTCTGGATAAAGTTATATTTCACTTCGGCATTAATATCATTAAAGTCGGCATCACTGTTTTTGCCAGCCATGACTTCGGCTTTGGCGCTAAAACCAGTAAATGGCAGCTTGCCACCTGCCGCCACATATAAAGCAGGCAAGGTTTCATCGTAATTGTTTTTAATTACCGCGCTAGCATTACCCGTACTCAAACGAATGGCATCTTTGGTATTAATGCGTTTTACGCCAAGACCCGCATCCACACTCACGATATTATCTAATATTTCATAATAACCCAGTGCATCCAGCGTTTGCACACCCAAAGATTGGTTTACATTAACCAGTGCATTACCAGAACTTTCAGTATTACTAAAATCGCTATAGCGCAACTTGACGTTAGGCAAAAATGGTACTGGATGCTCAAAAGCCAAGTTATACACGGCATTAAATTTGTCATCTGACTGCCCTGCACTATCGTCAGATTTGGTATACATGCCATCTACACCAGCATACAAACCCAGAAAATCAGCTTGTGCCGTGGTGCTGCCTAGTGCTAATAGCGCAGTAGATAAAATAAATGCACCTGCGCGAAAACCAGTATTGTTCAAAACTCACCTCATCTTTCTTAGTTAAATAAAAACCCAAACTTAAAATTGCTCTATTTTTAAAACTTCACTGACGCTTTAAATTCAGGCCAGTTTTGCAAAAATTGCTGCGCATACGGTGGCTCTTTACTCAGCAATTGATCAAGCTGCTGATGAATAGCAAACAACAGCAAAATATCCAGCTCCACCAGATTGGCGGTTTGACCCTGTTCCATATAACGCGCTTGGCGTTGGTGCTGCGCGGCTTGCACAATAATGGCCATGGCATCGTCGCTGCTAAACACCGAATAGGCCTGCAAGCGCAACTCCAAGGCTTGCCAGCTTTTGGCCAGTCGCTCAAACGTGATCAAGTCCGCTTGGGTCGCACGCCAAGAGATATGATTAATATCTTCACTCTCAGGAATTACAGGTTCAAGCAAATCGGTGGTGCTTAAAAATACTTTTTTTAGCGCCATAACCAAGGCAATATCTTTTGCACCACGGCCTAAATCGGCAGTGACTTGCTTATGGAGGTCTGTCAGGTAGACGTTCAGCATAGATCATCAATAGTTAGCAAATAGCCGCTATTGTAACCAACTATTGTGGTGAACATGAGCAATTAATTTTAAACTTCTACTTCTATTTTTTATAAGTTGTTGATATGCGATTTGAAGCAAGCAATAGCGTTAATCAGCCACTACCTATTCAGTTTGCCAATAATATTCGGGTGTTTATCAAGCGTGAGGATTTATTGCATCCGCAAATTTCAGGCAATAAATTTCGCAAATTAAAATACAATTTAATCGCAGCACGTCAGGCTAGCTACCACACGTTGCTCACTTTTGGCGGTGCATATTCTAATCATATTGCCGCAGTGGCAGCCGCAGGCCATGAGTTTGGTTTTAGCACAATTGGGATTATTCGTGGTGAAGAACTGGTTGATAAAATTAATGACAATACCTTCCACAACCCGACGCTTAAACTCGCCCAGCAACAGGGCATGCGGTTTAAGTTTATTAGCCGCAGTGATTACCGTGATAAAACCTCCCTTAAGTTTATCGAACAGCTTAAACATGAATTTGGCGAGTTTTATTTAATTCCTGAAGGCGGCACTAATGCGTTGGCAGTACAAGGTTGCAGGGAAATTTTAACCGAGCAAGACCAGCAGCAGTTTGACTATGTGTGCTGTGCGGTGGGCACTGGCGGTACGATTGCGGGCATTATTGAATCAAGTCTGGATCAGCAAATGATTTTAGGTTTCCCTGCCTTAAAAGGTGATTTTCTACAAACTGAAATTGCACAATGGACGCAAAAAACCAATTGGCAATTAATGCCTGATTATCACTGTGGCGGCTATGCCAAAACCACGCCTGCGCTTTTGCAGTTTGTAGCGGATTTTTATGCCAAAACCAATATTGAAATTGAACCTATTTACACAGGTAAAATGCTGTTTGGAATTTTTGATTTAATTAATAACGGGTTTTTCCCTACCAATAGCCAGATTTTGGCCATTCACACGGGCGGCTTGCAGGGTAATTTAAACAATCGCTTTAAGCTTTCTTAGTAAAAACGCATAAGATAAATTTTTGCGGTTTAACCGATGACTTCTCGCTTATAATTGCGGTTTTATTGGTTGTGAAAATTTCTGTGCTACAAACTGATGTGATTGTTATTGGGGCGGGTGCATCCGGTTTGATGTGTGCCGCTATTGCTGCCCAACGTGGCCGCCGCGTGCTGGTACTGGAGCGCGCCAACAAGGTGGGCAAAAAAATTCTGATGTCTGGCGGTGGGCGCTGCAACTTTACCAATTTGTATGTCGAGCCGGAAAATTTTCTTTCACACAATCCGCATTTTGTGATTTCTGCCTTGAGTCGCTATACCCAGTGGGATTTTTTGGGGCTGGTGGCTGACTATAAAATTGCCTATGAAGAACGCAAGCACGGCCAGTTATTTTGCCAGAATAGCGCCAAGGATATTTTAAATATGCTGCTGGCCGAGTGTAGCAAAACCGGCAAGGTCACTATTCAAACCAGCACCGAAATTGAAAGCGTACAAATCAGCACCAGTGCGAGCAAAAGTAGCCAGTTTATTCTAAATACCAATCTAGGCGTTTACCAGTGTGAATCGCTGGTGGTGGCCAGTGGCGGATTGTCTATTCCCACGCTGGGCGGTTCAGGTTTTGGTTATGAGCTGGCACGGCAGTTTGGTCACCATGTTTATCCAACTCGCGCTGGTCTAGTGCCATTTACTTTTTCCAACCAGTTTAAGGCTGTGACTGAACGGCTATCGGGCAATGCACTGGATGTGACGCTCAGCAATACGGACGCTGAGTTTACCGAAGCCCTGCTGTTTACCCATCGCGGCTTGAGTGGCCCCAGCAGTTTGCAATTGTCCAATTACTGGCAAGTCGGCTCGCCCATTTCGATTAATTTTTTTCCGGCGCTGGATATTGCCCAGTGGCTTATGGATAAAAAACAGGCTCAACCAAAATCACTGCTACGCACGGTACTGAGTGAGATTATGGCCAAAAGTATTGTACTGGAACTCCAGCAATTGATCTGGCCACAGCATAGCGAAACAGCACTCGGACAATTGTCAGATACAATATTGCAGGACATTGCCAAACAACTACAGCAGTTTGAGCAAAAGCCATCTGGTACCGAAGGCTATCGCACTGCCGAAGTCACCTTGGGCGGTGTGGATACCACCGAGTTATCTTCCAAAACTATGGAAAGTAAAAAACAGCAAGGTCTGTATTTTATTGGCGAAGTGATGGATGTGACGGGGCATCTGGGCGGCTTTAATTTTCAATGGGCATGGGCATCGGGGGCGGCCGCAGGTCAAGTGGTTTAAGCGATGCTTTGTTAAAACAGATCGTTCAAAGCAGGTCGTTTAGCAATTGAATACTTAGGGCACAGACGGGAACAGTTATCTGGGTGGATAATTGGGCACATTGGGGCAAATGGTATCCGCCAGTTTTTCAGTTTTACTAATCACACTAAAGCTGCCATCAGTTTCCAGTATGACTGCTTCAACATCCTGCAAATGGGCAATGCCGTGCGCGCGTATGGCAGCACTTATTTCATCCGGTGAAATACGCTGCTCTTTCATGGCTCGCTCAAGGGTTTCTCCATGATAAAACAGCAAGGTGGGTTGGCTTTTAATCATCGATCTAAATTTTTTTGAGCGGACTGAACAATACGACAGCGCATATTGTAAGGAAATCAGCACGATAAAAGCAGTAATCCCTTCGATAAGCGTGACGTCTTTGGACAATAAAATAGTCGCCAATGTCGAACCTAGCGCAAAAGTAACCACTAAGTCAAAGGCATTCATTTTGGTTAAGGTACGCTTGCCAGACACACGCAGCAAGATAATCAGGGCAATATAGGCCAGTACCCCCACCATGACTACCCGTCCTAGTTCATGCCAAGACTGAAAAAACCACGAGCTTATAGACACTGTAGACTTACCTCCCTCAGTATGCTGTTTTGCATCTTTTTATCCTTTATACGGTTCAATCATCAAAAAACGATCGATGCAAAAGGCCTAGTAACTTGTAAACCTTAGTTTGTTTTAACAGAATGTTGGGTAATAAAATGCTGTGTGTACTTAAGGATTGCGTGTCTAGGGCGTGTGACCTAGTGCTTATCGTTTGTTAAAAATTATCCACTTTCAGGTATAACAGTAGCGCAACGCTGACGCACTGTTGACCTAAAATAATGCTTTTATTCATGCACCATTTTGGTATTTTTTGCACTAATTCAGTCATTTTTCGCACCAACAAAATACTTGCGCTAAAACAGTTCAATCGCTGCTTCAGCGTTGAGCACTATAAAACCTGCTGTAAAACCATAAAAATCAGGCAGGTATAAACCAATTGTCATTTTGGCATTACAATTGATATACATTGACGCAGCATAAACGGGCAACCTCTTTTAAAATCGGTATGGAACAGGGTTATTTATGACCAGCAATGATGTTTTATTTCTTCTTTTGGGCGCTATTTTGGTGCTGGCTATGCATGCCGGATTTGCCTTTCTGGAAGTGGGAACAGTCAGGACAAAAAATCAGGTCAATGCGCTCAGTAAAATCCTGACAGACTTTGCTGTTTCAACCATTGCCTATTTTTTCATTGGCTACTATGTGGCTTATGGCACACATTTTATGCATGGTGATCTTGCCATGACCACGGATCATGGCTATACGCTGGTTCGATTCTTTTTCCTGCTGACATTTGCCGCAGCCATTCCAGCCATTATTTCCGGTGGTATTGCTGAACGCGCCAAGTTCCGCCCACAAACCATTGCCACTTTTACGCTGGTGGCGCTGGTCTATCCTTTTTTTGAGGGCATTGCATGGAACAATCATTTTGGCATTCAGGACTGGCTACTGCGGACTTTTGGCGCCAATTTTCATGATTTTGCCGGTTCAGTGGTGGTGCATGCCATGGGTGGCTGGATTGCCCTGCCTGCTATTTTACTGTTAGGCGCGCGTCAGGGTCGCTATGGTAAAGGTGGTAAGATTTCGGCGCATCCACCCTCCTCTATTCCTTTTCTGGCTTTGGGCGCATGGATTTTAATTATTGGCTGGTTTGGCTTTAATGTGATGAGTGCGCAGCATATTGAGGGTATTTCTGGTCTGGTCGCTGTCAATTCACTCATGGCTATGGCAGGCGGTACACTGGTGGCCAATACTTTAGGCAAAAACGATCCCGGCTTTTTGCACAATGGTCCGTTGGCTGGATTGGTAGCAATTTGTGCTGGTTCTGATGTGGTGCATCCTCTTGGCGCACTGGTGATTGGGGGCGTGGCGGGTGCGCTGTTTGTTTGGCTATTTACCTTTACCCAAAATCGATTACGAGTGGATGACGTACTGGGCGTGTGGCCACTGCATGGTGTTTGTGGTGCATTTGGTGGTTTGGCGGTGGGAATTTTTGGCTTACAGTCACTGGGCGGTGTAGGGGGGATTTCCTTTATGTCACAATTGATTGGCACTAGCCTTGGCATTAGTATTGCGTTGATTGGCGGCTTTGTGGTGTACGGAATTTTAAAAATCACACTGGGTATTCGCTTAAGTCCCGAAGAAGAATATAACGGTGCCGATTTAAGTATTCACCGTGTTTCATCTACCTATGACCAGAATTTATTTTAGGCGTTAAATACCACATCGCGCCTTGAGCCAAATCCAGTACCAAGCCCTGCTGCAAGGGTTAATCAATACCAGCAGCATGGCTTTTTTATAAAAACCCGTCAAATAGACTATTTCAACCACTAAATTTCAACCATCATTCTTTTAATAATATTTCTTTTAACGATCATTCTTTTATGGATGAATTTTTTACTAACCAATTTACCAATCAACCTGTTATTGATCAATCTGTTACGCGATGCCAACCATTTGACTTCATTTTTTTAATAGGGCTTCAGCCATAATCAAGCTGTTCACAATAAGCAGAGTAACAGACATGGACTGGAGCAGCGTTTTTTCATTTGATATACCCGTTCTGGAAATTTTTGTTCGCGGCACGGTGATGTATCTGGCCTTGCTAATCCTGATGCGGCTCGTTCTAAAAAGACAAGCCGGCGGTATGGAAACGGGCGATTTGCTGCTGGTTATTTTGCTGGCGGATGCCTCACAAAATGGCATGGCGGGTGATTACAAAACAGTGCCAGATGGCCTGATTCTGGTTGCAACTTTGATGTTCTGGAACTTTGCACTGGACTGGCTTAGCTATCGTTTTCGCTGGTTTGAACGCCTGATCGACGCGGCGCCCTTATCACTGGTAAGAAAGGGCAAAATGCTGCACCGCAATATGCGCCGGGAATTTGTGACTCAGGCAGAATTGCTGAGCCAGTTGCGTGAGCAAGGTATTGAACACATTGAGCAAGTCAAAAAAGCCTGCATGGAAAGTGATGGCAAACTTAGCGTGGTTGAATATGAACAACGTAACCCGCAGCAAAGCAAACCCAAAGAAAAACAGACCTAAATAGGACTTGCGTTATTAGGGTTCAGGACATACAGGTGTCAGATTAAAACTTCAAAATGGCTTCGCTTTTACTATTCAATATTACGTCGTTCATTAAATGCTAAAAAGCCCTTAACCATACGATAGATGTACCATAGGGTTAGGCCAAACAAGATCACGTAGCCAATCAAAATAAAACGGGTAATGGTGCCAATAATGGCAAGGATTAGCACACACCAGAAAGTTTTGATTTGCCAGTCAAAATGACTTTGCAGCCATGTGCCGCGCACCTCATCCCGTTTGACGTAATTAATAATAACGGCAATAAAAGCTGTAATACCCGAAAACAGCGCCATCGAATAAAGAGCAAGATAATTTAGGTGAGTTGACGGTTTTGTTTCACTTTTTGTAGCGGCTGTGGCCTTATGGCATCGTACGATAGGTTTAATGGTTCATAAGAATTTATCATGATTTTTCTTTTTAAAAATAATTTTTCAAGGGGCTGTAGTAGATTAGCCTTATGTTAGTCTACGAAAATGAAGATAACAAATTGTAAATTAAGTAAAAAACTACAGCGAAAGTTACTTGAGTATTTTGTACTTGAAGTGACAGCTCG
>SECL01000034.1 GCA_004173455.1 Moraxellaceae bacterium | reverse complement strand
ATTCAAAATATTACCAGCAATCAACTCAACCTTACAGCAACTTAATCTTAACTACTTGTTTTTCAACAGATTGTTGTCAAGCTCATCGTCGCTGTGGGGTGCATTCTACAGCATTCCTCTACCCCGTCAATACTTATTTCAAACCATATCCATCGACCGGGCGTTTTATGAACGTTTTGGGCATTATTGCTGTTTAAAACAGCATTTTTAGGATTGATTGGCTAATTCTGGCGTGGCTTCAGTGAATTTTTCCAATACCACTTGATGAATAAAGCGCAATTTATCTAGTACTACTTGCGACAAAGCAAACGGATAGGCATCGGGAAGTCCCATGCTACGGTTTAAACTGTTCAAGGCATAACTTAAAGCAAACCAGTGATCCAGTGTCTGGTTGAAGTCCTGAATACCAATCGGCGGCTGATGTAGATACATATGAGGCTCAAAGCGATTATAAGGCTGAATGTTGATACCTGAATGATAGGCGGTGTCCAAGGTGTCGATCATGTGTAGATAGTGCGCCCAAGTTTCTGCCCAGTCCTCCCACGGATGCATACTGGCATAACTACTGACATAGTTTTGTTGCCAGTTTTCCGGTGCGCCTTGCTGATAATGCCGGTTGAGTGCTTCTTGATAGCTTTGCCCATCATCGCCAAACAGTTGCTTAAAGGGTTCGTACCATTGGGTATGTTCTATCAAGCGATCAAAATAGTAATGTCCACTTTCATGTCGGAAATGCCCTAGCAGGGTTCGGTAAGGTTCCTGCATGCTCTCGCGCGTCCATTCGCGATAGGAGGCATCGGCTTCATTAATATTAATGGTGATCAGGCCATTATCATGTCCGGTCATGACCGGCTGGCCTTCGTACGGATGCAGGAATTTAAAGGCCAGTCCTTGGTGATCATCAGCCGACTGCTTGGGTCTTGGCTGAATTTTGAGTTGATATAGGGAGTACAGGAACCGTCGTTTGGCGGCTTCTAACCTGCTCCAGTACAATCGGTTATTGCCCTCTTCCAGATTGGGAATGACCGTGGTGAGCTGACAGGCTTCACAATAAATTTCAGTACTTTCAACCGGTAGCATCCAGTTGCAGACGTTTTCTACCTGATAGTTGTAGCAGGGTTTAAACAGTTTGCCCTGATGCTGGGGATACTGGCTTTGCCATGCTTCATCACCTTTGACTTCAAAAAAAGTTCCCATATTGGATTCGTCAGGCAGATAACCCAGCAAGGCATCGCAGTTTTCACAATGGGTATTCAGGAAAAAAACCTGATGACCACAATGATAGCAATAAAATGTTTTCATGCCGTGGCTCTCTTATGTTGGTGCGGGGACTGTAGCGCAATACATAGTGGCGCCATTGTTATTGATTTACAGCAGGCTTCTTTCATGATTTTTCATTGGTAAAACATGGCCTTTTGTATATTGACAGGCGCATTAGCTGTTCATTAGAACGGGATCTAGCATGTTCAGCTTATGAAACGCCTCTCCATTAATAATATGCCCCTACAATAATAAGGCTGTACCAAAAACTCTGTTGAGTTATGCGATTATTTTAGTCAATTTTTTAAACCAAGCTTTCCAGTCGGTTTTGGCAAAAAATACCATTTACGTATTGAGTTTTAAATATTATGCATATCGGTAAAATTTATAATAAAAAATTCGGTTCCAAAATGAAGTAATGAACACTTTTAAACCCATTTATTATAAAATAAAACTGTGCTAAAAAAGTTAATTACCTACTCAAATGTTAACTATTTCTCGAATTAAAATTCAACTGGTCGCCTAATGATTGCAATCATTTCAGCCCTATGATTAAGTATTGGCCGAATGCTGAATAACACGACTATACATTTAAAAACAAGACAGTCCTTTTTTATTGATTTTATAAGCGGCCTATGAATACGAAAGTCAAAAATTCAGAATTTATTTTGAATTGGTCACCCGTTAAAAAATGCTTGTTAATGTTAAGCATGGCGCTTTTAATCCATGGCGACTGGCTGGTGTGGAAGCTTTATATTTATTTCAAGCCAGAGCTATGGAAATTTGTCAATATTCATTTATTACTCAATCAGTTATTATTAAATTTGCTCATTTTGCCTGCCTTGGCGTTGTTAATGCTGCTGTGCTGGCTGGTGCAGGAATCGAAAAAGGCGCAGTTGATTTTGCCTTATGTGTGTGTGCTGGCATTTGGCCTGTCGATGACCCGTGATGCTTACCTATCTGGAGTAATGTGTCCAGCCACCAGTATGACGTTTATGCTCTCCATGATAATCGGGCTTTTTCTGTTTAAGCGCGTGGTGATTTATAGTGCCGCGCTGGTGAGCATGGGGATTCTGAGCGCTATTATGATTTTGACGTTGCGCTCGGAATTGCCCTACGCCCCATTGTTTACGCCGCCCATTCCGATTGAAGCGACTGAGTCTTCGATTTTCTGGACGGCCAGTATGCTGTGGTTTATTTTTCCGGTGTTTATTGGCGGTCTGGTGTTGCTGGAACTGCTGCTAAGCCAGTGGCGGCAGCGTGAAAAAAACGTTGAGGTGCTCAGTCAGGTTGATCCGTTGACCACGTTGTATAATCGGCGCACGATTTATAATTTTTTGGAAATTCTGCTGGCCAAACGCTATGCCGACCACCGCCTGCATGCGCTGATTTTGCTGGATCTGGACTTTTTTAAACATATTAATGACAGCTATGGCCATACCATTGGGGATAAGGCGCTGGTAGAAACCGCCAATGTGCTCAAACGGATTATTCGCAGTGAAGATATTGTGGGGCGCTTTGGCGGTGAGGAATTTATTATTGTAGTGGCCAACACCACCTATCAGCAAACACAGCAAATTGCCGAACGCTGCCGCAATGAGTTGTCCAAGCTTAAAGTACAGGGTGATCATGGGGAAGAGGTGGTGGTGACTGCCAGTTTTGGTATTACTCATTTTGACTGCCATATTACCAGCCTCGATACGGTACTCAAACAGGCTGATGAAGCGCTGTATCATGCCAAAAATCTGGGGCGCAATCAGGTGGTGCAATATGAGGACTATATCAAGCAACAAAATTCCAAACAGCAGGATTCCACCCAGCAAGGCTCCAGACAACAAGATTTCCAACAGCCAGATGACTTCAAGCAAAATGGTGAGTGCTAATTATATTTTTTCCATGTACTCCTCATTTTTCCAAGTGAATCCCGTTGCCTGTATGCGCTTCATTTTTTGACTTTTATCCAGTTTTTGCTATGGTGAATTGTACCACGGTGTTTTTTTGGCGATTATAGGGATGCAATCATGTTAACCAGCAAAGAATATATGCAGTATGACGGCCTGGGTCTGGCGCATTTGGTCAAAAGCAAACAGGTACAGCCAGATGAGTTGTTGCGTACTGCGATTCAGCGCTGTGAGCAGGTAAATCCCAAGCTGAATGCTGTCATCATTCCCATGTATGAACAAGCACAACAACAACTTAAAGCGCGTAGCGTGGCAGGATCAGAATTGCCGTTTGCCGGTGTGCCTTTTTTGCTCAAAGACCTGTTTCAGGAATACAGCGGCGTGCCGACCAGTTATGGTTCCACTGCCTTAAAAAAGAAAAACTATATTCCTGATTTTAACGCTGAAATTGTGGATCGCTGGATGAATGCCGGGGTCACTATTTTTGGGCGCACGAATACCCCGGAGTTTGGCATTAAGGGCATTACCGAACCGGAGGCGTGGGGCACCTGTCATAATCCTTGGCATTTAAAACATAATTCTGGCGGGTCATCAGGAGGTTCGGCTTCGGCCGTGGCCGCAGGTATTGTACCACTGGCGGCGGCGGGCGACGGCGGTGGTTCGATCCGCATTCCAGCCAGTTATTGTGGCTTGTTTGGCCTTAAGCCTAGTCGTGGTCGTACGCCGTGGGGGCCGGGATTTAGTGAGGCCATGCATGGCGCTGCGATTCAGCATGTGTTAACAAGGTCGGTGCGTGATAGTGCAGCCATGCTGGATTCCACCCAAGGGGCAGATTTAAGTGCGCTATTTGATATTCAAAAACCTGCGGCTTCTTATCTTGAGTCTATCAAGCAACCCCCAAAACGTCTGAAGATTGCAGTCAGCACTCTATCGCCGATTGGCACCAAGGTGTCTAAAGATGGCACCGCAGCCATTGAGCACACGGTAAAACTGCTAACCAATTTAGGTCATGAGGTGGTAGAGGCTGCACCAGCGATTGATGGCATGGCATTGGCCAGTGACTTTATTGTGATGTGGTTTGCCCAGTGCGCCCTAATGGTTGATGAAATCAAGCAGATGACACAGGGTAGCATCCATGACTTTGAACTGGACACTCGGGCGGCGGCAGCATTTGGTGCTAAAACCAAGGCCACTGAGTATCTGCGCTGCCTGAATCACTGGGGCGACTATACGCGCAAGCTAAATGAATTTTTTCAAAAATATGACCTCTATCTGACCCCTGCGACTGCCAGCGTGGCACCCAAAAATGGTGAAGTGGTTACGCCAAAATGGCAACAATTGTTATTAAAAGGGGTATTGACCACGGGTCAGGCGCATCAACTGGTGCGGGGCTCGTTTTTAATTGAACAAATTGTACAAAGCAATTTGCGCTGGGTGCCTTTTACCCAGTTGGCCAATATTACCGGTGTGCCCGCGATGTCGGTGCCCTTGTACTGGAACAAGCAAGGCCTGCCGCTGGGTTCACAATTTGTAGCACCGTTTGGCCATGAAGATGTGTTGTTGTCGCTGGCCGCACAACTGGAACAAGCACAGCCGTGGCATAGTAAATATAACCTGATCAAGTTGTAACCGTGCCTCGGAAACTTGATCAGGCTTGCGTATGCTGTTGAATTGAGTCACTGACCGATGAGTTATTAATGGCACTGCATCATCACCATGAAGTTCACTTTAGTCACCGTATGGGCTGGCTGCGGGCGGCAGTGCTGGGTGCCAATGATGGCATTATTTCGGTAGCCAGTCTGATTGTGGGCGTTGCGGCTAGTGGAACCAGTGGCAATGTGTTGCTGATTACCGGTGTTGCCGGACTGGTGGCGGGTGCCGTGTCGATGGCAGCTGGTGAGTATGTGTCGGTACAGTCGCAAGCCGATATTGAAAAAGCGGATTTACTTAAAGAAGCGCAAGAGCTGGCGTGTAATCCTGAGCTTGAACTCAGTGAGTTGCAGCATATTTATATTGGACGTGGCTTACAGCCTGAGCTGGCGCTGGAAGTGGCCAGACAACTGAGTCAGCATGATGCCCTACATGCGCATGCCCGTGATGAGATTGGTATTTCAGAGATTAACAGTGCGCGTCCAGTGCAGGCGGCACTGGCTTCAGCCGCTTCATTTACCGTGGGCGCAATTTTTCCGATTCTGGCTATGCTGGTCAGTCCCACTGAAGTTGGCAGGCAGGCGGTATTTATTGTCACTTGTATTGCGCTGTTACTGCTGGGTGGTTTGGCCAGTTATGCCGGCGGTGCTTCCCTGATTCGGGGTGCGTTGCGGGTATTGTGCTGGGGTGTGCTGGCCATGCTGTGTACGCATTTAATTGGTGGCTGGTTTGGCACCGTACTGTAAACAGATAAGGTAATTGATCAGTTTTGCTCGGGAAATGGGTTTGCATAACCGCACTATTTCTTAGCAAGAATTTACGTTTTGATCATTACAGTCAGGATAAAGCTGTTTACCCTAGGTAGCTTCTAGTTTTTGAATGGGGATAAAAAAAATGAAACGCATGGTCATGCTGAGTTTATTTGGCTTCAATCTTATGACGGCAATTGCCTATGCACAACCGGCACAGCCCGGATCATCCATGCAACCTACGCAAGATACCGAACAAACCCCAGAACAGGCCACGACACCTTCTCTGCCGCAACAAGGCATGAACCACAATCAACCTGTTAATCACACTTCTCATCAAACCATCAATCAAAATGCATTGATTCCGCTCCAAGTAAGCACTGTTGCGGTTGCCAAGACCTTAAAAGACGATACACCAGTCCGTGTACAAGGTCAGGTAATTCGGGCACTGGGCAAAGATAAATATGAGTTTCGTGATGCCACCGGCACGTTGATTGCCGAGATTGACAACCAGAAATGGCATGGCACACCCATTACCCAGCAAGCGCAAGTCATTTTGATTGGGGAAATTGACCGTGAATCGGATCACACCATCGAACTGGATGTGGATGAAGTGCGTACTGTGCCCGATAAGCCATAGTATGATTTTAATTATCATGTTTACGACTTAAATTTATGATTTTTAATAATTATAAAGAATCTATAAGCCTTAAAAAGCCTGCAATACCCTGTCAAATGATGAAGTCATCTGTCAATGTAAAGCAGGCTTTTTTCTGTCCCATGTCTGTTGTTAAACACGCATCGACCTTGACTTTAAGGCGGTATTTCCGCTAATGCTGATGGGAATGGCCATGTGTTTGGTTTGAGGCAGACGAATCACCCTGCAAAAATTGGTGGGCATTGACCTCAGCCATGGCGCAACTGTAGCGCTCACATTGCAGGGTAATGTGATGCAACTGATGCTGTTGTGCCAATAGCTCACGGGCGGCTTCAAGGGTTTGCTGCACATCGGCATTGGGCACCACCAAATGCGCAGTTAAGCTGGATTTGCCACTGGTAAGCGCCCAGACATGCAGGTCATGCACCTCGTCCACGCCTTCAAGCTGTTTTAAATCTGCACTAATCTGATCCAGACTCACATTGGCAGGTACGCCTTCTAGCAAAATATTCAAACTATCCCGCAATAACACCCAAGTACGCGGCAGCACCCAGAAGCCAATCGCTACCGCAATGAGGGAATCGACCCAAAGCCAGCCAGTAAACATAATCACAATGGCGCCAATGATCACTCCAACCGAGCCAAGTGCATCACTCAGTACTTCCAGATAAGCCCCTTTGACATTGAGATTGTCTTTTTGCCCGCCGACCAGCAGGTACATGGCCAACACGTTAATGATCAGGCCAATCACGGCAATCCACAACATGCCCATGGACTGGATGGGAGCAGGATGCTGGAAGCGTTGCCAAGCCTCATACACGATATAAAAAGCCACCGCAAACAGTAAAATGGCGTTAAAGGCAGCCGCCAGAATTTCGAACCGGTGGTAACCATAGGTACGCTTTTGATCGGCAGGCCGTTTGGCAATTTGAATAGCAGCCAGTGCAATCGCCAATGCTGCCGTATCGGTAAACATATGCGCCGCATCGGACAACAAGGCCAGACTCTGAGTGAGCAAACCGCCAACAATTTCAATGATTAAAAAGCTGGTGGTGAGTCCCAATGCCCACCATAACCGCTGACTGTGGCTCTCGCCAGAAATGCCATGGCTATGATTGTGGCTATGACTATGGGTGTGGCCATGATGCGAGTTTTTGGAGTCACTCATGGAATTTTCCTTGTTCGGGTAAAGCATGGGATTGCATAGAAATATTGACAGGTAAAGGTGTTGACCGTGAGCCAGTATTAAGCCAGCGATACAGCAGCGGCAATAGCATTAAGGTAAGCAGGGTTGAGGAAATAATGCCGCCAATTACCACGGTCGCCAGTGGGCGCTGCACTTCTGCACCGGTTCCGCTGGCCAGTGCCATGGGTATAAAGCCTAAAGATGCCACACAAGCGGTCATTAAAACCGGACGCAAGCGCAACACGGCACCCTGCCAGGTGGCATCAACCACGTTTAATTGCAGGCGCAGTTCCCGAATAAAACTCAGCATCACCAAACCATTCAGCACAGCAACCCCAGACAAAGCAATAAAGCCCACTCCCGCAGACATGGAAAATGGAATATCACGTAGCCACAGCGCCACAATACCGCCGGTTAAGGCAAACGGGACGCCGCTAAACACCAGCAGGCTGTCACGCCAGTTGTGAAACACGGCCATCAGTAAGGCAAACACCAGCAACAACGCCATTGGCACTACCCATTGCATACGCTGTTTGGCCGATTGCAGGTTTTCAAACTGGCCGCCATAACCCAGCCAGTAGCCTGTGGGCAGATCAACCGTTTGCAGAGTACTTTGTAGTTCATTCACAAATGACCCCAAATCACGATTGCTCACATTGGCCGTAACAATCACCCGCCGCTTGCCATTTTCCCGGCTAAGCTGGTTAATGCCCAGTACGGTTTGCACCTGTGCCACTTGCGACAGTGAAATAACCCCACCATTGGCCAGTCGTAGCGGCAAACTGGCCAGTTGCTCCGGACTTTGCATCTGCTGGTTTTGCCGGATTATCAGATCAAAACGGCGGTCGCCCTGCAAAATCTGGCCGACGGTGTTGCCCCCAATCGCCGTGGCCACCGTCTCCTGAATAGCCTGCTTGCTTAAACCATATTGCGCGGCGGCTTGTGAATTAATATTTACAGTCAACACCGGCAAGCCGCTGGTTTGTTCAACCTGTACCTCTGACGCGCCGGAAATTTGTCGAACCCGCGTGGCAATGGCTTGGGCGGTTTGATTAAGCACCGCGAGATCGTCACCGTAGACCTTAATGCCGACATCACTGCGAATGCCCGAAATCAGCTCGTTAAAGCGCAGTTCAATCGGCTGGGAAAATTCACTATTGGCACCCAGTTGATGCTCGACGACTTCCTGTAGGCGACTTTTGAGTTCAGCCAGTGTTTCGCTTTGATCCGGCCACTGACTATGGGGTTTGAGTAAAATATAGCCATCCGAAATATTGGGCGGCATCGGGTCAGAAGCGACCTCGGCGGTGCCGGTTCGGGCAAATACCTTGTCAATTTCTGGAAACTGTTGCAACAGGGATTGTTCCAGCCGTTGCTGCATGTGTACCGATTGCTGTAGGTCAGTGCCCGGCGCACGCAGCATTTGCAGGGCAAAATCGCCCTCACTTAAGGTTGGTGCAAATTCACTGCCAATCCGTGTAGCCAGCAGACCAGTGAGGAGTAAAATCATCAGCGCCGTAGTCACCGTCAAATAACGGTAGGCATAAGCCTTATCCAGTGCCTTTAAATAAAACTGTTTGGCCACCTGCATGATGCGGTTTTCTTTTTCCTGCACCCGCCCCGTAATAAATAACGCAACCGCAGCAGGCACAAAGGTGACCGATAAAATCATGGCGCCCATTAAGGCAATTACCACTGTGGCTGCCATGGGATGAAATAGTTTGGCTTCAATACCAGTGAGGGCAAAAATCGGCAAGTACACTACCAGAATAATCAGCTGGCCAAAAATCAGTGGCCGCCGTGCTTGCCGTGCGGCCAGAAATACCTGATGGAAGCGTTCCTGCCGGGTTAGCAAACGCCCCAAGCGGTGCTGCTCCATGGCAAGGTGACGAATGCAGTTTTCAACAATCACCACCGCGCCATCAATAATAATGCCAAAATCTAGCGCGCCCAGACTCATCAGATTGGCACTAATGCCCTGCTGCACCATGCCAGTCAGGGTAAACAGCATGGCCAGCGGAATTACACAGGCGGTAATCAGCGCCGCGCGGATATTGCCTAGAAATAAAAATAGCACTGCAATCACCAGCAGCGCGCCTTCCATCAGGTTTTTTTGTACCGTATGAATGGCCTTGTCCACCAGCGTGGTGCGGTTATACACCGTTTCCAGCACAACACCTTTGGGCAGGCTTTGCCGAACCTGCTGGATTTTGTCATCCACCGCTTGCGCCACCTGCCGGCTGTTGGCACCGGTGAGCATCATGGCCGTACCCAGCACCGTTTCCTGTCCATTAAGCGTGGCAGCGCCGGAACGGATTTCTTGTCCTACTATCACGTTAGCCACATCAGCAATCCTAATTACGGCACTAGCAGAACCCGTCTTTACAACAACATTGTTAATAGCTGCAATGCTGTCCAGTTGACCCGGCACCCGCACGCTCAGTTGTTGTCCCTGCTGCGCAACAATGCCGGCACCACGATTTTCATTGTTAAGCTGTAAAGCCTGCGCCAGATCATCCAGACTCAGGCCATAACGCTGCAAGGCATAAAAATCCGGTTCTACCACGTATTGCTTTTCAAAGCCGCCAATACTGTTGACTTCAGCCACCCCTGTAATTTGCTGGACTTGCGGGCGAACCACCCAATCCTGCAATTCGCGTAAATCACTCAAACTGTAAGTGTTACTATCCGGTTTTGTCGCCTTCGGGCTGGCTGTAAGCACCCAGTGGTAAATTTCGCCCAGTCCCGTTGAAACCGGCGCCATAATCGGTGCAACTTCATCTGGCAACTGGCCACGTGCTTCCTGCAAGCGCTGGTTAATCAACTGGCGCGCCCAGTAAATATCAGTGCCTTCCTGAAAAATAACCGTGACCTGCGACAAGCCATAACGCGACAGCGAACGGGTTTGCTCAAGCTGCGGCAAACCTGCCATGGCAGTTTCCACCGGATAGGTAATGCGCTGTTCTACTTCCGGTGCAGTGTATCCTGCGGCCTGTGTATTAATTTGCACCTGCACATTGGTAATGTCCGGCACCGCATCAATCGGCAACTGCTGATAGCTGTAAATACCCAGCGCAATGAGTGCCAGCACCGCCAGCATCACCCAGCCACGCAAGCGAATGGCCGCTAGAATTAATGAGTCAAACCAGCCGCCGACCTGAATATCTGCGGTGTCATTTTTTGACGATTGTTGAAGCAAACCATCTTCAGTGATTTGCGGATGCGATGAATTTTCCTTGTCATCTTTAGGGGAATTAATGCTCATGCGCTGCTTCCCCTTTTTCTAATTCAGACTTCAGGATAAAACTGCCTTGTGCAACGTATTGCTGTCCTGCCGTTAAGCCGCCACGAATTTCAACCCATTGCTGATCATCACTTTTTTGACCCAGTTGCACCGGATGCGGCACAAAATTTAGTGTGGTTTGGACTGGTTGCGTTGCATTGCTGCTAGCAGTCTTGGGATCAATCTCAGTGCTGGCCACAAATACTACGTCCTGCTGCTCAATTTGCTGTACGGCAGCGCTTTGAATCATGACACCTGACTTAGCCTGATTACTGGCTTGCGGCACCTGGACCACCACCTGCATGTTAGGCCGTAGTTTTTGCTGCGGATTATCCAGTACGGCACGTGCCATCATGCGGCCAGTTTGCAGGTCGGCACTGGGTGCAAGGCTGATTAAGCGGGCACGGTATGTTGGTGAATTGCCCACACCGCCCACCTCAACCATCAGGGACTGCTGCATATTTATGGTATTGACCAGCTGATCCGGCACGATAAATTCCAGCCACAGTTGACTCAGTTGATCAATCACAAATAGCTGCTCGCTGGCCTGAATGCTTTCACCCACCACCAGATCCTTGGCACTGATCACGCCAGTTAAGGGGGCTTTTAACATGAAGCGACCCTGACTGGACGCTGCTGCGCCATACGCCTTTAACCGGGATTGCGCAGCCTGCACGGCAATGTTGGCCTGCGTATAGATATTTTGTGCCTGCAAATAATCCTGTTTGGCCGAAATACCTTGCTGCCAGAGTTGTTTTTCCTGCGTATAAGTGTTTTTGGCTAGTGTGCGCTGCGATTGCAGCACTTGCAGATTGGTTTGCAAATCAATCAGCTCTGGCACCAGCAAACTGGCCAGCGCTTGCCCTGCCCTCACCGGCTGTCCGCTTTGCACAAAAACCTGCTCTACCCGACCTGCAAAACCAGCCGACACATGCGCCTGCTGATCGGCATTCACTAGCAAGCGTGCAGGCAAACGGGCAATTGCCGTAATGCTGCCGGTTTTTACCACATCCAGCGTGATGTGCTGAGCAGCCAATTGGGCACGGCTTAAGCTGATTCCTGCGGCATGGCTTTCTTTGTGGCCTTCATTGTGATTTTCTTCATGGCCGCTTTCATGTGCAGCTTCATGTTCATCGTTATGCTGATGTCCAGTTTCCGCATGGCCTTGCTCAGCCGATTCATCCTGTTCGTGTTGAACTGTCGGTGAAGAAGGATGCAAGATAAAAAATGCCAGAATCATACCCAGCAAAATGACAGCGGCAATCAGCCCATATTGTCGTTTGTTTAAGGCAGTGTTTGAGCGTTTTTCAGGATTTGTCATTGTTATTCTCCGTCTGGGTTTATGCCAGTGCTAGCCATTGTGTCATTGGCTAAATTCACTGCCGACTGGCTGATGTGCTGGTTAAAATTATTGATAAAGTTTTCATTGCTTGGCTCAAAACTGCTTAAGCCCAGACTGAGTGCCTGCAACTGAAAGCTCAACTGCCATGCCTGCTGCAATAAACGCAGTTGTTCTGCCTGCAACTGCTGGTAATCGCGGCTGGCCTGCTGCACCTCTAATACCGAAAATTTGCCGACTTCAAAGCCGATTAAGGTTTTTTGCTGAACCTGCTGTGACAGTGGCAATTGCTGGTCATGCACAATGTCATATTGCTGGTAAATGGCTTGCAACGCCTGCCACTGCTGCTGGATTTGCTGCTGAATATGCTGTTGCTGCACATTGGCCTGCAACTGGTTGACTTGCTGCACCGCTTGTTGGGCTTGCATGACGCCCTGATTTTGCTGGAACAGTGGTAAAGGAATGGATAAGCCCAGTGCAATGCGCTGTTGTTTTGTATTGTTCTGCATGGCGGATTCACGGCTTTGCACATAACCTACGCTTAACGTCGGTTGAGGCTTAGCCTGAATTTTGGCCAGTTGCAAGGTGGTCTTGGCCTGCTGCTGTTGTAAACGCAGGCGCTGCCAGAATGGACTTTGTGCCAGATTGGCCTGCAAGCTATCTAGTTCAAGCTTGGGCAATTGCGGGGATTGATTGGTGCGGAAGTCTTGTGTGTTTATCGTCGGACTAGAATTTATCCAAAACTGGCCAAGCTGCTGGCGTGCCAGAACACACCGGGCTTGCGCGGCCTGCCATTGGCGTAATTGATCCTGATGGGCAATTTGCACCCGCTGATAATCCACCTCGGCGATGCGCCCAGCTTGCAGGCGTTTTTCTGCCACTGTCACGCTGTGCAGGCTTAATTGCTGCTGGGTGCTAGCCAGTTGCAATGCCCATTCGGCTTGTGCCAGTTGCCAGTAAGCGATGGCCACAGCCAATTTCAACTGCGTTTCATCGGTCACACGGCTAACGCTATCCTGCTCCAGTTGCAGGCCTGCCAGTTGTTGGCGGGTTTTTCGCGCACCAAAAATATCCAGCTGCTGCGCAATGGCAATATTAAGCTCATGTTCCTGCGTGTTTTTAAACCCGGTTTGCTCAAAGACCAGTTGCGGATTAAGACGCTGGCCACTTTGCAGCAGATTGGCCTGTGCAATCCGGTTGCGCTGTTGCCACAACTGCTGTAATGGCTGCGCTTGCAACGCCCAATCCTGCGCCTGTTGCAGACTGACAACTTGTTCAGTGGAAGAAGTATGCTGTAAAGAATGAAGCGGATCAGATGAATCCGTTCCTGAAAAATTATCGGTTAAAAAATCAGCGGTCTTGCCAAGGATTGCATGATGATCTGCTGCTACCGCATGACTACCCAATGCCACACTGCCTGCAATCAGCACGCAGCCCACTACACAGGATACATATAAAAATTCCATGAAAATTGCCTGAACCAGAATAAAGCGGTGGGCAAAACGCATGGCACTTTTTTGCTATACGTTAGCAATACAAGGCACATGGCTCAACAGGAAAAGACTATCCCACCTATAGTCAGGCAGGCCACACAGGCGGTTTGGGCTGTTCCAGCACGGGCGACTGGTATAAGGCAGGACTTAAGGATTGTAGGGCAGCTTTATGATCCTGTACGGACGGCTGCATCGGTACCACTTGCGGATTTGGATTTAAACCGAGTTGATTGCCGGTTAGATGGTCACTGTGATTAACCACTATCGCACTATACGGCTTACTGTTCTTGTTGTTTGTCACATCTTCTTGAAAAGTAGCATTTTTTTCAAAAGTATTGTTTTTTTGGGAATCAGGATTTTTGGTGTGCAGGGCCGATTGCTGACAGGCAGCATCAACAACATGCTGATGATGGCCCCAGTGCCATGTGGTGCGGCTTTCATGCTGGCAAAATACAGCGGCTGCACTCCATGCGGCTTGCAGGGGCAGCAATATTGCCATCAGCACAACAATAAAAACTTTCATGGGCGGAGCATATAAACATTCGGGATAAAGGTCAATTCAAGGCTAGAGAAAAGACTAAAAGCAATGCTTTAAGTTTGCTTTATCCATACCCACTTGAGCATAGCTTCTCGTCTTGCGCACGGGCGAACCGGTGTTTCGCTTTATCCCTGCTCATCATCATAAATAAATTTGGGCATTTCCCAGTGATTGCGAATGGCCAGCATACGAAACACAAAGCCAAAAATCAGGGTAATAATCAAGCTCAAGTCTGGCTGAATTTGCAAATGAATGCACAATAAATAGCACCATGCACTGGCAAACGACACACTGGCATATAGCTCGCGCCGGAACACCAGTGGCACATCATTACATAAGGTATCGCGTAAAATACCGCCAAACACACCAGTAATGACCCCACACACTGCCGCAATCACGTAGCTGTGCTGCATTTGCAAGGCCACCTGACAGCCAATTAAGGTAAAGCAAATCAAGCCCAGCGCATCGAGTGCCAAAAATAGATTGCGCAAATGCTTCATCCATTTGGCCACCAAAATGGTAAATAGTGCCGCCAGTGCCGTGAGTACCAGATATTCAGGATGTTTGACCCACGTGAGAGGATAATGCCCCAGCAACACATCCCGCACCGAACCTCCACCCAATGCCGTAACACAGGCAATCAATACCACGCCAAACCAATCCATACTGCGCCGCCCAGCCGACAATGCACCGGTCATGGCTTCAGCGGTAATGGCAATGATATAAATAATAGTGAGCAGCATGACAGGCTTTTCCGGGCAATAGGCCACTGGGTAAAAGTGGGCATTTTACCGCAAGGTCAATCGATAGCAAGCACAGGCCAAATCAAAACGCATTAAAACCAGCACATCTTAAAAAAACCGAAGCAACTTAAAAAAATCAAACACCTTACAACACCAGTCAAATTTAATAAGATCAAATTTAACTAGAGCAAACCCAGAAACGGCGCACAGCAGCGTTTAAATTTTTGCCCACTACCACACAGGCAGTCTGATTTTAAACTGGGCATGGGTTGCACCGTGGGATCGAGAAAATACCAGCGTGTACCACTGTGGACAAAGCTGGATAACTCACGGTGCTGCTGCTCACCCTGTTGATCCTTAAAGCGTGCCACAAACTCAACGTGAGCATGTCGTGGTTTTACATCCGGCTGACTGGCAATAATGCTCAAACCCAGCCACTGGTTTTGCTGGCTCCAGTCCGTAATGGCCTGAACATCTAGCAAGCCTTGTTGGGCAGGTACTGTGGTTTGCACAATATAGTCAATCTCACCCATGACAAAAGCCGCATAACGTGACCGCATCAGCTGTTCAGCAGAAATCGCAACCTGACTGGATTCATGTAAAGGCTGACAGCATTGCCTATAAGACTGCAATGAACCGCACGGGCATATCACCATTGATTAATCATCCAGAAATGGATTTTTGACTGCTTTTGGCGTAAAGGTTTCAATATGCTCTGGCAAATCCTGCTGCGCCAGATAATTCACCATATCATTTAAAATAGCCTGCAATTGTCTGGCATGCTGCAAGCCCTGCTGGTCGCAGCCAATATTGAGGCTGCCATAAATACTCACCCGTTCTGCATTGTTTTCAAGGGTCAGGCTGCCAATATCTAGACTGGCACTATTGTCCTTAAAGGCATGAAAGCTCATGTGAACTCCTTAATAAATTGCTTACCTAAAAATAGCTTTGGTTGTTAACCCTTGCCCCGCAACAATGACGCCAGCAAATCCAGTAACTGCTGCTTGATCATTTCAATAATGGCAGTAATCCACGAATTTTCACCATTTTTATGGCCATTGCCGTGACCTATTGCACCATGATTGGTGCTGCCATGACTTGAATTGCCATAACTGGAACCAGCATCCTGCGCTGCCTTATGGGAGTTGCTACTTTCGCCACCCCAGCTTTGAATACTCTTGCTGGCCTGTCTGGCATTTAAGGGCAGCATGATCCGCTTGGCCTTGATGCTGGCAGGCATTTGTGGCACCAGATTAATCCCCACCGTGTCTTCCAGTTCCTGTACCGACACCACATCCACCTGACCACTTTCATTGTTGGGTGCAAAATAAGCACTGGCAATGCCCAGATCAGGAAAATACACCACTTTATACACATGGGTCGGCACTAGCACGCGCCCGACCTGTTGAAGCTCACTACTTAAAAATGCAGGCCCTGTCAGCACATAAGCAGCTTTGTTTTGCTTGCTCACCAATGTCCGCGTGGCTTCTTCTAAGTTACGCCAGACTTCCTGATTGTTCTTGGGACTTTGCGGCACCATGTTGGCCAGCGAAAAACTGTCATGCTGCTGGTTGCGGTTTGCCATATCGCCATTGGGTGACATATGGCCACGGTCATACCCTGAACGCGCGTAATCGGATAGATGAGAACGGTAACGATCAACAATCCGGTCTTCTTCATGAAAATCATTTTTACGGTTTAAGGTTTTTGCCTGTTTCAAACGCTGTGGTGTCAGGTATTCGGCCGACCATAATGGGGTATACGATACCCCTGAGTACATCACTGCAAACCCATTGAAACACAAAGGATAACTGGCGCGTTTTAAAGCCGATTTTTCAATTTCTGGCGTGCTGCCCTGATAAAACTGTTCACGACAAGCGGCAAAGTCCTGCGCGTTAGCCAGTGGCATAAATCCAAACCAAAAAATAGCCAGCATCGTTAAAAGCTGCCATTTTTTTTGAATGGAGAAGAAATAGTGCATAAAAATTCCAGTTTGTTTACAAAGATAGCCGCATTGACGCGATTATCAGATACATTTTTCACTCAAGATCATGTAAACCCCTATCAAAAGTTAACAGAGGTTACGAGTAAGTTACTTAAAAACATCCAGTGACCTGATTAAGCTTAGGCCACAGTTTAAGGGGTCGTTCAGTCCACCTTTGACTGTTTTGATAAATATCCGTGATGTGAATCACATTAAAATAGATCAGGAGTTTTCCATGTTTGCACTTACTTCATTAACGCGTCGTGCATTGGCCTTATCCACCCTCAGCATGATGCTGGCTGCCCCTGCATTTGCAGCCACTGCCACCAGCGCCCCTGCTGCCAGCGCATCCGTGACTGCACCATCTGTTAGCGCTGATGCAACGATGGGTAACAGCACCATGGGCAATAGTACCGCTACGTCCGCTGCTTCGGACTCAACCGCTGCTGCCGATGTTACTCAAGCTACCGACGTTACCAGCACCACTTTGCCTTCTGCCTCAGGCAGTACCAGTACCACCAACAACTCAGTGACTGATGCAGACAATAAAACTGGCAGCAAAAAAGCAAAAGCCACGCCGTAATTAAAAACCATTGACTGATCCGGCTAATCCAAGCCGCAGTCATTACAATTGCCACAGCTTATTGATTAATTCCTGCACTCTCCTACATTAATCAATAAACTGAGGGCGACTGTAACCAGTCAAGGCTTACAGCGCTATAAAACAATCTGTTAAAAAGTATAAATAATTTGTCACTCCAAGTAAGTTTTGATAAAACCATAGCGACATGACTTGACGTACAAAAAACTTTAAAATAAGTCAAACACAGAAATTGTATAAAAACAGCCATTTAATTTTAGTACTTTTTGGGCTAAAACGTGATGGATTTCAAAATTTATAATGTTTTTACAGGCATGCTATACAATACTACTATAGTCTACTATTTAACCAGACAGATCTGTATAAAATAGCCTATGTGAACTGCTCCTTGGCGTAATTGACACCCTGCACTCTCCTACGTTAGTTATTGCCAAGGCCAGAGCAGCTTCACCTTTTAGTAAAAAGGCAGCCCAATAAGCTGCCTATTTTTTTGCCTGCATTTTGGTGTAATGCTGAATTTAGGTCACTCGCTTTTAGTGATGTAGTTTGCATAGAGGAAAATTTTATGAATGTAGCTTTCAGCAATATAGGAATAACAGATGGTTCCTTAACCGCCAAACCATGAGATAAACCGCTTAGACCAGATACACCATAATAAGGTATGTCCTGCAACTACATGATTGAAACATAAACTATGCGTCACTTCATATAACTACTTACATAACATACACTTCCTTTATATTTATTTTAAAAGAACGCCTTAGTATTGGAGCTGTTGTCCAGTGTCTATACAGATGAGTTTTAGGATTGAATCTGTTGCTGTTGAAAAGCCACTGACCTAAACAAAACCATGAAAAAATTTTTGGAGAATCTTAATGAAAAGCCTGAAAAAAATTGCCACGCTGACCGCTTTATCTGCTGCACTATGTACCTCTATGCTGGCTATGGCTGAACCAGCTCCGCCAAAAGGCACAACGGTTAACAGCATTGCATTGACCACGGTACAAACCAACATGCGCGCTAGTGATGGCCAAATGATGCCTGCCATGAATTCAACAATGGACACCAGTTCTGGTGCTCAAATGGGAAGCATGTCATCCAATATGCATAGTAGCATGCCTGCTGCTGACGCTAATGATGCAGACGATAACAGTGATAACAACAATATGGGAACACCCATGACCTCTGATATGGATACGGATGCCCCTGTCACTAGCCCTCAGGTTACCGCACCATAACGCTACTGTTGATTCAACTATTTTGCAGGCACCCTTATTCATAACACGGTGCTGTGTTAGCGTGCAAAACATTAAAGCTGGCGTAAAAGCCAGCTTTAATGTTTTGCTCAGGTATTGAAGTCAGGCTTTAATCAATATTGATTTGCTGATCACTAGATTTCAATTTGTGTGCCCATTTCTACCACCCGATTGGGCGGAATCTGAAAGAAGTCACTTACCGAACTGGTGTTGCGCTGCATCGAAATAAACAGTTTTTCGCGCCATGGTGCCATGCCATCACCCACGGTATGCACCAGCCGTTCACGTGAAACAAAAAAGCTGGTGGTCATGGTGTCATACGACTGATCCAGCAAAGCCAACGCCTGTTGCAGGGCTTGCGGCGCATCAGGTTGCTCCTTAAATCCGTAAGAAGCTTTAACCCGTACAAAACGGCCATCCAGTTGCTCGGCTTCCACCCGCTGGCTGGGATCAACATACGGCACATCGCGGGTATGAATGGTCATCAGCACATTGCGCTCATGCAGCACTTTGTTGTGCTTGAGATTATGCAACAAGGCATGCGGCACCACATTCGGGCTACCCGTCATAAAAACAGCCGTTCCACTCACAATATTGGGCGCAGAATTAAGACTTTTAATAAAAATATCCAGCGGTAAAGTATCGCGCTGCAATTTATCAAAGGTAATTTTACGGCCACGTTTCCAAGTCATCATAATGGTAAAGACGACAGCGCCCACCATGAGCGGGAACCAACCACCTGCTAGAATTTTCAAGGAGGTTGCACTAAAAAACACCAGATCCAGCAATAAAATCGGTACCACAATCAGCAATACCTTAAGCGGTCGCCAGCGCAGCAGGCTGTACAATACAAATCCCACCAGCAAGGTGTCACAAATCATGGTCATGGTCACAGCCAGACCATAGGCCGCCGCCAGATTGGAGCTGGATTCAAACGCTGCCACCAGAATTACAATCGAGCCAAGCAACAGCCAGTTTAAAAAAGGAATATAAATCTGGCCAATTTCTGATTCAGAAGTGTGCAAAATAGTCATGCGGGGCAGATAACCCAGTTGCATGGCCTGACGCGCAATGGAAAACACCCCTGAAATCACTGCTTGCGAGGCAATCACAGTGGCCATGGTGGCCAGCGCAATCATGGGATACAGCGCAATATCCGGCACCAGCTTGAAAAACGGATTTTCAACCGCTTCCGGTTCACGCAACAGTAATGCCCCTTGACCCGCATAGTTCAATAGCAAACAAGGCAATACAATAAAAAACCAGCCCATTTGAATCGGCTTGCGGCCAAAATGCCCCATATCTGCATAGAGTGCCTCACCGCCAGTAATGGTCAGTACCACAGCACTCATGGCCAAAAACGCCAGCCCCGGATGGGCAAAGACAAAGTGCGCGCCCCAGTAGGGATTGACCAGCCATAAGATTCCGGGATTTTGCACAATACTGAGGATGCCCAAGACGCCTAGCGACGCAAACCACAATAAGGTAATCGGGCCAAAATACTTACCTACCAAGCCAGTGCCCTTGCGCTGGATCATAAATAGCACCACCAGCACGGTAATGGTAATGGGCACCACATAAGGGGTAAATACCGGTGTAGCAATAGACAAACCTTCCACTGCCGACAATACAGAGACCGCTGGCGTAATAATACCATCACCAAAAAACAGCGCCGCGCCAAACAGGCCAATGCCAATCAGGGCAGAACGGGTTTTGGCACCAATACGTTTGCTACGCATATTGAGCGCCAGCAGCGCCATGATGCCACCTTCGCCATTGTTGTCGGCACGCATGATAAATGCCACATACTTGAATGACACCACAATCATCAACGACCAGAAAATCAGCGACAGCACCCCCAGCACATTGGCCGGAGTGATTTGAATGCCATGGGCTGCATGAAAGCATTCTTTTAAGGCATACAGCGGACTGGTTCCAATATCACCAAAGACTACCCCTAATGCAGCCAGCGTAATGGCAGGTAAGGCAGCACGATGCGTTTGTGTTTGCATAGCAAAATGGACATCTCGTTATAATCCGGCCATAGTAGCACCGAAAAAAAATCAATAAAGTGCGAATTACATAAAATACCAATTGGCAAAGCGCAGTTTTTTGGCTAGAATCGCACGCCTTGGTGAGGTGTCCGAGTGGCTGAAGGAGCACGCCTGGAAAGTGTGTATACGTTTGCGCGTATCGAGGGTTCGAATCCCTCTCTCACCGCCAAGATTTTAGTGCAGGTTTTCCAAACTATGGCCTGCATCATAAAAAATCCCTGATAGCGATATCAGGGGTTTTTTTATGGACTATCACAATGCCTGTGTGTTTAAAGGCTCGATAGCCAGGCCTGCACTGTCTGGTTGAACTGATCCGGTGCTTCGACCATAACCCAGTGCGAGGTATTAAACGCTTCAACCTGACTGGGAGCCTGTTGTTCGAGTTGTTCTAACCAAGCCTTTGAATGAAACATCAGAGGCTTATTTTTACCGTAGATGTACAGCAGTGGACATTGAAAGTCCAAATCACGCGCGCCTTTGAACGAACCGAATTTTTGTGTCCATTGAATATAATACGGATAGCCCATATTGGCACGAATCAGTTTGAGGTTTGAAGGGGTTTTTAGCGTTCTGGCTACACCACGGGCAATCTGGCGACCGGCCGCGCCACTAATGCGCCATGCCAACGCCAATGGCAACTGATAACCGGCAATCATGGCGGCTTTTTTGGGAGTAATGGATTTTCTAAAAGCGCGGCTATTGGCATCACCGACATCAACGCCTACGATGCTGGCCACCCGCTGCGGATAGCGCATCGCATACTGGTAGCCATAAAAACAGCCCCAGTCATGCAACATCAGATGCACCGGCTGGTCAGGACTAGCCTCATCCACGACAGCTTTAATCGTTTCAATCACCTGATCCAGTGAAAAGGCCTGCCGCGACTTGTCATGATCAAAACCAGGCAAGGTAAAATAAGCACAGCGATAATGCTGCTTAAAAAACGCAATCTGTTTGTCCCAGATACGGTAGGTGTCGGGCCAGCCATGAATCATCACCAGCGTTTGCGCACCAGTGCCCTCAATAAAGCCGTCGACTTCACTGACCGTTAATACCTGTTTCATTGCATACTCCAGCAAGGGCTTGTTATTTTGTAGAGTCGCTTTTTTAATGCAAGGCTGCCCGAAAATCCAGTGGTTTTCAGTAGTGTTTTAGCGTAGTGCGATGCCGCATAGATCGCGCGTGCCTACCGGATAGGTCAGTTTCATCTGACGGGCATCCGTGATGACAGTACCTGCCACAACCTCACCAAGCAAAGGGTTAGTAGGGTCAAGGTCAGACCAGATAAAGGGTGCAAGGGCTAATCGGTCAAGATGCACCGGAATTTTTGTATTAAGATAGCCTTTATCATGACCATTAATAATAACCCCAAGCCGTCCATTGTCCTGATCTACATATAATCCCAAGCGATATGCGGCAGCTAAAGGCAACTGTACTGGATAAACAAATGATTCTTGCTGACCTGTGGCCATTGCAGTGGTGGTGAAATTGACCGCAGCCTCATGCTGGCTATTCATCGCAGCATTGGACAGGCTCATTTCAATTTTTAGCGCATTATGCGCGGCTGGCCGCAAACTACTGCCATAGATCATAACGCCCATTTTATAAACATTATCTGGCGTTTGAACTGGCGCAGTGAGTTGATCAATTTTAAATTCCAGTGCCAGCTTACCGCTACTCAGTACATTGAGATCACCAATTGCAGCATCATGTTGATTAAACTGCTGGATCAGGGTTTCAATTCCATCATGAGACGCGATCAGGTATTTTTGTGGTACATCTGGCAGGCTCATGGAAATCTGTTGATTCGATGTGGTAACCAGTGGCTTGAGCATGGTGGTATTGCCTTCCTGAAGCAAACTGTACATCGCCAACTGCGTCGGGTGCGCATCAAAGCTATAATGACATTCAGCATGCGTCATACCGGATAACAGCAGTCCAGCCAGTACGTTAACGGCTATTTTGTCCATGTAGCCATCCATCATTTTTCATATTATTTTCATGACTGTAGCAAGCTGTTTAGGTTTATTCAAATCTTTTTATCTAAAGTGTTTATTTCATTGCGATATTGTTTAGCCTATCTGCAATTGAGTAAACTGCCCACGAATTTATCTAAAAAACGGCGAGTATTTTATTCAAATGATCACGTTGCAATGCTGATGATTGCAGGGTTTAAGCATAAAAAGGGCAATATTAAAATGGCCAAGTCGTCAAACAGGAACATCACAATGCATAAAATTTTTTTAACCCTAGGCACAATAATTTTGACAGGTTGTGTCACCAGCCCAAGTTTCAGCACCGCCATGAATCATTATAATGGCCAGCCTGCAACCAAACTGTTGGCCGAATTAGGACAACCGGATCAGCAAATACAACAGGATGATCAAACCGTTTTGGTGTTCAGGCCAGTCATGGTAAATATTCCTATTCCAACCCCGATGCAAACCACACCAACGATTAATGGCATGGGCGGTGCATATGTGTCACCGCGCCCTTCATCCAGCTATAGCATTCGTGCCAATTGCCGCGTGGCTTTTATTATCAAAAATGATCAGGTCACCGATTGGTATTCACAAGGCAAGGATTGTCCCAGTCACTAAATCTAAGCTTTGTAAGTCTTTCTTTTAAAACTTATTGATTAAAACCAACGATTCAATCCAAGCATTAAAACCAGACTTCAAAAAACAGTCATTAAAAAAGGGAGCCGAAGCTCCCTTTTTATCGAACACTATTCATCTTAAACAGATTAAATTTGCTCTTCGTTCAACGCTTGGCTAAAGGCCTGATCCACTTCAGAGAAGTCGGTGGTCAAGGCTTCTTCTGCCGCAGCAGCTTCCTGACGACGACGCTCCAGATGATATGCCAAACCAGTACCCGCAGGAATCAGTCGACCTACCACCACGTTTTCTTTCAAGCCACGCAGATCATCTTCTTTACCAGTCACCGCCGCTTCGGTCAGAACGCGAGTGGTTTCTTGGAAAGATGCCGCAGAAATGAAGGAATCCGTTGACAGCGAAGCTTTAGTAATCCCCATCAGCAAGCGTTCAAACTTGGCTGGGAATTTATTTTGAGCCTGCAATGCCTGATTCTCTTCTCTCACGCGCGCGTATTCACCCTGCTCACCTTTAATGAAGCTGGAATCACCGCCATCCAGAATTTCAACTTTACGCAACATCTGGCGAATAATCACCTCAATGTGCTTGTCGTTGATTTTTACACCCTGTAAGCGATAAACGTCCTGTACTTCATTCACGATATAATTGGCCAAAGGTGCTTCGCCTTTTAAACGCAAGATATCGTGCGGGTTTTGTGGGCCATCGGAGATGACTTCGCCGCGCTCCACATGCTCACCTTCAAACACGTTGATCTGACGCCATTTTGGAATCAATTCTTCGTAGATTTCAGTGCCATCATCAGGTGAAATCACCAGACGGTTTTTACCTTTGGTTTCTTTACCAAAGCTCACCACACCGGATACTTCAGCCAAAATAGCATGTTCTTTAGGCTTACGCGCTTCAAACAAATCGGCAACGCGTGGCAGACCACCGGTAATATCACGAGTACGTGACGATTCCTGTGGTACACGGCCAATGACATCACCCACACCTATATTGTCGCCATCTCGGACGCTCAAAATGGTGTTTTGCGGCAGGAAGTAGAACTGCTCAACCCCTTCAACCGTATCGAGCACTACCGCAGGACGCAGCTCCTTACCAGAAGCCGGACGGTCTTTCACTGCCAAAATCTCAACAGTGGTCATACCGGTGGCATCGTCAGTCTTGGAGGTAGCAGTTGAACCATCCAAAATTTGCGAGAAGCGAACTTTACCGGCTACTTCCGTAATCAGCGGATGAGTGTGCGGATCCCAAGTAGCAATCACGGCACCGGCATCTACAGGCTGACCATCTTTGACCAGAATGGACGAACCGTAAGGCACTTTATAACGCTCGCGCTCACGACCTAAGTCATCTGCAACCCCAATTTCTGCCGAACGCGACACAGTGACCAGATGGCCTTTGTGGTGTTGTACAGCTTTGATATTGTGGAAACGGATGGTGCCTTTGTTACGCACTTGCACATTGTTGGCCGCAGAAGTTCTGCTGGCCGCCCCGCCCACGTGGAATGTCCGCATGGTCAGTTGGGTACCCGGCTCACCAATCGACTGTGCTGCCATAACACCTACAGACTCACCCGCATTGACCAGATGGCCACGCGCCAGATCACGGCCATAACACATGGCACACACACCAAAGCGCGTTTTACAGCTAATCACGGAACGAACCTTGATTTCGTCCACACCCGCATGTTCCAGACGGTCAACCCATTGCTCATCCAGCAAGGTATTGGCTTCAGCAAAGACTTCATCACTGCCGGGCTTTAATACTTCAACCGCAACCACACGACCCAGTACACGGTCACGCAGTGGCTCAATTACATCACCACCTTGAATCAGTGGGGTCATGAACAGGCCGTCGGTCGTACCACAATCTGGCTCGGTAATGACCAAATCCTGTGCCACGTCAACTAGACGACGAGTCAGATAACCGGAGTTGGCAGTTTTTAGTGCCGTATCGGCCAGACCTTTACGCGCACCATGCGTGGAAATAAAGTACTGAAGTACGGTCAAGCCTTCACGGAAGTTGGCTTTAATGGGTGTTTCAATAATCGACCCATCCGGCTTGGCCATCAGACCACGCATCCCCGCCAACTGACGAATCTGCGCCGCACTACCACGCGCCCCCGAATCGGACATGATGTAAATCGAGTTAAAGGACTTTTGCTTTTCCTCTTGACCCTGCTTGTTCACCACGGTCTCAAAGGACAGGTTGTCCATCATGGCCTTGGCCACTTGGTCATTGGTGCGTGCCCAGATATCCACTACCTTGTTATAGCGCTCACCGGCAGTCACAAAGCCCTGCTCAAACTGATGTTCGATTTCACGGACTTCAGCATCAGCTTTGCCAATGATTTCATCTTTATTCGGCGGAATCAGCATGTCTTCCATGCCCACAGACACGCCAGATAGCGTGGCTTGACGGAAGCCCAGATACATCAACTGATCGGCAAACAATACAGTGGCTTTGAGACCGAGTTTGCGATAGCAGGTGTTGATCAGCTTGGATATGTTCTTTTTGGTCATGGTGTCATTGATTTGATCAAAGCCCATGCCGGTAGGAACAACACTCCATAACAAACAACGGCCTGGCGTGGTATCAACCAGACGATCATTGACTGTGCGCTGGCCATCATCTTCAACGATGGTTTCTTTCACGCGCACTTTAATACGCGCATGCAATGCAACCTGTTTGGTACCTAGCGCACGGTTTACTTCATCCGTATCGGCAAAGATCATGCCTTCGCCTTTGGCATTGATGGCATCACGGCTGATGTAATACAGACCCAATACCACGTCCTGCGACGGCACGATAATCGGTTCACCATTGGCTGGCGACAGGATGTTGTTGGTTGACATCATCAACGCACGTGCTTCGAGCTGAGCTTCCAGTGTCAGCGGTACGTGTACCGCCATCTGGTCACCGTCAAAGTCGGCGTTAAATGCAGTACACACCAGCGGATGCAACTGAATCGCTTTGCCTTCAATCAAGGTCGGCTCAAACGCTTGCAGACCCAGACGGTGCAGGGTTGGCGCACGGTTCAGCAACACCGGATGTTCACGGATTACTGATGCCAGAACGTCCCACACTTCAGGTGTTTCGCGCTCAACCATTTTTTTGGCGGCTTTAATCGTAGTGGCTTGGCCAGATGCTTGCAGTTTGGCAAAAATAAATGGCTTGAACAGTTCCAGTGCCATTTTCTTGGGCAAACCACACTGATGCAGACGCAAGGTTGGGCCAACCACAATCACCGAACGACCCGAGTAATCGACACGTTTACCGAGCAAGTTCTGACGGAAACGACCTTGCTTACCCTTGATCATGTCAGCCAGCGATTTTAGCGGACGCTTGTTGCTGCCAGTAATCGCACGACCACGACGACCGTTATCCAGCAAGGCATCAACCGCTTCCTGCAACATGCGTTTTTCGTTACGCACGATAATATCAGGCGCTGACAAGTCCAGCAGACGTTTTAACCGGTTATTCCGGTTAATGACACGGCGATACAGGTCATTCAGGTCAGACGTGGCAAAACGGCCACCTTCCAGCGGTACCAAAGGACGTAAATCCGGTGGCAATACAGGAAGAATGTTCATCACCATCCATTCTGGCTTGTTGTTGGAATCACGGAATGCTTCCATTAACTTCAAGCGTTTGGATGATTTTTTCAGCTTGGTTTCAGAGGTGGTTTGTGGAATTTCTTCACGCAGGCGCGCAACTTCAGCTTCCAGATCAATATCACGTAACAAGTCCTGAATCGCTTCAGCACCCATTTTGGCCACAAACTCATCGCCATGTTCTTCCAGCGCGGTGAAGTATTCTTCATCACCCAATAACTGGTACTTCTCGAGCGGCGACATGCCGGGATCAGTCACCACATAGCTTTCAAAATACAGCACACGCTCGATATCACGCAGGGTCATATCCAGCAGCAGGCCAATACGGCTTGGCAGTGATTTTAAGAACCAGATGTGCGCAACTGGAGAAGCCAAGTCGATGTGACCCATGCGGTCACGGCGTACTTTAGCCGTGGTAACTTCTACACCACATTTTTCACAAATGACGCCTTTGTATTTCATGCGCTTGTATTTACCACACAAGCATTCGTAGTCTTTTACCGGGCCAAAAATTTTGGCACAGAACAAACCGTCACGCTCCGGCTTGAAGGTACGGTAGTTAATGGTTTCAGGCTTTTTCACTTCGCCATGAGACCACGATTTGATCATTTCTGGTGACGCAAGACCAATACGGATACGATCAAACTCAACGTTGCCAACGTTTTCCGAGTCTGTCTTCTTACGCATAATATCGAGCAAATCTTTCAATTCATTTCTCCGTGAGCCAAGCAATTCATCCATTGCCCGGCTGGGTCACAAATATTATTACCTGAGTGGCGACCAGCAAAGCCGGGCTTTGCCGCCGCGCAAGCCTAACGCGCAATGCGTTAGAGCCTACTGTCAATTAGTCACCATTTTTAAGTTCAATGTTAATACCGAGGGAACGAATTTCCTTGGTCAATACATTAAACGATTCAGGCATGCCCGGATCCATATAGTGATTGCCATCCACAATGTTCTTGTAGATGCGGGTACGTCCTTCAACGTCATCCGATTTCACTGTCAGCATTTCCTGCAAGGTGTAAGTCGCACCATACGCCTCGAGTGCCCACACCTCCATCTCACCGAAACGCTGACCACCAAACTGGGCTTTACCACCCAATGGCTGTTGCGTTACCAAAGAGTAAGAACCGGTAGAACGCGCATGCATCTTGTCATCCACCAAGTGGTTGAGTTTGAGCATGTACATATAACCCACGGTTACAGGACGGTCAAAACGGTCACCGGTACGGCCATCGTACAGCACCTGCTGGCCTGTTTCGGACAAATCAGCCAGTTTCAGCAACTGCTTGATCTGGGTTTCTTCAGCACCATCAAATACCGGTGTTGCAATCGGTACGCCACCTTTAAGGTTGTTGGCCAGACTGAATACTTCATTATCGGTCAGGTCGTTCAGGGTTTCCTGCTCGCCACCAACCTGATTGTAGATCTTGTCCATGAACTCACGCAGCTCACTGGCCTGACGCTGCTGCTGCAACATCTTGTCGATCTTCTGACCCAGACCTTTGGCGGCCAGACCCAGATGGGTTTCCAGAATCTGACCTACGTTCATCCGCGATGGTACACCCAATGGGTTTAACACTACGTCGACCGGCACGCCGTTTTCATCATATGGCATATCTTCAACCGGCATGATGACGGACACCACACCTTTGTTACCATGACGTCCGGCCATTTTGTCACCCGGCTGGATACGACGTTTTACCGCCAGATACACCTTAACGACTTTCAGTACACCATGGGTCAGCTCATCACCAGTAGACAGCTTGCGCTTTTTCTCGGTGAACTTGTCATCAATTTCCTTTTCCTTCTCACGCAAGAAGTCTTGGATTTGTTGCAAGCGCTCAGCAATCCCTTCGTCAATCGGTTGTACGTCCAGCAACTGGTTTAACTCCAGACCTGACATCAGGCTATCATCTAGCGTATCACCACGACGGGTTGAACCACCGCCATTGACTTTCTGGCCATTCAACAGACGAATGACACGCTCACGGGCTGCTTCTTCAAAGATTCGATATTCTTCTTTCAAATCCTTACGGTAAGCATCCAGCTGCGCCTTTTCAATGGCCAGCGCGCGTTCGTCTTTTTCCAGACCATCACGGGTAAATACCTGAACGTCAATCACGGTACCTTTGGTGCCCGACGGCACACGCAAGGAAGAGTCTTTCACATCAGCGGCTTTTTCACCAAAAATCGCACGCAGCAGTTTTTCTTCCGGCGTAAGCTGGGTTTCACCTTTTGGAGTGACCTTACCGACCAAAATGTCACCTGCGTTGACTTCCGCACCAATGTACACAATCCCGGACTCATCCAGCTTGGACAGGGCGGCTTCACCCACGTTAGGAATATCACCGGTGATTTCTTCGGAACCCAGCTTGGTATCACGCGCCACACAGGATAGTTCCTGAATATGGATCGAGGTGAAACGATCTTCCTGCACTACACGCTCGGATAATAAAATCGAATCCTCGAAGTTGTAACCATTCCATGGCATAAATGCCACGCGCATGTTTTGACCCAGTGCGAGTTCACCCAAGTCAGTAGATGGGCCATCCGCCAGAATGTCACCACGGGCAATTTCATCACCAGCTACATGGCGCTCCATACCAGTACCGACTAAAGGCTTGTCAGCACGCAAGGTTGGAACAGCCTGACGCTGCATGTTGGAACCCATCAATGCACGGTTCGCATCATCGTGTTCCAAGAATGGAATCAAGCTGGCTGCAACCGAAACTACCTGACGTGGTGATACGTCCATGTGGGTAACTTTTTCCGGGCTGGTACGAATAAATTCGCCCTGAGCACGGACAGAAACCATTTCGTCCTGCAACTGGCCTTTGGCATCCACTGGCGAATCCGCCTGTGCAATCACCGTCCCGTTTTCTTCAATGGCTGACAGATACTCAATGTCATCGGTGACACGACCATCAACCACTTTACGGTATGGCGTTTCCAAGAAACCAAAATCATTGGCTTTGGCATAGACCGACAGCGAATTGATCAAACCAATGTTTGGACCTTCCGGTGTTTCAATTGGGCACACACGGCCATAATGGGTTTGATGAACGTCACGTACTTCAAAGCCAGCACGCTCACGGGTCAAACCACCCGGCCCAAGGGCAGATACACGGCGCTTGTGGGTAATCTCAGACAATGGATTATTTTGATCCATAAACTGCGATAACTGGCTGGAACCAAAGAATTCCTTGATCGCAGCAGCCACTGGCTTGGCATTAATCAGATCCTGTGGTGACAGGCCTTCTGTTTCTGCCTGATTTAGACGCTCTTTGACCGCACGCTCAACACGCACCAGACCAACACGGAACTGGTTTTCGGTCATCTCGCCTACAGAACGCACACGACGGTTACCCAAGTGATCGATATCATCCACTTCGCCTTTGCCGTTACGGATATCAACCAGCGTACGCAGTACATCAACGATATCATCATTGCTGAGGATACCTTCAATGGCGCGTGATTTCTGGTCAGTGCCGACATCATAAGGACGACCCAGACGACGGTTGAACTTCATGCGACCAACCGGTGACAAGTCATAACGCTCTGTACTAAAGAACAGATTGTTAAACAGGTTTTCAGCAGCTTCTTTAGTTGGTGGCTCGCCCGGACGCATGACCTTGTAGATTTCAACCAGCGCTTCTTCACGATTACGCGTGGTATCGGCACGCAGTGAATCAGCAATAAAAGAACCACGGTCAATATCGTTGGTAAACAGCATATTAAACTGCTTAATGCCTGCTTCAGCCAGCTTCACCAGTACTTCATGGCTAATCACGGTATTGGCTTCAATGACATCACCACCTTTTAAGGTAATGTCTTCAGCAATAATGCGTTCATACAAGTATTCATCAGGAACCGCCAGCTTGGTTAAACCAGCTGCTTCCATTTGACGTACATGACGTGCATTAATCCGCTTGCCCTGCTCAACAATTACCTTGCCATCTTTATCGGTGATATCAAACTGTGACATTTCACCGCGCAGACGCTCAGGCACCAGATCAATCTGATAGGTGTCTTCCACATAAACCGGTACTTTTTCAAAGAACAGGTCAAGCACTTGCGCGGTGGTATAACCCAAGGCACGCAGCACCACAGTCGCCAGTAATTTACGACGACGGTCAATACGGACAAAGACTAGATCTTTGGCATCAAACTCAAAGTCCAGCCACGAACCACGGTAAGGAATAATCCGGGCGGAATACAACACTTTACCAGACGAGTGTGTTTTGCCTTTGTCATGGTCAAAGAATACGCCGGGAGAACGGTGCAACTGGGACACAATCACACGCTCAGTACCATTGATCACAAAGGTACCGTTTTCGGTCATGAGCGGAATTTCGCCCATGTAGACTTCTTGCTCACGCACGTCTTTAATGGACTTGGTTTCACGATCATAAATGATCAGGCGAATCTTGACGCGCATTGGGGCGGCATAGGTTGAACCACGCAAAATACATTCGCGCACGTCAAACTCAGGTCTGCCCAGATTGTACTCAACAAACTCTAATGCAGCATTGCCGGAATAGCTCACAATAGGGAAAACTGAACGGAAGGCGGCTTGCAAGCCTACATCTTCACGCTGCTTGGAAATTTTACCGTCTTGCAAAAAGGCACGGTACGAATCAACCTGAATGGCCAATAGGTACGGTACGTCCATTACGTTGGGCAACTTACCAAAATTCTTGCGGATCCGTTTCTTTTCGGTATAGGAGTATGCCATCTGGAGTCCTCGGAAAGTAAACCAGCCTCGCCTGCAGAACGAGTCCGGTGGGGAAACACGATGCCGATGTGGCAACCAGTGGACTTGCTTCATTAAGGATCAATAATCACTATCCTTAATCAAGTGCATCAAATTCACTGGTAAAAATAAAGCTGAGATAAAGCATTAAACTTAAAAATGCTTAGCAATGCTTTTGTATGCATTTTTTGCCTCAAGCAAACCGGATCAGACCAGAATAAAGAGACGAAAAGTAATACTAAAAACAGCGTCAAAAACAGTGCTAAGCATTTTAGCCAGTCGATTTCGATCACAAAAAATCGAGCCGAATATTGTAACGCAAAAAGGCTGATGACCCAAGAGCCATCAGCCATTTTTTTGGAGCTAGTTTAATACCAGCTCCAACCCTAAATTACTTAAGGGTAATGGTAGCACCAGCAGCTTCAAGCTTCGCTTTCAGTTCATCGCCTTCTTCTTTGCTAACGCCTTCTTTCAATACTTGTGGCGCGCCTTCAACCAGATCTTTCGCTTCTTTCAAGCCAAGGCCAGTTGCTTCACGCACTGCTTTAATAACAGCAACTTTGTTCGCGCCAAAGCTGGTCAGCTCAACGTTGAACTCAGTTTGTTCTTCAACAGCAGCAGGACCAGCAGCAGCAGGACCAGCAGCAGCAACGGCAGCAGCAGAAACGTTGAATTTCTCTTCAAAAGCAGAAATTAATTCAACCAGTTCAAGAACAGTTTTTTCAGCAACGGCGTTCAGGATTTCTTCGTTGGACAATGCCATGATTAAAACTCCAAAAGGATATAAGGTATGATGAATGAATTAAGCAGCTTCTTGCTCTTGCTTTTCTTTCAAAGCAGTCAGCAAGCGGCCAAACTTGGATACTGGAGCCTGTAGTACAGATGCCAGCATCGTCAAAGCTGTATGCAGATTTGGTAAGTTAGCAATCGTACCGATTTGATCAGCACCATATAACTTGCCGTCAAATGCAGCAGACTTGACTTCAAATTTTGCGTTGTCTTTGGCAAAGTCTTGAAACAGGCGTGCCGCAGCACCCATGTCGTCTTCAGACGTTGACAAACCGATAATGGTTGGACCAGTTAAAGTCTCGTTCAAAACATCAAACTGAGTACCTTCAAACGCACGTTTAGCCAGTGTGTTACGAACAACACGCAGGTAAACACCAGAATTACGTGCATTAACACGTAACTTGGTTAATTGTGCAACGGTCAAACCACGGTAGTCGGCAACAACAGCAGAGTATGCGGTGCTGGCAGCTTCATTAACCGCAGCAACGATCTCTTTTTTATCCTCTAAACGTAGAGTCACTGTATAACCTCCTCAGGTGATTTATGCATCCCAAATAATGGGTAAATGCACTCCCATAAAATGTAAACAACCTGAATTTTTACATACAGGATGCTCACACGCGGAGGTTTTCAGTTTGCCTAAGCATTCATCACACCACCGCGTCTACGCAGGCTGGTTTTTTAAGGAAAATTGAACAAGTCCACTTTTCCGCCTGAGGTCTTTGACGCCAACAAAGCGAGTTTTTACACCCTGCCTGTCAATTCAAAGTCCACTTGAGTAAGGTACAACAGTGATTAAAAATCACTGCCCTGAGCAACAATGTTCTGCCAGTCTCAGTAGTTATCAGCACTTAAGCAATGACTACCGATTTGTACCTTACTCAAGATTTTTAAATTCTTGTCTGACCCAACAAATTAGTTAGAGACAGAAGACACATCAATTGACAAACCTGGGCCCATGGTAGAGCTTAAGGTAATCTTCTTGATGTAAACGCCTTTAGAGGTCGCAGGCTTGGCTTTTTTCAGGTCGCTAATTAGCGCTTCAACGTTCTGGCGAACAGCAGCAGCTTCAAAACCAACCTGACCAATACCAGCGTGGATAATACCGCCTTTGTCCACACGATAGCGTGCCTGACCAGCTTTGGCATTGCGAACAGCACCGGCTACATCAGGAGTTACCGTACCCACTTTCGGGTTAGGCATTAAGCCACGTGGGCCTAAAATAGTACCCAGCTTACCCACAACGCGCATGGCGTCAGGTGCAGCAATGACTACATCAAAATTCAGATTGCCGCCTTGAATGCTTTCAGCCAGATCATCCATACCCACGATGTCCGCACCTTCAGCCTTGGCCGCTTCAGCAGCAGCGCCCTGAGCAAATACGGCTACGCGTACAGTTTTACCAGTACCGGCAGGCAGTGTGGTAGCACCACGAACAACCTGATCCGATTTACGTGGATCAACACCTAGATTGACAGAGACATCCAAAGATTCTTTGAATTTGGCAGCTGGCAAGTTGTTTAACAGCGCAACAGCATCTTCCAAAGAATATACTTTGCCGGCTTCTACCTGTGCAGCAATAGCCTTTTGACGTTTGGTTAATTTTGCCATGTTCTTAAAGCTCCACATCCAGACCCATTGAACGCGCAGAACCCGCAATAGTGCGCACTTGCGCATCAAGGTCTGCACCTGTCAAATTGCCTTCTTTTGCTTTGGCAATTTCTTCCAATTGAGCACGCGTGATTTTACCCACTTTCTGGGTATTTGGACGTGGTGAACCTTTACCCAGATTCATGGCTTTCTTCAGGAAATAAGTCGCTGGTGGAGAAGCCATGGTGAAAGTAAACGATTTGTCGTTATAGACAGTAATCGTTACTGGAATCGGCATGCCAGTTTCCATTTTCTGAGTGGCAGCATTGAATTCTTTACAGAATGCCATGATGTTAACACCACGTTGACCCAATGCTGGACCGATTGGTGGTGATGGGTTTGCTTTACCAGCTGGAACTTGCAGCTTGATATAGCCGTCAATCTTCTTGGCCATGATAACTCCTTGGGTACAAACGCCTTAACAGGCTCCCCATAATAATATTCTGTAGCGGCTGCCACAGCACCCTAAGCAAAAACGCCCAACCACTAACACATAGCGATTGGGCGCAATATTGTACACTAAATTTTTTAAAAAAACGAATTAAATTGTTTTTTCAACCTGACGGAATTCAAGCTCTACCTGAGTCGGACGATTAAATACATTAATTGTCAGGGTCAAGCGAGATTTTTCATACTGAACCTCTTCCACCACACCTTTAAAGTCGGTAAATGGACCGTCAGTCACCAGCAATTCTTCACCCGGCTCAAACATGGTTTTTGGCCGTGGGGCTTCGCCGGTATTGCGCACGCGCGCTAAAATGGCATCGGCTTCTTTTTGGGTAATTGGGGCAGGTTTTTCTTTGGTGCCGCCAATAAAACCCAACACCTTAGGACATTCTTTGACGATATGCCAAGTATCATCATCCATTTCCATTTCAATGAGGACATAACCTGGAAAGAACTTACGCTCACTTTTGCGCTTCTTGCCGTCCTTCATTTCTACCACTTCTTCGGTAGGAACCAGAACTTCTCCAAAACTGTCAGCCACATGACTGCGTTCAATACGATCTTTCAGGGAACGCATTACTTGCTTTTCGTAGCCTGAATAGGCATGAACAATATACCAGCGCTTCATAGTCATTATCCGATGATCGACTGAATGAGCCAGCCAAAGATAGTATCAAATCCCCACAGGATTAAACTGGCCACAACCACGACGAGCAAAACCTGCCAAGTGGTTGTTACCGTTTCCTGCTTGGTTGGCCACGTGACACGGCGTAATTCAGTACGGGAATCTTTGAGTAAGATTGCAAATGCTTTACCCTGATGGGTGGCATACAACAAGCCGAGTGCAACGACAATACAGACCACAATGGCGCCAATGCGCACCCAGACATTACTGCCCGCTGCCCAGTAGGCAGGCAGGTATTGATTAATGAGGGTTGCCCCAATCAATAAACCTAGTGCCACAATCCAAAAGACAATATCCAGCACCGAGCCAGTTTTGACTATTTGTGCCGGATCATTTTGTTGGGGTATTGCCGCGCCGCTCAATGCATCACGCGTCTTTTCGTCAGTTGACATTATTTTAGACTCGTTATTAAACCAATGACTTAATTAGCGAAAGTCAGCATCAAGCTTTAAAATATGGCAGGCCCTGTAGGATTCGAACCTACGACCCTCGGTTTTGGAGACCGATGCTCTACCAACTGAGCTAAGGACCTGTAAAGTACAACCGAAGGCAACTCTTGATTACCTTCGGCAAATTATCTAAGACTTAGATAATTGACGCTTAAAACAATTACAAACTACCAAGACAATGTCTTAGTTAGTTACTTTAGCAACAACACCGGCGCCAACAGTACGGCCGCCTTCACGGATTGCAAAGCGCAGACCTTGGTCCATTGCAATCGGGTGAATCAGTTCAACAGACATCTGAACGTTATCACCTGGCATAACCATTTCCACGCCTTCTGGCAACTGGATCGCACCAGTTACGTCAGTAGT